>NZ_KB902768.1:0-712260 GCF_000379585.1 Bradyrhizobium sp. WSM2793 | reverse complement strand
CCTGGATCACCCCGCCCTGAGTATTGCTGTAGAACTGGAAGCCCTCGCCTCCCGAGGCCTGCGGCGTCTGATAGGTGGTGTTGAACTCGACATCCACCGAGCTCGCGGTACCACCGCCGAACTGCAGGAAATTCAGATGGGCGCCGCCTTTAATCGCCCCTTGCTCGATCAGATTATATTTGTAGACGACGGAGAAGCTTGGGCTGCCGTTTGCCTGCGTGAATTCGACGACGTGCTGCGGAAACCTCTTGAACCAATTGTACTCCATCGTGACCTGGCCCGAACCCGCGAAGCCGATGAACGATGTGGCGTTACCGATGGCGCTGCCGTCAAAGGTGTTATGCGTGATGGTCAGATTGGAAGCCGCCGAGCTCCCGTAGATCAAATATGATCCCTGATTGGTGCCAATCGCAAAATTGCTGTTCGAGATCGTCGCATTCGCTCCTGCGAGCGTCACCTGATATCCGCCGTGAAGCGAAAAATCATACCCATCGAGCGTGATGTTGCTTCCGCTGATTGTGATCGTGCGGCTCGATGCATCTATCGAAACACCCGCCATCGAGATGGTCGCCGGATCCTTGAGTGATGTTGATGCCGCTCCGACTGCGTAATCGACGCCGGCGACACTCCAACCCGGCCGCACGGCATACCGCCTTAGCACTTCCGGATGCTGAGGTGCTGCAGATGAAACCCTTTGCTCGCTGACATCGCAACGGTTGGCCGTGCATTCGACCTTGCCGCTGCTCTCTTGCGCAATGCGGGCGTCATCTTCATCGGAAGACGCGATCAACATTAGCGCGGCGACCCAAACGAGCAAGGATTTCATTCTAAACGACCTCGGACGCGCCTGCTACCACTGATGCGACTCGCTCGCTCGCCATGACAAAAGACGAGAAGCCCGATCATCAATTCGTTCGGGGGGCCTTGCATACGCAACATTGAACCGCGGTGCGGTTCAAGTTCTCTTGCGCCAACCGTCGGTTATTCGGCTCCGTCAGGAAGACGTCCTCTGTTGGTCAACACCGCAACCGCTCTCCTCTCTCGGCGATAAATCGACCTCTCTGAGCTGACCGTCCATTTACGCTCCCTCACATATCAAGAGCGCTTTCGTGCAGCCATAAGGGATTTAGTTACGCCGAGGATTTTCTCTGAGATGATCGACGCGTCGGGAAACAATGCAGCGAACATACGCTTGTCCAGCAGGGACGAGCTTTGTATCGTCTTCATCGCCTCGTCGACGGTCGCCGCTTTGGACCAGTAAGGGCCACACTTCCGAGCCATCACAAGCCGGAACTTCAGCGACTCGGGAAGCCAGTGCAGAAAGGGCGTTCTCGCGTGCGGCTCGATCGGAAACCAATAGTAGGGAGTTTGCACGAAATAATTGGGAGCGATGCGCCGGATCTCATTCGCCATTGCCATCATGCTCGACCATTGACCGACGTGCTCAATGACCGAATTCGAATGGATCACATCAAAGCTATTGTCCGCGAATTCCGGCATATGGCAGGCGTTGCCCCGGCAAAATATGAAGCCCGCCTTCGGCGGCCCGCCGCCGTCCAGATTGAGTAGGGTTATTTCAGTCGGTCGGGCTATCAGGCGCCTCTTGTCCGACCAATAGGCTTCGACTCCGCCAATATCGAGAATACGCAACGGACGATCGGTCCTCGGGATCGAGTTCACCAGATCGAGAAAGATCGAAAATCGCGCCAGCCGGAAACGGCTCGACGCAGCCTTCTCGTACCCGCTATGTTCAATGACCTGTGACACTTCGATCAATCGCCATTCCTTACAACCAGAGGATCATAGGCCGTAGATTTAATCAATTCAATATTATATTGATTACCCCGCGCATTTAATTTATCACGATATTTAACATGGGCGGCGGGGCGAGGCCACGATTTCGACCCATGACGGGCGCGGCAAGGCTTGCGGATGGCCGTCCATCACCCGAGCGAGGGAGCGATGTCAAATACCGGGCCAGAAGAAGCCACAAAGCTAGCGGTCCTCATCGTATCGTACGGAAACCCCGACGATGTGGATCGTTGCTTGAAGTCACTTGCCCAGTCCGACCTCGAGAATTTTGATGTTTTCATCTGCGAGAATGCCGGCCGGGAAGCTTATGCCTCCTTGATGGAGGTCATTGCACACGAACACGGCACATTGCAGCAAATGAAAGATTGCTCGAATGAGCTGGATCGACCGGGAGGGCGACTGGCCCGCGTGGCGAAATGTCGATTTCGATCCCGCTCCAATTTGGTCAGGATAGCGCTCGCAATTGATAATCTCGGCTACGGCGGCGGAGTTAATGCCTGGCTCGAGAGATTGCTCGGTCAACCCGGGTGGCACGCCGTGCTCGTTCTCAATCCGGATACCGAGGTTGTTGAGACGTGCCTATCACAGTTGGTGGCCAAAGCCGCCGAAGGATACGGCATGGTTGGCGGCGTTCTGGTGTTCGACGATTCCCCGAACAAGGTCGCCAATTATGGGCTTCGATGGTCCGCTCTCACGGGACGTGTGACAGCTCTTGGCCGAAACTCGCCTGCGGGACGTCGCCTCACACCGGAAATGGTTGAAAAGATCGATGCGATTAGCGGCGCTTGTGTGCTCGTGACAAGAGACTTCATCGCTGATGTAGGATTAATGATGGACGATTACTTCCTCTATATGGAAGACCTTGACTGGGGCCGGCGACGAGCCAATCACCGTATCGGAGTTGCTGAAGGGGCGCTGATACGCCATGTGGGAGGCACGACCATCGGATCGGCCGTAGACCCAAGAGATCAGTCCCATTTGTCGGTCTACCTGTCCGCCCGGAACGGTATCCTCTATTCCCGGCGTCGAGCCGGGTGGCGCTGGGTCTTTCACTCCGCGATTTGGATGTTGTACGCGCTGAGATACCTTCTGCTTGGTGCTCCAGCGGCTGCCATGCTTACGATCACGGGCTTGTGGCATGGAATGAACGGCAGAACGGGCCGGCCCGAAATTTCCTTCGATAGACGACACGGTTATCGCTAAAGGTGCTTGAACTGAACGTTCAATAGGCCCCGGTCGTTTGTGACAGAGCCAGGTTCTGGGCAAGCCAACTCCGCATCCGCCGAGGAGCGTTCGCATGTCGAATGCCCACGCAAGCCGCAGCAGCCCGCGACCTCTATCACGATAGGTTTTGTTGCTCGCGTTTATTCATTAATCAGCGGCGCACCCAAAAGTCCATTTTATTAAATATTGAATATCTGCTATAAATCGACAAGCACCATTTTAAATGATGACTCAGGATTTTTCCGGCCGAGGAGCCAATTGTGAGCCAATTTTCGGTATCCCGCTTTTCCCCGGTGGTCACGACCGCCCTCTGGGCACAGCGCCGCTCCTGGCTCATCCCGCGCATCCTAAGGCAAATGGGACTTGCGATGCTCTCGCGTCTTCAGGGGGGTCCTGCACCTCTCGAAGGTTGGAATTCGCCGCTGATCGTCCGCGAGAGCGGTGCCCGTCCCGCAATTGACTTGAACCAGGCCGCCGCGTGCCTCCCCTCACGGCTTGAAAGGCCAGACCGACTTCATCGACGACTATCATGCTTGATTTCGACGAGCGTCTTGGACGCCGGCGGAATCGATGAGTTCGTGGCATTTCTTGCTCGGCGGCTGCCCGACAGAGGCATCAGATCCACGGTCATGGTAACAGACCCGGCTGTATCCGGCGGGCGTCTCATGCGTGCGCTGCAAGAAGAAGGGATTGAGGTCATCCATGGATACCCATCTGAATGCCTTGGCTGGCTCAGGGAACAACGGCCGGACGTCATCAGCGCTCATGCACCTCCAGACTGGCTGGTCCAGGCGGCTCACGAGCTGGGAATACCGGTAGTAGAAACGCTGCACGCCGCTCCGACCCCAATTGGAACCGATTGGCGAGCAGAGGGGCCGAGAAGTCGCAATATTCGTTTTCTGATCGCCGTAAGCGACCTGGTACGACGGCAATATTTGCGCGGCAACCCGGCATTCAGCGCCGATGCGATTTACACGATACCCAACGGTTTCAATTCTACCCACCGGCAGATGACTGACCGGACCGCGGCAAGGAAGTGGCTGGGTCTTCAAGATGAGTTTCTGTTCGTATCGTTGGCCCGTCACGTCATGCAGAAGAACGCATACGGCCTGCTGGTCGCCTTTGCAGAGGTCGCAAAATTGTTCCCGCACGCACATCTTGTCCTGGCGGGTCGGGCGGATGATCCCGTCTATATGAAGCAGCTACAACTCCTTCACAAGAAGATCCCCGAGCGCCATAGAATCCATCTTCGCGACAATATTTCCAACCCGTCCCCATTGCTCTCAGCGGCCGATTGCTTCGTTCTCAACTCCTTCTTTGAGGGATGGCCCCTCGCCCCAATGGAGGCTCTTTGTGCAGGCCTACCCGTTGTGATGAGCGATGTCGGGGGAGCCCGCGAACAAATTGGTCTGGACGGCAGACATGGCTGCCTCGTGCCCAACCCCCTAGAAAATCCCGAGGCCGTAACATGGGATAGTGTTGCGCGTGAGAGATTTCGGCCTCAGCGCAACAGAGCCGCCCTTGTCTCAGCGATGAATTCTATCATCGCAAATCGAGAGTATTGGGCGACTTCTCGCGCGACCCTCTCAAGTGAGGCGAAGGTCCGCTTCGACACAGAAGCGTGTATCCAGCGATACGCGCAAGTTCTCGAACGAGCCGTTGTATCCTGATTGCAGCTTATCCAGAACATTGGACGCGAGAGCAATGAAGTCACTGCTATCCCATTCGACACTTGCGAGTTGCGAACAACTGCCGCCGGAGCCCCGAAATGTAGGCGCCTTCGCGTGCTACGTTGTCCTCCTAGCAATCCTGTTTCCAGGAGGACTCGTCGCCGTCGACGTGTCTGGCGCCAAACTCACGGTCGGCAGGATTGCCATCCTGATACTGCTCATACCAGCCCTCGTCCGACTTACTAGGGCTGATCGCCACCTTATAGCAAGTGACTATCTCGCGGCCATAACCGGCATCTGGATGATCGGGGCGGCGGCTTATGTCGGAGGAGACGGCAGCCTATCATCCGCGTCGGCAGTATGCCTGGAGTACGTCGGAGGGTACTTTGTGGCTCGAGGGCTGCTCTTCGGAGCCGCCGTTTCCACTTTCATTCAGGTGCTGAAGACATTCGTGATCATCGTCGTGTTCCTGGCACTCGCAGACAGCGTCACCGGAAGACTCGTGGTGCACACGACTCTGGCCGGCATTTTCCAGAGCGCCCCCCTGCTGCAGGCTGATTTTCGCGCGGACTTGCTGAGGACCGCATCGACATTTGACCACCCCATCCTGTTCGGCACGTTTTGCACTCTGTCCGGCGCAATGTTGATGTCTTACGAACAGACCTTTGCAAAGCGAACATGGTGGGTGGGCGTGTGCCTTCTCGGATGCATACTATCAATGTCCTCTGCACCTTTGCTGTCGTTCATCATTGCCATAGTGGCCTTTGCATACGAATGCCTTATGAAGAATTATTCATCTCGTTGGAGCGTGTTCTGGCTTGCCGTTGCGGGAGGCATGCTGGCTATCTTCATCATTGCCAATCATCCGATCGGCTGGATCATCACCCATCTGACACTCGATCCAGTGTCAGGATACTTCAGGTTGATGATCTGGGATCTGGCCCTACTGAAAATTGGCCAGGAGCCATGGACCGGATTCGCTTTTAACCCATTGAACAACGAAATATTGGACTACACCGTCGATTGCGTCTGGCTGCAGCTGGCGATACGCTTCGGCATTCCCATGATTGTGCTAGTGGCCCTCACCAACATTGCAGCTATTCTGCCGGCCAGGCGAAACGCCAGCAAGGTCGCTAACGACCCGCCACATTGGGGATTTACGACAGCGCTTGTACTGACGATGCTCACCGGCCTGACAGTTCATTACTGGCACTTTCTTTGGATATTCTGGGCTCTTTGTCTAGGGCTTCGCGCGTCTCTTCGCGAGGCATCTATGACCGAATACCGAATGCCCGCCGACGAGCCGATGCCGTTGATGGCCGCTGACATTTCCCTAGTTCACGCGCGACGATAAGCGTGCCTGAATTGGGGCGCGACCATGCTCACAAGATTCCGTCAAATGGGAGAAAACTGCGCCCCGGGGCGCGTCCGCGCAGCACGAGGGCCAGGCAGGCTTTACCAACTATCGCGCGAGCATCTGTCGTACTCGATCGGCGGCCGGCTGTAGAAGCTGCCACGCACGACGGCCCAAACGCCGTTTGCAAGCCAGAGCCAACCAAGGCGGCGTTCCTTCGACCTTTGGGTCGATTTTCAATGCAGCCTCACAGAGCCGATCGGAAAGTCCCATTGCTCCTTCGTTGAAGGCACGGCTCGCACTTCTGACCGCGTCCAGCGCCAGTTCGTTGACGAACCAGGTCCGAAGATCGTCGACGTTTGCAAGCACCGGAGCGCAACTGCTAAGGAAGACTTCAAATGCCTCCTTTCGTTGCGCGAGATCCTGCTCCGGCGAGTACGTCGTTGACATATTGGCCGTATGCCGTCGATAAACAGCCTGAGCCCGGTCAATGAATCCGACCTCGGCGTGCGCGGCAAATCGCAACCACATGCCCATGTCCCCACTGTGCGTCAGTTGCGCTGAATATCCGCCCAGCTTTTTTTGTAAGCTCGTCCGAACCACTACAGTAGGCGCGATCACGATGTTCTTGGCCCGGCTGAGATGAATGAACTCAGTTCCAGATAGTATCCGTGTTCCCTGCCCCAGACCTGCGGGAGCAGCTACGACTTCCCTTCGATCATCCTCTTGTACAATCGCTCGACCGAAAACGAGACCGACAGAAGGGTGATCATCCATCATGCGGGCTGACCTCGCAAGCGAACCAGGCAACAGATAGTCATCCGCAGAAAGCAGCACCAGGTAGTCGGCCGCCGCCCAGGCGATCCCTTCGTTGAACGTTGCGATGTGACCCCGATTAGATGCGTGTTTGAGAACGGTAACCCGTGAGTCCGCGCGAGCCAACTCCTGCGCAACTTCGGCCGTGTCGTCCGGCGACGCGTCGTCGATAATCAGCACGCGCAACGTCACACCGGATTGGGTCAGGACGGTTTGGACACAATCCCTTAGAAAATGCCCATATCGATAACAAGGGATGACTACATCTGTCGAGCTCACCGGCGTCCCTCCGTTACGCGCACGCTGCCCGCTCTCCTCCAACCGATTTTCGATTGTGCCGGAGCATCGCCGCGTCGTTGTCCGGCCATGATATATTGCTTGACGAGGTGGTGACGAAGGACCCCGAGCGAGAGACAGTCGATCAGCCTCGATTTTGGTCCTTCGATGCCGGCAACCAAACCATCTGTGACAATCAAATCAGCATCATTCAGAAGTTCGACGGCCGTTCCTTCGACAAAGAACCTTAAATGCGTCCGGTCAAGAATCCCGGAATCCCGATATGTAAATTTTCGCCGGAAGAGCAGCGGCAGCGCTACACTCAAATGCGCAACGTTCGGCACCGAAACGATAATGCGGCCGCCTTCCGTTAGAAGCCCGCTGATCGATCGAAGCGTCCTCCCGGGATCCGGCAGATGCTCCAGGACATCAAGCAGTAAGACGAGGTCGAACTGGCCGAGGTCGGAAGCACAATCATCGATATTGCCGATGACGACTGTATCCGCGTTTTCCTCCAACTCTTCCTTCAGCTCGCGGTTGACCTCAACCCCCACAGTCTTGACGTTTGGGTAGATTGATTTCAGCCACCGCAGCGTGTAGCCGCCGCCCGGCCCTACCTCCAAGATCCTCGATGCTCCATTTGGCAAGAGCGACCTAATTTCCTCGCGTGAATGCCTGTAATATTCGGTACGTTCCGAGTTGCAGGCGCGAGCGTCTTTTCTTTCTGTCATAGCGGCCCGCTCGCGTTTCCAACGCCTCTCTTCGAACCTCTGCGTTCATTCGGATCAGGCACTCTCTTCGCCAGCGCGACGACCTCCGAGGCAAAAAGGGCGGACAAACGATTCTGTTTGGATCCGTTGGTTCGAGGTGAATCGACTTTCGATGTCCTCTCCATCGAGAGCCCCGATTCGACACACCAACGTCGAATTACTGAGCTCGATGTGTTGTGAATTCTCGTCGTTTCGAAGCTAAGCCGACTATGGCGCGGTCCACTACCGCCTTTGCGCTGCCACCGATAACGGACATATGGCCTGTTCGGTGCCGTAATGAGGACTACTCCTCCGGGCAAGAGAGCATCGACAAACAGTCTCAGTAAATGCTCCGGACGATCTACGAACTGCAAAACGTTGAGAAACAAGATGCAGTCAAATCTCATCGAGGAAATCTTTGCACGAGCGGTATCGAGATCTCCCGACACCACCTGGAGCCCTCGTGCGGCTGATTTGCTGCTTATGACATCATCAAGTGGTACCGCTACCACCTGTTTTCCGGTCTCGAGCAACCAGAGCTCATTAGCGCCGGACGCTGAGCCGATCGACAGGATGCGTTCGGCGCTCTTGGGGATCAGGCTCAAGACCTCGCTTCTGATCGGTTCATAGCAATCCTTCGAATACATCTTGTGCCACAAGCTGGTCTCGGTATTCAGCAGCGGACGACGTCTTTTCTCCTGAGAGGCGATCAGCAACAACGCCGATATTTGAGAGCCTAGTTCGCGTTGGTCGACACCAAAATGGCCGATATACTTGTTCGGCAAATGATGCACCCAGAATTGCTCTATGTGCGATATGGGAATAAGTTTCCTGAAACCGCATTGGGTATACGGGTCGGTGGCAGCGCTGCAAAGAAGATCGTATTCTCCCTCGTGCGGTGCGACCAGGAAGCCGCCTGAAGCAATCGCTTTCGTCAGCTGTTGCCGGGTTAGTAAGTTGCAGGCTGAGTGTTCGTTCGTGAAATGGGCGAGAGTATAGCCCCCCCTTACTCTGACCGATTCACAATCCCAGCGGAAATGACCATGCACCTCCGGAAAGTTGCGCTCCCCATCCGGACCATATTCAACCCGCAAGAATCCGACGATCTCGTCTTCCTTCAGGGCAGAGCCAACGTCCAGAAAGGCGCTGATATTCTCTTCGGTTATTAGAATGTCATCTTCCGAGTAGATGAACAGATCGTACAGATTGAGCCGGTCCAGAAACAGCTTCTTATGCAAAAACGGAAGAGACCAGGGGTCTTTGGTCGGGAGCCCAACTAGACACTCGACAGCGGGCGGAACGGCCTTTTCGATATTTGAGAGAACTACCACGTCGACATCGAACTGCATGGATCGGTATTCATTGATCACCCGATCCAGGTACAGGTCATTTGCATGGCCGTAGCTGGCTATTGCGACCAGGATTCTCATAGATATGCCGCGCTCATCATTGGGCTATCTCGGCTTTCAGCGCCTCAACAACACTCAACAGGTCCGCGTCCGTCATCTGAGCGTAAAGGGGCAGCAGGATCGACCTGTCCTGCGCAAGTTCGGACTGACGAAGATCGTGCCGTTGCTTCGACTCGGCGTAAGGCGGCTCACGGTGCGAGCACATGATCCCGCGGCGGCTCGCGATTCCCTTGTCGAGGAGGTTTTGCATGACGGTGCGTTGGTCGAGGCGACCCGGGAGACGCACGCAATAGCTCTGCCAGTTCGATCTCGCCCAAATCGGTTCCGTAGGCAGTCGCAACCCTTCCAAGTTGCCGAGTAGCTCGGCATATTTGGCGGCCACCGCGCGGCGCCGCGCCACCAGTTCTGCCAGCCGCTCGAGCTGTTTGCGACCGATCGCAGCCTGCATATCCGTCATTCGATAGTTGTAGCCGACGAGGACGTACTCCTCGAAGATGACACGCTGTGATCCGTGACGCACGATATCCGGAACGCTCATACCATGCTGGCGTAGCAGCCTAAACTTGCGATCAAGCTCGGCGTCCGCGGTGGTGAGCATTCCACCCTCACCTGTCGTGATCACCTTCCGCGGATGAAAGGAAAAGCAGGCAATGTGTCCATGCGGCCTGCCGATCGCTTCCCATTGCCCGTTCACCCGGATCTGCGATCCGGCGGCACAGGCTGCATCTTCGATTACCGTGATCCCGTGGCGCCCCGCCACAGCCATGAGCGCGGCCATATCACAGGGCATACCCATCTGATGAACCGCGATGATCGCACGCGTGCGCTCGGTGATGGCGTCAGCCAGCCGGTCGCAATCCAAGTTGTATGTCTCCGGATCAATATCGATGAAAACCGGAGTGGCGCCCTGGCATCGGATGACGTTGGCGGTCGCGATGAAGGAATGGCTGACCGTGATCACCTCGTCGCCGGCGCCGATGTCCAACGCCGCCAAGGCGAGCTGCAAGGCGGCTGTGCAATTCGCGACAGCGCAGGCGTGTGGAGCGCCGACAAGTGCAGCGAACTCGCGCTCGAACGCGGCCACCTGCGGACCTTGCGACACCCAGCCCGACAGCACGGCCACGCGCGCAGCATCAGCCTCTTCGTCCGCAAGCAACGGCGTCGCGATCGGGATCATGATGCCGCGGCCTGCCGCCGGCGGTCCGAAGCGAGATCGCGTTCCGATCGCCACCATTTCACGAGATCTGCGAGCCCCTGCTCAAGCGAAACCGTGGTGCGGAAACCCAGCAAACGCTCTGCCTTGCCCGTCGATGCCAGTCGGCGCGGCACCGGATTGACCGAACGCTCCGGCGCGAATTCAGGCGTCAGGCCACGGCGTCCCATCACGGACGCAAGCGCCGTAGCCAGCTCCGTCAGGCTGGTTTCGGTGCCGCTTCCGACGTTAAAGACCTCATCGGTGATCTTTGACCTGGCCGCGAGGATGTTGGCGCGCGCGATGTCGCGGACGTGAACGAAATCCATGGTCTGATGGCCGTCACCAAAGATGACGGGAGGCAATCCGGCCTCCAGCCGCTCCATCCAGCGGATCAAGACCTCGGTGTACCGTCCGTGGATGTCCATCCGGCTGCCGTAGACGTTGAAATACCGGAATGCCACATAGTCGAGACCGCATACATCGTTGAAGGCCCGCAGAAGGCCTTCGTTAAATGCCTTGGCGGCTCCATAGAGAGTTCGGTTGTTGTACGGATTCTGCCGCTCTGTTGTCGGAAATTCCTCGGCCATGCCATATACCGATGCCGAAGACGCCGCGATGATCTTCTCAATATCGTGCTTGATGCACAGCTCCAGCAGGTCGTAGGTGGCGTCCACCATAACCTCCTTGGCGAGGCGTGGTTCGGCCGCGCAATGAGTGATGCGAAGGGCGGCCTGGTGGAAGACGATATCGGCCGCCTTGACCAATGCTTCCATCAGCTTGCGATCGCGTATGTCGCCGTGAACCAGTCTCACCGGTCCGCGCCCGAGCGCGCGCCGGAGATTTTCCGGCCGGCCTCTGACCATGTTGTCGAGAGCAACAATTTCAATGCAGCCCTCGTCGCAGAGCAGATCAACGATGTGGGACCCGATGAAGCCTGCGCCGCCGGTGACCAGAACGCGCTTTCCCTTGAGATCAATCAAGACGCTCTCCTGTTGTGGGACCATGTCATGACGCTTTGTGGATGCTCCGTTCGGGCGCCGACCGCTTCACTGGGCCGCAACATCGCTGCGTTCCTCAATGTGGCGACAACCTCGGCTGCCTGTTCCGGCTGCAGCTCCGGATAAATGGGAAGAGAGAGGAAGTCGTTCGCCAGCATCTCGGTTACGGGGAGATCACCGGCACGGTAGCCGAGTTCTGCGTAGGCTCTTTGCAGATGCACCGGAACGGGATAGTGAATCCCGGCGCCTATTCCGGCATCGCGCAACAGCGACAGTGCGTGATCGCGCTCCTCCAATCTGACTGCATAGACGTGATACACGTGACGGGCGTGCCCTGGCGGCTGGGGACGCGCAAATGGGAGCTCGGACAGCAGTGCATTGTATTGCTCAGCCGCCGACCGGCGCGCTTCCGTCCAGCTCTCAATGTAGTCCAGCTTGACGTTCAATATCGCACTCTGAATCTCGTCCATACGATAATTATATCCGGGGACGGCGTGGTCGTACTTCGCCTCCTGCCCCCAATCTCGCAGCAGTGACACGCGGTGCGCGAATTCAGGCCTATGAGTTACGACGGCTCCGCCCTCGCCGAACGCCCCCAAATTCTTGCCAGGGTAAAAGCTGAAGCATCCCAGATCGCCAATCGAGCCTGCTCGACGTCCCCGGTATTCGGCGCCATGCGCCTGCGCGGCGTCCTCGATGACGACCAGGCCGTGACGACGCGCGATGGCCATGATCGGATCCATGTCGGCCATCAACCCGTGGAGGTGAACCGGAAGGATCGCCTTGGTTCGTGGTGTTATCGCAGCTTCAATCAAGCCGGGATCCATCGTCCACGTTACAGGGTCAACGTCGACAAACACCGGCTTGGCACCGCTGTAGATAATGGCCGCGGTGGTCGCGATGAACGTCATGGATACGGTGATGACCTCGTCACCGGGTCCGACACCCGCCGTAAGCAAGGCAAGGTGAAGCGCCGAAGTGCCGGTGTTCACCGCGCGGCAATGGGCAGTCCCGCAATAACCCGCAAAGCGTCCCTCGAAGGCGGTCACCTCCGGCCCGAGCACAAAGTGCCCGCTCCCGATGACCCTCGCCACCGCGGCGTCGATTTCCGGCTTGATCTGGCTATATTGGGCTTTCAGATCCAGGAAGGGTATCAAGATTCAAGACCTTGGTTTGGACCAAACATTATAATAAAATATTAACTCTCATAATCATATTAAATCAAGCATTAAATTGTGACGCATATATATCTCGCTTAAAAATGGTTTATGGAGCAGCTCTTACGAGCGCCGATCGCTCAGAAGCGTATTTTCAGCTGCGGGCAGGACCCGAGCGGGCACTCCCGCGACAATAGCGCCGGGCGGAACATCCTTAGTGACGACCGCACCGGCACCTACGGAGGCGCCCTCTCCGATCGTCACACCGCACAGGATGGTGGCATTCGAGCCGATCGAAGCCCCCCGACCGACCCGCGTGCGCTGCAGCGTCCAATCCGAAGCTTGCTGAAGACGACCGTCCGCGGTTGTTGCCTTAGGATATTTGTCGTTCGTGAACATCACGCCATGACCGACGAACACCTCATCCTCGATCGTAACGCCCTCGCAAATGAAGCTGTGCGACGATATCTTGCAACGTGCACCTATCTCTGCCCCCGCCTGGATCTCGACGAAGGTACCGATCCTGCTCTCGTCACCGACGACGCAACCATACAGGTTGACCAGATCCGGATGCACGATGCGCACGTCGCGGCCAAGCGCGGTGTCCTTTATTGGCATGTCAGCTCTCTCTCTCTCTCTCTCCAATCACGCCAGCCTTACAGGACCGGGCGTGAGGGCAGCAGCCTGGGCGCCATCTCGGCAAGACCCGCTGCAGCATGACGAAGGTGCCCCAGCAGAGGATGCCCCGTCAGGATCAGTGCGCACCACCAGCAGAACGTGGCGACCACCAATGCTGTTATCAGGCCTGCGACGAAGTTAAGAGCTCCTGCCTCGATCAACACCGCACAGACGGCTACGCCCGAAGCGGTCCCCATCGTGACGGCACCGCTCTTCAGCAGGGCCCGGCCAAACTCGCTTGGCCGCAGTGCCAGATGCGGACTGAGGTAGTAAATCGCCACCGCTGCCTGGAATGGCAATGTCAGCAACGCGCATGCTGCAACTACTTCCACGCCAAAAAAGGACGCAGATAGGAGGGCAAGCAGCGAGGGTGGCAACGAGATGAAGGACGAGACAAGCGCGTCGCGCACGCGTCCAACTGCCAGGAACACAGGATAGGTCAGACACGCAGCGAACAGCGCCAGATTTGCAATGCAAAGAATGCGCACCAATGGCACGACTTCGAGCCAGGCTCCACCAAGCCAGATCAGGACGATCGGCTTTGCCATAATCGCCACGGACGTGAGAAATGGCCACTGCACGGCGGAAAGCAGTTGGACCGCATCCAGATACACGCCTTTTAGATCTGCCCCAGCTGCACGTTTGGTCACAATGGCCGGCATGATAATCGGGTTCACGACTTGCGTGACAAGCCTGTCGAATACCTGGGTCAGGTTGATTGCCCGGCTATAGAGACCCACAGCCGTGAGATCGAGGATCTTCGCCAGAAAGAGCTGAGGCGCGAGGTTGTAGAAGACATTGATGACGCTGACGCCGCTGGAATAGAGACCGAATTCGATGACGTCTCGGTATTCGGACAGCGAAGGGCGTAACACGCTGAAATCGCGATGCCAGCTCAGCAGCATGCCCGCGAGAACGATGCTCCCAGCCACACCACCCCAGATTGGAGCCATGTAGCTGAAGTTCAGTACTGCCAGTCCGATCGAAACCAGCGCAACCGCCACGTTGCTCGCAAAATTGCAGATCGCAAGGGTGCCGAACTGCATGTCACGGCGGAACAAGGCGATCAACGTTCCGGAGACCGGTATAACGAGAAGATTCAGCGCAGAAACCTCAATACCCCGCCTTAGACTGTCTTGCGCAAAGAGCCGCGATACAACGTCAGCCGTGACTAAAAGAATCAGCGCAATTGCCAGTGAGATCCCCCAGGTGATGGTGAACGCCGTTCTAATAGTCCCGCGCGACAGCTCACGCTTCTGAATCAGGTAATTTGCCCCTCCAAATTCCTGAAAAGCGGCCGCGATCACGGCGGTAAGCGCATTGACAACCGCATAAACCCCAAACTCGCTCGGCGTCAGCAGGCGCGAAAGCACCGCGGTGGAGACGAAAAACAGCACAAGACCCGCATAGCGGTCCACCGCAGAGAACAAGACTGAACGCTGTACTGAATTCATCGCGGCTCCCGACGCCGGGCTTAGCTGGCGAACAACCACGACCAACCGCCAACTAAGCCGTGGCCCGAGCCCGCTCCGCTTTCACGCTCGGCAATTGCCGAATCGCGACTGGCTTGCCCTGTTCCGTGATCGATCGCGAAGCCGCCTCAAGCACCTCGATTACTCGCAGCCCAGACATGCCGCTGGAAATCGGCTGCCCGCCGTTGCGCGCGCAGTCGATGAAATGCTCAACCTCGGTCTGCAGCGCCTCCCTAGGCGAGATATGCGGAGCCCACATGTCGCCGGCGCGATATCCGATTCGAAATTGATGTGCACTCTCGGGGGGCCTATCGAGAGTAATTCCCTTGTCATAGACCTTGATCTTTTCGGTCGGCTCGAGATCGTCATAGACGATCATCTTTTTGCTGCCGCCAATGAACGTCTGGCGTACCTTGACAGGCGAGAGCCAGTTGACGCTGACGTGGGCCACACACGCGTTGGCGAAGAACAATGTGATGTGAGCCATGTTTTCGGGCGAACCGACAACATGGCACGACCCCGTCGCCGAAACCGCGACCGGCTCCTCATCGAGGATATGATGGATGATCGAGATGTCGTGCACCGCCAAGTCCCAGATCACATTTACGTCTTTCTGAAACAGCCCGAGGCTCGCGCGTGTGCTATCGTAGTAGTATACGTCTCCCAGCTCTCTCTTCAGCACGAGCTCACGAATCTTCTGAACCGCCGGCGTGTAGAGAAAGGTGTGATCGACCATCAGTGTCAATCCGCGCCGATCTGCCTCGTCGATCAGGCGCATCACCTGCTCTGAGCTCGGCGCAAGGGGCTTCTCGACCAACACGTGCTTGCCAGCCCGCAACGCCGCAATCGCCAGTTCGTAGTGCGTGTGCACCGGGGTAGCGATAGCAATTGCATCAATCGAGGCGTCCTTCAGCAGATCGTCATAGTGCGTAGTCGTTGCTACCGCGGGGTAAAGCTGCGCTATAAGCCCGAGCCTGCCCGGATCGAGGTCGCTCACGCTGACAACGCGGGCGGCAGGATTGGCTGAGAAATTTCGAACGAGATTGGGACCCCAATAGCCGTATCCCACGACCCCGATTCCAAGCTGGCTATCTCGCATGCTAACCTCGATCCATTCGGGGGTTACGGCTTTATGCGTTACGTCCGCGCTGGCATATCCTGCCATATGCCGCGCGTATCGATGACATCGAGATGCCGTCGCTCTGACAACGGCACCATTTTGAACTCATCGTGATCGACGAGTAGAATCGCGATTTCGCAACTGCGCAGAGCTTCCTCTATATTGACCAATGCGACATGGTAATCGGCCAACTGAGGCGGCAGACGGCGCAGGTTCGGCTCAACGACCTTGATCCGTTCTCCGTACTTTGCCGCTAGATGCGTGGCTATCTCCATGGCCGGACTCTCGCGCAAGTCGTCGACATTGGCCTTGAAGGTCAATCCACAACAGGCGATGTTTGCGTAAGGATGATCGTCGATCAGCGCCTCAGTACGCTCGATGATCTTCTGCGTTTTGGCGTTGTTGACTTCCCGGCTTGTTCGCATCACGCGCGCTAGATCCGGCGCCGAGTCGATGATGAACCAGGGATCGACCGCAATACAGTGCCCACCCACTCCCGGTCCCGGCCGCAAAACGTTTACGCGAGGATGGCGGTTGGCGATGTCGATCACCTCCCAGACATTGATGTCGAACCTCTCGCAGATCAACGACAGTTCGTTCGCAAATGCTATGTTGGTATCTCGGAAGGCATTTTCCGTCAGCTTGACCAGCTCGGCTGCCCGCGCCGTAGTACCGACGCAAGCGCCGCGAACGAACATCTTGTAGAAGCGCTGGGCACGCCGCGTGCACGTCGGCGTAATTCCTCCAATGCACCTGTCGTTGTTGATAAGCTCGGTCAGGATCCGCCCCGGCAGCACGCGCTCTGGACAGTAGGCTACGTAGATCGCTCCGTCCTCCTTGCCGTTGACACCTATATGCAGGTCCGGCCTGCGTTCAATAATCCGCTTCGCCATGGCCTCGGTGGTTCCGATCGGCGATGTCGATTCGAGGATCACGAGATTGCCTGGAGCAAGGATATCCACGATATTGTCGACTGCGGCATTCACGCTTGACAGGTCTGGACGGCTTTCGCGGTCGATCGGCGTCGGCACTGCGATGATGAAAACGTCGGCCGGCTGCGGCTTGCTGGACGTTGTGAGCGCACCGCCCGACACGACTTTGGAGACAAGTCCGTCGAGATCGGGCTCGGCGATGTGAATCTTGCCCGATGCTACCGTATCGACAATTCGTTCGTTGGTGTCGATACCGAGCACCTGCATCCCTCGGCTCGCAATCAGCGCCGCGGTCGGCAGCCCGATATAACCAAGTCCAACGACATTGATCTTTTGGAATTCAGGCATCGAGAAGAACCTTCACGATACGGTCGCTTGCGTGCCCGTCACCAAACGGGTTATGCGAACGAGCCATGGCAGCATACGTCTCGTCATCGTCGAGCAGACGAAATGTCTCAGCAACGATTCGCTCGTAGTTCGCCCCGACGAGGCGAGCGGTTCCCGCTTCCACTCCTTCGGGACGCTCTGTCGTTTCTCGCATCACCAGGACTGGCTTGCCGAAAGTGGGGGCCTCCTCCTGGACACCTCCCGAATCCGTCAAGACCAAATATGATAACGAGAGCAGGCTCACGAAATCCGTATATTCCTGAGGGGAAATAAGAACGACCCGCGGATGATCCGAGAATCGAGACGCAAACAGGTCCCGGACATTCGGATTCGGATGTACCGGGAGCACCACGGCAACGTCCTCCCGTTGCAGGATGGTCTCCAACGCGTTCACGATGTTGACGACGCCGCCGCCGAAGTTTTCCCTGCGATGGCAGGTCACCAGGATGATGCGGCGATTGCCGTGGCGCTTTTTTATGCCGTCCCAGCGGCACGAGAGTCCTGGATCGGATTCGACCATGGCTTTCGCGAGGATGAGAGCGTCCACCACCGTGTTTCCGGTAACGTGAATGCGGTCACCGGAGACGTTCTCGGAACGCAAGGCTCGGGCCGCGCGCTCTGTTGGGGCAAAATGTTGATCGGCGATCGAGCCGACGATCTTGCGGTTCACCTCCTCGGGCCACGGTGCGAAGATGTCGCCGCTGCGCAGTCCGGCCTCGACGTGTGAGACCGGTATACGGTGATAGTAGGATGCCAATGCACCAGTCATGGCAGTTGCCGTGTCGCCCTGAACAATGACCCTGGTGGGCTTCACCTTTTCGAGAAGGTCGCCGATTTGTCCGAGCAACCGAGAAGTCAAGTGATCCAGCGTCTGATTTGTCGTCATGACGTTCAGATCGAAATCCGGGACCACTTTGGCCAACTTGAGGACTTGATCAAGCAGCTCTCGATGCTGTGCAGTCGCACAGATCGTTACTGAGATGTCCTTGCGCCGCTCAGCCTTCAGCCGGTTGATGACCGGAAAGAGCTTGATTGCTTCAGGCCGGGTTCCCAGAAGAATGAAGAAATGCTTGCGCACGCCTCACCCTCCGATCCGGCTCGGACCCGGCGGAAGGGCTCCGGGCGCACCAAGGGGGTGTCGAAGCCCCTGCCTGATGAGAGCTTGTGCCAGGACGCCCGCAAACAGGGCGTTTGTCTTGGCGTATCGCCACCACATCCGCCGGGGCTCCTGATAGATGCGGTACAGCCACTCGAGGCCCAGCTTCTGAAGCCGTACGGGCGCGCGCCGAACGGTACCTGCCAGGACATCGAATGCACCACCCACCCCCATGATAAAGGGCACGCCGAGATCATCGCGATGGGCGGCGAGGAAACGCTCCTTCCTGGGCGTCGGCATGCCGATGAAAAGACAATCGGCCGTGCTGGACTGGATGTCCCGGACGACGTCATTCTCCTGCTCGCGTTTTAAGTAGCCGTCGTGCCAGCCCGCAAAGACAAGTGAGGGATGCCTCTCGCGTGCGACTTGCAAAGCCCGATCCAGAACGGTGGAAGTGGCTCCCAAGAAATAGGGCTTAAAGCCTTCCTGGGCACATACCGCGAGCAACTCGGCAAGGAGATCTACGCCCGCCACCCGCGATGTTGCTGGAAGCCCCAGTGCTCGAGCGCCCCAAAGAATGCCCATGCCATCGATGCCGACAACATCGCTGTTGGCAACATCGGCCGCGAGTACGGGGTCAGATTGCATATTGACGAATTTGGCGACGTTCAGCGCCACATGTTGCAGCCGCTGGCGGCTGCGCATGGCTCTGTGCGCCAGCTCGACGGTTTCCGCCATTGTCAGCACGTCGATCGGGCACCCCAGGAATGCTGCACGCATTGGAACCTTATCTCCCAGAAAGATCGACCATATTTAAGTTGGCATTTAAGATTATTATTGAGATAATACGCCGGCGCCATTTAATTGCAAGTTTTAAATCGACTCGAATTTGCTATGCGGCGCGGAAAAACGAGGACGCCCTCGCTACGATTGAGACAGCAGATCTAACGGGAATTAAATAAAGGATTTAACCGATGATCTCGGTCGTTATTCCCCACCTCAACCAGCCTGACGCACTGGAAGCCTGTTTATGCAGTCTGGACGCACAGACCCTGAACCGGCACTCGTTCGAGGTCATCGTGGTAGATAACGGCTCGGCAACGCCGCCAGTGGACGTCGTTGCCGGTCATCCTGGCGTACGGCTGCAGCACGAATGGCAACCAGGTCCCGGCCCTGCGCGAAATGCAGGCGTCGCCGCCGCCAAAGGCGAGATCCTCGCCTTCATCGATGCCGATTGCAGGGCGCATCAGGATTGGCTGAGCAACGTGATGAAATGGTCTTGCTTGTCGCCGGCTGGCACAGTCCTCGGGGGCGACGTTCGTATATGGCGGCCGGAGAATGCGAGGCTTGATGCCATTGCGGCTTATGAGAGCGTCTTCGCTTATCGCTTCAAGCTCTATATCGAGCGCCACGGTTATTCCGGAACCGGCAATATGGCGGTGTTTCGCCGCGACTTCGATCGCGTCGGCCCTTTCGCTGGCATTGAGGTGGCCGAGGATATGGAATGGGGGGCACGTGCGCTGCGCGCCGGACTTCGATTTCGGTATACCCCTGAAATGATCGTCTTCCATCCGGCCCGAGGCTCTCTCCAGGAGCTCTACGCCAAATGGGATCGACACATTGCGCATTATCGCAACATGGCGGAAGGTAAACCTGTTTGGCAATTGCGCTGGCTCGCGCAAGCGTTGCTCGTCTTCGCATCTCTCGCACCAAACGCCGTGACTGTGCTAACCAGCGACCGTCTAAATGGTAGCGGCGTCCGCCTCAAAGCAATTGCCGTATTATGTGCCGTCCGGGCGCACCGCGCCATGACGATGCTTTCGCACCTACGGGGGCGGCGAGCAGTAGCTTGGAATCGTTAGTGCAACGGAAATTCTTCAGGCGCCGCCGAAGGCACAGTTGTTGGTCAGCTCCGGCAAGTCAGTACGCTGGCCGAATGACCACAGAATCCAGCCCAATTCGTAGCTACGGCACTCAAGCCGAACTTCCACGTCAGTGCCGTCGATCAGTCGCTCTCCCTTTCCGAGCCAGGCGTTCTTGACTGCGCGCAATACGCGCGGCGCCTTCGTTGTCAATTCGCCTTTGCGAACCTGCGAGCGGAGGGTCAGGCTCAGTTCAGGCACGAGCATGGCCCGGTCCAGCTGGTTCTGGCCAAGTACCCAGTTGAATCCCTTGACCAGGGCGTCCCGCGATCCCCTCTGCCCAAAGCGCTCCGCCCATTCCAGCAGTGCCGGGGCCATTCCATACTGATGAACCGAGTAGACCTCATAGAAATCAAGGACGCGGCCGCTCATCGCGTCGAAAAACCAGGGCCATTCACCTTGTGGGCCTTGAAGCGCTATCAGATTGCGCACGCAAGTATCGGCCATGACAAGCGCGGACGCGTCTCCGGCGAATTCCCCATATTGATAGCAGGCGATCGAGAGATAGGTTTGCGTCGCAAATGACGAGAAGCGGCGGCGAAACCCGAACGGTGCATCGAAGAACAATCCCGATTCGCTGTGGAAGCGTTCCTTCAGGAAACGAAAAAGCGGCCCGGCGTAGCGCCACCACTCGTTCTCGCCTGCCCTCGCCTGAGCCACGACTCCCGTGAGCAGCATGCCAATATCCTGCGCACGAAAGCTCTTCCACCTGGACTCGTCGGCGAGAATGGCCGTCAGCTCGCGTTTGACCGGCTCGGGCGTTTCGAGGCCGAGCTCGGCGGCGCTCCACAGCGCCATACCGAAGGCGTACTTGCGCACCGGAAGCCTCGTGAGTAGCGAAGCGTTGCGGCTGAATATTTCGGGCAGATCAAGACCACTCGGAACTCCAGCGACGCGCGACATCCCGAGTAAGACATTGAGCGTATAGAATACGTCGCTGTTCGGTACCGACTCGTTTGGCGAAGGACGTCCATCGAGATGGAAAATGTGCGACCACCGGCGATGTTCAGGTAACCAGCAACGTTCCAGCCCATTGAGCGCATAGTTCACCAGCGGTGAATTGTGCGAGAGCTTACTCGAAGCCGTGGGCACCAGGAGCTTCACCCCAAAATTTGGACTAATGATCATGGTCATTTACCATCCCTAGCCGGGTCAATATTCCCGGATGCTTTCATCCAATCCGCGCAGCAATGGATAGAGGAAATAGGAAATCACGGTGCGCTTGCCGACTTTCAGTTCGGCCGTCACCGCCATCCCCGGAATCAGTTGAATACGCTCAGGAGGAAGCCGAAGGTGCGTGTCCGACAAATCGACCAGTACGCGGTAATAGGGAGCTGGCGCACGGCGCGCACCTTCGGCCTTCGTATCCGGCGAGAACGTGTCCTGACTGATGACGCGGACTTCTCCCGTCGCGGTTCCATACTTCTGAAAAGGAAACGCTTCGAACTTGATCCGAACCGCTTGTCCAAGCGCCACCTGACCGATATCCCGCCCCTCGACGTTGACCTCCGCCTGAAGAGGCACGTCACGCGGAACCAGGACAAACAGCGTTTCCGCTTCGCGAACCACCGAGCCGACGGTCCGGTTCGCAATATCCAGCACCACGGCATCTGCCGGCGCCTGCAGGACGATCAACTGTCGACGAAGCTCGGCCTTCTTCAATTCCTCTGCTGCGCCGTTACGCTTCGGCACCGTCTCCACCAATTCCTGATAAGTGGTACGACGAAACTCCTCGGCGAAGACCTTCTGGTCGGCGCGGGCCTTGTCCAGCCGATGCGTCGTGTCGGCGATACTGCCACGAACACGCGCCAAATTGCTCTCGACCTCGAGCCGTGCATCGCGAGACAATAGGAAGTTCAGCCTCGAACCGACTTCCTTGTCCATCAGTGTGGTGCGCATGGCTTCAATTGAACGCATCGTGTCGAGACGCTGAAGGAGAACCGCCTCTTCGTTCTGTGCTGTCTTGAGATTGGCTTGAGCGGAAGCGATCTGCGCGTCGTAATTCTGGATCTGCGCTTCGTAAGCGACCCTCCTCTGCAAGAACAACTTGCCCTGCAGCACCTGGTCCGCGTTCGCGAGCTCCTTGACGGCGTACTCGGCTCCATTCAATTCGGCGCCCAGCCGATCGATCGAGGCATCGAAACCGGCCACTCTGCCGCGCAATTGATCGAAATCCGCTTGCGAGAACGTCGGATCGAGGGTCGCCAGAACGTCGCCGCGGTTCACGCGGTCACCGGCCTTGACGTGGATCTCGCGTATGACCGACGTTTCTAGCGGCTGCACGACTAGGTTGGGACGTGTCGTGGTCAATTTTCCCTGTGCCGTGACGATCATCTCCACTTGCGAAACGGATGCCCAGGTGACCGCAAAGGCAATCAGTGCAAGTACGGCGTAGAGGGTGAGACGCGCGAGCCGCGGAGGCGCTTGCTGCTCAACTTCGGTTGCATCGGACTGGAATTCGGCGATCACGGGTGCTTGCCTCGGCCCTGGCCTGAACCTTCGCCGTCGCTCGATCGTTCTGGCCGAAACCAGACCGTCCGGCTTTGCATCCGCCCGTGATTGTCTTGTCTCCTTCATGCGATCTGCTTCATCTGTTGGTTCCACAAAAGCCTGTAGATGGTGCATTTCGACAGGAGATGGTCGTGGCGATCCACGTCCACGATACGGCCGCGGTCCATCACCAGAATCTGGCTCGCTTCGGTCAGCATCGACAGCCGATGCGAGACGATGATGACGGTACGCCCAGCCGCCAAACGGCGCAGATTGCGCCTGATGATCATTTCGCTTTCGGAGTCGAGGGCACTCGTCGCCTCATCCAAAATCAAGATCCGTGGATTGACGATCAGAGCTCTCGCAATCGCGAGCCGCTGCTTCTGTCCGCCGGACAGGTTGGAGGCGTCTTCCTCAAGCATGGTGTCGAAGCCTCGGGGCAACCGCTCGATGAACTCGTCCGCACCTGCGAGCTGCGCCGCAGCGACCACCTCGGCAAAGGTCGCATCGCGTTTCGCGCAGGCAATATTGTCGCGAACCGTCCCGCGAAACAGGAAATTATCCTGCAAGACGATTCCGAGGTTTCGGCGCAGGTGGGCCAGGTCGAGCTCCCTCGAATCATATCCGTCGACGCGCAGCAGCCCCTGCTGCACCGGATACATGCCGGAAATCAGCCTTGTGAGCGTCGTCTTGCCGGAGCCGCTGCGGCCCACGATTCCGAAGATCGAACCTGGCACGATGGTGAAGGAGACGTCATCAAGCGCCGGCGCTCCCTCAGCTCCGTAGCGAAAGGAAACACCCTCGAACTCGATTTTGCCGACGAGGTCGGGCCGAAGCCCATCTTTCCTCCCATCACGCTCAGGCTTCTGATTCATCACCTCGCCAAGCATTTTCACGGCAAGAGCCACTTCCTGGTACTCGTGCACCATTGTCACGAGCTGGACCAGCGGTCCGGAGACCCTCCCGGCTAACATGTTGAAAGCGACCAGCGCGCCGATTGTCATTTCCCCGGCGAAGACATCGAGTGCGCCGACAGCGATAATGCCAAGCGTCATGATCTTCTCGAGAAAGCCGGTGAGCGCCTGAGCACCTGCGGAGATTTTCTCGACGCCGAATCGCATGGCCACGGACTGCGCACAGCGGCTATCCCAGATCCGGCTCTGCACTGGTTCCATCCCAAGCGACTTCACCGTGCGCATGCCGTGAACTGTTTCGACGAGAAGAGCCTGCCGCGCACCTTCCGCCTGGTAGAGATCGTACAGACGCCGCCGGAAAGGACCCATGAGCAGGCCGACAACAGCGCCGCTCGCGGCAGTGAAGGCCAGAACCATGAGCGTCAGCTTGACGCTGTAGAGTGCAAGTACCGGCAGGAAGACAAATAGCGAGAGCGCGTCGAGGGTCGTCAAGAATAGTCGCCCAGTCAGAAACTCACGGATTCGCGCCGCTTGTTGCATGTGCTTGACGAGGATCCCAGCTGCCATGTGTTCAAAGAAGGTGACCGGCAGCCCGAGGAGATGACCGAAGGTCTTCGTGGCAACTCGAATGTCGACCTTGTTGGTCGCATAAAGCAGCAAGTAGCGCCGCAAGAAGCCGAATATCGCATCAAAGACGAGCGCTACGCTCGCACCGCAAGCGAGTACGTAGAGCGTGGTGAAGCTCTCGTGAACCAGAACCTTGTCGATCACGAGCTGGAAAAAGATCGGGATGATGAGGCCCAACGCATAGAGCAGGACCGCGGCAATCGCGACGTCCCTAAAGAGTCGCCATTGACGAAGTAGTTCCGGTACGAACCACCGGAGGCCGAAACTCCTCCGACCATCCTGCGCAAACTGCTCGCGCTTGATCAGGATCGTGTCGCCGGCCCATTGGGCACAGAATCGGTCCCGGTCGACAACCAGGACCTCGTGCTTGCGGTCCGCGAGCGGGTCGAAGATGCTGACGACCTCCTCTCCCTCAGCTCCCCGCCCCGCATCAAGAACCACGATCCAGTTGCCATTGGCGAGTCGAGCCAGCGCCGGATAGGCTTCGCCGAGACGAATCAGCGCGCCCCAGTCCAGTTTCGTGCCACTTGCGCGTAGGCCTGCATCTTTCGCCATGTGCAATAGGAGATTCAACGAAAGCGGGCCGGCCACGGCGTAAGCGTGCTTCAAGCGCTCGACCGGCAGATCGATGCCATGATGACCGCAAATCTTGGACAGGCATTCCAAGGCCGTTTGCGTTGCCAATCCGGGGGCATCCGCAACCTGGTCCTTCACGCCGCCAGCGTCGTCGATTTCAGCGGAAGTTTGAAGAGACATTCAAAGGCCGTGTGTTGGACGCGAGCGCATCACGTGACCCCGAGGCACCATTGTGCGACTCGGCTGGATTCCGCCGGACCACGCCGGCGTCAACCAGGCCCTGAAGCGCCTTCTGCATCACATCGACCGAATTGGCGAAGGATTCGACCGAAAAGATCAACCGCTGAGAAAACACTCGTTTGGGGACATTGTTTGCGTCACGCTCCGTCGGTGAAAGACTGACCAGATCGACGCGGACGATGGTGCCACTGACGGTGATTTCTTCAATTCCGTCGGTATAAAGTTCGGCGTGCATTTTACGTCTCCTATGCTGCCAGCTGCGGCCTAAAAACTACGTCAACGCCATAGCTCGTCGCGTTGTAGGTGTTGGTCGGAAACAGGCTTTCTGTCCCGTACGCAAACACGCCGTTGCCGCCGATTGATGCGGAGGATGGCGCTGATAGAGGTCCGTTGGTAATTGCGTTGGCGAGCAGGCCTGGATCGGCCGCGTAATTGCCGGCAGTGTGATAGGAGGCGACGTATGTAGTGCCCGGCATGATAGTCACAGGCGTAGCGAAATTGACCTGCTGCCAGCCGTTCGCCGTTTCATTGGTGAAGGTCGCAGTTGCCAGCAAAGACCCGGTGCCGCTCCAAAGATCCGCAACGTGGATGCCCGTGTTGGAAGGCCCCTTGTAAAAGCGAAGTCCGATGACATCGCCTGGGCTGGAGGTCTGAAATTTGATGCCCAATTCTACCGACTTTGGATCATTGGCCGCCACAATGCTGGGCTCCTGACTTGCGCTGAACAGGCGCACAGTTGTCGAAGACGCAGCGGTCACATTGAGAGCGACGGATGCACTGGCGATGCCGCCCTGGCCATCGGAGATGCTATAGTTGAAGGAAGCCGGTCCCGTATAGCCAGTCGTCGGAGTGAAGGTCACGCTGTTGCTTTGGACGTTGAAGCTGGCGGTGCCATTCACACCGTTGCTCGCGCCTGTGATCGTGAGCGTATCGCCGTCGGCATCGGTATCGTTGGCAAGAAGTGCCGAACTGGGGATTCCGAAGGGGACGTTCTGCGTGGCGTAGAAGCCGCTGTCGTTCGCGGCGACCGGTGACTGGTTGGCGCCGCCACTCGAGCTTTTGAACAGGACATCCACCCAGTAGTTGGTTGCGTTATAGGTACTGGTCGGGAGCAGATTGGCTGTTCCGTAGGTGTAGACGCCATTGGTATTCGCAGGAGCTGTGAGCGGGCCGTTGGTGCGAGCGGTCGTGAAGTAGTTGGGACTGGAAGCATAATGGCCGTTGCTGTGGAAGCTCGCGACGTAGGTGGTGCCCGCCGCAATGGTCACGGGATTGCTGAACGTGACGGACTGCCAGCCGCTGCTGCTCTCGTTGGTGAAAATTGCGGTTGCCAGCAGCGTGCCGGTGCTGCTCCACAACGAACCCGTATGGGTGCCGAGGTCATTTGCGCTCTTGTAGTATTTGATGCCGGAAATCGTGCCTGTCACGGACGACGAGAAGTTCACTCCGAGGTTGACTTGCGAGGTGTCCGAACCCGACCCCACCGCCGGGGCATCGGAGCTCGAGAACAGGCTCACCGTCGAAGGAACTGCCGACACTGCGATATCGAATGTCTCACTGCTGGTGAGACTACCGAGATCGGTCGCAGAGACCTTGACGCTGAGCGTGCCGACGTCAACTGACGTTGGCATGCCGCTAAAACTTCGGCTCGACGCGTTGAACGTGAGCCAGGCCGGAAGCGGCGAGCCGTCAGCGGCGGTTGCCGTGTAGGTGAGCGAGTCGCCGGCATCGACATCGGTGAAGGTGCCGGCGGGCAACGTCAGCGAGAACGCCGAGCCAACGGTCACGGCCTGGTTGCCGGTCTGGATCGCCAGTACCGGCGCGTCGTTGGCGCCATGAATGGTGACAGTAAGCGTGCTCGACGATGCAACGCCCGCGGCGTCCCGCATCGTATAACTGAAGACATCGGTCAGCGTATTGGTCGATTGCCGCAAGGCTTGCACGGCCGTATCGTTTTCGTTCACCGTGTAGGTGAAAGCACCCGAGGCGCCGAGCAAGAGGGCGCCGTGCGCGCCCGCGATAGCTGAATTGACAGTCCCGTTGGTCGAGCCAAAGCTGACCGCCGTGACGGTCTTTGTGTCACCGGAATCGGGATCGGTATCGTTGGTCAGCACGTTGCCGACGGCGGACGAACCGCCAGTGCTGTTGCCCGTGCCGCCCTTCTCGGTGGCATTCGTGGTGTCAGCAACCGCGGTTGGCGGGTTATTGTTGTCGGCGGAGGAGCCGTTGAAGACGACATCGACCCAGTAGTTGGAGGATCTGAAGGTACTCGTCGGGAACGCGCTTCCCGATCCATAGCTATAGACGCCGTTGGCGCCAGCAGGAGCGGTTAACTGGCCGTTGGTGAGCGGCGTCGCGAAATAATTCTGAGTACCGGAATAATTACCATTGGTGTGATAGGACGCGACGTAGGTCGTGCCTGCCGTGATGGCGACAGGATTGGCGAAATTGACTTGCTGCCACCCGCTGGGTGTCTCGTTCGTGAAGGTGGCAGTTGCAAGCAGGGTTCCGGTCGAACTCCAGAGATCCGCAATGTGGGAGCCCGTATTCAACGATCCTTTGTAGAATCGCAGGCCGGTTATTGTCCCGTTCACGGATGCGGTAAACTTGACCCCGACTTCGACGGGGCTGGTATCGCCGGAATTTGCGACGTTCGGCGCATCATTGGTGCCGAACAGGCTCTGCGCGGAGGCCGGATAGTTGACCTTGAGCGACACCTGCCCGGACCCGCTTTGGCCGCTCGTGTCCGTGATCGTGTAGGTGAAACTTGCCGCCCCGGCATAGCCATTGGCGGGGGTAAAGGTCACGGTCTGGTTCTGCGAATTGTAGCTTACGCTTCCATTGGCCGGGTTGCCGACGCTGGTAAGCGAGAAGGCCAGACCGGACGGGTTGGTGTCGTTCGCTAGCAGGGTCGATGCCGGAATGCTCAGCACGCCATTTTGGCTAACGGTGAAGCCGCCGTCGGCGTTTGCTTGCGGCACGCTGGCAGCGGAGGAGCCGTTGAAGACGACATCGACCCAGTAGTTGGAGGATTTGAAGGTATTTGTCGGGAACGCGGTTCCGGATCCATAGCTATAGACGCCATTGGCGCCAGCCGGAGCGGTTAACTGGCCGTTGGTGAGCGACGTCGCGAAATAGTTCTGAGTACCGGAATAATTACCATTGGTGTGATAGGACGCGACGTAAGTGGTGCCTGCTGTGATGGCGACAGGATTGGAGAAATTGACCTGCTGCCATCCGCTGGGTGTCTCGTTCGTGAAGGTGGCAGTCGCAAGCAGGGTTCCGGTCGAACTCCAGAGATCCGCAATGTGGGAGCCCGTATTCAACGACCCTTTGTAGAAGCGCAGCCCTGTTATTGTCCCGTTCACGGATGCGGTAAACTTGACCCCGACTTCGATGGGGCTGGTATCACCGGAATTGGGGACGCTTGGCGCATCGCTGGTGCCGAACAGGCTCTGCGCAGAGAGCGGATAGTTGACCTTGAGCGACACCTGCCCGAACCCGGTTTGGCCGCTCGTGTCCGTGATCGTGTAGGTGAAACTCGCTGCCCCAGCATAGCCATTGGTGGGGGTAAAGGTCACGGTCTGGTTCTGCGAATTGTAGCTTACGCTTCCATTGGCCGGATTGCCGACGCTGGTAAGCGAGAAGGCCAGACCGGACGGGTTGGTGTCGTTCGCTAGCAGGGTCGATGCCGGAATGCTCAGCACGCCATTTTGGCCAACCGTGAAGCCGCTGTCGGCGTTGGCTTGCGGCGACGTCGTCCCTGAATCGGTAAAAACGACGTCGACCCAGTAATTCGCGGCCTTGACATAGGAGGTGTTGCCGGGGAAGACCGGGCCACTGCCATAGGCATAGACGCCGTTGAGGCTGCTACCGGGCGCGGTGAGCGCACCTTTCGTAAGGCCCCCATAATCGATGAAGTAGTAATCGGTTGAGGAATAGTGGCCAGTGTTCGTGTGATAGGAGGCAACATACGTGACGCCGGCCTGCACGTTGACGGGCGTCGCGAAATTAACCTGCTGCCAGCCGCTCGCGGTTTCGTTAGTGAAGGTGGCGCTCGCGAGCAGAGTGCCGTTTGAGGTCCAGAGATCACCAATGTGGGTGCCGGTATTCTGGGGCCCTTTGTAGAAACGGATACCCGTGATCTTGCCAGACGCGGTAGGGATGAACTTGACGCCAAGCTCAACTGAGTCGGAATCGCTGTTTGAGATCACCGCAGGCGTGTCGGTACTACTGAAGAGCGTCAGATTGGATGACGGCGTGACCGTGTAGGTAACGCCCGCCCCCGGCGTTTCCAGATTCAGGCTGTCGTCGATCGCCCTGGTTTTGAGACTATATGTCCCCTGACCGGTTGTGACGAACGTGTATGACCACGTCACGTTCGCCGCACCGAC
Organism: Bradyrhizobium sp. WSM2793; assembly: GCF_000379585.1. Classification (NCBI taxonomy): domain Bacteria; kingdom Pseudomonadati; phylum Pseudomonadota; class Alphaproteobacteria; order Hyphomicrobiales; family Nitrobacteraceae; genus Bradyrhizobium; species Bradyrhizobium sp. WSM2793. The sequence goes on along the minus strand of NZ_KB902768.1, from coordinate 682,752 downwards.
ATTGCTGTTGGCCGGATGCCACGTTGTGCCACCATTCGTGGAGACTTCAACGCCGGCAATCTTTCCGCCAGCATCCGCGGCCGTCCCCGTCACTGTAATCGATTGCCCCTCCGCAACGCTCGCAGCTGAGAGATTGGTGATGCCAGAAGTCGGCGCCGTACCGTCTGTGGATTTGAACGCGGCCGCCAAGCTCGCTTGCAGCGTCGCTGGTTGAACCCCCATGTCGGCGAACAGGTTCACCATCGCCTGCTGTACATTGGGATCTACCGGAGTTGCCGGTCCGTCGTGGTCGCTAGCAAGCCCCCAAGACCAGTTGATTGAACCGGCCGAAAATATCAGTGCACCACTAATAGGATCTCGATGCAGGACAAGATTATGTGTCGCCGTGCCTGCACCGAAGGTGTTGCCATAATCAAGCAGATACTTTCCGTCCACCTGCACTGTTGAAGAGGATACATTGATCAACCCAGCTGGACGAAATCCGTTATCCGGCGCGATGTCCCATTCAACGCCTAATAGGCCCGGCACGAGCGAGGCGGTCTGCCCGGGTGACGTTTGCGCGACAGCTGTATTGCGCCAGAAGCGCAATTGGGTCATCGGGTACGGTATCGTGATCGTGTCATACCGGAACGCGTTGACAGCGAACAACGTACCAGTCAGGGAATTTGCGGGAAGAGCAGGGCCGAACCGCGGGTCGGCGAAATTGCCGGTCGCCTGCCCTGTTGGATCAATAAGGGCATTTGCGTGCGTGTCCTTGTAGCTAATCAGTGTGCGGTTGGCTGATCCGCTGCCGTCGATGCTGGGTGCCAACCTTGTTTTCCAAAAAATCTCGTTACCGACGAGAAACGCAAGGTTCACGCCAGCATGCGCCGCGGCCTCTACGTTGGCGCGCTGAGCTTCGGTCCAATACTCGTCATGCCCCGCATCCATGAACAATTTGTGATTAAGCAATAGCGAGCCGTTTGTCGCAGCATCGATTCCAGAGATGTAGGAGACATCGTACCCATTCTGCTCCAGCCAATAGATTGCCGCGATCTCCGCCGCGAACGGGGAGTCTCCTCCCTCGGCAAAGGTGCCGGTGCCATCACGCGTTACGAGGGGTCGATTGTAACTGACTGCGTAGGCTGATCCGTTGACGCCAGGCCCGTTGCCGAAATACAGATTGGCCCCTCCCCAACCGTTGTAGGCTTGCCAGTCCTGATCGCTTGTCTGGAGCACGATGTCGCTGTGCGAAGCGTCATTTCTTATGATGAACGGGATCTGAAATATCTGGGTGCCGTTGACGACGTTGGCGATGTAGACGCCCGAGACTGCATCGGTCGGCACGCTCCAGGAGTCCGTCACGCTCCAGTTGCCGGCATCTACGAGGCCGGTCGACGGGTCACGTAGGGGGGCGGGCTGGACGACCGCGGCAGCGGCCTGGTGCTGTAGGCTCGTAACCAGTCTGGCACCATTGCCACCGTAATAACCTAGCCGGTACACATCGACACGATAGGTCGGGTTGCCGGTTTGGTTGCTGATCTTGAATTGGACCGTCCCCCCAACATTGGTGCTGATTGCTGTTGTAAACCCTTGAGTCTGAGTCGAATTGTCTCCCGGCTGGATCTGCCAGACACTTTTCGGCGTACCCGGCTTCTGATTTTCCAGTACGATGGAGTTTGTGGGCGGATCAGAGACAAGGGTGCCCCCCTGCCCGTCACTCTTGAAATTCCAATTCAGGTCCATCCCCGAGAAAAGCAAAGTGGCACTTGCGGCACCGTTGCTAAAATCGACCGTGCTAATATTCGAACTGTTGTCATAGTGGACGGCTGCCGACATCGAGGATGTGAAGGGTAGATCTTTCAGGTCGATGAGGTTCCCCGGCGAAAGCGGCGCCCCAGGGGACGAACCTGCGATCAACCCGTGGAATTTGGCCGACTGATCGAGGACCAGCGTGCCAGCCTCCGTGCCGAACGACACGGTTATGCCGGAGAACGATCCATTCAAGAACTGCCCCGAAACCGAAGCTCCGATCTCCAGGATCGCCTTGTCTGCAATTTCGAAAGATCCCGTGCCTTTGACGTCGCCCTTAAAGTCCCCCGTAGCAATGCGATTGCCAAGGAACGCCCCAACTTCGACGGTCCCGTTGTTCAGTACATCGCCTTCGACGACAAAGGGCGACCCACCGATCGAAAGCGTCGCGCCTGCATCAACGACCAGGCTCCCGATATCAACACGGGCAGTGCTGGTGACGACATACGCTCCCGCCGCATCGAGAACCGCGGAGTCAATGATCCCTGGGACGCCGGCGCTCCAGTTCGTAGCGACATTCCAGACCCCGTCGCTCGAATTGGTCCAGTGTGTGGTGCTCGGGGTCGACACCGATGATGATGTCGGCGGCGTCCGCTCGTTTGCCACAGTTGGGATCGTCGCGGCCAAGCCCGGATGGCGGCTCGTCAAAGACGTCGAAGACAGCAGAGCAGACAATCGCGACTGGAAAGATGGGAAGAGACTGGGCAAGGCGCCGCGCAAGTCTGGCGGATCGCCCGAGCCGGCCCCAGACGACGCGCGGGCGAAATCGGCGACCCTAACCGGAAGCGGCAGACGCGAAGCCACGCTCGCTGAGGGATCAGCAAACAGTTGGCTCCAGAGGACGGATGGATCGGGGCCATCGAACGCATTCCAAAACGCCGATTCTGGCCAAAAGGCGGGGGTAAGTTCCCCTGGCAAAACGGCCCGGGCTCCCCGACCAAAGACGCTCGCCTTTTGCACCAGCATGGCTAGACCGATTAATTAAACTAACCCTATCGATTTAATTCTATTTTAAATCGTCCGTCAATTCAATGCATATATCATTCAGGTGATTTACAATTATCGGCTTGGTAGAGCTGTTATTGCGAAGCGCAATGCGGCAGCCGAGTGATTTCGTTCAGATATTTGCCATAACCGCTCTTCTCCAGCGGCTGCGCGAGCGCGAGCACCTGATCACGATTGATGAAGCCAAGTCTGAAGGCGACCTCCTCGAGGCAAGCAATCTTCATTCCCTGCCGCTTTTCTAGGGTTTGCACGAACATCCCTGCATCGACGAGAGACTCGAACGTGCCGGTATCCAGCCAGGCAAACCCCCGTCCCATGCGCTCGACGTGCAGCGCGTTGGCCGAGAGGTAGCGCATCTGAAGATCGGTAATCTCGAGCTCTCCGCGGGGCGATGGCTCGACGCGACGAGCGTAGCGAACAACCCGGTTGTCGAAAAAATAGAGCCCCGTAATTGCCCAGTTCGAAGGCGGTCGTTTGGGTTTCTCCTCGATCGATACAGGGCGGTCCGCCTCATCAAACGCGACCACGCCATATCGTTCTGGGTCTCGCACGTGATAAGCGAAAACCGTGGCGCCTTCCTCACGTCCCGCCGCCTTGGCAAGCAGTTCACTCAGGCCATCCCCGAAGAAGATATTGTCCCCAAGAACCATCGCTACACGATCGTTTCCGATGAAATCGGCACCGACGATGAAGGCGTCCGCGAGACCGGCGGGACGGGCTTGTTCGGCGTAGCTGAGCCGAATGCCCCATTGGCTCCCGTCGCCCAGCAACCGCTCGAACTGACACCGATCGGACGGCGTGGTAATAATCAGAATTTCGCGGATCCCTGCCAACATCAGCGTCGACAGGGGATAATAGATCATGGGCTTGTCATAGATCGGGAGCAACTGCTTGCTGACGACGCGCGTGATCGGATAGAGGCGCGTTCCGCTGCCGCCAGCCAGCACGATTCCCTTCAGCATTGGTTTCTCCTTCTCCCGCTAACTGATCGAGACAGGCTTCGAGCGAATGGCGCCAGGGCGCCAATCGAATCCCGAACACGCGTTCGGCCTTGGATGAGTCGAGGCGCGAGTTTCGAGGCCGACGCGCAGCGGTCGGAAACTCTTCCGTCGTGATCGCCTCGAGCGCCGGAATCCGCTCTCCGCGACGGGAGCGCGCGTCGAAGATCGCCTGCGCAAAGTCGTACCAGTTCGTCTCGCCTCCGCCAGCAAGGTGAAAGATGCCGGCCGTCGCCCTGCGATCGTCCGTTACTGACCGTTCTGCGATCCGAAGCACGGCCTCCGCGAGGTCGAATGCACAGGTCGGATTTCCATGTTGGTCCCGAACAACCCTCACAATGGGCTGGCTCTCACATAGCCGCAGCATCGTTCGAACGAAGTTGCTGCCATAGGGAGAGTAAATCCACGAGCTCCTGATCACGGTCGCGAGCGGGTGTGCGGCCAAAACAGCAGCCTCGCCGGCGAGCTTCGACGCACCGTAGACATTCAACGGCGCAGGAATGTCACTTTCGTCGTAGGCATCCGGTTTCGCACCGTCGAACACATAGTCGGTCGAGAGATGGATGAGTGGAATGTTCATCTGCCACGCGACATCTGCCAGCGCCGCCGCGCCATCGCGGTTGATGCTGAAGGCTTTCGCTGCTTCGGATTCGGCCTGATCTACCGCGGTGTAGGCTGCCGTATTGATGATCGCAGCCGGCGCGACCGACGCGATGAGCTTGTCGATCCCCTCGCGGTCCTCCAGATCGAGCTCTCGACGCCCGAGGGCCACCACAGGCAGACCGCGCATTGCACCGAGATCAAGAAGACACCTTGCCAGCTGACCATTCCGTCCGGCAATGAGGATGGGGCGATCTGTCATCTTCACCTCAGTGTTGGGCAGCCAGGAGACCCAGACGCGTGCCGTCATAGACACCGCAGCTAGCACGCTCCCACCATGCGCGATTCTTGAGATACCATCCGACGGTTTCGGCCAAGCCCTCTTCAAAGGTTCTCGTCGGTCCCCAGCCAAGTTCGCGATGTGCCTTCGACGCGTCGATCGCATAGCGCGCATCGTGCCCCGGACGATCCGGCACGAACGTAACCAGAGATCGTCTCGCTCCCACACCCGGGGACAATCGATCCAGCACGTCGCAAATCTGGGTGACGACCTCCAAGTTGGATCGCTGGCTGTCTCCTCCAAGATTGTACTTCTCGCCCGGTTTCCCATCGTAGAGCAGTCTTATCAAGCCGGTGGCATGATCATCGACGTGAAGCCAGTCGCGAATATTTCTGCCGTCGCCATAGACTGGTAGAGGCTTCCGGTCGATCGCATTGAGGATTGTCAGCGGGATGAGCTTTTCCGGGAACTGGTACGGCCCGTAATTGTTCGAGCAATTCGATACGATGACCGGCAGACCGTAGGTTCGAAACCACGCGAGCGCGAGGTGATCCGAGGCGGCCTTGCTGGCCGAATACGGCGAACTCGGCCTGTACGGCGTGTCTTCGCGAAACAAGTCGTCGGGCCCTAGTGAACCGTAGACTTCGTCCGTCGATACATGGATGAAGCGGAATTTCTTGCGTCTCAGAAGCGGCAGGTGCTCATAGTAGGTCCTGGCGGCCTCCAACAGCGTGTAGGTGCCAACTATATTGGTGTTGACGAAGGCGTCGGGCCGGGTGATCGAACGGTCGACGTGGCTTTCTGCGGCCAGATGTATGACCGCATCCGGCTCGTAATCGGCGAATGCGAGATCCATAACCTCGCGATCGCAGATGTCGGACTGCAGGAACGCATAAGATTCCCGCGTCTCGATGCTCGCCAGCGCAGCTGGGTTGGCTGCGTATGTCAACTTGTCGATGTTGATGACTGCGGCACCAGTCTGCAGCACCAGACGGCGACACACCGCAGAACCGATAAAGCCCGCTCCGCCGGTCACCAGGATACGCATTCTACTCGTCTCCACTACTCAAAAACGAAACCAAGCTGGTTGAACGCAGGAAGGGTTTGGTCCTTTGGTGACACCTGAGCCTGAGAGATTGTCACGGGCCACTTGATCGCTAGCGTCGGATCAGCCCAATAGACGCCGCCGTCGTGGCTCGGGGCATAGACCTGGTCGACCTTGTACAAGACGACGGTCTTGGGTTGCAGCGTACAGAAGCCATGCGCGAACCCCTTCGGAATGAACACCTGCTCACCACTTTCACTATCCAGCTGGATGGCGATATGCTTGCCGAAGTTGGGCGATGACCGCCGGAGATCGACGGCAATATCGAGAATGGCCCCGTTCAACACCCGTATGAGTTTCGCCTGGGCGAAGGGCGGTCGCTGGAAGTGCAGGCCACGTACCGTGCCGATCCGGTCTGAGCTGGACTGATTGTCCTGCAGGAAGTCGTGGAGGATACCCTTTTCGGCAAAGGCCGATCGCTGGAAGGTCTCACAGAAGTAGCCGCGGCCGTCGGCAAACCGATCTGTTCGAACTACTTTGACATCAGGGATCGCCAAGGATCGCAGCTCCAGCATTAGGTACTCCTGCCGGCCCTCACTTCAGAATCGGGTTTCCATGCGGAGGGCATAATCCCCGATGGAATTAATTCTTTGCCAGGCCAAACCGGCCCCTAACCATCGCATTATTTTTGATGAAAACACTGCACGGACCTTAAGTGACGGAAATACAATACTATTTTCCCACGATTTGACCCAAAAATGACGCGCTCATTGATTTTCTATCTCGCTTCAATTAATATATGATTCATTTAATTTGGCAAGCGGATTTTTATAAGGTATATAATCCCGCGCCGCTTGGTACGTCCTTCTTGAACGCTGGTCTGCGGGCGGGCGGCCTCAACGTGGCTCAGTCGGATAGGTACGTGATGCTCCAGAACAATCTTCAACACACGGATAAACTACGGCTGGCGGTGAACGGGCTTGCTCAACCCGTCCAGGCAGACAGCGGAGGGATCAACGACGTCATCAATTTCGCTATCGGGCTTCTGCGACGCCAATATCTCGTGATCCTTGTCACTGCTGGACTCATCACTGCGGCCAGCGTGCTCTATCTCCGGCTGGTATCTCCAACCTATACGGCGCAGGTTCAGATCCTGTTAGCCAATCCAAGGCCCCAGTTTGTCCAGCAGCAATCGCTCGTCGCCGAGCCGGCATACGATCTCGGTCAGATCGAGACCCAGCTTCAGCTCCTGAGATCAAGGGCAATTGCGGTTGCGGTGATCGACCAGTTGAAACTGACGGACGATCCGGACTTTAAGGCATCGGGGCCATCTCTACAGTCGCTCTGGCAGCGAATCCGATCATTCGCCTCGAATGGACCGAAGAAGGAAGGGCCCTCGGATACGCAGGGCGAACCATCGGACGCCATGGTAGACGCATTTCTCGGCCGACTTTCAGCGGGACGTATCGGGTACAGCAACATCATTGAGATCAGTTTCAATTCGAGCAACGCGGTTCGGGCCGCGGAGATCGTCAACGCCGTAGCCAAGGCCTATGTTGCGGACCAGCTCAACGCAAAGTTCGATGCAAATCGCAGGGCAACAAGCTGGCTGCAGGAGAGGCTGCGCGACCTTGGTGACCAGGCCCTCACTGCACAACGGGCCGTCGACGTCTACAAGGCCCAGAACAATATTGTTTCTCTGGATGGAAAGCCCATCGACGAGCAGCAGATCACGGAGATCAACAATCGATTGGCTGCCGCACGCGCCCAGACCTCTGAGGCCACGGCCAAATTGGCTCGCTATCAAACTCTCCTTACCTCGTCCGATCCGAAAAATCCGGCCTCGATGGCCAATCTGGATGCCGTCGGGGCCGATGCGCTGAACAGTCAGATCATCACGGGGCTGCGCCAGCAGTATCTAGAACTCATGAGACGCGAGGCCGAGTTGTCCGCCAGGGTCGGTCGCGACCACCTGGCAGTCGTCAATGTCCGGAATCGCGCGCGGGAATTTCGTGTCTCCATTTTCGACGAAGTCAGAAGACTTGCCGAAGTCAGCCGAAGCGAGTTCGAACTCGCCAAACAGCGCCAGGAAGAAGTCGAAAAGCAGCTGTCCAAGTCCGTTTCGCAGTCTCGTTCAGTCAATTCTGCCGAGTTGACTATCAAGGATCTAGATAGCCGGGCGAAGGGCTTGCGCAGCCTGTACGAGACCTTCTTGCAGCGTTACATGGGCTCCGCACAGCAGGAGACATTTCCTGTCTCAGAAACACGGGTCCTTTTTCCCGCTTCGCCACCGCCCAGCAAGAGCAAGCCAAAGACAAGGCTGGTACTGGCGCTGGGCATCCTTGGCGGTCTTGGAGTGGGCATCGGCTTGGCGCTCCTCAGAGACCTCATGGACCGCGTCTTTCGTACCTCCTCCCAACTGGAAACTGTGTTGGAATTGCCTTGCCTATCTATGGTCCCGTTGTTACCCGCCCGCAAGTCTCCGAAGCCGTCAGTTCGGCTCCTGAAAACCGATGATGATAACCAGCAGCGGATAGTTTCGTCTCCAACCGCAATTCACCGAACCGTGGTCGGGATGCCGCTATCTCGATATACGGAGGCAATTCGTTCTATCAAGCTGGCCATCGACCACAATCCGGCGAAAATCTCCTCCCAGGTCATCGGCATTACCTCGGCCCTGCCGAATGAGGGGAAGACCACGATTGCGGCCTCGCTCGCGCAATTGATCGGGCACACCGGCAAGAGAGCCATCATCGTCGACTGCGACCTCAGGAATCCCTCACTAACAGCTATCTTTGCGCCCAAGGCTGTCAGCGGAATCATCGAAGTTGCAAACGGCACCCGGTCTCTGGCGGACGCCATTTGGCGGGATCCGACAACCAACCTTGCATTTTTGCCCGCCGTGCGGCGGGGACCCCTGCTTCACACCAGCGAAATTCTTTGCGCGGACGCGATAAGCAAGCTGTTCGACCGTTTGCGAGCTGACTATGACTACGTCATCGTCGACCTTCCTCCCCTGACCCCGTTGGTTGATGTCCGAGCCACTTCATCTCTCATCGACTGCTACATTCTGGTTGTTGAATGGGGCCGTACCAAAATAGATGTCGTGCAGCACGCGCTGCACACAGCACCCAACATTCACGAGTCGCTCATTGGGGCAGTGCTCAGCAAAACCGATACCAAGGCAATGGCTCGATATGACGGTCATCGGAGCTACTATTATCATGACAGCCACTACATCCGTTATGGACTTTCCGGCTCTTGAGGCTGTCTCGTAGCGGCCTCCGCGTTCTCCGGCCGGTGGATCGGCGGAGTGGCCGCACCACGATGAGGTTCACATGATTATCCGCCTTGTCATGTTGGCCGAGTTCGTGGCGATTACCGCGGCGCTCGCGATGCCGGAAAGCCTGCAAAGCTGGGTGTTGGCATCCTTCGTACTTGCAACGGCCGCGCTGGTCGTAGCGATCTTTCCATCGTCCACCTCCCTCGGGCTCTCCAAGCTGCTCCGGCCCGGTCTCGTCGCTGTACTCGTGGCTCCGGCGCTCTGGATGGCGTTACAGGCAGTGCCGATGCCCATGGGCACATTCGGCAATCCCATTTGGGCCACTGCATCGGCCGCCCTGAACGAGTCGCTCGCCGAAATAGTCACGGTCGATACCAGGGCGACTATGGTCTCGCTCTCGCAGTATTGTGCAGTGCTCGCCGCGGCCCTCCTCACCGCGGTCATCGCGCTTGATCGATACCGCGCGGCGCAGGTCCTTCATATTCTCCTGTCGATAGCCACGATCGCCACTGCTATGTGGTTCCGTAAGGAAACAACTGGTATTGCCGGGCCCGATGGCTCAACCGTCGCTATGCTCGGCGTTTTGCTTTCCTGTGCGACGGCAATACGAGCGCTCGATCAGCTACGACGGCACAGTCGGCCCGGAACAATCGCGCCAGCCCCGCTCCCGGCTCTGTTCGCGGCGATCATCGCAATGATCCTCTGCCTGGCCGCGCTGCTCAGCCGGGCCAACTCCACCGCCATCGTTTCTGCCGTCCTCGGATCAGGAATCTTGCTATCGGTATTCGCTATTCGCAGGTGGTTCTTGGGCTTGTGGGGTACCGCCGGCATTTTCGCAACAGCCGCAATATTCTCTATTGCCAGCGTCACGGTCATTCCGTTCAGAACGAACACCGATCTGACGATCGCCTTGTCAACGAGCAGCCAGATCGCGACAGAACGGATGCTGCAGGACGTCGCGCCGGCAGGATCCGGTGCGGGCGCTTCGGCGGTCCTCTTGCCGATTTATCGCGACGTTGGAACCGGCGCGACAACAGAAAGGCCAACCGCCGCCGCAGCCATTGTCATAGATATGGGCTGGGCCTTCCTTTGCGGCCTCGTAATTATAGCAATGCTCGGCGCCTGTATTCTGGTCTGGCGTTCCCTTTCTCGAGCTTACGATTACGTGTACCCGGCCCTGGGCGCGGGCGCTTCGATAGCGCTGACGATACTTGCCTTTGCCGATCACGGAATTCTGGGTTTGGGCGCGTCGCTTTTAGTCGCTGCGCTTTTTGGACTGGCGTTCGCTCAAAGCCTCCCCGGCGCGGGCCGAGACGCCATATCCGCGGAATGGATGGCGCCTTCGGAGCGGATGGCCGGTCCGGCTCCGGCGCCGCTTCCAAAGTTCGCGTCATCATTGACCGCCATTTGGCCCCGCGCTGCCCTGATGCTGCTTGGAATCGTGCTGATCATGCAGGCAGTATGGACGGTCCCTCACGAGTGGTATCTCGGTGGTCAATCTTCTTTGTCGACAGCCCTATCGACAATAGCACCATGGCCGTACGGGATCTCGAAACCGGTTTCAGTTGCGGCGACACGTGAAGACTTATCTCTCCGAGGAGAAGCGAGATCCAGTTGGGATTTGACACCAGCTGCGGACGAGCAAAAGACAGATTCTCCAGCGGCTTCAAAAGCGTTTGCTCGTACATTGCGCTCTTCGCCCCTCCGCGGCGACATTTGGCTCTTGCTGGCGGCGGCATCGAAGCACAATTTGGCTCAGTCTAGCACGGCAGCGATGCTCAAGATGTCGTGGTACACCGCGCCCAACGAGTTGGATCTGCTTCCGTTGAGGCTGTCCATCGCACTCGCTACAGATGCAGTGCTACGGGACTTCGAGTTCCGTGACTTGATCAAACGAGACGTCAGCATCGTCGTTACGCATCAGCCTATCGTGAGCCCGGTGCTTGCGGCCGCATACCGGTCGGCTTCGGCCGACGGAAAGGTCTATCTCGAGAGCCTGATTTCGGAGCTGGATCCGTCGTACCTCGACAAGATACACGCGCGGAACTCCCGACAGGGATCTCGATAAACCCTCCGGGCGGCACGGAATGCTAGATAGCCAAGGTCGGTATTTTTTTCTTGATAAATTCAGTTAATTAATAATATATTAAATATTAACTCGCTGGTGCCGAGAAATGAACTTCGTGAACCGACATTTTCCCGATCGGGAGGTTACGGATCGTGTCAGTCCCGGGCCGGCTGTGTCCCGCCAGCACAAATGGCCCCTCCGTTATGACTCGGTTGAATACGTGGCGCTCTGCGCGGATATTGCGACCATTTTGTTTGCGAGCGTCGCTTCCACATTGCTGCATCAGGCTAAAAATGGACAGGCCGCAGGCGACTTGGGCGCTGCAACTGGCCTGGCGCTAGTAAGCGCGGCTTATCTCGTTTGCGTGCTGAAGACCCAGGGCCTTTATCAGCCAGTTGAGCTCCTCGCCCTCCGAAACCAAATACGCGTCGTCTGTATGGCTTGGACGTCGTTGTTGCTCTTCATCTGGGCCGTGTCCGGCTTTGCGGTTCGCCCGGAGTCTTCTCAGCAAGCAGCCCCGCTTTTCGCCGTCTTGGGCCTCGGCTTGCTTATGGCCGAGCGGTGGGGGGTCAAGGCGCTTCTCGGAAGGGGACTCAGCGGCAGAAAGTTCGCCGAGACAAATATTGTTCTGATCAGCGATCAACCACTATCGAAGAACGCGGGGCTGTCTGAAGCGCTCGCCATGCACGGTTATTGCGTCAAGGGACGGTTCAGCTTGCCTCCAATGGGCTTTGGTCCTGTCTGTCGAAGGCGGCTCACCGCCCGCGTGATCGATTACATTCGCAGTTGCCAGCTTGAGCAGGTGGTGGTGGAAGCTAAGCCGGAACGATGGCACGAACTTCGGGCCCTCATTGCCGATTTACGGGTATTGCCGTTCCCGATCATGTTTGTGCCGGTCGGCACACCATCCGAATTGCTTCGACATCATACGCGAAGTCTTGGAAGCGCCGTTTGTGTAGAACTTCAGCCCGGCCCCCTCACACCGCTGGAATGCGCGACGAAGCGGATGATTGATATTATTGGCGCGGGACTCGCGCTGGCGATACTTGCGCCGCTGCTTGCGTTGGCCGCAGTCGCGATCAAACTGGATTCTCCAGGCCCTGTATTCTTTCGGCAGAAGCGCTGTGGCTTCAACGGCCGGACCTTCTTGATCCGCAAATTCCGGACCATGCATGTGCTCGAGGACGGGCCCGTGATCCTTCAGGCCCACCACGCCGATCGACGTGTCACCCGCGTCGGCAAATGGCTACGGCGGTCAAGCTTCGATGAACTGCCACAGCTGCTAAATGTTCTTGACGGCAGCATGTCGCTGGTGGGTCCGCGTCCCCATGCCTTGGCCCACGACGGGGAATTTGACAAGCTCGTGCGAAACTACGCGTTTCGCCGCAGGGTCAGGCCAGGATTGACTGGATGGGCCCAGATCCACGGCTGCCGCGGTGCAACACCCACAGCGTCCATGATCGAAGCACGTGTACAGTACGATCTCTGGTACATCGACAATTGGAGTCTTCGGCTGGATCTCGCAATCGTGTTGCAAACTCCGATGGAGGTCTTGCGGGGCCGCAACGCCTACTAGGGTTGATCCCCGCCCAAAGCCCCAGACTCCGCAACCCCGCTGGCGCAGCGAGGTTTCACGCCCGCTGCCGGAGCTTCGGAGCCGCTGCCCCTATGCGAAACTCTTCGATCCGACGGCCGGATTTCATGGCAGCAACCAACCACCGCGGCCGCTTGCCACGCCCTGACCAGGTTTCGGAAGTCTGGGGATTGCGATATTTCGGCAGCACGCGCGGATATTTGCGCCTCTGCTTGCCGGTCGGCGAGACGCCCGGCCCGCCTGCTTCGGCCAACACAGCCATCCCCCCGCCGAGAACCGCTAGGCGTTTCTCGAGTTCCTGCTTCTCGGCCTTAATCCGATCCGACAAAATGCCGCTAATTTCCTCATGAAGCGACCATAGATCGTCGAGAGACATCGCTTCTAGTTCGAGCTTCTTGGTCGACATGCTAGCATCCTGTAGTTGCGCCCATTTAATATTGTCCCGGCCGGGTAATCAAGAACCAAGTGATCAGCTTATTCAAAAATATTTGGAACCGAACGGCAGGTTCGTGCTCCACATAACTGCGCCGCCGGTTCTGATCAAGACAAAAAAATGAACTTATCCGCTGAATTTAATAGCGGCCGAAGTAACATTACGCGCCTTGCGTGCACCGACGTCTCGACTCAAGTGAAGAATGACACGGTAGGTCGGGCGTGGGATCGACCTCCCATGCCGCGCCCTCGAAAAACATATCCGGCACGCGGGCCGCGCTGCTTCGCTCTTACTGAACCATGGACCCGCGGCATCCGGGATGCTGAGGGACTGCAATACGCCTGAGGGCGAGCCGTCGCAGCTGGATTTGTGGCTTCAAAGCCTGGCTATCAGTCTATTCAGCCGCGGGAGCAATGAACCGGCTGATGGCCTCCTGAAGGCGCCCAGAGGGCAATCGATAACATTCGACCCCTTTCTTCGGGGCATTAAAAATAACGAAAATAATCCTCGCAATAAATATTAAATAATATATTATTTATTTATCGTCACGCTAATTTGAAAAACCAGCCTTGGATCTATCCCCAGATTTGGCGCTCGGAAACGATACTCGGCGTGGAGATGACAAGATAGTCGGGGCGTGGGTCGAACGGTGACCAGAATCGTATGCGCAGGCAAGATCTCGAAACCATGGATTTTGAGGAACTTTGGCTCCTCCACGAGGAGCTAACAAAGATTCTTGCTGAAAAGATCACGGCCGAAAAGCGGGAGTTGGAGAAGCGCCTGGCGCAACTCAATCAACCGGAACAGGTCGGTGAGCCCGAGAGCGGGGCGGCAGAGATGGGCCTAGGCCAGCCTCCCCGCCGCAAATACCCAAAGGTCGTACCGAAATACTTCAACCCTCTCAAACCGACAGAGACTTGGTCTGGACGTGGCAAACAGCCGCGCTGGCTGGTCGCCGCACTACAATCAGGGCACACATTGGAGGAGTTCAGGATTCACGAGAACGGTGAAGCCTCCGACCAGAATGCTGGTGGTCAGGGGCATTGATTGCCCTGCCACTGCAAATCCCGCATGCGCGAAATCGTTTGATCCACGGAAGCTGGCAGCCGCTCGGAACGCGGCCAATTGAAAGCGTTCGCTTCGGAGCTGCCGCCTTTACGGAGAAGCTTGTGATTTTAGGCCTTCCCTGCGCGCACCGCGACGGCCGCCTTCAACAGAAACTGCAGGGTTCCCATCCTCGGCAGGGACCACAATCCACGCCGGCGCGCAGTGGGTTGGATGGTGCCATTCGCCATCTTCCGGTAGTTTCCGAGATCCAGCATCATCATTGCGAGGAAGGGCACGCGTGTGGCCGGAAATCGTGCTTGCATCAACTGTCGCATGAACTGCAGACGGGGAATCAGCCGAGAGCGCAACTCTTGCGGAATCTCGACGCCAAGCAACTCAGCAAGAGCGAACAGCTGAGTTTCAACCGCGTTCTTCATCAATTCGCCTGACACAAGAGAGGCAAGCTCTTTCCAATCCAGGCCCTCAGCAGAATTGCTCATATCGCGCAATTCCACAAGGTGCCGCAGATCGAGATCGCCCAGCCAATAACCGTAGTCTTGAAATTGATCATGGATGATCAACATGAGCGCCCGGTAGGTGGGCGCGGGGATATACACGCGTCCGCGCCCCAGCGGCGCCGGCACACAATGGTTCAGCGGGTGCCCGAAGCTCTGGTAGAGGTACGCAGGACCTGGAGCTGCCCGCTGCAGGTCGATGGTCCCGACATCCTGCGAGCGATTTAGCTCGACATGCCATCTAGGGCTTTCAGGAGGGGTCTCATAGTCTACATCGTAGCCAATTGCGCATAGGGCGGAGACCGCCAATCTGGCGTCGTCCGGCATAACCATAATATCCAGGTCAGACATTAGCCGAACGCCTCGTCGCTCCTCGGGCGCGGTCACCAGTGTCGATGCCCCCTTGAGCATGATTGGCGTAATTCCCAGGTCGTTCATCGCAATGACGGCTTCTTCGAGTTGAGCGACGAGCCGATTGTTCCGCAGCACGTTCCGGCGGTGGATCTGGCGAATATATCCGCAGACGTCCTCCGAAAGGATCGGTGCAAATTTGTCGACAAAATCGATGAGCGCCGGCGTCGTCAGTGTCTGATTTGCGAGCGCGATTACGGACGTCCACTCGACATCGACAGGTGGCATGCCTCGCAGGCAATTGCAGAGGCTCGTCAGCGCCGCGCTATGCCTTGCCATTGCATAGATCCATAAGCACGCGCCGAGCCTCCGCGGCCTCGCAATAGGTGAGTTGAAGCGAGCGCGCGCCCGCGATGATCCGCTTCAAGGCGAAAAAGCCGGCCTGCGAAAGTCTTCCGTCAGCAGCAAACGCGTTATCGATGAGCCGCTTCATCGAATCCAGTCGATCTATCGCGGTTAGTTCGGCCGGACCGCTCGCGACACGGTTCAAGAAGATAATCCAGCTTGCGGAAAAGCTCTGGCGGTACGCATCCGCAATGGGTACGTATCGCACCAGAACGCCGTCGGAGCGGCAATGCGTCGCATCGTACCGGCCGCCATGTAGTCGCGAGAGCAAATCCCACGATCCCTCCTTGAGGGTGAGTGCAAACGGGATGCCGCAGATCGCTCCGTCCGCGCCAACCAGCGCAACGTCATCGCCGGCGTACCGAAGTCCGGCATCCACCAGCTGCAATGAGAGGGTAGACTTTCCAGCTCCCGGTTGGCCGCACAACAACAGGCCCATACCGTCCTTCACAAGAGAAGCGGCATGAAGGGAGAAGGTCCAGCGATCGCTTCGAATAAGCCGCTCGGTGATGTGAGCTTTGATCGTTGGGGCCAGAGCCTCGACTTGACATCTGGAGATGCTGGAATCCTCTCCGCGCAAGATCACTTGCTCGTCCAGCATCATTGCCTCGATCGCAATGTCGTCATCGCCGCCGGCGCTCTGGTCTGAAACACAAAACAGCGAGCACAGCCGCCCCAACAGGTCCCGATTTGCAGCTCGGACCCCTATTCGGTGCCGGCCCAGTACCGCTGAGAAGGCACAATCGGTCCGCATTTGCCAGTCGACCTCGAGCAACGCTCGATCGATCCAGGCATCTACGACCTGTCGCGTGAACTGGCGCGCCGTGTGCTCGTCAACGCCTAGCGTCCCAAGCCCCTTACAGGCGTCTTCCAGAGAGGCGCCTTGCGCCAGCTTACACCAGATGAATGCCCCTATTCGGTCCAGTTCAAAGATCTTCTGCCCTGCTCCGCTGAAGAGCACCGATCGACCGTCCAGCAGCGCGAACACTGCGTCCGAAGCCGGTCTCAACACCATCTCTGCCGACGATCTTTCCAGCACGGCTCCAACCAATGTGAAGACATCTGCCTCGCTGTACCGACGAAGCGACGACAGCGCCTGGGATGCTATCGTCGCGGCCTCGGCAGCCCACGAAGTCAATCCGAACCATCCGCGGCGCAGCAATTCCCGTCTGCCGGGCACAAGTGACCCAATCGGCCTCGTTTCGAAGCGACAATCCGGTCCGTCATGCCACAGCTGGCCGCCCTACCCCCTCCCTCCGGAGAAATGTTCAACACCTGCTCTCAAAGAAAGTGCGCTCGCGCTCAACCGATGAGCATCCAGGAGGTACCGATAGGCTTCGCGATCGGCACTGCGTTCTCGCAGAATGCGCTCCTTCTCGCCAATGCCTATCAAATCCGCGCGCATCTGGGCCAACTGCGGCGCATCGGGGGCGAAATCGTACTCGCTAAGAGTTAAATCCCACATTGTCTCCTCCAGCCGAACGAAACCTGGACGAGCTTAGCTTACGTGATCGGCAGCAATTAACAACGATATTTACAACAGTGCCATATAATCAAAATTTATTTCATATTTGAACCGAACCTGACCACCCGTTACCAAAGCAAATTGGCGGCGCGCACCGGACTGATGGCCGGTAGTGGGATGGGCCGAGCGTGCGAAGGGCCCGACCTTTTCGATGACGACACCCCGCCGCGACAGCCCACAAAATAAATCGACCGAGAGTCGCAAACCGGACCGACAACACGAATTTAATTGCGCATTAAATGCGAAAAGATAATGTTAACGAGTTGCGTGAGGGGGAGTGAGACCAGTGATCCGGTTGGCCGATCTGTCCGTCAAGAGGAAGATATTTAGCAGAATATTTGGCACGAAGCCGCAGGGATTGGGACATGCTAATTGTGAGGGCCTCCCTGAAGCCTTCGGTTGAAGCCGAAAGCCTCATTTCATAGGCCTGCCGGCTAAGCCGGCGGTATCCCGAGAATTCGCCAAGCAGGAATCCGGTCGGTTGGAGAAGCGTCGTCACGAGCAAGCTGCCCTTTGCTCGACAACGACCCCAGGTGCGATGCCCCCCCAAGTAACCCGCACCGACGAGAGCGCACTCCAGCCGACCGGCCCCTTTTTCAGCAGTATGTTTCTGGGAGGGTCACATGGGTATGGTCATGGTCGAGTGTCCGCAAACGGGTCGCGCGATTCCTACCGGCATCAAATCCGATCGCGAGACTTTCCTGCGGAGCATCGTGTTTTTCGGCAATACTCTTTGCCCAATCTGTGAGGCCAATCACAACTGGTTCGCCCGCGAGGCCTGGGTCGAAGAATCAATCGCCCGGACGGTGGATATCCTTCGTGCGGCTCCTTCGCGCTGAAGTAATGCCAGGGCCATTTCAAAGCGCGCGTCCAAACTCCCTTTTCCGATGCAAGCATTTTGATGCAATGCACTAGAGTGCTCGAAAATATTTCTGCGTATCGTCGTAAAGCGAACGGACGACTCCGGGATCCATTGCTTAGAAATTATTGTCACGTCGTCACAAATTCGATCTTCCCGTCACGGATTCGGCAAGGCCTGTTGGGGTGTTATAGTGAGTACTGGGGTTTGCAGCCTGGCTGTTCTGCATCATACAGCGATCGAGCTCGTTAACCTGCTCGCTCAATTGAAGCGGCTCCGGGAGAGAGTACGAAGGGCGGAAGCACGGCGCTCGGGAGACAGACGACCATCGGCGTCGCGTGCGCGAAAGCCACGAGCAACGAGATATCGCACGCGAACGATTCCCAAGTTAGTGCATTTCTGATCACCATGCTGGCTGAATCAAAGACCAGCATGGATGCGCAACCCTGTTCGCCGCAAGCGTGCCGTGTCCTCTCTAGCCCGCCTTCGACAGGCGCCAATTGCCTTCGATGGATCCTTTGGGGTCTACCGGTGCCCACATCGCGCCCACGAGAGCGAGGCCATACGGCCACTTGCACAGCGGCAAACATCGCAGCTTAGACCCTGATTCCGGCTCTCATCACGACCAAAGTCGCATCACAACAGACAGCGCCGAACGTATTCGCGCGAGTCTGATCGGGCTCTTCCCGTTTCCTCGCTTCGTACTTCCGGCTTCGTTGGACGAGACGCGTCGATGACTTCGGAACCGCTAGCTGTGAAGTGGCTCACATTGCGCAAGACAATATACGTGTATCCGTCGTGCTGGGTGGACATGGCAGACGGAGATGCGCATGAAACGCCTCATGCTCTCGCTCATTGCAGCCTTGCTTCTCGCCGGAGCGGCCAGCAGCATGCTCAGATCGCACGCACTGTTCGATCAGAACGGCATGCCATCCATCCAAGAACTGCAGACAGGTCAGGCGAACAAGCTCCCTGAACAGGAGATGCAAGACCGTTCGATCTTGTTTGCGAAAGAACCGGCGCAATAGAGCGAACCACCCGCTTTCGCGGCTGTCCGTCTTACTCTGCCGCCTCGGTTGCGGGTCGTGACTGTCCGTCGTCGGGCCCCGCTCGTGCCGTCTCCTGGTCGAACCAGAGGCTATGGTGCTCGCGCGCCCAGTTAACGTCGACCTCGCCTGAGCCCATCGCCTCGAACGCACCTTCCATTCCGATCGTGCCAATATAGATGTGCCCGATCATCGCCGCGACAAACAGTACGGCCACAATGGAGTGGACGATCTGGGCCATCTGCATGGCCTCGATCCCGGTCATATAGAACGGGAACATGAGCGCGTACCCGGTGATTGCAACCAAGCCGCCGCCGATCACGACGATCCAGTAGATCATCTTCTGGCCGGCATTGAAGCGATAGGCCGGCGGATGATCGTGACCGATCAGGCCGCCGCCGCGCCTCGCCCAATCGACATCCACCTTGTTCGGGATATTGCCGCCGATCCACATCAGGAAGATCAGGACGACGCCGATGGTGAAGGGGAAGCTCAGATAGTTGTGGGCGTACTTGGCCCATTGCGACCATTCGGAGAAAGCTTCGAAGCCGATCAGCGGCAGCAGCAATGGCCGGCCGAACGTGATGTTCAGCCCGGAAATGGCCAGGACAATGAAGCAACTCGCGGTCATCCAGTGCACGAAGCGTTCAAACATGTTGAAGCGCACGATGGTGCGGCCCGACCGTCCGGCTTCGAGACGTACCATCCCGACGGAGAGATAGAAGATCACGATGATCGCGATCATGCCAAGGATGGCAACGCCCCCGACCCAGCGCAATGTCACGTTGCGGAACTCACGCCATTCCCGCCCCTGCGGCTGCTCGAGAACGCCCGACCGCTGATCGGGAATGCTGACGCGCCCCTGGATCCGGTTGAGCTCCTGCAAAAGCTGCTGCTCCTTGACCGCACTCGCGGTCGGATTGACCTGCTGAGCAGTTGCGGGCGCCGCCATGACCAAGAGGAGCAGCGCGCACGCGCCGAAAGCCAGGCGAATGATCCTTTCAATTGACGCCATCACGTCCTCCCGGTGTTGTGCGCCCTTCGGTTGTCCATTTCAGGACTCGATTGTCTCGCGATACGCGGTCTTCCAGCCCCACGCGCCCGAGCCGTAGCCGCGCTTCAAGACGCGCTCCTTGTAGATCTGGGCGATGATCTCGCCGTCGCCCGCAAGCAACGACTTGGTCGAGCACATTTCGGCACACAGCGGCAGCTTGCCCTCGGCGAGGCGGTTCGCGCCGTACTTCTCGTATTCCTCCTTGCTTCCGTCGGCCTCCGGGCCGCCGGCGCAGTAGGTGCATTTGTCCATCTTGCCGCGCGAGCCGAAGTTTCCGACCTTCGGATATTGCGGCGCGCCGAACGGACAAGCGTAGAAGCAATACCCGCAGCCGATGCAGAGATCCTTGGAATGCAGCACCACGCCATCGGCGGTGGTGTAGAAGCAGTTCACCGGGCACACCGCCGCGCAGGGCGCGTCGGTGCAATGCATGCAGGCCATCGAGATCGAGCGCTCGCCCGGCTTGCCGTCATTGATGGTGACCACGCGGCGCCGGTTGATGCCCCAGGGCACCTCATGCTCGTTCTTGCAAGCGGTGACGCAGGCATTGCATTCGATGCAACGGTCGGCGTCGCAGAGGAATTTCATACGTGCCATCGTCGTTGCTCCTTATGCCGCCGCGATCTGGCAAAGCGTGACCTTGGGCTCCTGCATGCCGGTCGCGGGATCGTATCCGTAGGTGGTGATGGTGTTCGCGCTTTCGCCAAGAACGATCGGATCGGTCCCTTTCGGGTAGGCGCTGCGAAGATCCTTGCCTCCCAGCCAGCCTCCGAAATGGAAAGGCATCCAGGCGACACCCTTGCCGACGCGCTCAGTGACGAGCGCCTTCATCCTCGCCCTGGAATTGTTCTCGGCGCCCGTGACCCAGACCCAGCCGCCATCCTTGACACCGCGATCGGCAGCATCGGCCGGATTGATCTCGATGAACATGTCCTGCTGCAGTTCGGCAAGCCACGGATTGGTCCGCGTCTCCTCGCCACCGCCCTCATACTCGACCAGACGGCCCGAGGAGAGGATGAGCGGGAACTGCTTGGCAATCCCCTTTTCCACGGCAGCCTTCTGCACCGAGAAGCCGATATTGGGCATGCGGAACTGCTTGGCATCGGGCAGCGTCGGATATTTCTCGACGAGGTCGACGCGTGGCGTGTAGATCGGCTCGCGATGGACCGGAATCGGATCAGGCAGGCCGAATGCGTTCATGCGAGCCTTGCCATTGCCATAAGGCACGCAGCCGTGCTTGAGCGCGACCCGCTGGATGCCCCCTGAGAGATCGAGCGACCACGACACCGAATCCGGATTGGTCGGATTGACCTTCATGATCGTGGCCATCTCCGTTTCGGTGAGATCGGTGTCCCAGCCGAGCTTCTTCAGGCTCGCCAGCGTGAATTCGGGATAGCCGTCCTGGATCTCGGAATCCTTGGAATAGGATTTGTCGGCCAGCATACTGACTTTGCGCGTGGTTCCGTCCGGCAGCTTCTCCTCGCGCTCGATACCGAAGCGTGGTCGGAACGTGCCGCCGCCGTCCATCACCGCGAGATTGGTGTTGTAGAGCAGCGGCGTGCCGGGATGCCTGACTTCCGGCGAGCCCCAGCACGGCCACGGCAGGCCGTAATAATCGCCGCCGACTTCGGGATCGTCCTTCGGCGCGCGCATCGTCAGCATGTCGAACTTTGCCTGGTTCTTCATGTGCGCCTTGAGCCGCTCCGGCGACTGGCCGCAATAGCCGGTCGACCAGCTGCCGCGGTTCATCTCGCGCAGCACGTCTTCTGCTTCAGGCAGGTTGTTCTCGACCTTGATCTTCTTGAACATCTGGTCGGCGAAGCCGAGCTTCTTGGCCATGAGATAGATGACCTCGAGATCATCCTTGGATTCGAAGATCGGCTTCACGATCTGCTCGCCCCATTGCAGCGAGCGGTTCGAGGCGACGCGAGATCCCTTGCACTCGAATTGCGTGGCCACCGGAAGAATGTAGATGCCGTCCTTGCGGCCAGCCTCCACCGCCAGCGACGCCCAGGTCGTGGGATGCGGGTCGGCAATGACAAGCAGGTCCAGCGCCTTCAGGCCCTTGAGAGACTCCGGAATGCGGGTGATGCTGTTGCTGGCGTGTCCCTGAACGAACACGGCCCGCACGTTGTCCTTCTGAGCGACTTGATCTTTCGGTAGCGTCACCGCCTCGAACCAGCGGGTCAGCGGAATGCCAGGAGTTTCCATGATCTGCTTGGAATCAAAGCGCGACTTCAGGAACTCGTAGTCGACTTCCCAGACCCGCGACCAGTGCTTCCAGGCGCCTTCTGCAAGGCCGTAGTAGAACGGCAGCGTCACGATATCGAGCCCGACATCGGTCGCGCCCTGCACGTTATCGTGGCCGCGGAAGATGTTGGCGCCCATGCCCGGTCCGCCGACATTGCCGGTCATGAGCAGCAGGATGCAGCTCGCCCGCACATTGGCGGTGCCGACGGTCTTCTGGGTCTGGCCCATGGCCCAGATCAGCGTCGACGGCTTCTCGGTGGCGAACATCTTAGCCACCCGCTTGAGCTGTTCGCCGGGAATGCCGGTGACGCGCTCGACCTCTTGCGGATTCCATTTCTCCACTTCCTTGCGGAGATCGTCGAAGCCGTAGACGCGTTGCTTGATGAATTCCTTGTCCTCCCAGCCGTTCTGGAGGATGTGCCACATGATGCCATAGAGCACGGGAATGTCGGTACCCGGACGCATCCGCACGTATTCCGTCGCGTGCGCGGCGGTGCGCGTCATGCGCGGGTCGATGACGATGAAGTTGGCCTTTTGCAGCTCCTTGCCCTCGAGCAAATGCTGCAACGAAACCGGATGCGCCTCGGCCGGATTGCCACCCATGATCATCTGGGTCTTGGCATTGCGAATATCGTTGTAGCTGTTCGTCATCGCGCCGTAGCCCCAGGTGTTGGCGACGCCGGTGACGGTGGTGGAATGGCAGATGCGTGCCTGATGATCGGTGTTGTTGGTGCCCCAGAACGCCCCGAGTTTGCGGAACAGATACGAGCCTTCATTGGTCATCTTGGCCGAGCCGAGCCAATAGACGGAATCCGGCCCCGATTTTTCGCGAACCTCGAAGATCTTGTCGCCGATCTCGTTGATCGCGGTGTCCCAGGAGACGCGCGTCCATTGCCCATTCACGAGCTTCATCGGATAGCGCAGACGCCGCTCGCTGTGCACCAGCTCGCGCACCGAAGCGCCCTTCGCGCAATGAGATCCGCGATTGATGGGGGACTCCCAGCTCGGCTCCTGGCCAATCCAAACCCCGTTCAATACCTCCGCGGTCACGGTGCATCCGACCGAGCAATGCGTGCAGATGCTCTTCTTGACGGCGGCGCCGGCGGTTAGCGGACCCGCCACGGCCGCTTCCGCCTTGCGCACGCCTGAAACCGGCAGGGTGCCGAGGGCTGCGAGCGCGCCACCCGCAAGACCGGACCGGCGCAGGAAGGTACGGCGATCGAGACCGGTAGTCTGGCTTGCAAGGGTGTTCGCGACAGAACCGCGGCGATTGGAATTCTGGTGGGTTCGCTTGATAAGCACGGGCGGCCTCCCTCTCAAGTCGGGTAGCGATTGACGCGGTAATAGGCCTTCACGTGGTCGGATTCCTTGTAGCGCGCCTTGCGCTTCTCATCGTTGTTCTCGCTGTCCGCTTGCGCGGAGCCGACCAGCGGCGTCGCGAGCGTCGCGCCCGCGCCGACCGTACCGATGCCGACCTTGCGCAAGAAATCGCGGCGTCCGACCTTGGCTTTGGTTTCTTCACTCATCGCATTTCTCCCGGACCGACGCGCGTCGATCAGTTGGCGAATGTGAATGCTTCCGTCTCGATCCCGATGAAGGTGCGACCGAGCGCGCCGACTGCCCGATAGAAACGGGCGTTCCCGGCACTCTCGATGTCGGCGAACAGCCGCGCCATCCAGGGCGACACATGTTTTTCGAAGAAGGCGCGCTGGGCATCGGGCGAGACGCCGAAGCGTCCGTCGGCAAGGCCCGACATGATCTCGCACAGGATGGCGGCGGAATCCTCAGGTTCGGAGTTGTTGGCAACCCGCTCGATGCCGAGCCCCGCCAGGTCCGCACGCAGGCGCGACAATGGCCGTTCGTTGAGGAAGCCAGTGAGGTAATAGGAGGCGTAGGGCAGCAATTCGCCGCGGCCGAGCCCGACGAACAGGTCGAAATATTCGCGCTCGACTTTCGCCGCGACAGCGCTTGAGGCCGCCTCAGCCAGCGCAACATGCGCGCGCCCGAGCGGCGTCGTGTCGTCCGTCAACATGGAAAGCTGGTCGAGCAATCGTCGCGACGGCGGCGCAGACAGCAGCATTGCCAGCAGCGCGTATTCCTGCGCCCGCGCAGCATCGACGGGATCGACGAGCTCTGAGGAAACGGCTTGTTCGCTGTAGAGGTCGGGCCGCAGGTCGTTGCGAGGAACGCCGGTGGCGGTTTCGACCGCAATCACCCGTTGTGCGGGCACGCGCGTCCAGTTCGAGACGGACGGCTGGCTGATGCCGATTTTGCGCGCAAGCTGGGCGATGCCGCCCGCGGCATCGATCGCACGATCAAGCCCGTCATCACGCACGTGGACCTCCCATCCAAGAGTCCCGTCTGCTTGATTTTTGCTTTTCTAACAAAGCACTAGGAAGAAGCGTAATCCCGGTTCCACGAACCGTCAATCGCCCGCCCATAGCCCAAGCCTATAGTCTTTGGTCGTGCTGCTCAGTGCGGCAGTGCACCACCGTGCGTACGCGGCCTGACGGGCTCGGCAAAATCCGCAGGTCTGTCCGCCACCGTCAGTTGCGCTGCAGCAGGGATCGCTGGGCATTCCGCCTCGATCGGGGGCTCGACGACGTCGGATACGGCTGTCGAATCGGCTTGATGCAAATGCGCTGAAGAATCCGCAGTTTCAATCGACGCCTCGGGGAGGGATCGGACTGCCTCACGCACCCCGCCGACGATGCGATCGACGAGTGCGGCCAGTTCCTCCGAAGAGCAATCGAGCGGCCCAAAACCCGGCATCGCGGTCGGATCGTTGAAGTCCCACGCATTCTCCGCGAGCCCGATGAAGTCGCGAATGGCGGGATCGGCCGCCCAGGCGCGGCGAAGGGCCGCACGGCTCAACTCCTGCGGAATACCCTTGCGCAGGAACGCGGTGACGTCGGTCGCAGCGTTGATCTCGTCGATCGATGGCAGGCTTGAGAGGTCGAACTCGCTCTCGCCGTCCTTCGCGACGTCCTTTGCACCATCCTTGGCCTCGGGCGGCGGCGCGGGCTGCGCCTCGGCAGGCTTAGCCGGCTCCGGTCGCGACTCGCGCTTGCGGCGGGACCAACGCGCAAGGAACTCTTCCTCGCTCATTCCTGTCCGCCTTCATGTTCGCGCCGGGCGAGCGCCTCGGGGTCAGCCCGGCGCCGCTTGCGCTTGACGAACTCCCGCTCGACATGGTGCTCGACAACGAAGCTTTCAATCACCTCCCGCAGCACCTCCGGCATCGGCACCGCCTCGACGAGATTGTCGGCAGCCTCGGTAAAGCTCTCGCCTTCCGCGGGATCGGCGGTAACGGTCGTGACGACATAGGGCCACACGCCTTCCGAAGGCGACAGCACGGTCCAGATGCTCGGACTGCCGGAGGCAAGATTGTCGCGATAGCGCGCCGTCTCGGACGGATAAAGATCCACGGTCGCGCTTCCGGCATAGAACAGCGTCGTGCAGTCCTGCTCGCGAAGCACGGTCCAGGGTCTCGTGGCGGGCTCGTCCGGCAGGATGGCGACGCCACGCCAGATGAAATCGACCCAAGGAGAGTCGGCCTTGCGCCGCTCCACCACGACACCGACCGGAATCGACAGCAATGGCAGCGCCGCGGGGCTCATGTCACCATCTCCAGACGTTTGACCGGCAAGCCTGTCAGCAGATTCTGGGGCTTCATGCGCAGTTTTTGATCCGCCGACATCGACAGGATCAGGTAGACCGGCTCGTCCTCGACATCGTCGAGCGCGAGCGCTGAATCGACAAAGGTGAGGCGGAACAGCGCGAGCACACGGTCGGCGCTGGGCCCGTCGAGCTCCTCGCCGTGCCAGAGACGATCACCGAGCCTTGTGGCATCGGCATCGAGCCCGACATACCAGGTGAGCTTTGCGTCCTGCAGTGCGCGCAACGGTTCGATCGTGACGTCCAGACCGAGCAGATGAGAGAGCCAGCGCCTCATCACCTGCGCCAGGGCAGTCGGCCCCATACCGTCGGCCGTGAGGTCGAAGGCCATGTCGAACTGGTCGCTGCGCTGCCAATAGGCAGCAACATTCTCCGCGTTCAAGACATCGACCACCGCATCGGTCGTGGCGCCCAGCATCGACATCAGCGAGAGCACCGGAGTTGGGCTAATTCGGCCGACGATCTCCTCGTCGCCGAGCAGCAGGGCCTGCTCATGCGGCAGAATCCGCTGGGCCCGGAAGAACAGTTCGGCCGCGCGCAGCACGAACGGATCGTCGCAACCGTCGAGCGCATTGCGCAGGATGACGTGCACGAACTGATTGACGAACAGCGGCGGCAGATCGTTCGCGCCTGCGCGCACCGTCGCAAGATAAGCGGCTTCGAGCGTCGGATGCCGCAACAGGAGATCGCGAAAGGCCAGCACGAACTGCCAGTTCTCCCGGGCGTCGGGGTCGGCAATACCGGCGATTTCGCCGGCGCTGACCGGTTGGCGCGGATCGGAGAGCAACTCCCGGTGCAGTCGGCGTTCGACCTGACACGCATCCTCCGGCGGCATCAGCTCGGGACGGGCAAAATAGGCCTTGAGGAATTCGTCGGTAACGCGGAGCCCACCGCCCTCGTCGCGATCGAGCAGATGATGGCCGCAGGCAATCCAGAAATCGTTCATCTGGCGGTTGGCCTCCGGCCCAGATCCACAAGCTTGAGATTGCCGTCAGGCTCGATGTCGTCCTCCATTTCCATGAACGAGAACGCCTTGCCGTGCCCCTGCCCTTCGCGCAGTTGCAGTCGGCGGAAGGACTCGCGAACCTCGCCGTCGCTTACGGCCCGGTGCACCGCAACAAGGGAGCTGATCGGATGGCTGCAGAGCGACTGCGAAAACGCTACCTCCTCCTCTGCGGCGCTCTTCGCGGCCGCCATATCCGGCGCGCCGAAACGATCGACCAGTTGCCCGGCAAGGAGATCGACCAGGCTGCGGTAATCGTCCTCGGTGGCCGGAACGATCTGCGCCAGCGTCGACCAGCCCCAGGATTGCACCCCGAGGAAACCGCCGCGAAAAGCCGCGCGCGCCTTTCCCTCGAGCTTCGCAGCATCGCAATCCCAAAAGCGGAAAACGCCGGAGACAGCCCATTCGCCCGGCTCCGCCGCCACATCAAACACGAATGTGTCGGAGGGATCGAGCGCGATGGTGCGCAGGAGCTTCACAGCCGCGGCCCCCGGAGCGCCGGATCGAGCCAGGATGGGGTCGCGAGCGCCTGCACGAGGTCGCCACGCTCGATCGCGCCGATCCCGATCCGGCGCGTGAGGAGATCGCCGCGATCGTCGATGCGCCGTACGGTCTGTCGCTCGCGCGGCATGCGGGACAGATATTCGCGCGCGACGCCGTCAAAACCGTCCGCCTGCCAGCCATCGAATGCCAGCATCAGGTGCCGGGCAAAGCTCTCTGTGATCTGCGCCGCGCCGGCCTCACCAAAGCCTTCCAGGTCGAGCGCCGAGGCGAGCGGATGAACACCAGGCTCGTCGTCATTCATGGCAATCGTCCGGATCATCGCGCCGAACACCAGCCACGGCGACGGCTCCTCCTCAACGGCCGCGAGAGGCCACCCCATGCGGCCGCCGCCGACCAGGCCTCCGTCGATCCAGACGGCGTCCGGCCAGCCGATCGCGATCGACTTGCTCGGCGGCGCGTAGGCGCGCAGGGCATCGGTGAGCGCGACCATGCCGGCGTAGAACGCGCGTCGCGCGCTGCGCAGCGGCTCAGCCGGCTCGAGCACCACGGCGAACTCCGCCAGGTCAAAGCGCCCAACGTAGACGAGCGTGCCGGCGCCACTCTCCGGTGCAATGCGGCATGCTTGGGCAAAAGCGTCGCCACTCTCGCGCAACCGCACCAATGTGAACGGCGGCGGCAGATGGATCGGTTCCGCCACGGAAACGTGGCTGACAGGGGTCGACGTCAGGCCGTCCTCCGCTTTCCTTTTCTTCCCGATGAATAATGTCTATACGAGGCGAAGGGTCGGCGCGAGTCCGTCGTCGGCGCCCGAATGGCGGAGGGGTCAACCTGGAACAGCCATCGAAGACCGTCCTGATCTGCTCGTGCGAAGACACGATGCGTCTCGACATGGCCGCGATCCGGCGCGGATGTCCGAACAGCGAGATCAGAGGCTTTCGCCATCTCTGCGGGCCCGAACTCGATCATTTCCGCAAGGCAGCCGCGGAGACTGGCCCGCTGACGGTCGCCTGCACGCAGCAGGCCGCGCAGTTTTCGCACGAGGCGGGCGAACGGGCCAAGGCGATCAGCTTTGTCAATATCCGCGAGACGGCCGGCTGGTCACACGAAGGGGCGCGCACCGGCGCGAAAATGGCCGCCCTGTTGGCGGCCGCCTCCATCCCGGCGCCCGACTATCCGCTGGTCACCCTGTCGAGCGACGGCGTGATCCTGATCTATGGGCGCGACGAAGCCGCGATCGAGGCCGGCCGGCTGCTTGCGGATCACCTCGACGTCACGGTCATGCTGAAGCAGATCAGTGACACCGTGCCGCAGGCGGCAACGGTCTTCCCGATCGTGAGGGGCACCATCCGCTCCGCAAAAGGACACTTTGGCGCCTTCGAGCTCACGATCGACGACTATGCCAGGCCCCGCCCCTCCTCGCGCGATCGCTTCATGCTTGACCCTCCCCGAAACGGAGTGACGTCGCACTGCGATATCGTGCTGGACCTTTCGGGCGGAATGCCACTGTTTCCCGCATACGACGTGCGCGATGGGTATCTCCGCGCCGACCCGAACGATCCCGCCGCGGTGCTGCGTGCCGTGCTCGCCGCACGCGATCTCGTCGGCAGCTTCGACAAGCCGAAATATGTCGACGTTACGCCCGGTCTTTGCGCCCATTCGCGCTCGAAGCGCACGGGGTGCCATCGCTGCCTCGATCTCTGCCCGACCGGCGCAATCACGCCCGCCGGCGATCATGTCGCTGTTGACCCGAACATCTGCGCGGGCTGTGGGCAATGCGCCGCCGCCTGCCCGACCGGCGCTGCATCTTACACGTTGCCGCCTGCCGATACGCAGCTTCAACGAATTCGCGCCATGCTGCTCGCCTACCACGAAGCCGGCGGCGCCAACGCGGTGCTGCTGTTCCATGACGGCCCGCACGGCACACCGCTGATCGATGCTCTGGCACGACATGGCGACGGTCTTCCGGCGAACGTGCTTCCCTTTGTCGTCAACGAACTCACGCAGGTCGGGCTGGAAGCGATCGTCGGAGCATTCGCTTATGGCGTAACAGCCGTGCGCTTCCTGCTGCGCGCAAAGCCGCGCCACGATGTGACCGGACTATCGCAGACGATCGGCATTGCCGATGCGATCCTTGGCGGTCTCGGATTTGAGGGCCAGCGCGTCGCCACGATCGAGACCGACGACCCTGACGGGCTCGGCGGCAATCTGACCGGCATCGGCACGCTTGCGGCGGTCGCAACACCGGCGACCTTCAAGACCGTCGGCAAGCGGCGCGACCTCCTGCGCTTCGGCCTCAGCGAGCTGCATCGCCTTGCGCCAAAGCCGGTGGACGTGATTGCGCTGCCGCAGGGCGCACCAGTCGGCGCGATCAGCGTCGACACGGGCGGCTGCACGCTGTGTCTCTCGTGTGTCTCCGCCTGCCCGACCGGCGCGCTGCGCGACGACCCCGAGCGGCCCGTGCTGAAATTCATCGAGGATGCCTGCGTGCAGTGCGGCCTGTGCCAGACCACCTGTCCGGAAAAGGTCATCACGCTCAAGCCGCAGATCGATTTCCGCGCCGCCCGCGCACCCGCCGCGGTCATCAAGGAAGAGGAGCCCGCGCTCTGTGTCCGCTGCGGCACGGCCTTTGGCGTCAAAAGCACGATCGACCGGATCGCCGCCAAGCTCGAGGGGCGGCACTGGATGTATCCCGCCGGCGACAAACGGATCGAGGCGCTCAGGATGTGCGCCGACTGCCGCGTCATCGTCATGAGCGAGCAGCAGTTCAATCCGTTCAAGGGCGTTCCCGAACGCACGCCGCCGCGAACCACGGACGACTACCTACGTCAGCGCGAGGGCAAGGACTAGACAAGACCACCAGACATCTACGCAGGGGTAGGAAACCGGGGGAAGCATCACCATGTCTCGTTTGATCACAACTCTGTCGACGTGCTTGATCTCCATCGCTTTCGCCGGCGCAGCGGCCGAAGCTGCCGCTCCTCCACTGACCAAGGCACAAAAGGTTGCCGTGAAACAGGCGATCGCCGCCTGCAAAGCCGAGGCCAAGGGCAAGAAGATCGCATGGCTGTCGCGTCGCAAATACGTCAATCACTGCGTCGCGGAAGCGCTCAAGGAGCACCCCAGCATCGACGTCATTCAGATCCTCAAGCAACATCCGGAGATGAGGGATCTTCCGATGGACAATTGGGATTCGATCTGAGAGGCAGCTATCGCGATGTCACGCGGCCAAGGAAATCGGTGAGCGCGCGGCGATCCTCGGGCGAGCCGATGCGCTGCTCCGGCATCTTGGTACCGGGGGTGTAGGCGTTCGGTCCAACCTCGAACAGCTTTGCAACCGTCTCCGGCGTCCAGACGATGTCCATCGTCTTCAGGGCATCGGAGAAGCGGTAGCCCGGCAGCGATGCGATCTTACGGCCAAACAATCCGGCAAGGGTCGGGCCTGCGCGCTGGACCTCCTTGTCCGACAGCGTGTGACAGGCAACACACGCCCGGAATACGTCGGCGCCATGATCGCCGGCATAGGCAGCAAGCGGATCGGCCGGTGAGCCCATCAGACTCGAGCCGACGGGATCGCCAGTGCGTGCATTCCACCGCCTGATCTTGCCGTCCGCGCCCCCCGTCATCAGCGTCTCGCGATCCGGAAGGAAGGCAACCGACCACACCGGCAGCCCAGGCCCGACCAGCGTGCGTAGCAGGCTGCGCGACTTGCGATCGATGATCGCCACTGTGCCTCCGATGCTGGCCGCGGCAATCAGCTTGCCGTCGGCCGACATCGCCAAGGCCACCACTGGTGTTGGGCCGGCCGATACCTCGCCGTTGACCTTGCCGTCCATGGTCAGCATCCGCAGCATGCCGTCGACCCCGCCTGTGACGATTTCACCGTCCGGCGCCACGGCCACCACGTTGAGCGGAGCCGGCAACGTCACGACTTCAGGTTGGCCGTCCGACAACCGCCAGATGCGCAACGTAAGGTCATAGCCGGCGCTGACGAGCGACCTCCCGTCCGACGTGAAGGCGACGCCGTTGACGTTCTGCGAATGCCCTTCGAGCACGCGCGACACGCCGTCCGACAGCGACCAGAGCCGCACCGTCCGATCCCATGAAGCCGACGCGAGCAGCGCGCCGTCGGGAGAGACCGCGAGTGCGACGATTGGACCGACGTGTCCCTCGAACACCCGATCCGGCTGCCGCCTGCCCGCCATCCAGACCGCAATTCGTGCATCGGCACCCGCCGTGACCATGCGGCCGTCGCTCAGAAAGGCGACGGCATTGACTGCATCAGCATGATACCGCAGCACCTCCTCCGCTGTCTCCCCCTTTAGCGACCACCGAATGGCGGCTGAGTCGAAGCTGCCGGACAAGAGTCCGTTCCCATCGGGGGAAATAGCAAGAGCCCGCACGGGGCCGCCGTGTCCCGCCATGTCGGCGTGCACGGATGATACGGCAAAGATGGCCCACAAGGCTGCGGCGCCGCCCGCGCAGAAAGGTAGTTTCATTGACCCTCGCCGCGTCACGTTCACGCTCTCAGATTGCCAGAACAGCGGACGGAGGAGAATATCCGAACCGATCTACTTGGCTGGTGCCGTCGTGCTCTTGGACGATCCGTGAGGCGCGGCCTGCATTCCAGGCGGACTCTGACCTTGGGGACTCTCGGCGGGCGCGCCACCCGAACCTGTATTGATTGGGCCCGTCCAGCCTTGCGGCTGTGGTTGACCCTTCTCCTCGGGAGGGCTTGGTGGCGCAGATGAGTTGGTTTGCGCGGGTTGGGCGGAGGCGCTCTGGAAGAAGCAGAGTGCTGCGAAGCACAAGATCGTTGTTGGCAATTTCACGTCGGATCCTCCGGTGCGTGTACTCAACCGGGCAACACGGCCTTCCGTTCCGGAGCGTGCATTGCAATAACCCGACTTCGCCCTCCTCCGCTTGAAC
The DNA here is from genome assembly GCF_000379585.1 of Bradyrhizobium sp. WSM2793. NCBI lineage: Bacteria > Pseudomonadati > Pseudomonadota > Alphaproteobacteria > Hyphomicrobiales > Nitrobacteraceae > Bradyrhizobium > Bradyrhizobium sp. WSM2793. Next base: position 650,492 of record NZ_KB902768.1, on the reverse strand, counting down.
GCCGGTGGTCCGAAGACTAGTCTCTTGCTGGTCACGTCAAGGACGACTGACATGCAGGGGCCAACGCGGCCATTTCTGCGGATGATGGCGCGGCTACGCGCTCTGCGCGCGCTTGATGGGCCGCAAGATCCCATTTCCCGGGAAGCCTCGCCCTTCCTGATCCTCGTTGCCATCGTGCTTGCGCTTCTTCTTGCGATATTGGAAGTCGACCTGAATAGCGCGGCGCTTCGGTCCGTAGGCTTGTTGGGCGATGGATTTTCCATCGATCCCATCTTCAAGAGCCCATAAGATCGCCTGTGCCTTGGTGCGATCAACGAGTTTGCTCGCGGCAAGCCGTGTCGTATAAACACCTTGACGTTTCGATCGAAGGAGGCTGCGGATGAAGGCTTTTCTTCTTGGCTGCGTCGCGGCCATCGTGATCGCGATTGCGGGAGTGGTGGTCTTGAATCGGGTCCAGGAGCCCGTCGCCCAAGCGTTTGCTACGACCGGGGTGCGTCTCTGAGACACTCAAATCTCGCAGAGCGTTAGGCCCGTCGGCCGGTGCCATTCTCCACGCTTCTGCGTGCGAAAGACCCCACGATCGTCTCGGCTTTCGAGACCGTCGGGGCATCCTGTATCGGCAAGATGACACGCGAGGAGTTCGAGAGCATCGAGCAACATTCGTGCGCAGGCCTTGGCGGTTGCGGTGCAAGATATACTGCAAACGCCGAAGACCATCGCAGCGTTCGGCGTTAGCTTTTCCCGACCAGCCCTACCCGTTTTGGCCTTTCGGTGCACACGAAAACTGGAGTGCACATGCCTAGTGCCCTTCACTCAATTGGCATCAGGAAACTGGCGCGTCCGAGTCAGCTGCAAGAGACATGATGTGGCTGAGACTTTTCGACGGGGCAAGGGCGGCGACGGATGATGGCGCGCGAAGCCGGCAAGTCCTCGCCAGTGCTTCGCGTGGAACCTGGCGAAGGCCGTCTAACAGAGGTGGTGCGATATTTTTGAACCACTATTGCATGATACTCATAATATAAAAGACTATGTCGGCTTCGACCGCAGTTCCGATGGGAGGATAAAAATGCGCAGCACTGGAGCACACAATTTTCCGGCAATTGATCGCGTGATCTATGGCAGACCGGCGGCTGAGGCCATCAACGAAGAAGCGGAACGACTAAAGGCAACGCGCGTCTTCCTTATCGTCAGCCGCACCTTGAACACCAAGACCGACGAGATTGAGAAAATCCGGCATACGCTCGGCGACAAGCATGCCGCGACCTTCGACGGAATCGCACAGCACACCACGCGCAAGCAAGCCGCCGAAGTTGCCCTCCACGCCAAGGAAGCCCACGCTGATCTCGTCGTGGCCGTCGGCGGCGGTTCTGCCGTTGACCTCGCCAAGATCGTCATCATGGCGATGGAGCACGATATCCGCGATGAAGCGGGCTTCGATCCGTTCCCCATGGGACCGGGCGTGAGCCATTCCCCGTTCCGCGCGCCTGCAGTCCGGCAGATCGCCGTGCCATCAACGCTGAATGGCGGCGAATACAATGCCGCAGCGCTTGTCACCGATGAGCGCAACAAGCTGAAGCAAATATTCTTTCACCCCCACATGATGCCGGTGGCAGTCATCCTCGACCCTGCCCTCACACTTCACACGCCTTCGAATCTCTGGATGGGATCGGGCACTCGCTCCATGGATCACGGCATCGAAGCATTGTGCTCGCCAGCTGGCACTCCCCTTGCTGACGAAGTGGTTCTGGCGGGTATCCGCGAGCTGCGCGAGGGAATGCTCCGGACCCTGCAGCAACCCGACGATTTCGAGGCGCGCCGCTTGTGTCAATACGGCTCATGGCTTGCGTCCTTTGGACTGCAGGCACGCGTTCCCATGGGCGCAAGTCACGGCATCGGCCACGTGCTTGGCGGGACCTTCGGGGTACCTCACTACTATTGCACGCCCGTCATCATGCCGAGCCTTCTTCGCTATAACAAGCCGTTCACCGATGACGCGCAGAAGCGTTTGGCGGCAGCTTTGGGTGCTCCCGGTGGGGACGCGGCAGACGCCTTTGCGGAGTTCGTCAGGCAACTTGGACTACCGGGCCGCCTCGCCGAGGTCGGCATCGGCGAAGACAAGTTCGGCAAGATCAGCGAAATCGCGATCAACCATCGCTTCGTCAAAGCCAATCCGCGCCCCTTCAACGATCAAGCCGAAATCGTCGATCTGCTGCGAATGGCTGCGTAGCCGCCACGGCTGCGGCCGATGGTGGAGGCACGGTCGTTTGCCTCCGCCATCGGCCTGCACCGCCCTGAAGCCAACATCGGTTAAGACAGGTCTCAATTGTCGGCCGAATGCGCTCTCTCGCAGTCGCACGCAACGGAATTGCCCAAAGCCTGCCGTCCGGCCTCCAGCAGGAGGTCGGACAAACGCTTGTCGTCGACCGCACGCGCCAGCACGACCGAACCGACCATGGTCGCAATTGCGCCGGCGGCCGTCTGTCTCACATCCGATGACGGCCTCCCCGAGGTCAACCGCGCGATGATATCGATCATCTTGCCGAGCCCCCTTTCAAGGGTGCGCCGCGCCTCCGGACCCGACCGCCCGATATCGGCCGCCAAGGCCGGCAGCGCGCAGCCCCGCCCCGGATCGTCACGGTGGCGGGGGCTCAGGTAAGACTCGACAAGTGCGTCGAATCCCTTCCCGGCGGGCAGCCCCTGCGTAAGACTGAGCCAATGCACGATCGTGCGATCCATGGCCAGGGCGAGCCCTTCGACGACCAACGCATCGCGCGATTTGAAATAGGCGTAGAAGCTGCCATGCGTCAAATTGGCGAGCTTCATCAGGTTGGCCACACTCAAGCCATCGGCGCCGGCCTGGCGCAGACCGCGGGAAGCACTTTCAACGATGCGTCTGCGGGTGTGCTGCCCATGGTCCTTTGCGTAACGCATCGCCTGCTCCGGGATGGCCCAAGATATTCGCTGATGACGGTCCCATCACGGCCGGAGCTTCCAGCCCGCGCAGAGACGACGAAATGTCGTCTGCAGCGCGGATCGCCAAGCCGTGGTTTCACGCGACCTTGAGCGTGGCCCCGCTGTCGGCGTCAAGGAATCCCGTCAGCCTGCCCCTGATCAATCGCTCGGCGTCCGCCATGATGCGGTCGATCAGCTCCTTCACGGTCGGAATATCGCGAATGAGTCCGACGACCATACCGCAGCTCCAGGCGCCCGCGTCCATGTCGCCGTCGATCATCACCCTGGGATAGACGCCTGCCACCTGATCATGGATGTCGTCGATCTTGAGGCTCTTGCCCTTCTCGCGCTCGATTTCGAGCAGATTCTCGACGCCCCTGTTGTTCAGGACTCGCTCCGTGTTGCGGAGCGCGCGCATGACGAGCCTGGTGTCGAGCTCGGACGCTGCGACCAGCGCCTTCTTGACGTTCTCGTGCACCGGCGCTTCCTTGGTGGCGATGAACCGCGTACCCATGTTCATTCCCGCGGCTCCCATCGCCAACGCCGCAACCAGGCTGCGCGCGTCGGCCATGCCGCCGGAGGCCACGAACGGGATCTTCAATTCTTCGGCCGCACGTGGCAGCAGGATCATGTTCGGCATGTCATCTTCGCCCGGATGACCGCCGCACTCGAAGCCGTCGACGCTGACGGCATCGCAGCCGATCTGTTCGGCCTTCAGCGAATGCCGGACGGAGGTGCATTTGTGGATCACCTTGATGCCGCCCGCCTTCAGGGCCGGCATGTACTGTTCAGGGCTGCGCCCGGCGGTCTCGACGATCCTGACGCCGCCCTCCCTGATGGCAGCGATGTACTCCGGATAAGGCGGCGCGCTGAAGGTCGGCAGGAACGTCAGGTTCACGCCGAACGGCTTGTCCGTCATGTCCCGGCAGCGCGCGATCTCCTTGGCAAGCAGCTCCGGCGTCCGCTGGGTGAGGCCCGTGATCAAGCCGAGCCCGCCGGCGCTGGATACCGCGGCCGCCATTTCGGCGAAGCCGACATAGTGCATTCCGCCCTGGATAATCGGATGTTCGATACCGAACAGTTCAGTGATCGCTGTCTTCACGAATGATCTCCCCGCGTTTCCGCTCAGTGGATGATTTCAAACAAGCCCGCGGCGCCCATGCCGCCACCGATGCACATGGTCACCACGCCGTATTTCGCCTTGCGCCGCCGTCCCTCGATCAGGAGGTGGCCGGTGAGCCGCGAGCCGGTCATGCCGTAGGGGTGGCCGATCGCGATCGAGCCGCCATTGACGTTGAGCTTGTCCGGATCGATGCCGAGCTTGTCGCGGCAATAGATTACCTGCACCGCATACGCCTCGTTGAGCTCCCAGAGATCGATGTCGTCGATCCTCAAACCATGGCGCTTGAGCAGGCGCGGGATCGCAGCGACCGGGCCGACACCCATCTCGTCCGGCTCGACGCCGGCGGCAACGAAGCCGCGGAAGATGCCGAGCGGCTTCAGCCCCTTGCTGGCTGCAAACTTGCCGCTCGTGATCACACAGGCCGAAGCACCGTCCGAGAGCTGGCTGGCATTGCCCGCGCTGATGGTCTTGCCCTCGAACACCGGCTTGATCTTGGCAAGGCCCTCGGCCGTGGTTTCCGGACGCGGACCCTCGTCCTTCGTGAGCGTCACCTGTTCGTAGGTGACCTCCTTGGTTTCCTTGTTGACGAGCGCCATCCTGGTCGTGAACGGCACGATTTCGTCGCTGAAGCGGCCGGCCTGCAATGCGGCACCGACACGGCGCTGGCATTCGAGACTGTACTCGTCCTGCTTGTCGCGGCCGATCCTGTACCGCTCGGCGACGACCTCCGCCGTATCGAGCATCGACATGTACATTTCTGGCTTCATCGCCATCAGCTCGTCGTCGACGGCGTGAAACTTGTTCATGTGCTCGTTCTGCACGAGGCTGATCGACTCGATCCCGCCGCCGATGGCGACTTCGACCCCATCAAGCATCACCGAGCGCGCGGCAACGGCGATGGCCTGCAGGCCGGACGCGCATTGCCGGTCGATCGTGGTGCCGGCCACCGTCACGGGCAGGCCAGCGCGGATCGCGCCCTTGCGCGCCACATTCATCACCATGGTGCCTTGCTGCATCGCGCAGCCCATCACCACGTCTTCGACCTCGCCCGGCGCGATGCCGGCGCGCTTCACGGCTTCGGCCATCACATGCCCGGCCATGGTCGGGCCGTCCGTGTTGTTGAGCGCGCCACGATAGGCCTTGCCGACGGCCGTCCGGGCGGTGGAAACGATGACTGCTTCAGTCGTCATGCTGGCCTCTTCTTTTACGCGGCCGCATCCAGCTGCGCGTAGCGCAGGACGTGGAATGCGGGATCGCCGAACTGGATGTTGATGGAGGAGATTCGCTTGAAATAGTGTCCGACGTTCAGCTCGTCGGTCATTCCCATGCCGCCGTGAAGCTGCACCGCCTGGTCGGCTACGAACTTTCCGGCATAGCCAATCTTCGACTTGGCCCCGGAGGCGAGCCGCGACAGGCCTGAATCACGGGCGTTGAGGCTGAGATTGAGATGCTGCATCAGGGAGAGCGCCTCCTGATGGGCAATGAACATGTCGACCATGCGATGCTGCAACGCCTGGAAGGAGCCGATGGTGGTGCCGAACTGCTTGCGGGTCTTCGAATAGTCCAGCGTTGCGGCATTCAGCTCGCCGATCGCGCCGACGACCTCGGCGCAGAGCGCGCCGATCGCGCGGTCACGACAGGTTTCCAGCGCGGCAACGCCCTCGCCTTCTGCTCCCAGCAATTGCCCGCGGACCTCGCGCAAACTGATGTCGGCGGCACGGCGTCCGTCGATCGTCTTGAAGCTCTGGAGATTGACGCCCGCGGCATGGCGGTCGACCGCGAACAGGCTGACGCCGCCGCGGTCGCGATTATCGCCGGCGGTCCGCGCCGAGACGATCAGATGATCCGCCCACGGCGCTGCCATCACCATGGTCTTCTCGCCGCTCAGAACGTAGTCGCCTCCCTCACGCCGCGCCTTGGTCGCGACACTGGCGAAATCAAACCGGGAGGCTCTCTCGGTCCAGGCCAGCGACCAGATCCTGGAGCCGTCGATGATGCCTGGAATGAAACCCTGCTTCTGCTCGGACGTACCAAGCTGCTCGATCAGGCCACCGGCAAGCACCACCGTTTCGACGAAAGGCTCGACGACGAGGTGACGGCCGAACTCCTGCATGACGATCATGGTCGACAACGGACCGCCGCCGAGGCCGCCGGCGTCCTCGGAAAAAGGCGCAGCGAGCAGGCCGAGCTCGGCGAAGACCTTCCACCGCGTCCGGCTGAACCCCTCCTCGCTCGCCACGATCTTGCGCCGCGCCTCGAAATCATACTGGTCGCGCAGAAGGCGCTGAACGCTGGATCGCAGCAATTCCTGCTCTTCCGTGAACTGAATATCCATCCGATCCTCCCGATCCGCCGTTGCTTAGAGCCCGAGCACGGCTTTGGCGATGATGTTTCGCTGGATCTCGTTGGACCCGCCGTAGATGCTGAGCTTGCGCGCGTTCAGATATTTCTCGGACGCGGTGTGGCCGTAGTCCGGGCCCGGCACGAAGCGGTTGGAGCTGATCGGATGCTCGCGGATCGCAAGACCATAATTGCCGATCGCGCGGTGCGTGAGCTCGGTGATGTCCTGGAAGATCTCGGTGCCGCGGATCTTGAACAGCGACGCCGCCGGACCGGGATCGATGCCACGCGCCATCTGGGCGACGACGCGCAGTTCGGTCGCCTCCAGCGCCAGCACGTCCAGCTCGACGCGGGCGATGTCGCGTAGAAATTCCAGATGCGCCGGATCGTCGGCCGGTATCTCGGCCTTCACGATCTGCTTCAGCTTCCGGAGATAGCGGGTGGACCGGCCGATGCCCGCCATGCTGGTGCGCTCGTTGCCGAGCAGGAATTTGGCGTACGTCCAGCCCTTGTTCTCCTCGCCGACCAGGTTCTCGACGGGCACCCGAACGTTTTCGAGAAAGACGTCATTGACCTCGTGACTGCCGTCGATCGTGATGATCGGCCGCACGGTGACGCCGGGCGACTTCATGTCGATCAGCAGGAAGGAGATTCCGGATTGCGGCTTCACATTCGGATCGGTTCGCACCAGGCAGAAGATCCAGTCGGCGTGCTGTGCCAGCGTGGTCCAGGTCTTGTGCCCGTTGACGACGTAGTGGTCCCCCTCGCGCACCGCCTTGGTTCTGACGGTTGCGAGATCGGAGCCGGAGCCTGGCTCGGAATAGCCCTGGCACCACCAATCCTCGCCGGACAGAATTCGCGGCAGAAACTTCTTCTTCTGCGCCTCGTTGCCGAACGTGTAGATCACCGGCGCGACCATGGTCACGCTAAAGGCAAGCGGCGGCAGCGTTCCCGCCCGGGAGGTTTCCTGCTCAAAGATGAACCGCTGTGTGACCGTCCAGCCCGGCCCGCCATACTCCTTGGGCCACAGCGGCGCGATCCAGCCCTTCTTGTGGAGGATCCGGTGCCAGAGCAGTGACTGCTCCTTGGTCAGGTCGGTCTCCGGATTGGGAACGCGCATCTCCGCCGGATAATTGTCCGCGATGAAGGCGCGCACTTCATCGCGGAAAGCCGCGTCCTCGGCAGACAGCGCAAGCTCCATCGTAAGGGCCTCCTTACCACTTCTCGCCGAAGGGGCGGATTTCCAGCTCGAACGTCCACGCGCTCTTCGGCTGCTGATAAAGCTGCCAATAGGACGCAGCGACGGACGACGGCGGCATCAAGAGATCGGGATCGTCGAGCGCATTCGGACCGAGCGCCTCGAGCCGGCGCTGCCGCACCCATTCCGTATCGACGCCGGAATCGATGATGAGATGCGCGACGTGAATGTTCTTGGGGCCGAGCTCGCGCGCCATCGCCTGAGCCACCGCCCGCAGGCCGAACTTCGCGCTGGCAAAGGCGGCATAGCCGCTGCCGCCGCGGAGAGACGCTGTCGCGCCGGTGAAGAAGATGTTGCCGCCGCCGCGAGGCAGCATGAGCCGCGCGGCTTCGCGGCCGGCGAGAAAGCCGGAATAGCAGGCCATCTCCCACACTTTGCGGAAGACCCGCTCGGTCGTATCGAGGATCGGAAAGTTGACGTTGGCGCCGATGTTGAAGATGCAGACCTCGAGCGGCGCGTGCTGGTCGGCATCAGCGAGGAAGGAGATAACCTCCTCCTCCTTGCGGGCATCCAGCGAGCGCGCGTGGATTTCGCCTCCGGTGGCCTCGATCTCCTTGACGAGCGGCTCGAGCTTGGCGCCGTTCCGGCGCCCGGCAAACACCGTGAAGCCCTCAGAGGCGAACTTCTTGGCGATCTCGCCGCCGATATAGTCGCCGGCACCGATCACTGCGACAGTTGCGTTTCTCTTTTGCACGGATCGTCTCCCGGTTGAATTGAACTTCGTTAACTCGTAGCTCTACGCCGTCCTGGCGACCGGCCTGGTTTGCTCGAGGATGGACTCCTCGACGTCTCGAAGCTGGTCCTTGCCGAAGAACATCTCCTTGCCGACGAAGAAGGTTGGCGACCCGAACGCGCCTCGGCTGACGGCGTCGTTGGTCAGATCAATCAACCTCTTCTTGACGTCGTCCTGTTGGGCGCGAGCGATCAATCTGTCGATATCGAGCCCCGAAGCGATGAACGCATTCCGGAAGATTTCGAGGTCATCCATCTTCTTCGGCTCCTCCCACATATGGTGATAGGCCGCGCGAAAATAGGACTCGAACACGCCCTCGAACTGGGCCGCCACGGCGCCCCGCATCAGCATCAGCGTGTTGACGGGAAAGAAGGGATTCTGGCGGAATTTCGTGACGTTGTGGCGGCGGATAAACCGCTGGGTCTCGAGCGCCTGATATTCCGGCTTGTTCTTGATCCCACGAAGCGAGTCGAACGGCGACATATTGCCCGTCGCCTTGTAGAGGCCGCCAAGCAAGACCGGAACATACTCGAATTTCGCGCCGGTGCGCTGCTCGATGCCCGCAATCGCCACCTCCGCCAGATAAGCGTTCGGGCTGCCGAAATCGAACTGGAATTCAATCTTCAAGGTCATCTCGGCTCCTCCCCCGAAACATGTGCTTGCACTGGCGATCGGTCGCCGGCCTGACTTTCCTCAAACATACAGTTCTAAAATAGAACTGTCAAACGATCCCGCAATCTGCTGATTTGGTCTTGGCTGGAAGGGTATTGTTTGGAATTTAGTACCTATCTAGAATGGCAAATCCCGCGCCGGCCTCCGCAACGATTCGAGACGAGGTCCGTGCCGCGGCGGCGACTGGAGTGCATGGATGAAGTGGAAGGAACTCGAGGAAGAGCCGTGCTCGATGGCCCGAACTATCGGCGTGATCGGCGATCGCTGGACTCTTCTGATCCTGCGCGAGTGCTTTCTGCGCACACGCCGCTTCGAGGGATTTCAGTCGGCACTCGGAATCACCCGGCATTTGCTTGCCGAACGTCTGAAGAAGTTGGTTCGGCAAGGCATCCTGCGCCGCATTCCCTACCAGGAATCCCCCAAGCGGCACGAATATATCCTGACCCAGAAGGGGCTCGATCTGTATCCGATCATGATGGCAATCGTGCATTGGGGCGATACTCACATGGTCGACGAGCGCGGCCGCCCCCTGCTGCACCAGCATCGCAAGTGCGGAAAAGATTTTGATCCGGTCATGGTGTGCTCCGAGTGCGGCGAGCCGCTGTCGGCCAAGGAGGTTCATACTCATCCCGGGCCGGGTGCTCGCAGCGCCCCGGCGGCAGTGGCGCCGACGACCTCGAAAACAAAGGCGCGCTCGCGGGCCGCCTGAGGCCTGCACCGAAGCCGTTCCGCGGCAAACAATCCCGCAGAAGGTACCGGCAGACGCGATCTGGCGGCCAGGAGTCCGTAACGGCCGCACAGCGACAAGCTCGCTCTTAGACCCGGATCACGTCGGCGCCAGCCTCAAGTGTGTAGAGACGCTCAACCTGCTCGGATCGAACTTTCAGCACAGCGCGTTGGTTGACATAGGCCTTGTCGGTGATCTCTCCTGCCGCCATTGATGGCGGATCTTTCAGCAGAACGAAGGAGCAGATCCGTTCGCTGCTTCCGACAGTCTCGTTGTAGTCCCGAAAGCGATCCTGCAGGAATCCGACCACGGCGGGATCCGAGGTCAAATCCGCACCCGGAGTTTTCGAGATTCGCGCGGCCTCCGTGGGGTTCAACCAGCAGAGCAGCGCGCACGCCTCACGATTTTCGCCCGCGACCACCATGTCGAGCAAGACACCGCGCGTTGCGGCCAGGATTGCCGCGCGCATATTGCCGATCGAGACCCAGGTCCCATTCGCAAGCTTGAAGTTCTCGGAAATTCGACCGGTAAAGCGTAGCCCGAGCTCAGGCTTCTGCGGATCCAGAAACGAGACAGTATCGCCGATGCGATAGAAGCCTTCCTCGTCGAAGGCCATTTCCGTCAAATCCGGCCGCCCGAGATAACCCGGCGTGACGTTGGGTCCCTTGACCCTGACCTCGTAAGTATCCGAGACCGGAATGAGCTTGAGCCGCAGTCCCGGCGCGGGAAGACCGATCTCGCCGGGTCGATCTGTCGCCCAATGGGTCGTACTGATGGTCGGGGCGGTTTCGGTCGTACCGTAACCCGACATGACCGGAATTCGCCGGCCGGTCACCGAGAGTGTCAAGCGATAGAGCTTCTCCAGCGTGTCCTTTGAAATTGCAGCGCCGGCATAACTCATTCGGTCCATCCGCTTGAATACACTGGCGCCCAGATTGGGATCCTTCTCGACCGCGTCACACAGGAGGTTATAGCCGGCAGGCACGTTGAACATGGCGGTCGGCGACACTTCCTTGAGATTGGCGACCGTCTTGTGAAAGAGCTGCGGCAGCGGACGGCCGTCGTCGATATAGAGCGTACCGCCGTTCTTGAGGATGCCGTGAAGAATGACGTTGCTGCCCATCGTGTGGTGCCAAGGCAGCCACTCCAACTGGACTGGCGCAGCCGGAGGAGACACGAGCTGGCTGCCCATTTGCAGGGAGCTTGCCATCATGCGATGGGTGTTGAGCACGCCTTTCGGAAAGCCTGTCGAACCCGACGTGAAGAGTATCTTGGCGACAGCGTCGCACGAGACCGCATGAGATGCCCCGGCAAATCCGTCGCACGCGGTTTTGGCTGTCAGGGTCTGGAAGGGTACCGTGTCCGGCGCGCTATCGACACTGATCCAGGTCGCCGCCGCCAATTCCGGAATGGTGCGGCCTGCGGAAAACTCGCGTCCGCTTTGGACGAACACGAAGCTCGGGCGCAGCACTTCGGCGATGTCCTTGAGACGAGCAAGTCCACCGGGCATCAGCGTGTAGTTTGGCGATATCGACGCCAGGATGACGCCGATTGACATCGCCGCAAACGAAACCACGGCGTTCTCGATCGAGTTTCCGGAGAGGATGGCCAGCTTGTCCGCTGGCTTTGCGCCCAGATCGAGCAAACTTTGGCCCACCGCCTGGACCTGAGACCATGCCTCGCCGTAGGTGATCTCGTCCCACCCGCCTTTCGCATTGCGCTGCGCGAGGAATATCCGGTCCGGCGTGGCGCTCGCCCAACTCGGCAAGAAGTCCGTGATACGCCAGTCACACGGCTTCCACTCGAGGGGCGAACTCAATATGAGCGCGCCATCTGGTCGGCGCTCGATTGAAACCTCGCGCGGCGCAAACGTCAGTGCCTTCGTCGACATCGAATTGATCTCCTGAAGTACCGGGATGGCGATCGCACCCGTTGCGCTCAAGTCGCGCAGGACGCCGGCGCCGGCTCAATGCCGCTCGCCTCTCGCCTGTTACCTGCTCATTCGGACCTGGCGTCCAGCACCTCTCCGAAGGCTTCCCAAGTCGATCCGGTCCATCGCTGCAGGCGCATCTGCGTCCAGATCATGTTCTCGGTTTCGCTGGTGTTGATCTTGATGCCCGGCAGTGCGGTCGGTACGACGAAGTCCCGGAGGTTCTTGGCCTGCGCCAGGATATTCTTGCGGGACAGGTCGTCCCCACATTGCTTCAGGATTTGCTCGAGCAGGATGCCTTGCTGGTAACCGGTGAGATAGCTGCCGTTGGTGATATCGACGCCAGGCAGATATTTGTCGATAAACGCCCGATAGGCCTGCATGCCGGGATCATCTTTCCACTTCGGATCCACGACATCCTTGTTGATGGTGCCGACGATCACGCCAGTCGACTTGTCGAGGCCGGCCGGCGTGAGCGTGCCCCCAACCGAACCGGACGGAAAGTTGATGATCACGGTCGCCTTCCAGCCGATCAAAGAGGCCTGCCGGATCGCCTGCGCAGCGAATTTCGGCGTGCCCGCGATCATCAGGGCATCCGCACCGGAGCTCTTCAGGTTGGTGATCTGCGAATCGACGGTCGGTTCAGTGACCTCGTAGGACGCGGTGACGACCCTGCGATCATAGTCCTTACCGAGAAACGCCTTGAAGGCGTTGACGTAGTCTTTTCCGAGGTCGTCATTCTGGTAGAGGATCGCATATTTGGCGTTCGGCAGGGCCTTCGTGAGGTATTTTGCGTAGATCTTTCCCTCGGTATCGTAGCTGACGAGGCCTGTCGTGATCAGTGGGTAACTGGCGACGTCGGTGAACTTGGACGATCCGCTGACGATCGCGATGCTGGGCACCCCTTTCGACTTCAGGTATTTTGACGTTGCCGAAATGGCGGGAGTGCCGAGCTGGCCGAACATGAATGCAACTTCATCGCTCTCAACGAGCTTGCGGACCTGCTCCACCGCCTTGGGCGGGCTATAGGCATCGTCATAGGCGACGTAATTGATCCTGCGGCCGCTGATGCCGCCGCGATCATTCAGGGACTGTATGTAGGCGATCAGCCCCTTGCCCACGAGACCGATCGATGAAGCCGGCCCGCTGAACGGAAACACCCCGCCAATCTTGATTTCAGTCGCCGTAACCCCGGGCTCGTCGGCCGCGAATGCCGGGCTGCCCAACAGCACGAGCAGAACGGTAAGACTCTTCCATCTCGGCAACATCGGCATCCTCCCTGAGGCGCACTCTTCCGGTGCGCCGTTCGATTCTTATGTGTCTCTACGACTCGCGAGGCGTCATGCCGTGCGAAATCGAGCGCGCTCGCCAAGCGTCGATGGCCAAGCGCGTCAACCGTTGCGGCTCTTGGATCGGCCGCCTCATTGCCCAAACTTACAGTTCTTTTTTAGAACTCGTCAAGCGCTAGATGTATCTCCCCTGACAAAGGACGAGGCGCTTGGGATTTTGTGAGGAGTTATACGTTTGGTGCGATAAATTTTAGGCCACTGGCTGGTATCGATGCCCAGTTACGGGGGGATGCCCGCTCAGCCCGGATATCGCGCGTTACAATATCTGGTTACTTCATTCTATTATTGAACTTATAAGCAAAGAAAAACCCGTGATTTGACCTACCGCCGAGCGATGAGCCTCGCACAGGCGGTAACACGGAGTCTGGGACCATCGCACCTACAGACCGGTCTGGCTGATAAACTTGGTGTTGAGGTAGGCTTTCCATGGCCTCGGTGCCCCCTTCCGAGCCGTAGCCGGAATCCTTGATGCCACCGAACGGCACTTCGGGCAAAGCCAGACCGAAGCTGTTGATGGACATCATGCCAGCTTCGATCGCCGAGCCGATCGCGGTTGCAGTCTTGGTCGAGCTGGTAAAAGCGTAGGAGGCAAGACCGACCGGCAGGCGATTAGCTTCCTCGAGTGCAGGCGCTGGCGATCGGCCTCGACCTCGCGGCCGACTGACAATTCATAACGGAGAAGATCATGGCATCGCATGGCACTACGAAAATTCTGGTTGGCAAGGTTGCGCTGGTGACGGGCGCTGGACGCGGGCTCGGCCGCGCATTTGCGGAGAAGCTTGCCGCGCTCGGCGCTGACGTCGCCATCCACGGCATGCGCGAGAACGGGCCGGCGGAATATGGCGAGGGCACCACGCTGACCGCGGTGGCCGCGGAGATCGGCAAGGACTATGGCGTCCGCAGCCAACGCGTGCTCGGAGATCTCACGGAGGGAGAGGACATCGCACGCGTGATTGCCGAGACGGAAGGCGCGCTCGGCCCGATCGACATTCTCGTCCACAATGCCGGCGGCGATATCGCGGCTGCCGGCGGCAAGCCCGATCCGAACGACGCCGTGCACATCAGGGAAGCCGACGTGCGCGCGGTGCTGGAACGCAATTTGCTCTCGACCATCCTGACCTGCCAGGCGGTCGCGAAGGGCATGATGGAGCGGCGGCGCGGCCGCATCGTCACGCTCGGCTCGGTCGCCGCATTCAAGGGGCGCACCAACGGCTCGATCTATGCAGTGGCGAAGGCCGGCGTGACGCATTACACGCGTTGTCTCGCCGACCAGCTCCGCGCTTACGACATCGCGGTCAACTGCATCGCGCCAGGCGACACCCGCACCGGCCGATTTCTCGGCACCCGCGCAGTCGATCCGAGCCGGATGGTCGAGGCCGGCACGCTCGACCGCATCGCCACCGTCGACGAGGTCGCGCGAGTCGTCGAATTCTTCGCCGGACCCATGGGCGCCTTCGTCTCGGGTCAGGTGCTGCGCATCGACGGTGGCGGACAGGCATGGCCGGCGTGAGCTCCGGTGTGCATGCTCCAGGCCGACCAGACGCCTGGCTTCAAATGGATCACCGGTTCACGTAAAGCTTCTGCGAAGGCTTCTCCCGACCCAGCGCTCGAGGTCGTCCATCACCGTGTAAAAGGCGGGCACGTACACCAAACTGAGAATTGTCGAGCTGAACAGTCCACCGATCACGGCGATCGCCATCGGCGCCCGCCTCTCGGCATCCACTCCCATGCCCAGGGCTATGGGCAACATGCCGGCGCTCATAGCTATGGTGGTCATCACGATCGGCCGAGCTCGTTTCCGAGCGGCGTCCAACAGAGCCTGCGTGCGATCAAGGCCACCATCGCGCCGGGCCACAATCACGTACTCGACGAGAAGAATCGAGTTCTTCGCTGCGATTCCCATGAGCATGAGCATTCCGATCATGACCGGCAAGGACATCGACATCCGCGTCATCAGCAACGATCCCAGAGCGCCTCCGATCGACAGTGGCAGCGCGGTGAGAATGGTCACCGGCTGAACGAAGCCATTGAAGAGCAAAGCGAGAACGACGAAGAGCAGAACGATGGCCGATCCAACCGCGAGCGGTGAGCGTGTGAGTGGTCCCAGCGCCGAGCGCGGCATGATGTTCCAGCAATATTCGCTGTTTCCCTGGAAGACGGTGCGGGAGAACGTCGAGTTCGGGCTGAAGATGCGCGGCATGCCGCGCTCGCAGCGCGAGCGCGCCGCCCGGACGCTGCTCGGGCTGGCGGGCCTGGAGGCCTTCGAGAAGCACTACCCGGAAAAGCTCTCCGGCGGCATGAAGCAGCGCGTCGGCATCGTCCGCGCGCTCGCGACGGGGCCGAAAGTGCTGCTGCTGGACGAGCCCTTCGGTGCGCTCGACGCCCAGACCCGCGTCATCATGCAGCAGATCCTCACCAATATGTGGCAGCGGCTGAAGATCTCGGTGCTGTTCGTCACCCACGACATCGACGAGGCGATCTTCCTGTCCGACCGCGTCTACTGCATGACCGCGCGCCCCGGCTCGATCAAGACGGAGATCCCAATTCCGCTGGAACGGCCGCGGCACCAATCGATGATGATGTCCTCGGAATTTTTGGCGCTGCGCCGCGGGCTGATGTCCCTGATCCGCGAGGAGAGCCTGAAGGCGATGGGCGGCGAGATCAACGACCTCGGCATGCGGGGATTGAACATCGAGCTGCACGGCCAGTCTTTGGCCGAGGTACTTTAGGCGAAGAACACCCCAAACCCGCACATCTAGATGCTGCGATAGCGCTCGATAGCTGAGAGATCCGGCACTATTCCGAGCCCCGGGTCGTCACTCAGCTGAACCATGCCTTCACGCACGTCGATCAGGGAGCCGCAAAGCAAATCGCGCAGCGGATTATCGTTGGCGTCGACTTCCAGCCAGCCATCTCCTCCGATACCGGCCAGCAGATGAGCCGAGGCAAGCAGTCCAATGCCGCCGCCGAGATAGTGTGGGCAAAACGTCTTGCGCACGTCGAGAATGTCACGCGCCAGCCCGGCACAGACCGTGAGCCCGCCCCATTTCGCGATGTCCGGCTGAACCACGCCGAGCACGTCCTCGGTCAGCACCTGCCTGAAGCCTTCGGCGCTCGAGATGTTCTCGCCGGCCGCAATCGGCATGTCCGCGCCTGCCCTCAGTCTTTGCCATTCTTCGCGGGGCCGATCGGCGCGGATGGGCTCTTCCAGCCAGCGCAGATCGAACCCGCCGAGCCGCTCCAGCATCTGAAGCGCCTGTTCGACCGACCAGCCCTGATTGGCGTCCGCCGCGAGCATGCCCGCGCAGACGATCTGGCGCAGGGCTGCGAGATTGGCGAGGTCGATGTCGGCGCCGAATCCGACCTTCAGCTTCAACGCGCGATGACCTCGCTCGAGTGCGGCTTCGGCCGTCTGCGTGGCGCCGCCGGGATTGATGCCGCTGGCATAGACCTTGATTGTGCTGCCGTGCCCACCGAGCAGCCGCCACAGCGGCAAACGCCGACGGCGCGCCGAGAGGTCCCATAGCGCGAGATCGATGCCCGCGATCGCCTGCGCAAACGGACCGGGTTCGCCGCATTGCAGCGCCAGCACTTCGGTGCCCCTCGTCAGGCTCTCGAAGGCTTGAGCCGGACCGTCGAACTTGCGCCCGACGAGACCTGGTGCGAGCACCTCGTTCACGAGCCGTGCACGATGCTCCGCACCCGGCGCGGGAAAATTCGACCAGGCTTCGCCCCATCCCTCGACGCCATCTTCATCGACGGCGCGAATGAAGACAGCGGGGCGGTTGAGCATGCGGCCGAACGACGTCACCACCGGCGTTGCCAACGGATAGCGATAGCAGAACGCTTCGATCGAGCGGATTGTGAAGCTGTCAGACGTCATGTTGCAGATCCTGCGATCGGGATCAGACCACGCGGAACGGCCATCAGCTCAATACGCGCGCGCGAAGTCCCCTTCCCGCTTGATATCAGTAAATACGGGAAAGCGCGCCTTCCACGGCGTTCCCTTGGCCTTTGTCAGCTCGTTGAGCCGTTCGAGCACACCAAGGCCGTCCTTGCGCAGGCTGGCGGCAACCGCCGCGCGGTCCGGGAAATTCTTCAAGACGGCATCGAGCCAGATCGTGCGGCCCGCCAAAAACCCGCCCGCGCCCGCGGCATAGGCAAAGTCGAGCACCCGTTCGAATTTCTCGGGCGCGGCACCGCCGGAGAGCAGCACCCAGGGGATGCTGCGCGCGCGGCAGATGTCGCCGATCGCATCGAACTCCGTCTGCGCGGCTTTCGCCTCGGCGCTGCCATCCCGGGCAGGCAGACTGTTGGCCGCCAGCGGGCTCTCCAGCTTCAGAAGGTCGACGCCATATTCCGGCTTGGCGAACTCGCGCACGCTCTCGATGACCAGACCTGGAAGTTTTCCGGGCGACTCCACGTAGTCGGCGGTGTGATTGGCGCTGCCGAGGAACGGATAGACGAGCAGTTCCAGGACGTAGGGAATGTCGTGACGGGCGCAATCCTGCCCGATCTCGCGAACGAACCGCTTCTGATGCTCGTTGACCGCAGCATCGGCGTCCGGCCGGTACCACGCCAGCACCTTGACAGCGTCGCCGCCCATGGCGCGGATCTTCTCAACGCTCCAGTCGGTGATCGCCCGCGACTTGCGTCCGCCCGAGGTCTCATCCACCCGGTGCTCTTCAAGGGTCATGATGAGACCGCAACGCGGCGGCAGAAGATCGATCGCCGCGGGCACCGCGAAATTCGGATCGAACAGCATCGAGCTGCAATGCGGCGCGAGGTTCTCGACGAGCAGACGCTTTGCCGCCGTCACGTCGGAATATTCGACCTGGTCCCGCGTAATCCCCTTTGCTTTCGCAATAGCATCAAACAGCGGCGGCCGCTGATCCAGCGCGACCATGCGAAAATGACCGTCCGCGTCGGCCAGACGTGCCAGGCCGCGGTTCTTTCCAATCGTTCTCATGGCTTCGTCCTCATGAATGCAAGACACTCGTTGATGGTGGGGATTCCGTTGCGTCCGCCGGCGTGGCGGCATTTCATCGCGGCCGCCGCAGCCGAAAACGCCATCGCGTCGCGCACGTCGAGACCGGCGCCGATCGCGAGGGCATAAGCGCCATGGAAGACGTCGCCGGCGCCGGTGGTGTCGACCACATCGACCGCGAAGGCCGCCTGTCGGTGCAGACGGCCGTTCTCGTACCAGCTCACGCCCTCCTCACCGCGCGTGACGGCGATGATGCGACACCCGAAGCGGGAGAGCGCGGCGAGGGTTTCATCCTTGGCCGAGCCGCCAAAAGCCGTGATCGCGGGCTCGGAGAAGATTGCGTGGTCGGTCAGGGGCAACAGCCGCTCGAACACCTCGGCATCGGCCATGTCGCCGTCGAGCACCGTCGGGATTCCGCGCGCGCGGGCTTCGCGGAACAACGTCGCGGCCCCCTCGACCCAGCGCGGATCCGCCAGCACCGAGGATGCGCGGGCAACGGTCTCCAGCGGCAGCCAGTCGGCTGCTTCCGGATAGAGACCGCGGAAATTGACGATCTGCCGTTCGCCGGAATTGTCGACGATGACACCGGAGACGGACGAGCGGCCGTCCGCAAACAGCCGGAAATTCTCGATGTCGACGCCTTCCGCGGTGAAAGCCGACTTCATCTCGTGCCCGGCAGCATCATTCCCTGCCCGCCCCCAGAACGCGACGGATGCGCCGAGCTTTGCGACCGCAACGCTCGCATTGGCGGCCATGCCGCCGCCGAGCGTGCCGTACTCGACGGCCTTGATCTTCTCGCTTCCACCCGAGAACGGCCGGTCGACGCGCCAGACCTTGTCGAGCGCGGACAACCCGAGACAGATCACGTGCACGGGCCTCGCCTTGGACGCGACGTCCGCCAGCGTCGAGAGATCGCCGATGTTGACCAATGCGCTCACCGCACGACCTGTCCATTTGCGGCATCGAACAGATGCGTCTTGCCGGGCTGCGGTCGCAGATTGATGCGATCGCCGACCTTCGGTCGTAGCGACGGATCGACCCGCGCGATGGATGCCGCGCCGGCGAGATCGAAATGGATCAGCGTGTCCGAGCCGAGCGGCTCAACGAGCTTGACATTCACTGTAATGCCGTCGGCAGCATCGGTGGCAACGGCAAAATGTTCGGGGCGAATGCCAAGCACAGCGCTGCCGGCATGCCGCAACCCGTTTGCCGTCTCCTCGCCCAACGGCACCACCGTTCCGCCTTGCGAAAGGATCGCACGCTCCTGTCGCCATTCGACCGGGAAGAAATTCATGGCTGGCGAACCGATGAAGCCGGCGACGAACTGGTTGGCCGGCCGCTCGTAGACCGCCTCGGGCGTGTCGTATTGCTGGATCGTGCCGCTCTGAAGCACCACGATGCGGTCGGCCATGGTCATGGCCTCGATCTGGTCATGCGTCACGAAGACCATGGTGGTCTTGAGTTCCTGCGACAGCGCCTTGATCTCTGCGCGCACCTGCCCGCGCAGCTTGGCGTCGAGATTTGAGAGCGGCTCATCGAACAGGAAGGCTTTTGGATTGCGCACGATCGCACGTCCCATGGCGACACGCTGGCGCTGGCCGCCGGAGAGCTCCTTCGGCTTGCGGTCGAGATACGGCTCGATATGCAGCAGCGCCGCCGCGCGCTTCACCCGCGCGTCGATCTCCGCCTTCGGCGTTCCCCGCAGCTCCAGCGCAAAGGACATGTTGTCGTAAACCCGCATGTGCGGATAGAGCGCGTAATCCTGGAACACCATCGCGATGTCGCGCTGCGCCGCCTGCACGCCGTTGACGCGCGTGTCGCCGATGTAGAGGTCGCCGGAGGAAATGGGCTCGAGACCTGCGATGATCCGGAGCAAGGTCGACTTGCCGCAACCGGACGGGCCGACGAAAACCACGAATTCGTGGTCCGCGATCTCCAGATTGAGATCGGGGATCACAGTGAAATTGCCGTAGCGTTTGGTAAGGTTGCGGATCGAGATCGAGGCCATGATCGCTTAGTCCAGCGCCAGTACAGGCTTGATCAACTCGCCCTTGGCGAAGCGGGCGAAATTCTCAGGCAAAGCGGACAGGCCGAACTCGCCGTCGACGAGGACGCGGTATTCGTCCTTGTACCGGCGCAGCAGTTCGACATTCGGCTCGAAATCCGAGACCGGGAAGTAGAACGTGCGGATCATGTAGAAGTCCTTGCGGCGGAACACCTTGCCTTCCTCGATGGTCCAGGGCGCGGCGTTCTCGCCGACCAGCACCAGCGCCCCGCGCGGCAGGACGAGCTCGATGCCGAGGTTGCGTGCCGCATGCGCGCCGGAGCATTCCATGATGAGGGCGAACCGTTTCGATGTGTCGCCAACCGGATGCGGTTTCGCGCCGAACGATCGGGCGATATTCAAGCGTGCGGCGTTCGGATCGGCCACATGGATGTCATCATAGCCGAGACTGCGGAGTGCCAGCACGACGCCGAGACCGACAGGCCCCGCTCCCATCACGAGGACCGCACCTGCCTCGTCCGGCGGCACGACACGACTGACGAACCGGACGGCGTGGCCGGAGGTGCCGATGGTGTCGAGCAAGAGCGGCGCGAGGCTGTCTTCGATATCGTCGGGCACCAACAGCAGGCAATTCTCCGGCACCGGCACGTATTCGGCGTAGCCGCCCGGCCTGTTCCAGCCGATCAGGCTCGAGACCTCCAGGCACATCTGGGTGTCGCCGCGTTTGCAGGCCGCACAGTGGTCGCAGTGCAGCGGGATATAGACGGCGCAGCGGCCGCCATGCAGGCGGTGGCCGGGCTGCTCGACCGCGCCAAAAATCTCGTGACCGGCGGTGAACTCGGCGCCCTTGTGCCAGAGCTTGAAGTCGGAGCCGCACAGCGCGGTGCGCGAGACCCGCACCAGCACCTCGCCTGCCCCGACGTCGGGCATCCGCACCGGCTCGATGGTGATGCGTTCGTGACCATGGAACACCGCCGCCTGCATGATCGCGTTCGGACGAGGCATTTCGTTCATCAGATACCTAACCTTTCACCGCGCCGAGCGTCAGCCCGGACACCAGCCAACGCTGAACCAGAGCCGCCAGCACCAGCGGCGGCAATGCGATCAGCGTCGCCGCGGCCATCAGGGCGCCCCATTGCGTCGAGCCTTCGCCGATGAAATTGAAGGCGGCCGCGATCAGCGTCTTGGTGTCGCCATTGGAGAGCACCAGCGCAAACAGGAAGTAGTTCCACGAGAATACGAAGGCGAGTATGGCCGAGACGGCGATGCCGGACGCCACCAGCGGCAGCGCGATGCGCCAGAGGATGCGCGTGACGCTGCAACCGTCGACCTGTGCCGCCTCGAACACGCTGCGTGGAATGGCATCGAACGACGGCAGCAGCACCCAGATCACGATCGGGAGCGTGATCACCGCGTGGCTGAGGATCAGCGCCGTGTACGACCCGATCATGCCGACCTGCCGGAACATGACGTACCACGGCAGCAGGAACAGCGTCCCCGGCGCCATGCGCGCCGCGAGCGTCAGGATCGCCGGCCACGAAATTCGCGTCCAGGAGACGGCGAACGCGGCCGGGATTCCGAACAGGAGTCCGAGCGCCGTCGAGCCGACGGTCACGATCAGGCTGTTGAGGGCGTAGCTCAGGAACGGCGTCGTCTTGGTCAGCTCGACATAATTGTCCAGCGTCGGCGTGAAGATCAGTGTCGGCGGATAGGCCGTCACCTCGAAGGACGGCTTGAAGGAGGACAGCACCATCCAGACCGTTGGCGTCATGATGATAACGCCGGCCAGCACGAGCTGCACCAGGTTGAGCCAGCGTATCCAGCGGTCGGTGTTGACTGCGTCGGTCATGAAATCACCACGCCACCGCGCCGCGCAGGCGGTTGAAGGCGAGCACGGCGCCGAACACGATCGCGGTCAGCGTCAGCATCAACGCGCTGGCATAGCCGATGTTGAAAAACTCGAAGCCGACCCGAAAGCCGTAGATATTGAGCGTATTCGAGGCGTTGCCGGGGCCGCCCTGGGTCGTGATGTAGATGATGTCGAAGAAGCGCAGGAGATCGACGCTGCGCAGGATGGCTGCAGTGACGATGGTCGGCAGAAGCAGCGGCAGCGTGATGCGCTGGAAGGTCTTGAACGCAGATGCGCCATCGATCTGCGCGGCCTCGTAGACGCTCGGCGGCAGAGATTGCAGGCCGCCAAGCACGATCAGGGCGACGTACGGCGTCCATTGCCAGCTATCGATCAGCGCGACCGTCGGAATGACCCATGTCGGCGACGCCAGCCAGTCCGATGGCGGTAAGCCGAGCGATTGCAGGATGTAATTGGCCGCGCCCAGCGACGGATCGAGGATCACGAGCCACATCATTCCGGCGACCACCGGCGGCATCATGAAGGGCGAGATGAACAGCGAGCGCACGATCCCAGGAAGGCGCTTGGCATGAAATAGCACCAACGCAAGCCAGACGCCGAAGACGAGCTGCAGCACCAGCGAGAGCACGAACAATGCAATGGTGATCCACAACCCATGCCAGAACTCGACGTCGGAAATCAGCTTGGTGTAATTGGCAAGGCCGGCAAAGGACTGCTTGCCGGTCGAGGAGAAAGTCTGGAAGCCGAGCCAGATCGTATAGACGACCGGAAATGCGATCATCGCGACCGTGAAAATCACGGCCGGTGCCGAGAGCGCCGCCATTTCCAGCTTCTGCCGGTCCTGCGTGAGTGTCGCAGCCGTATCAGACATGTATTCCTGTCCTCGATCGAGTTAGGTGCCGGCCGGCGCGGACACCAGCCGGCACCAGGCGGTCAGTTCAGCGCGATCAGCGCGTCCAGCGCCTTGTCGGCGTCCGCACAAGCCTGATCGACGGTCTTCTGCTTCAGGATCAAATCCTGCACCGCCTGACCAATGAACTCGCGCGATTGCGGATTGGCGACGATGGGATAGCCGACTTCGGACGAGCCCTTGGTGGCGAGCACATCGAGCGCGGCCTGCCATTCCTTGCGCACCGGCTCCTCGTCGATCCATTTGCGATATTCGGGGTCCTTGGCGACGGACGGACGCGGCGGGGCAATGCCCTGCAGAGCCATCTTCTTCTGCACCTCGGGGCTCGTCGCCCACTGCACGAAGTACCAGGCCGCATCGGGCTGCTTGCTGTGCGAGGACACCGCCATGCCCCAGCCGATCGTGGTCGGCACCTGGCCGGCCTCGCCCGCCGGGAACGGCAACAGGCCGGTGTCCTTCAGGCGCGCGCCGCCTTCCATCACCGTGCGCAATTCATTCGAGGATTCGAACGCCATCGCCGCGCGGCCGCCGCGATACAGCGCCGAAATCTGCTGGAAGCTATAATTGACGACGCCGGGCGGTCCGAAGTCGCGCAGCAACCGGCTATAGGTGTCAAGCGCCTCCTTGCCCTTGGCCGAGCACAGGCTCGACTTGCCGCTCGCGATATACGTGCCGCCGATATTGTGCAGCATGTTGCTGAAGGTGTAGGCGATCGCAGGCTTGAGGCCACGCGAGACGAACGGCGTCACCGTGCTGTCGCAGGTCTTGATCTTCTCGGCGGCGGCCTCGACGTCCTTGATGGTCTTCGGCGCCTCGAGGCCGCACTTCTTGAAGATATCGGTTCGGTAATAGAAAATCGGGCCCTCGATGTTCATTGGCATGCTGGTCAGCTTGCCGCCGAACGTCGCGGCCTTCAGCAAGGCCTGGCTCAACCCCGCCGGATCGTAGTCCTTGGCGACCTCGTTCTTGGCCATCGCGGTGAGATCGCCGTACCAGCCGGCAGCGGCGAATTGCTCGCCTTCGCGCGAGGGCAGCGTCATGAACACATCTACCTCGTCGCTGTTCGCGTTCATGACGGTGACCAGACGCTGGCGCATCTGCTGTTCCTGATAGCCGTCGACCTTGAGGGTCATGCCGGTCAGCTTCTCGAAATCGGCCTTATAGGTGAGCAGCGCCTGCGAAACCGGATTGTTGTTGGCGAGAAAGGTGACGGTCTTGCCCTTGAACTTCATCCAGTCGAAATCGGCTGCGCGCGCCTGCGCGCTGACGGCGGCAATCGCAAGAACGGGCAACGCGACGCGCGTCGCGAGCATGCTGACTTTCATCGAACTCTCCTCCCGCTGGCCGCATTATGCTGTCGGCACTTTCTGAAAACGGTTACATCCTAAGCGCCAACGCACCTCTGTCAAGCGATAGACAATCGATCCTTTGTGCGGCATTATCGCAATTATTCTGCTTACCTCGCTCGTGGGACGATATTGTAACGTTACATTATGAACGCACCGTCCGCCAAATTGACGAAGCAAGGCATCCGCGCCGTCGCGGCACGAGCCGGCGTGTCGACGGCATCGGTCTCGCGTGCGCTCAACAATCCCGATGCGGTGAGCCCGTCCCTGCGCGCGCGCATCGCGCAGGCAATCGAAGCCGTCGGTTACATCCCGCATGCGCCGGCCCGCATTCTGTCATCGCGGCGATCGCGTACGCTTGGCGCGATCGTGCCGACGATCGACAACACGATGTTCGCGCGCGGCATCGCCTCGCTGCAAAAATACCTCTCCTCGGTGGGTTACATGTTGTTTCTCACCACGAGCGGATACGATCTCGACGTCGAGCTGCAACAGGCCCGCAACCTGATCGGCCGCGGCGTCGATGGCCTCGTGCTGCGGGGCGACTGCCATCACGAGGGGTTGCGCAAGCTACTCGCGGACAATGCGGTGCCTTTCATCAATGTCGGGATCTATCAGCCCGACCGGCCCTACCCTTGCGTCGGCACGAACAACGAGGCCGCCGCCCATCGGGCGGCCGGGCATGTCATCGAGCTCGGCCACCGCCGGATCGGAATCGTTTCCGCGCTTCAGCGCAACAACGACCGCGCCGGCGCCCGCGTCGCCGGCTTTCGCCGCGCGCTCGCGGAGAACGGCCTGGAGCTGCCTCCGGAATGGCATGTCGAGGTGCCCTATACCCTGGACGACGCGCGCGAGGCGGCCCGCCATCTCCTCAACCTCAAGAATCGCCCGACGGCCGTGGTCTGCGGCAACGACGTCATTGCCTATGGCGTCCTGTTGGAAGCGGAGCGCAGCGGCTTTTCGGTGCCGCGTGATCTGTCGGTCGTCGGCTTCGACGACCTCGACTGGAGCCGCCATTTGCGACCGAGCCTGACGACGATCCACGTCCCAACCGACGAGACTTGGCAGCGGGCCGGAGAATATCTGGTGCGCAGCCTCGCCGGTGAGCAGACCATCATGCATCGCGAGATCGACTTCTCGCTGGTGGTCCGGGAATCGACAGCTCCGCCTCCCGCAATCCCGAAATGAGATCCTCCGATGAGTGCCAGCTTTTCTCTCACCCCCGGTTTTCATGCCGTCGTGATCGGCGGCGCCGGCGACATCGGCGCCGCGATCAGCAACCAGTTCTGCGACCTCGGGGCGACGGTGACCGCCACAGGCGTCAATGACGCCGATCTCGCACGCTCCCTGCTCAAGCCGCGCGCCGGACTTGCTCTCACGACGCTCGATGTCACGATCGATGAAGCCGTCGGGTCACTCGCCGGGCAGCACCAACGCGTCGATGCGCTGATCAATTGCGCCGGCATCCTGGCGCGGGACAAGGAATACGAAATCGAGACCTTCATCAAAGTGCTCGACGTTAATCTCACGGGCACGTTCCGGACCTGCATGGCGTTCCGCTCGCAGCTGGCGAAGATGAAAGGATCGATCGTCAACATCGCCTCGATGAATGCAACCCTGGCTCTGCCGCGGATTCCCGCCTATTGCGCCAGCAAGGGCGGCGTCGTGATGCTGACCAAGGCGCTGGCCCTGGCGTGGGCCGAAGACGGCATCCGCGTCAACGCCGTTGCGCCCGGCTATGTCGAAACCGCGATCAATGCCGCCGGCCGCACCGACCGCGCCCATTATCAGCGCATCGCCGACCGCACCGCGTTCAAGCGCTGGGGCCAGCCCGAGGACATCGCCGGTGCCGTCGCCTTCCTCTGCATGCCGGCCTCGCAATACGCGACCGGAACGGTGGTCGCGGTGGATGGCGGGTTTCTTGCGGGGTAGTGGCTGGCGCGGCCGCAAGTGCAGCCGCGCCGATCCAGCTCAGCGGAAGTTGCCCTTGGTTTCG
Organism: Bradyrhizobium sp. WSM2793; assembly: GCF_000379585.1. NCBI lineage: Bacteria > Pseudomonadati > Pseudomonadota > Alphaproteobacteria > Hyphomicrobiales > Nitrobacteraceae > Bradyrhizobium > Bradyrhizobium sp. WSM2793. The sequence continues at coordinate 624,294 of NZ_KB902768.1, read as the reverse complement.
GGGATCACGATCGCGCCGATCAAATAGATCACGAACACGCCGACTGCGAAGTAGGCCAGCGACATCGGAATCTCCGCGGGGCTGCCGCTTACCAGCGAAACGAACGTCGGCATCATACCACCCAGCGCAAAGCCGATATTCCAGGACAGGCCGGTGCCGCTGGCGCGGAGCGCCGTGGGGAACCGCTCGTTCAGAAAGATCAGCACGGGCGCATAGCCGGCATTGCCGATGAACGCGATGGCAAGCGCAAGAAGCGTGATCTGCGTGGTGTCCTTGGTCACGGCGAGGTTCAGATAGCACAGCGGCAACAGCACCGCCGCCAGGACCCCGATCAGCAGGAACGTCTTCTTGCGGCCGATGAGATCGCTCAGCGCGCCGACCAGCACCGCGGCGAAGAACGCCGAGACGCTGGCGCCCATCAGGATCAGCGAGGAGGTCTGGTTCGGAACCGCGTTGATGACTTTCAGGAAGCTCGGCAGGTACCCCGAGGTCAGATAATAGCCGGCGCCGCCGCCGAAGGTAATGAGCAGGTTGATCAGCAGGACGCCGCGATACTCGCGGGACAATACGTCCTTGACTGGCGCCTTCGAGACCTTCGCCTGCTTGTTGCCCTGCTGGCGCTTGAGCTCCTTGAAGTAGGGAGATTCTTCAAGATTACGGAAGATGAACCAGCCGAGCAGCGAGCTCAGCAGCCCCGAGAAGAACATGAAGCGCCAGCCCCAGACGGCAAAGGCATCTCCGGGAAATACCGAGGATGTGATCAGGAAGATGAAGGACGCCAGCAGCGCGCCAATGCCGGCGCCGCCGCCGCCGACCAGGCCCGACATCGCTCCGCGCCAATGCGGCGGCACCGATTCCGTACCGATCGTGTGGGTCGAGGCTACGACACCACCGACGAACACGCCCTGCACCAGGCGTAGGATCAGGAACACGATGGGAGCGATCACGCCGACCTGCGCAATGGTCGGCAGCAAGCCGAACGCGGCCGTGCTGATGCCGACGCCGATGATGGCGATCAGCATCGCCTGCTTGCGGCCGTGCACGTCGGCGTAGTGCCCGAACACCGCCGAACCGAGCGGTCGCATCAGCAGCGTAACGGCGAATGAACCGTAGACCGCGGCGAGCGACAGCGCCGCATTGCTCGACGGGAAGAACAGCGCGCCAACCACCGGCGCCACATAGAGCAGAATGAACAAATCGAACAGGTCGAGCGCCCATCCGAGCACTGACGCGATGATCGCATTGACCATCTGCTTGTTATCGGTCGATGCCCGTGCACCGGCGACCGGCATATCCATCTCAGCCATTTTGTTTTACCCTCCCCGTTTGAATAGGGCCGCGATCCGCGCCATTGCGAACCGCGGCAGCTTGTTGCGTCGCGTATCAGCGACCGGCGAATTTCGGCGGACGCTTGGCGTTGAAGGCCTCGACGCCTTCCCTGAAATCTTCCGACTGGCGCAGACGGCTGTAGCAATGGCCTTCGAGCTCGATGGCGATGGCGAGCGTCGAATCCTCGGTGTCGTTCAGGAGTTTCTTGGCGGTGCGCTGCGCCAGCGGCGAGAAGCTGCGGAGCTCGTCGACGAGCTTGTCGGTCGCCTTCTCCAGTTCGGAATCGGGCACGCATTCGGTGGCGATGCCCCACTCCAGCGCCTGCCTCGCCGAGATGCGCTTGGAGCGCATCACGATGTCCTTGGTGCGGGTGATGCCGACCATCTTCTGCAGCCGTGCCGACCCGCCGGAGCCCGGGATCTGTCCGAGCTTCTGCTCGGGCAGCGCGTACTGCGTGGTCTCCGAGGCGATACGGAAATCGCAGGCCAGCGACAGCTCGAAGCCAACGCCGAAACAATAGCCGCGATTGGCGACGATGACAGGCTTCGCGCAACGCGCCGGCGCGGCGATGTTCCAGGCGAGCTTGGAGACGTGCTCGGGGCTCGCTTCCATGAAGCCTCCGATATTGCCGCCGCTCGAGAAATGCTCGCCCTCTCCGCGCAGCACGATGATGCGCACGCGCGGATCCTCGTCGAGAGTCTCGAAGGTCAGCCGGAGCTGGTCACGCTGCGGCATCGCCACGACGTTGTAGGGCGGACGTCCCAGGATGATGTCCGCGCGCTCATGCGCCTCATCGATCTCGACCTTGAACCCATCGAGCTTGGCGAGCCGAGGATCGGCAAAAGTATAGGGTGACGGCATTTTCGCTTCCTTCTGTTGATGCGTGACGATCAAGCGGCGTCCGATGGCGGCCGGCGCTCGGTCTCGTATTCTCCGGCGACGAGCAGGCGCCGCAGCAGCTTGCCGACCGGCGATTTCGGAATCGCGTCGACGAAGACGTAGCGACGCGGCCGCTTGAAATTGGCGAGGCCCGAGGTGCGGCAGAACTTCTCCAGCTCGATCTCGGAAACGTTGCGATTGCGCTTGACGAAGGCGGCGACGACCTTGCCCCATTTTTCGTCGGCGACGCCAACCACCGCGACCTCGTCGACGGCCGGGTGCAGCGACAGGCAGCTCTCGATCTCGACCGGCGAGACGTTCTCGCCGCCGGTGATGATCATGTCGTCGACGCGGCCCGTGACGAACAGGTCGCCGTCCGGATCGATAAAGCCGGTGTCGCCGGTGAAATACCAGCCCTCGCGCAGCGACTTTGCGTCGGCCTCGGGACGACGCCAGTAGCCCTCAAAGGCCTCGTCGCCGGCGAGCGTGGCAATGATCTCACCCTCCTCGCCCACCGCGGCAAGCTCCGCCACCGAACGCGCGCCGATGCGCACGACCTTGACGTGCTGGTTAAGCCCGGCCTTGCCCGCCGAGCCGGGTTTTGCCGTAGCGTTCTGATCGATTGTGAAGGTGTAGATCTCGGAGCTGCCGTAATGATTGACGAACAGCTCCGGCCTGAAGGCCTCGTTCAGCTTCTTCAGCAGGCCATCCGTCATCGAGGCGCCGGCAAAGCCGAGCTTGCGCACGCTGGAGACGTCGGTCCGGGCAAAGGCCTCGTGGTGGACGAGATCGTGATAGAGCGTCGGCACCAGATAGAGATTGGTGATCCCTTCCCGCTCGATCAGCTCCAGCGCCTGGCGGCTGTCATAGCGCGGCAGGCAGATGAAGCTGCCGCCGATCAGCGACATCGCGAGCAACGAGCGGACGCCCATGGTGTGGTAGAGCGGCATCACGCCGAGCGTGCGCTCGCCGCGGCCGTAGAGATTTTGCGCGACGTGGGCGATCGCCGCGGCACGCTCGGCGCGATGACGCCGGGGCACGCCCTTCGGCCGCGAGGTCGTGCCCGACGTGTAGAGCATGATCGACCAGGCATCAGGGCCGACGCACGGCTCGGCGTCGGGCGCGCTGCCCCTGATCAGATCGGCAAAGCCGACCGCCTCGCCTGTGCCCGGATCGACCGACACGCGTAGCAGCCGGCCAGCGAGCGCCGAACCCCGCACCGCCTCGGCAGAAACATCCTGGTAGAAAACCGCGCGGGCTTCGGCGTTCTCGATGCAGAAGTCCAGCTCGTCGGCCTTGGCGCGCCAGTTGATCGGGGTGATTACGAGTCCTGCGAACTGGCAGGCCCAATGCAGCGTCGCGGCCTCCCAGCGGTTTTGCAGCAGCGTGACGACGTGGTCGCCGGGCTTGAGGCCCAGGCGGCCGAAGGATGCGACCAAAGCAGAGATCTGGTCGTACCATTGCCGGTAGGTCAGGCGGAGATCGCCGTCGACCAGCGCGATGGCGCGCGGATCGCGCGCGGCGCTGGCCATGAAGCTGCTGGCGAGATCAAGCATCTGACGTCTCTTTTTTCGATGAAGCGAGCTGGGCGGCGGCTTCGAGGGCCGCCTGGATGATCGGCGTGTATCCGGTGCAGCGGCACAGATGCCCGCTGAGAAGATCGCGAATCTCCGCCTCGGTCGGCGCCGGGTTCCTGGCGAGATAATGATCGAGCGACATCAGGATGCCGGCGGTGCAGAAGCCGCACTGGAGCGCGTGGTTGCGGCGGAAGGCCTGTTGCAGCACGCCGAGGCGATCGGCCGCGGGTGCAAGCCCTTCAACCGTCTTGATCTCGCAGCCGTCGACCTGCGCTGCCAGGGTGAGGCAGGAACGGGTCAGCATGCCGTCGACGACGACCGTGCAGGCGCCGCAGACGCCGTGCTCGCAGCCGACATGGGTGCCGGTGGCGCCCAACTGGTGCCGCAGGAAGTCGGACAGCAGCGTCCGAGGTTCGGCTTCCCCCGCAACGGGCTCGCCATTCAGTGAGACGTGGATGGGATGGCGGGCGTCGGATTTGAGACGGGTCATTGCAGCACCTCGCCGATCAGATCGCGGCCGATCATGCGCACGAGGTCGCGGCGATAGCGCGCGGTGGCATGGACGTCGTCGCGGGCGCCGAGCTCGTAGGCAAAGGCGTTGAGGGCATCGTCGACCGCGCTGCCCTCGAGTCGCGGCCAGTCCCGCGCGGTCGGGACGTCCGCAACGCCACCGACCGCGAGGCGGACGCCGGATGGCGTCTTCATCGCGGCGCAGGCCACGATGGCAAAATCGCCGTGCCGGCGTGCGACCTCGCAGAACGCGAAGCGAGATCCATTGATGACCGGAAGCGAGATGCCTTCGATCAACTCGTCGTCGCTGCGCGCCGTCAGCATCATGCCGGCGAAGAAATCCTTGGCCGCGACGCGGCGACGGCGCCTGGCACTGCGCAAAAGCACCTCGCCGCCGAGCGCGACCAGCGCGAGCGGCATCTCGGCGCTGGGATCGGCATGCGCGAGCGAGCCGCAGATGGTGCCGCGGCTGCGGGTCTGCATGTGACCGACGCAGGGCAGCGCCAGCGCCACCAGCGGCAATGCCTCGGCCAGATCCGGCCAGGCCAGCAGATCGGCCTGGCGCACGCTGGCACCGATGACGACGGCATCGGCTGTCCGCTCGATCTTGCAGAGCTCCCGGATCCGCATGATGTCGATCAGAAGCTTCGGCTTGGCGAGGCGCATGTTGAGCATCGCCATCAGTGACTGTCCGCCGGCGAGCACACGGGCATCGCCGCCTTGTTGCGCCAGCCCGTCGAGGACTTCGCCGACGGTCTCGGCGCGGAGATAGTCAAATGCGGGCGGCTTCATCGGCGTCCCCCGAACAGGCCGGCGACCTTCGCCGGCAGAGCCAACAGCGAGAAGCCGCCCGACGCACCACCACCGCCGGCCCTGCGGGCGAGCGCTGCGAAGAACTGGCCGATGATCACCCGCGTCGCGCCGTCGAGCAGCCGGCCGCCGATGCTTGCGATCTTGCCGCCGATCGCGGCGTCATAGCTGTAGGTCAGCTTCGTCCCGCCGCTGCCGTCGGGCGCGAGTGTGACGCGCCCCTCAGCGCTGCCGAAGCCGAGCGCGCCGGTGGCGCCGCCGCGCAAGGTGACCGCGCACGGCGGATCGAGATCGAACAGCTCCACGTCGGCGCGATAGCGCCCGGTGACGGGTCCGATGCCGAGCGTGACATCCGCGCGGAAATGCGTCTCGGTGATCTTGTCGACGCGCTGGCAGCCGGGAATGATCGATTGGAGCGTGGCGGGATCGAGCAGCATGGCCCAGACCTGCTCGGGCGTCCCCCTCACCGAGGCCTGCCCTTCGCCGCGGAGCCGCCGATCTGCTTCGCGCGCAGGCGCCGCGGCCACGCCATCCGCGGGAGGCGGCGGCTCGGCGCCGCGCACCAGCTCGGCAAGCCGGGCAGGCACCAGAGGCAACGTGATATCGGCAACGCCGAGCGCATCCGCGACCGCGTTGGCGAGGCAGACCGGCGTCGACATGCAATTGCCTTCGCCGACGCCTTTCGCGCCGAGTGGCGTGAACGGCGATGGCGTCTCCATGTGGAAGATCTCGGGCTCCGGCACCTCGGTGGTGGTCGGCAGCAAATAGTCCGCGAGCGTTCCCGTGAGGAAACTGCCGTCCTCGGCGTAGGCATATTCCTCGTAGAGCGCGGCACCGAGCGCCTGGGTGAAGCCGCCACGGATCTGGCCATTGACCATGCCGGGATGGAGGATGGTGCCGCAATCGTGCATGGTGACGTAGCGGTCGATCCGCGTCTGCAGAGTAATGCGGTCGATCTCGACGCCGCAGAAGTCGAAGATGAAGCCATGGCACAGCGAGGAGTTGATGCGGTCGTCCTCGCCGGGCGGCGTCAGCTCCGGCGGTGTCCAGAACACGGTCTCACGAATGGTCTGGCCGGCATCGTCAGGCAGCGATCCCGGCGACCAATGACTGAGCGCTGCGACACGCGAGAACGAGATCCGGTTCTCCGGATTGTGTTTTGAGGCCACGAAACCTTTCGCGAACTCGATGTCCGCGGCCTCGACGTTGAGCTGACTGGCAGCAATACGGGCGAGACGGCCGGCGACGCGCTCGGCCGCGATCTTGGCGGTGCCCGCCACCGCCGCAGCAAAACGGCTGGCATAGTTGCCCGACGCGATCGACCAGGCGTCCTTGGCAGTGTCGATCTCGGTGTTGACGCGGATGTCTTTCGGCTCAAGGCCGAAGACGTCGGCGACCACCTGCGACAGCACGGTGCGATGGCCCTGCCCCTGCGGCACGGAGGCGACGTGAACGGTGACGCTGCCGACCGGATCGAGGCCGACAGTGGCGGTCGCCTGCGCCCCGTTCTTCGGCCCGGCCTTGCGACGCTCGGCGGCAGTTAGCACCGTTGTGATGTAACCCATATTGGAGACGCTGGGCTCCACCACCGCCGTGAAACCGATCCCGTAGAGACGCCCCTCTGCCCGCGCCGCGTCGCGCCGCGCCTTCAGTTCCGCAAGCCTGCCCTGCTCGACCGCGCGCGCGATCGCGTCCTGGTAGTTGCCGGAATCGAGCAACGCGCCGGTTGCGGTACGATAGGGAAAGGCACCTGCCTCGATCAGATTGCGCTTGATGACATCGAGCGGATCGAGACCGAGCCCGATCGCGATGCGCTGCACCAGGCGTTCCAGCGCGAAATAGACCTGCGGCCCGCCAAAGCCGCGGTTGAGGCCGGTCGGTGTCTTGTTGGTGACCACGACGCGGTTGCGAATCCTGACGTGGTTGATGTCGTAGGCCCCCGTCATGTTGCCGTGCATGCGGTAGAGCGTGGCGGGCTCGGGCGCGCGCAGATGCGCGCCGCAATCCTCGACCTGGTCCCAGTCGAGCGCGAGAATCTTGCCGTCGGCCGCAACCGCCGCGGCCAATGTCGTCGCGCGGTTGGTCGCTGACACCGACGCGGTGAGATGCTCGAGCCGATCCTCGATCCACTTCACCGGCCGGCCCGTGACGCGCGCAGCAGCCGCGATCAGAACGATGTACGGAAACACGCCCTGCTTGACGCCAAAGCTGCCGCCGGAATCCGGCGGCGTACGCAGTCGCAGCCGATTGCCCGGCACCTTCAGTGCACGCGCAATCACGGTGTGAATGCTGAACGGCCCCTGAAAATTCGCGAGAACCTCAAAGGCATCCTCGCCGGCATCATGCGAGGCGACGACGCCATAAGTCTCGATCGGCGTGCAGGAGTTGCGGGGATAGCGGATGTCGATGGAGAAGCGATGCGGCGCATCCGCAAACGCTTTTTCAGGATCGCCGTAGCGGAACGCGCGGTCGCTGGCGAGATTGCCGGGAAAACCGTCGTGCAGGACCGGTGCACCCGGTGCTATCGCCCCGAGCGGGTCGACTGTGGCCGTTCGCGGGCGATACGCGACATTGATGAGTTCGGCTGCATCTTCAGCACGGGCACGATCAGTCGCCACGATCACGGCGACCGGTTCGCCGACATAGCGCACACGCTCGACCGCGATCGGCCAGCACTCGACCGGCGCCTTCACGCCGACGACGAGACTTGTGGTGACCGCCTTGATCTGCTCGCCGGTCAGGACCGCGGCAACGCCCGGCAGCCGCCTGGCCGCTTCAACGTCGATCGAAACAATATCGGCGTGGGCGTGCGGCGAGCGCAGGATCGTCGCATGCAGCGTGCCGGGCTGGACGCCGAGATCGTCGATGAAGCGGCCGCGACCGCTGAGCAGCGCGGCATCCTCGACGCGCTCGATTGAACGCCCGACCCACGGCTTGTCGCCACCCTGATCAACCGAATTTGCGGATTGAACCGCGGCCTGCACCATGTCCCGGCATACCTCCCGACGCGTTCTCTGACGCGACGGCGACGTTTGTCAGGACAGGAGGCGCGAGGGCCATACCGCCCGCTCTCACGACTTACCAAATCGTCTCATTCGAGAGCGTGCAGCGCAATATCAGCCCGCGAGGCGCGAGACGTTGCGAAACTCGCGCGGGCTGACACCGGCATGATCGCGGAAGAAGCGCGTGAAATGCGCAGGCTCCGGAAAACCAAAGCGCTCGCTGAGCTCGCCGAGCGGCGTGTCCTCGCGCATCACCGCGTCGAGCGCCCGCTCCATGCGGACGACGTTGAGGTAAAGCTTTGGCGAAACGCCGAGCGAGGTCTCGAACAGGCGGAAGAACTGCGCGCGCGACAGGCCCGCGCCCTTCACGAACTGATCGACGTTGGCGTAGGAATCGTTCACGCGCATCGCGTCCATCGCGCGGCGGATCCGCCAGTCGCAGCTCACGGCGCTCATGCCGCGGATCGAGGTCGGAAAGCTGCGCCAGGGCGTGAAGCGCTCGATCACCGTGATCATGAGGTCCGAAAGGGTCTGCTCGTGGGTTCGCACCGCATCGGGATTCGCCATCATTTCGGCCGCAAGATGCAGCGTGAGTTGCCGAATGCGTGGCGAGACTTCGCCCGAGGGCCGCTCGAAAAAGCCCGGCGCGCCACTCGCGGCCCATCCGGGCCGGAACTCCTTCAGCCATTCCGGCTCGATATAGAGCGCCATGATGAGCGTGCGCGGGCGATTGACGTCATGCACATAGGCATGCGGCTTCCAGCCGTCGACCAGAACGGCCGCGGTGTCCGTGAGCGGGGTGACCTGGTCGCCGACCAGAAACTGGGTGTCGGCGCCCTCGACCTTGAGCAGGACGTGGCAGTGATGATGAGCGTGGCGGACCAGCGAACGGTCCATGTCGAGCAGAGCGACCCTGCCGAAAGCGCCATGAGCGATGCGCAGGGCCGTCGACATCAGTTTCTTCCTCCCGGCGTTGCGCCGCAAAATGGTTGCCTTGCTGGTGCGGCACTATAGGCCGCCCCAGCTACAAATTCCAACGGCGCAAACGGACGCAAGCCGCTTCCGGGCGGCAACCCGTTCACATCCGCGCCTCCGCAAGAAGGCGCGCGACCGCAGCGCCCGGATCGGCCTGCAGGGCTGTCGTCAAGTCGACGTCCTCCTCGCCCTTGACGCGGATGCGCTTGAAGGCGAGCTCGGACGCCCTGACCGGCGCGGTCGCGTCGAGGCCCATCTTGGCGCCGATACCGTCATCCGTGGTCGGATCAAGTTTCGAGCCGAGCGCGCCGGCGACGACCATGAGATCGCGGTCGGCCTGGAAGCGCGTCGCCACCGCCCATTCGATCTCCTCGGAGGAAGAGATATCGACGTCCTTGTCGACCACAACCACCTGCTTGATGTCGTAATGCGCGCCGAAGGCGCACATCATGACGTTCTTCGGCTCGCCCTCATTGGTCTTGTCCATCTTGATCGCGAGATGATAGCGGCAGGTACCGCCGCGCGTGAGGCGAACATCGAGCACGGTCGGGAAGCTGCGGCGCAGATGCTGGAGCAGCGTCGCTTCGCGCGGCACGCCGCCGAGAATCAGGTGCTCGAAGCCGCCGCCGACGATGGTATGGAAGATCGGCTTGGCGCGATGTGTGATGGCATCGACTTCGATCACCTCGCGATTGGCGCGCGGGCCGTAATATTGCGGGAATTCACCGAACGGTCCCTCCGGCTCGCGTACGCCTTGCAGGATTCGTCCTTCAATCACGATCTCCGCATGGGCGGGAACGCGAACCGAATTGGTGCGACATTTGACGACGTCCACGGGCGAGCCGAGCAGCGCGCCCGCAATCGCCATCTCGTCCTCGTCAAGCGCAGCAATCGCCTGCGAAGCCAGCAGCAGCGCCGGATGCGCGCCGATGACGATAGCGATCTCCAGCGCCTGGCCCAGCTCCTCCGCGAGACGATAGTAAGAGAAAGTGTGCCGCGGCAGCAGCAGAACGCCGATACGATTCCTACTGCTGACCTGACAACGATGAATCGAAACGTTCTGAACGCCGGTCCTCGGATTGCGGGCGATCAGCAGGCCGGCCGTGATATAGGGACCGCTATCGCGTTCATTGTGCTTCGGCACTGGAAGCTGTCGGAGCAGATCGACGTCGTCGTGAACGACCTCTTGCACCGGACCGTCGGGAACCTCGCGGGTCGGCAGAGGATTGCTTGCGGCAGCAAGGAATCGTGGCAGCAACTGGTCCTCGGTGACGCCGATGGAATCGGCGACCCAATCACGGCCGGCAAACAGGTTGGCGATGACGGGGATCTCGTGCCCGTCGGGGCGCGGGAACAGCACCGCGCTGTCGCGCTCCAGCCGCTTGGCGATGGCGGCGAGCTCATCGGTCAGCGCAATGCCCTCGCGCGCAATCGCGAGCTTACCGCGCTCGGCGAGGTAAGCGAGCCAGGCACGCAGATCGGCCGGTGCGTTCGTGCTCTTCGCCGAATTTTGCATTCGCATGACGTATCTTTCCTCGGCCGTTCGGGTCAGGGCGCGATCTTGCGCAGCGACGGCGAGCGGCGCTTGAGCGCTTCGTCCTCGCCCCAGCGGCGCACCACGCCGATATCGATATCGAAAAGGTCGAGCACCCGGCCGACGGTGTGCTCGACCATGTCGTCGAGATTCTCGGGTTTTGCGTAGAAGGCGGGCACAGGTGGCGCGATGATCGCGCCCATCTCTGATAGCGCCGTCATCGTCCTGAGATGCCCGGTGTGCAGCGGGGTCTCGCGCACCATCAGCACCAGGCACCGGCGCTCCTTGAGCACGACATCGGCGGCGCGGGTCAAAAGCGTCGTGGTGACGCCCGAGGCGATCTCGGACATCGAGCGCATCGAGCACGGCGCCACGATCATGCCGGCGGTACGGAACGAGCCGCTCGAGATTGCCGAAGCCATGTCGTCGATCGCATGGCTGACATTGGCGAGCTCCCTCACCTCCGCGATCTTCAGGTCGGTCTCGTAGGCGAAGGTCTGCTCGGCGGTCTTCGACATCACCAGATGCGTCTCGACGCCGGCATTGCGCAGGAGTTGCAGCAGGCGCACGCCATAGGTGACGCCCGAGGCGCCGGAAATGCCGATGATCATCCGCTTGGGCGCTGCGTGCTGCATATGTCTGATTTCGCTCCCGTGGGCACGTACCCTCGAGGTGGCGTGGCCGGCTGCAAAACTAGGCAATCTCGATCATCACGACAAATAATGATTGATTATATCGTTCATCATCAGAGATGATGGATCGCGAGCGAGTTGGCGAACGAAGGACTGGCCTCGTGGAACTCAGGCAGATGCAATATTTCCTGTGCCTGGCCGATGAAAAGAACGTCACGCGGGCCGCGCGCCGGCTCAACATCGTACAGCCGGCGCTCAGCATGCAGATCGCCAAGCTCGAGGCCGAGCTCGGCCAAAAGCTGTTCGACCGCAGCGTCCAGGGCATGACGCTGACCAGCGCCGGCGAGGCGCTGGTGCGGCTGACGGCGCCGATCGTGCGCGATGCCGAGTATGCGCGCCAGGAGATGGCCCAGATCGGCGGGCGGATTTCGGGCCGCGTCTCGGTCGGCCTCATCACCTCGGTCGCGCAGAGCACCATGGCAAGCTCGTCGGCGACCGTCGCGCGCCGCTATCCCGAGATCATCCTCTCCGCGTGCGAAGGCTACACCGAAACGCTGGTCGACTGGGTCAACAGCGGCCAGCTCGATTTCGCGCTGATCAACGTGCCGCGCCGAAGGACGCCGCTCGCCGCGCATCACATCATGGACGAGGAAATGGTGTTCGCCTGCCGCAAGGACGGCCCGATCAAGCCGCCCGCAAAACTGCGCTTCGACCACATCGCGAATTTCGATCTGGTGCTACCATCGAAGCGCCACGGACTGCGGCTGATCCTCGATGAGCACGCCGCAGCCCTCGGCATCGACCTGCGGCCGCGCCTGGAGCTCGACACGCTGCCCGCCCTCTGCGACGTGATCGCGACCACCGACTTCGCGACCGTGCTGCCGACCATCGCGCTCCGGCAATCACTGGCAAGCGGAACCATTCGAGCCCATCGTTTCGACGCGCAACGGATCGTTCGCTCGATCGCCTGGGTGCATCACCCGCGGCGAGCGGTCTCGGTTGCGGCCAAGGCCGTGCTGGACGTCATCAGCCACGATCTGGCGCAGGCCGCGGCGGTGGCAAAGGAGTTGGCTGAACCTGGCTCCGGCGGCGCAGCCTCGTCATCCCGCAAGCGGCGTCGCAAGGCTGGGAAGATGATTTCCTGAATTCCGAACGCTCATTCGGACAAGATGTCGCGCCCGTTGCAAAATGAGACGGGTTGGTAAGTTTCGAGACGAGCCGGCATGACGGTCACGTCAAGCCGCTAACTACGGTCCAGGCGCAGAAAATCGCGGCCTGGCGCTCCTCCCGGACATTCTTGTCACGGACGCTCCCAAGGCTTGCAGAACAAGACACGGTCGGGAGATTCAGTCCGAGATGGCAAGGTTCGGTCACAGCAAGATCACGGACGGCACAGCGCCGCACGTTGAAGGATTTCACCCTGACCGCAGGTCTTTGCTCTCGCTCGGCCTGGGCGCAGCCCTCTCCGCCACCGGGCTGCGTCCTGCGCAAGCGCAAGACTACCCGGCGCGTCCGATCCAGGTGCTCGTGCCCTTCGCAGGCGGCAGCGCCAGCGACGTCATCACGCGCATCCTGCTTAACCGCATGTCGGCGTCATTGGGACAGGCCTTCGTGGTCGACAATCGCCCTGGAGCCGGCGGCAATATCGGTACCGCGGCCGCTGCACATGCCGCCCCGGACGGCTACACGCTGCTGATGAGCACCTCCGGCCCACTAGCCGCGAACCGATCATTGTACAAGGAGCTGCCCTACGATCCGCTGAAGGATCTTGCCCCGATCGGGCTGTTTGCCACGCTGCCGAACGTCATTGTGATCAATTCGAGGCTGCCGCCAAAATCGCTGCGCGAGCTGATCGAGTACACCAAGGCGCGCCCGCGGGAGCTGAACTACGGGACGGTCGGAGTCGGCTCGTCGCAGCACCTCGCGGCCGCCTATTTCGAGCAGCTCACGGGCACAGAGATAACCCACGTTCCTTACCGCAACATCGCCGCTTACACGCCGGACTTCATCGCGGGCCAAGTCCCACTGGGCTTCCAGCTCTTGCCGAACGTCATCGGTCTGATCAGGAGCGGCGACGCGCGCCCGCTCGCGGTTGCCAGCGACAAACGCATGACGGCGCTGCCGGACGTGCCGACCGCGGCCGAGGCTGGCCTGAAGGATTACGAGAGCGCGGCGTGGCTTGCCCTGCTCGCGCCCGCGGGCACGGGCACCGCCGTTATCGACAAGCTCTATGCCGCCATGATCGAAGCCATGAACGATCCGAAGGTGCGCACCCTCCTGGTGGAGCAGGGCGCCGAGCCCCTGATGATGGACCCCCGAGGTCTTAAGGATTTCATGACCGCGGAAACCAAGAAATGGGCCGGGATCATCAAGAAGATCGGCATCGAGCCGATGTGAGTTACAGCTTTTGGCTAGTCGTCAGCCTCTTCCGCGTGATCCGCTATCCGCGCTCTGCTCGCCCAAAGCTCGCTCGCTGACCGGCCCGCGCCTGGCTCAACGCTGCGGCGCTCGCGGTATGAGCTCGCGTTACGGCAGATTGTCCCGCAAAAAAATGTCGATGCGGATGCGCTCCTGGTCGGCGCTGATTGGCTCGCCCGAACAGTGCGCGAGCAGAATGCGTGCCGCGGAGCGCGCCTCGTGCCCGGGATCCTGATTGATCACGGCATCGAGGGTGCCGCGAACCAGGAAACGCCGTGTGTATTGGGTCAGCTCATGGGTAATCCAGACCACTTCGCGAGCGCGGCCCGAAGCCTCGAGCGCATCGGCGATGCCGCGGTTTCCGGCACCGCAGCAGTATATGCCGCGAAGATCTGCATGGCGCGCCAGCAGCGCGGCCGTGAGCTCCCGTGTGCGATCGCTGTCGTCGCGGCCCTCGATGACCGGCAGCGCGGGCAGGTTTGGATACTCGCTGGACAGGATCTGATGGAAACCGAACTGCCGTTCGGTGTGATCGCGCAGCGACAGCGATCCCGCGATCACCGCGACCGTCCCCTCGCGCCCGGCGAGGAAGCGCCCCATCAGCGTCGCGGCAGTGCGGCCTGCGGCGGGATTGTCGATGCCGACATAGTGCAGGCGGCGCGAGCTTGGCGCGTCCGACACGAGGGTCACCACGGCGACCCCGCGTCCGACGAGCTCGTCGATCGCGGCCCGAACCCTGGGATGATCGAGCGCGATGACGGCAACGCCCTGGTAGGCCGGCGACAGGGTTTCCAGCGCGCCGGCGAGCACATCCGCATCGAACACATCGACATGGAGAATGTCGATGAAGCCGCGCTGGCCGGCGAGCCAGTCCGCGGTGCGCAGGACCTGCTCGCTCAGATTGGTCATGAAGCTGTTGCTGCCGGTCGGCAGCACGAAGGCGAAGCGGAATGTTTGCCCACGGGCGAGCCGCGCCGCCGCGAGGTCGGCGCGATAGCCGAGTTTTGCCACCGCGGCCTCGACACGCGCGACGGTCTTGGCGCGCACGCCCTCGCGCCGGTTGACGACTCGATCGACGGTCGCAAGCGAAACGCCGGCCGCACGCGCGACGTCCTCGAGCGTGGCGCGAATCGCCGGCTGCGTCGCCCCACCCGTCATTCGCGCGCCGCCCACAGCATGCCGCGGGTCATCAGTGTGCGGATCTCCGGCACGTCGAGCTCGTAGGCACGGTGGCCGAGCGAGGAATAGAACACCCTGCCCGCGCCGTAGCGTTTCTTCCAGACCACGGGCATCACCACGCCCTCGATCCACGGCGCGTGCTCGCCGGTGAAGGTCGTCGTCGCCAGCACCTCGTTGGCGGGGTCGACATGCATGTAATATTGCTCGGAACGATGTTCGAAACTGTTCAGGCCTTTCATGATGGGGTCATCCGGCTTCGTCAAGTCGACCTTGTAGTCGATGATGTTGCCGGGATGGGCGACCCACTGCCCGCCGCACATGAACTGGTAGTCGACGGAATCGCGGAACGCGTCGCACATGCCGCCATGATGGCCGGCGAGCCCGACGCCGCTCCGCACCGCCGCGCAGAGATTGAGCGCTTCCGCCTTCTCGATCTTCGACATCGTGTAGATCGGGATGATCAGCGACATGTCGTGGATCTCAGGATCGGCGAATGCCGCCGTCGTCGTCTCGATCCGCACCTCGAAACCTTCCGCCCTCAGCCAGCCGCGAATCATCGAGGCGCAGAGATCCGGATCGTGTCCCGGCCAGCCGCCCCATACAATCATTGCTTTGCGCATGGTCATTCCCTCAGTCGACCTGTCCCGTTTCACGTCCCGCCGGCAGCATCGCCGGCCGCTCGACGCTGCTCTCGATCTTGACGCGGCGCCCTTCATCGGCGGAGGTTTGGAACGCCTCCATCACCTCCAGCACGTGGAACGCAAGCGCGCCGCTGGCGCGGTGCGGTCGGTTGTTCAGGATCGCGGACGCCATGTCGGCGACCCCGATGGAGCGGAACTCGCCTTCGACATGGCCGTGCGTCCACGGCATTGTTTCCCATTCGCCGCCGGTCCTGGCGAGGTGCACCTCGCCGCCGAAGCGGTTCGGGTCCGGCACCTGCAGGCTGCCCTTGTCGCCATAGATCTCGATCGGCGCGTGCCGGTGCTTCGGTACATCAAAGCTCATCGCGATCGAGATGACCGCTCCGCTCTCGAATTCAAGCGTGCCCGCGACATGGGTCGAAACCTCGACCGGGATCAGCGTGCCGTTCATCGGCTGGCTGGTAACCAGGCGCTCGGATCGCGGCCGCGCCGTCGAGCCCATCACGCTCGCGACCGGGCCGAGCAATTGCACGAGATCGGTGATGTAGTACGGCCCCATGTCGAGCATCGGCCCGCCGCCGCGCAAGTAATAGAAGCCCGGCGCCGGGTGCCAGCGCTCATGGCCGGGGCAGCCGAAGAAGGCACTGCCCGCCACCGGCGTGCCGATCGCACCGTCGTCGATCAGCTTGCGGGCGGTCTGATGCCCGCCGCCAAGGAACGTGTCGGGCGCGCAGCCGACGCGCAGGTTCTTCTGTGCGGCGAGATCGATCACCTTGCGGGCTTCGGCGGCGTTGATGCCGAGCGGCTTCTCGGAATGGACATGCTTTCCGGCATTCAGCACCGCGAGACTGACATCAGTGTGTGCCAGCGGCACCGTGAGATTGATGACGACCTCGACGTCATCGCGTTTGAGTAATTGATCGACCCGCATCGCCGGCAGCCCGAAAACGGCACCCTGCCGCTCCGCGACTTCACTGCGCATATCGGCGAGCGCCCTGACCTCCATGACCGGGAAGCGTTGCGCCGCCTTGAGGTAGGCGGTGCTGATGACACCGCAGCCGATGATTCCAATTCCGACTTTTCTCATTGTGATCTCCGTAAGGGTCCATTCATCCCTTGACCGCACCCGCAGTGAGGCCAGCAACGATGTGCTTCTGCGCCAGAAGGAAGAGAATGATCGTCGGCAGGATGGTCAACGTGATGAAGGCCAGGATCAGGTGCCATTCGGACGAATACTCGCCCTGATAGACCATGATGCCGAGCGGCCACGGATAGAGCGCATCCGTGTTGAGCATCACCAGCGGCAACAGATAGGCGTTCCAGCTGTTGACGAAGGTGATGGTCCCGACGGTCGCCAGGATCGGCCGCGACAGCGGCAACGTCACATAGCGGAAGAACTTGATGTAGCTGCAGCCGTCGACCAGCGCAGCCTCGAGCAGTTCGTAGGGAATGTCCTTGAAGAACCGCCGCAGCAGCAGCACGCTCATCGCGAGGCTGAAGGCCACCTGCGGCAACGCAACGCCGAAATAGGTATCGAGCAGCCCGAGATCGCGCACCTTGATGAACAGCGGAAGCACCGCGGTCGCCGCCGGAAACAGCAGGCCGAGCGTGAGATAGCTCAGCAGCATCGAGCTGCCGTAGAACTTGACATGGGCAAAGGTGAACGCCGCCATCGATGCGGTGATCAGGGTCAACACCACCGCGAGCGAGGATATGATCAGCGAGTTACGCAGGAGCTGCCAGTAGCGCGCGGAGAACAGGATGTCGGAGTAGTTCTGCCATTCCCATTGACGCGGCAAACCGAACGGGTTGACGCGCAATTCGCCGAGCGATTTGAAACCGCCGAGCAACGTCGCGAGCAGCGGCACCAGCACGAAGATGGCCACGATGGCGAGGAACACGGCCTTGAACAGCACGGCAGGATTTACCGGGTTGCGGGAAATCTTCGCACTATTCATCGCGCATGAACCAACGCTTGTAGGTAAAGGCAAAGGTCACGCAGATCGCGAACAGGATGACGCCGATGGCGCTGCCATAGCCGACCCGCATGCGCGAGATGCCGTTGTTGTAGAGGAAGCTCACCATCGTGTTCGAGGAGTCCGCAGGCCCCCCACGTGTCAGCGGCATGACGAGGTCGAACAGCTGCAGCGAGCCGACAATGGCGAAAAACACCGAGAGGCGGATCGTCGGATAGAGCAAGGGAATGACGACATGGCGCAGGGCTTGCAACCTTGTCGCGCCGTCGATGCGCGCCGCCTCGATCAGGCTCTTGTCGAGACTCTGGAGCGCCGCGATGAACAGCATCATGTGGAAGCCAAAATACTTCCACACGATCACGATCAGCACGGCCAGCATCGACGTATCGGTCGAGGCCAGCAAATGCGGCGGCTCGGCGCCGAAGCTGCGCCAGATCGAGGCGACGAGGCCGTAGTCGCCGTCATAGACGAAGCTGAAGATCAGCCCGGTCGCGATCTCGGCCAGGATATAGGGCATGAAGAACAGCATGCGTAGCGCAACCGACCCGCGAAAGCGTTCGGCGAGCATCAAGGCGAGCGTCAGCGCGAGCGGAAGCTGGATCGCGAGCGAGACCGCAATAATCAGCCCATTGTTGCGCAGCGCGAGCCAGAAGGCGCGCGTCTCCAGCACGAAGCGGTAATTGTCGAAGCCGATCCAGTTGGTCGGCCTGCCGAACCCGTTCCAATTGAAGGCCGAGTACCAGGCGGCCTCGCCGATCGGCAGCACCACGAACAGCGTGAACAGCAGCAGCGCCGGCGGCAGGAACAGGATCAGGACCGTGAAGCGGCCGTCCCAGGCCGGGCCGCGGACCGCGAGCGAAGAGAACGGTGTCCCCGCAACGCCAATCGCGGGCGAATTCGCGATACGTCGCGCCACCCTCAGTTGCCCTGCTTCCACGCCGCCTCGATCGCCTTCGCGGCATTCTGCGGGCTCAAGCTGCCACCGGCGATCTCCGCGGTGACGTCGTTGACGACGCGGCCGACCGACGGACCAAGGCTCTGGTCATAGAAGTTCTGGTGGTAGTTCGACTTCGCCAGATTGGCCGCGATCAGCTTCATGAAGGCATTGTTGAGACCAGCGTCCGCGCCCTGCACCACCGGGATGATGAAGTTACCCGCCGCAAGCCGCGTCTGCACATCCTTCGAGACGAAGTATTTCAGGAAATCGACCGCCTCCTTCGGCGAGCCTTTCGTGACCAGCCAGCCGGTAATGCCGCCGAGCGTGTCGGTCGGCGCGCCCTTGCCGCTGGCCACCACCGGGAAGTCAAACCAGCAGATCTTGTCTTCGCTCAATCCGACCTTGTCGGCGGCGAGAGCGCGCTGCAAATGATAGACCGTGCTGATCGCGAGCGTCATCGCCGCCTTGCCGTCGCCGAAATAGCCGACGGCCTGAGGATTCTTGAAACCAAGGAAGCCATTCTGGAACGGCTGGAGATCGACGAGCTGCTTGAACAGCTCGCCGGATTTCTGGAAGGTCTCGCCGGCGAAGCCGCTGTCCTCGCCGCGCAATGCAGCGTCGAATGCCGGCTTGCCGCCGATGCGCACCGCAAGAAGGGTCCAGTAGAAGTGCAACGGCCATTTGTCGGCGCCGCCGACCACGATCGGGGTCACGCCGGCGGCCTTCAGCGTCTTCACCGCCGCAAGCAGATCGTCCCAGCTCTTGATCCCGGCAGGATCGACTTTCGCCTTGGCCATCAGCTCCTTGTTGCAGAGGAAGCCGACCTGCGACAGCGCGGTCGGCAGACCATAAACGCGGCCGTTGGCGGTGAACGCGGCGAGCGCGGCCGGTGTGAGACTGTCGCTGTAACCCTTCACCTGTTCGGTGATGTCGTCGAGAACGCCTGCCTCGATCTGGGTCTTCAGGACGCCGCCGGCCCAGCTGTAGATGATGTTCGGGCGATCCTTGGATTGCAGGATGGTCGGCAGCTTGGCCTTGTAGGCTTCGTTCTCGAGAAACTGCATCTCGACCTTGACGCCAGGATGGGAGGCCTCATAGGCGCGCGCGACCTCCTCCCAGATTTTCACCTGGGCCGGATTTGCCTCGATGTGCAGCCACTTTACGATCGTATCGGCTGCTGCGGCGTCGGCCAAAAGCAGGCATGCGGCAGCGGCGAGTCCCAGCTTCCTGAGCAGTCTCATCACATCTCCTCCCGACCGATCTTATTCTTTGCCGCGATCCTGCTCCCGATTTTTGAGGTACGCAACTAAAATTCTGATCTACGTACCTCAGAAGCAAGCACGCGCATTCGCCAATGCGCTCGATGTTGTCCTTAGCAATGCGACAATGTTGATGTCAGCCGCTCGCGGCCGGCAAGCCCGTCGTCTGCTGCGGCACGCCGGCGCGGTCGACAAGCAGATCCGTGAGTCCCGCCCCCAGCCACATGCCGCCGAGCACGAGCCAGGCGGTGAGTGCGAATACGGAGGCACCAGTCACGCCGGCGCCGACCGCGCAGCCGCCGGCAAGCATCGCGCCAAACCCCATCAGCACCGCCCCTAACAGGTAGCGCCGCATGCCGAGCCCGTCCGAAAATCCCTCAAGCTTAAGTTCATGTGCGCGCGCCGCGGCCAGAAACGAGCCGAGGAATACGCCGGGGACGATGCCGAGGTCGAAGCCGAGCCGAAGCTGCGCGCTGTTGAGCACCAGCATCAAGAGCTCGGCCGACGGCCCGCTGAAGGTGAGGCTCTTCAAGGTCACCGGCGCGAAGGAAGCCTGCGACAGCTGGTAGGTGAAGAGCCAGCCGGCGACGACGGCCGTTCCGGTCGCAAGTGCGGCAAGGATCAGCCGGCGCGGCAACCGGCTGCGAAAGGCGAAGGCCAGCCCCGCAATCAGCCACAAACCTCCGAATGCAAGCTTCTCGGGCGTGCCGGCACCGAACATGGCCATGATGTCCCGCGACGGACCGCCGTCGACCAGCCACAGGTTGGTCACCCATTCACGCGCGGGCGACAGCAGGCCGCGATAGGAGGCTTGCGCGGTCACCGCAAACACCAGCCCCGACAACAACGCCCGGAGATTGCCATTGGCCGAGAGCACCAGCAGCCGGCTGGCGCAGCCCCGCGCCAAAATCATCCCGCAACCGAACATCACACCGCCCAGGAGAGCGCCGGAGATGCTGCCCTGCTGCGCGAGCTGGCGCGCCTCGGATATGTCGAGCCAGCCGAGCGCGACCAGGCCTTGCGTACCCACCAGCGCCGCGGCAAAAGTCAGGAGCCAGACGGCAAGGCGCGGCCCGCCCTCGCCTCGGGAAAATTCGACCGCCGCGGCACGCAGACAGAAGCGGCTGCGCTGCGCGAAGAACCCGAACAGACCTCCGACCATGAGGCCGCCGAACCATGACAGCGGATCTTCCCCCAAGAGATCGATGATCGGCGTCAGCACGTCCGCCTCGGCTGTTGCTGCGAGCATGCATTCTAGCAATCGCGTCGTGGCGTCCCATGAGCCAGATCAAAGCTCGACGTCGCAGGATGCCGGAACACAGCGGCCTCAGGGGCGCAAATAGGCAAATCCCTGCTGTTGCAGCTCGACGAGCCGCACCACACCGCCCTTCTCGGCCACCACGAAACCGGGCGTGAGATCGTCCAACTTGACGCCCTGCGCCTTCATCGTATTGGCGCAGGCATCGAAGCCGACGCCGGCATCGACGAGCTTCGTCATCATCGCAACGGTGTGGTCCTGCGCCGCGAGCGCGTGGAAGGCACGCAGCGCCGGTCCGTGCACGACCAGCCTGATGTCGGCCTTGCCGGGTCCACCGACGCCGTCGACATGGTTCTGCAGATGCCCAGAACAAAGACGACACGATCGGCATCGGCCAGATGATAGACGACGCGCTGTCGCGCGGCCGTTTCCGTCGCCGCGGACGCCTGGCGCACCGCGAACGCACCAAACAGCCCGGCAAGGCTCGCGCCAAGCATGGATCGACGCTGCATGGTCCCTCCTATCGTGCCTGCTTGATGAACTCGGCGATTCGATCGGCAACGTCTTCCGCGAACAGGTCGCGGAAGAAATGATCGGCATCCTCGATCTTGTCGAGATGCACCCTGCCCCCGCTCGAACCGGCAAGCGACGTGAAGGCGGCCGCCACGTCGGGCACGACGGTGTCCTTGGTCGCGGCGAGCACCAGCACCGGCATCTTCACGCGCGCCACCAGCGCGGCCGTGTCCTGGCCGGCATCGGGACCGTAGAATGACGCAAAGGCCCGCGCGGAAACCACGGCATTGCGGCAATAGACGAAGCCCGGCACGTCCATCCACTCCCCGCCCCGGCCCGCCGCAACCGCTTTCGTCGCCAGCTCCAGAACCGGCTCGAGCGGCTTGCCATAGGTCTTGGCGTAGGAGGCGCGCAGATCGGCCTCGGCTTTTGCGGTCACCGGCGCCAGCAGCACCCCACCCGCCACCGGCGAAATCTCGTTCGCTGCAAGATACCGCGCCACCTGGTTGCCGCCGCGCGAATGGCCGAACGCGAAGACGAGCCGGGACATGCCCCTCGCCCGCGCGACCCAGGCGCCGATCTCCGCGACTGCATCCTCAACGACATAATCATGCCGTGCGGTACAGTCGTACATGCCTTTGCGGCGATCGAGCCCCAGCGACAGCGTATGGGCGAGCGAAGCGATGCCGCGCTGCTCAAGCGCCTTGGCAACGCCCTGAATGACCTCCATGTCCTTGTGCGCGAGCGTGCCGTGGGTCATTACGACGAGCGGCGTGTCCGGTGACATCGCGGCTGGCGTGCGCAGTGTCGCGAGCGTGGTGCGGCCGTCGACCGACAGTTCGAGCTCCTGTTCGGCCGCATATGCGGACCCTGCGAACGCGAGCAAGACGGCCAGTCCTATCAACCATTGCATCAGCGGCTTTCTCCTCAGGGCCGGACAATCGTCCAGTTCTTCTCCGCCAAATCCATCAGCGCGGCAACCCCGACCTGTGTGACGCTGACGCCCTCAATCAGCGGCGGCCGCTTGTCCTCCTTCGCCGCCAGCGTCTCCAGCGTGTTGCCGCAAGCGATGAAGCTCACATTGGGCATCGATTTCAGGAAGTTCGCCAGACGCTCCTTCACCGGCGAGCGGTCCTGAAGCAGCATGTCGAGGCCGCCGTTGAAGGCGACCACTGCGATTTCGACGTCCTCGCCCTGCCCCGAATAATGCCGCGAGACATTGGCCGCAACATCGAGCACGGCGCGCATCTTGACCGGGTCGTCGTCGCTGATCTGCAGCGCGAGCCTGTGAGGTTCGGCCGCCCGGGCCACGGCCGGATGGATTACGATGAGCGAGCCAACAGCGAGAGCCGCGTGCAGCAGCGCGCGGCGGCTCGCCCGGCCGTGTTTCACTCCACGCCCCGCGACTTCTTCTCCTTGCCGTCCTCGGGCGTCACGTCGATGGCGGCAGCGCGCCCCGTGATCTTCACCGGGGCAATGCAGTTCTTCATGCAGGGGTCTTTCTGCCAGAACGACTTCTCGCTGGTGGCGCGGTCGTCCATCACGAACCCCTGCTCGTTCGGCATCTTGATCGTCGCAAGGGTCTTCTTGTTCAGCTCGAAGTTCTGATCGGTGACGACGTCGTTCAGATAGAGGACGTAAGCGACCAGCGCATAATATTCATCGACGGACAGGGATCCCGTATTGCCATAAGGCATGGCGTGACGGACGTAGTCGAACACGGTGGTCGCGTAGGGCCAGTACGAGCCCACGGTCTTGACCGGATTATCCGATGTCAGCGAGCCCTTGCCGCCGGCCAGCACCGGCCAGCGGCCGTTGCCCTCGCCGAACTCGCCATGGCAGCTCGCGCAATTGTCCATGAACAGCTTTTCGCCCTGCATGGCCGTGCCCTTGCCGTCCGGCAGGCCCTGGCCGTCCGGGCGCACGTCGATATCCCAGCCGCGGATCTCGTCCGCGGTCGGCGCGCGGCCGATGTGATAGCGTGGACCGCTCTTGGCCTCCGCCTTCTGCTGCGCGAGCGCCGGCACGCTCAGCGCGCATGCGAGCAGCGCGGCTGCAGTGAACTTAAGCGACTTCGACATTCTCGACCTCACCATTGGCCTGCACATGCCAGGTCTGGATGCCATTGTTGTGATAGATGGAGTTGACGCCGCGGATCTTGCGCAGCTCCGCCTTGCTCGGCTGCAAATAGCCGGTTTCGTCCTGCACGCGCGATTGCAGCAGCAGCGGCTCACCGTTCCAGTCGAACTCGTAGTAAAAACGCGTCAGCGCCTTGTCGAGAACCGGCCCGTCGAGCCGCGCCGGCCACCAATTTCGGCCGCCGTCGAGTGACACGTCCACGCGCTTGACCTTGCCGTTGCCGCTCCAGGCCAGACCCGAGACGATGGTAAAGCCTTTGCCGTGCTTGATCGGCGCTTGCGGGCTCGGGCTCGTGATCACGGACTTGGCGTCCATCGACCAGGTGAAGCGGCGCGCTTTGCCGTTCGGCATGAGGTCCGTGTATTTCGACGTCTCCTCGCGAGTGTGCCAGGGCTGGTCGCCGACCTTGATGCGGCGCAGCCACTTGACCCAGAGATTGCCCTGCCAGCCCGGCACCACGAGCCGCATCGGATAGCCCTGCTCGGGATAGAGCGCCTCGCCGTTCATCTTGTAGGCGATGATGCAGTCGTCGAGCGCTTTCTCGATCGGCAGGCTGCGGTCCATCGCCGCCGCGTCGGCGCCTTCGACCAGCAGCCACTTGCCGCTCGCCTTGACGCCGGCTTCCTCCAGCAGGGTGCGCAGCGAGACGCCGGTGTACTGCACGCAGTGGATCATGCCGTGGGTGAACTGGCAGCCATTGAGCTGGGCGCCGCGCCATTCCATGCCCGAATTCGCCGCGCATTCCATGAAGTGGATGCGGTTGACGCGCGGATAGCGCTTCAACTCCTCCAGGGTGAGAATGAGCGGACGCTCGACCAGCCCGTGGATCATCAGGCGATGATCGGCCGGATCGATCTCGGCGATGCCACCGTGATGCCGCTCGAAACAGAGGCCGTTCGGGGTGATGATGCCTTCGAGCTCATGCAGCGGCGTGAAACTCACCGAGGATTCGCGCGAGGCGGTCAGCCATTCGACGTCGCGCCGGACGACGTCCTTCTCGAATTTCGACGGCTTACCATACGGGCGCACCGCGACGCCCTCGCCGAGCGACGTGGTCCATTCCGGCACATTGGGCGGCTGGTTGGCGGGATTTCCGCCTGCGGCCGCCGGCCTTGCCAGCATCGAGGCTGCGACGCCGGCGCCGGCGGCCAGGAAGCTGCGACGGGATTGACTGTCCATCTTCGACATCGCTTCTTACGCTCCGGTAACTTTGACGGCCCGGTTGGGCTCGAGCCGAACGATTTTCTGTCGCGTCAGGTAATTCGCGACGACGTCCCAGATCGGCGGCCCTTCGGTTCCTTCGTTGACGCTGGCCCAGCCGGCGACCTGATATTCCCTGGCGGGCTCGATCGGCGTGCCGGTCTTGAGGACCTGCATGTCGGAGATGCGCTGCCCCTGCGGCTTGGTGACGTCGATCGCGTAGGAAAGCCCGCCGATCCGCACCATGTCGCCGCCCTGCTGATAATAGGGGTCGACATTGAAGAGGTTATCGGCGACGTCCTCGATGATCTCCTTCAACCGCGAACCCGTCATACCCATGCGGTAAACCGCCGGATACGTGATCGCGGTCGCGTTGGTGACGTCCTCGAAAGTGATGTCCTGTCCGGGCAGCACGCTGGTGCCCCAGCGGAAACCGGGCGAGAGTGCGATCTCGGCATCGCGCTCCTGCAGCAGCGCCTGGCAGATCAGATCGTCGAACGTGCCGTTGAAATTGCCGCGCCGGTAGAGCAGCGAGTCGGTCTTGCCGAGCACCTTGGCCAGATCGGAGGCGAAGGGTTTGCGGACCTCGGCGATCTTCGCGGCCATCTCGGCGTCCGCCGTGATCACATCGGAGAACAGCGGAATGAGCTTGTAACGGAACGCTTTGACCTCACCGTCGCGGACGTCGAGATCGAGCCGCGAGACGAACTTGCCGGAGGAGCCCGATGCGATCAGCAGGGTCTTGCCGACCTTCACCGCTTCGGGCAGCGCGTCGTGGGTGTGCCCGGTCAGGATGACGTCGATGCCCTTGACGCGGCTCGCCAGCTTGCGGTCGACGTCGAAGCCATTATGCGAGAGCAGCACGACGAGCTGCGCGCCGCCCTTGCGCGCCTTGTCAACCTGCGCCTGGACGTCCTCCTCGCGCACGCCGAACGACCAGTTCGGAATCATCCAGCGCGGATTGGCGACCGGCGTATAGGGGAAGGCCTGGCCGAGCACCGCGATCTTGACGCCGCCGCGCTCGATCATGGTCGAGCCCTCGAACGCCGCCTCGTTCCATTCGGTGTCGCGGATGTTGAGACCGAGGAACGGGAAGCCGAGGCCTTCGATGGCCTGCTTGACCCGCTCGCTGCCGTAGGTGAACTCCCAATGCCCGGTCATGGCGTCGGGCTTGAGCAGTGCCATGCAGTCGATCATGTCCTGGCCGCGCGTCTTCAGTGACGACCATGAGCCCTGCCAGGTGTCGCCGCCGTCGAGCAATGCGACCTTGTCGCCGCGCTCGGCACGGATCGCCTTGATCACGGTCGCGGCACGATCGAGGCCGCCGATCCGGCCATAGCTCTTGGCGAGCGCCTCGAAATCCTCCGAGGTCAGCGCGTAGGCCGCCGACGAGCCGGGCGCGATGCCAAACCGGGCGAGAAACTCCTTGCCGGTGACGTGCGGCGGAAGGCCCTTGGCCTCGCCCACGCCGAGATTGGTCGAGGGCTCGCGGAAATAGAGCGGCATCAGCTGGCCGTGGATATCGGTCACATGCACCAGCGTGACGTTGCCGAGCGGCTCGAAGGCCAACAATTCCCTTTCGGTCAAGCGCTGCTGGGCGAACGCACGGGTCAGGCTGGAGCCCACACCGGTCGAAAGTCCCGCCGTTGCCGCGGCAACCTGGATGAACTCGCGGCGAGAGATCATGCGCAACACTCCTGCAAGCTCAACGTTTCAGTTGCGCACCGACGGCGTCTCGACCGGAAGGCCGATGCCGCGCCAGGCCACATAGAGCTCGAGCGCGAGGAACTCGTCCGATAGCGGCTTGAACGGCTCGGCGCGCACGTCGAACATGCAGCCTTCGAACCGCTCATGTAGTGGCACCAGGCGCTGGTCGCGCAGCCGATAGGTCGGAAAACCGTTGGTCTGGCCCTGGCTCAGGAAGTCCGCGCGCATGAACTTGCCGTTGTTGCGCTCGTGGCAGGACTCGCAGGCCAGATCGAGCTGGCCGTAGCGCGTGTAATAGATCTGCTTGCCGCGCTCGAACCATGGCGACATCGGCCCATCGGTCTTCACCGCGACCTTCATGCCGTGCGATTGGTAGCGCACGAACGTGGTCATGTCGGTCAGCTCACGGGACTTGAATTTCCAGGGCTCCGCCTTCATGTGATCGCTGCGGCAGATGTTGATGCGCTGTTCGAGATTGACCGGCTTCTTCAGCTTGTCGTCCCATTTCGGCATGGCGGCGCCGACGCCCTTCATGCTGGTCTCGGCCTCGCCGTGACAGCTCATGCAGGACTTGCCCTCGCTGCCCTCGACCTTCTTCCAGACGTCAGCCGCGCGCTCCACGGCGAGGAAGCCCGGATTCTCGAGATCGTCGTCCTGCAGCGCGCGGGTCTCCTTGCTGCGAAATTCGTAGCCGGAGATGATGGTCTTGAAGACGTGGCCGGGCGGCGCCGCGATGCCCTTGCGCTCGGCGTCCTCAGCGACCGCGAGCGTCGCAACCGACGCGGCGGCCGCGACCAGAGCGGCCAACCCAACATATCGTCGCGCCATTGCGTGCCTCCCTCAATGCGCGATGCGCATCATGCCTTGAGCGCAATCTTCTCTTCAGCCGTGATCACCGTGCCATCGTCGTCCGTCCAGGAGAACTTGAACGTGCCGGCTTCGTCGACCCGCGCGTCGAACTGGACGTAGGGATTGGCCGAGATCGCAGGCTCGAGCGCGCAGGAGAACACCGGCTTTCCGTTGAACTCGCAGGCGAACTTGTTGATGATCTTGCGCGGAATGGCCTTGCCCTGCGCGTCCTTGCGCTGGCCGGATTCCATGACATGCGAGACCAGGGTCTTGATCTGGATCACCTCGCCTTTGGCCGCTTCCTTGGGAAGCTTGATGCGCGGTTTGTCTGCCATTGTTCCTCTCCTGAAGCCCTAGCCGCCGCAGCCGCCGATGGTGACCTTGACGGTCTTCTGCTCCATGAACAGCGAACCGTCACTCATCTTCGCGACCGCAATCACGTTCTGCGTGGTCGCAAGCCGGATCCGGATCGAAGCTTCCGCCTTGCCCGACAGCGGCGTAAACGACAGCGTCGCCACGCCCGCATTGGGGTTGCCGTCGGCGATGATCAGAACGTCTTTCACATAGGCGTCTGCCGTCATCGGGCTCTCGATGTTGATCGAGAGCGGCACGGTGTTGCCGTTCTCCGCGATCTCCGGCAGGTCGAGCGCGATCTTGCCCTTGGCAGGTTGCTTGCCGCCGGTGAACGCCTCGATCCACTTCGCCGCATCGCCCGTCACCTCGGCATCGGCTGCGATGGGCATCAGCGTCAGCACGACGAAGCCGCCCCCGAGCGCAAATGCCTGCCGTCGATTGATGGCTCTCATTCCTGATCCTCCTCGCCGTCAGTTCAGCGTCTTGAGAAAAGCGATGACGTCCTCGACCTGCGCGGCCGTCAAAATGGACTTGCCGACGAACTCCGGGCGCACCCGGCTGAGGCCATCATTCCTGAAGAACGCCGGCATGACGGTGTCGGTAAAGATGCGCTTGGGGTCGGCGATGATGAGGCGCAATTGCGCCTCGGTGTAGCGGCCGGCCACGCCGTCCAGCGACGGACCGAACTCGCCGTGGAAATCCTCGGACTTCAGGCTGGTGACCTGGTGGCAGGCCAGACAGTTGCCGAGTGTGCGCGTCAGAAACACCTTCTTGCCGGTGGCGGCATTACCGGGCGCGCCGGTCAGGGATTTCGGCAAGGAGTCGTTGACGATATCGAGCCTGATCGGCTCCTTGTTCGGATCTTGCGCCAGAGCGCTTCCGGCCGACAGACAAAGTGCAAACGCAGCTGCAAGCGAGCGCCGCATGTTCCCTACCCTCGGATCGCGGGGTGACGCCCGCTTGGTCACGACGGACTCACAGTCCATCAAATTCAGTTATTATGATATGTTCATATAAACGCTGGCGTCAAGCGGAATTCGACGGCGTTCCGCATCAGCCGTTCGCGGCCAGAAAATCCCGGAACGAGCCGCGCTCGTAAGCGCGCTCCCGCACGAAACGAAACATCGCCAGGAAGTGCGGCGGCTTGAGATAGCCGGGTGCCCGCGCCACCTCGCGCGCCATTGCATCCTTTGTTTCGAGGCCATCGGCGGATGGTGGAAAGAACTGAAAGGTCGGCGTGAACCGGATCCCGTATTTCTGGGCGAGCTCTTTCTCTGTTAATTCCTGGCGGTCGAAGTCCGTCACCTTGCGCGAGCCGATCAGGTTGAGCTGCAACACCTCGAAATTGTCGCGGATATAGCTGGCGATGCCGGCATCGGCGAAGTTCACAAGATGCGTCTCGCGGCAATAGGGGCAGCCGCGCAGCTCCCACATGATGGCAAGCCGCTTGCCGCCGGCCGCAGCGCCCTCCAGATCGTCGCGCAGATCGAGGAAGCTCTGCAGAAACCAGGGCTCGTGATAGAGCCCGTCTTCTCCGACGGCGGGCTCGGCCGCCGCCGCGCCGCGGCCGGCCAACGCCGCGCCTGCAGCGAATGCGAGGACGCCGCGTCGCGTTGGCGTGCGAAGCGACGTCGGGGTTTCGTGCCTCGGAAGGTCTTGCGCGTTGCTCATTTTCATTATGATATTCGAATACACGAATGTGACAAGGAGATCCGATCTTGCGCTGCACCATCGTGCTGCTGGCATGGCTGGCCTCGAACGCGCTCGCGCTCGGCGCGGAAGCCGATAGACCTGCGGATTTCGCATCGGCGATGGCGCCGATCATGGCCAATCTGCGCACCGCCGCGAGCTATGCGCGCACTGGAAATTTCGCACTGGCGCAGATCGAGACGGACGAAGCGGTCGCCGGGTGGAAGCGGCTTGTGCCGAGCACATCCGGTCCCCCGCCCGCTTATGCGCCGGCCGAATTGACGCGATTTCTCGACGGAGGTCGCGAGAGACTCACGGTGATCACGGGCGCGCTGGACCGCGGAGACAATGTCGCCGCCGGCCGCGAGTTGCTTGCGGTTCGGCAGGCTTTTCACGCGCTCAGGCGTCACGCGGGCCTGTACGACCTCGGCGATTGCATCTTCGAGATTGCGCCCGCCATGGAGGCGTTGCGTATCGCCGCCACCAGGTACGGCGAAAAGCCGGCATCGGCGAATGCCGAGGACACCGTCGCCGCCGCGAGCGCGTTCCGCGATCGGCTTCAACGCTGTAACGAATGGGCAAACAGCGAGATCGCCGCCCAAGGTGAATTCCGCCGCCTGATCGACGGCGCAATCGCCAGCAGCGGCGAGATCGCTCATGCCGCGATGGCGGGCGACGGCCCCCTCGTGCATCGTTACCTCATCGAACTGCAATCCTTTGCCCAGTTGCTCGACTTCCGTTACGGCTAGCCTCAGCCGATGCTGGTCAATGCAGGAAAATGCTCGAGCAGCCATTCGGAGACCACGGGCATCAATCCGGTCAGGAACATCAGACCCGTCGCGACCAGGAATACGCCCATCGTCTTCTCGATCAGACCGAGATGCCGGCGCACACGGCCGAGCGCGGCAATGAAGCGACCGGTGAAGGCCGCCGCGACCAGGAAGGGAATGCCGGTCCCGACCGAATAGGCGAGGAGCAGCAGTGCGCCCCGTCCGGTCGTGTCCTCCGATCCCGCCATCAGCAGGACGGCGGCGAGGATGGGGCCGGCACAGGGCGTCCAGCCAAACGCAAAGGCCAGGCCCATGACGAAAGCCCCCGCCACGCCGGCCGGGCGGTTGTCGACCTGCACGGTCGCGCTGCGATAGAGCAGCGGAATCCGGAGGAGCCCCAGGAAATGCAGGCCCATGACGATAATCAGCCCGCCGGCGACGATGCCGAGCGTCGACAGGTGCGCGGAAATGAAACGTCCCGCGATCGAGGCGGTCGAGCCGAGCGCGACGAACACCAGGGAAAAGCCCGCCACGAAGGCCAGCGCGGAGATCAGGATCCGCGGCCGCAGATCCGGCCTGTCGCCGGACAGATCCGTGACCGAGACGCCGGCCATGTAGCACAGGAAGGGCGGCACCAGGGGCAGGATGCAGGGCGACAGGAACGACAACAGGCCCGCGACGAAGGCCGCACCCAGCGTAACGTCCAAGGTCATTTCCGCCCCATCCCTAGCACATATACGAATTTAATGATATAAAGCGCCGATCGACGTTTGGAAAGCAAGTCCTTCACGAGGAAGTCTGCAAAGGCCGGTTACGCAGCATGAATAGAATCATCGTTTTGCTCGCGCTCGCCGTCGGGCTCACGCTGCCCGCGACGGCATCGCGCGCCGCCGAGCTCCTCATGTTCGAGCGCGCCGGCTGCGCCTGGTGCGCGCGCTTCAACGCCGAGATCGCCCCGATCTACGGCAAGTCCGACGAAGGCCGGGCCGCACCGCTGCGCCGGGTCGACCTGAACAGCCCCCTTCCCGCCGATCTCGCCGGAATCGATCCGGGTCCCTTCACGCCGACCTTCGTCGTGGTACAAGAGGGCCGTGAGATCGGGCGCATTCGCGGCTATCCCGGCGATGCCTTCTTCTTCGGCCTGTTGGACCGAATCCTGTCAAACACGGGATCGGAACCCGGGAGGTCGTGACCATCTTGCGGATTTTCTGAGAGGAACTTGACGCGATGCCGTTGCCAAAGCTGAAGGATATCGAGGGCTCCGCCGAACTCGAGCAGATGATCGAGAAGGCGCGCGAGGCCAGCGACATGCTCAAGGCGCTGTCGCACGAGTCCCGATTGCTGCTGCTCTGCATCCTCGCCGAGGGCGAGAAGTCCGTGACCGAGCTCGAGCAGTTCCTTGGCGAGCGCCAATCGACCGTCTCCCAGCAGCTCGCGCGGTTGCGGCTCGATCGGCTGGTGACGACCCGCCGCGACGGCAAGACGATCTACTACAGTCTCGCCAGCGAGGACGTCCGCAAGATTCTCACCGCCGTTTACGACGTGTTCTGCGAGCCGGTTCGCCGGCGCCGCCGGTAGTTCTCCACGCTGGATTTTCGCGCCCCACCGGCGCAGACTACCCGCAAGGCAGAACCAAAAACGAAGCGGGAGGAATGCTGAGCCCTTCGACCATAGCGTTCGCATGCGGGCTTGCCGCCGGTGCCGTGCTCGGCGTTGCCGGCCGCGCGGGTCGTTTCTGTACGCTGGCGATGCTCGAGGACGCATTCTTCGGATCGGATTTTCGTCGGCTGAAATCCTTCGCGCTGGCCGCGGCAGTCGCCCTGCTCGCGACCCAGGCGCTCGCCGCGTTCGGCATTGTCGATCTGTCGCGGTCGATCTACCTCACGGCGTCGATCGGACTTGGCGGTGCGATCATCGGCGGGCTGATGTTCGGCGTCGGCATGGCGCTGGTCGGCACCTGCGGCTTCGGTACGCTGGTGCGCGTTGGCGGCGGCGATCTGCGCGCCATCGTGGTCTTTCTCGTGCTCGGCCTGTCGGCGCTCGCGACCATGCGCGGCATCACCGGCATGCTGCGCCTGATGCTGATCGAGCCGTTGTCGTTGCGGCTACCCGAGGGAAGCACCCAGACCTTGACGTCGCTGCTCGGCGCAGGCAGCGCGATGCGCGCGATCCTCGTCGTGGCGATGTCCGCCGCGCTCGCCTTCTGGGCCCTTGCAGATGGCAGGCTGATCCGGTCGCCGCGGCTGCTGGCCTCCGGCATTGCCGTCGGCGCCGCGATTGCGTTCGGCTGGTTTGCCACCGGATGGCTTGCCGACGACGAGTTCGACCCCGTGCGGGTCTCCTCGCTCAGCTTCGTGGCACCGCTTGGTGACGCCATTCTCTACGTCGCCACCTTCTCCGGCGCGCGGCTCAATTTCGGCATCGGCTCGGTTGCCGGCGTCGTCGCAGGCTCGTTTGCCGCCGCGATGCTCGCGCGCGGCTTCCGCTGGGAAGCGTGCGACGACGCACGCGAGCTGAAGCGTCACATGATCGGCGCGCTGCTGATGGGCATCGGCGGCATCATGTCGATGGGCTGCACCATCGGTCAGGGCCTCAGCGCGCTGTCGACGCTCGCGGTTTCGGCACCCGTCACGATGTTGGCCATCGCCTGCGGCGCGCGCCTCGGGCTCGAGTTCACGATGACCGGCGAGTGGCTGCCGGCCGTTCGCAGACTGTTCGGGGTCTCGACCTGACTCGAAAAACGCGGATCGCCGTCGAACTGCCGGCCTCGTATCCTCCTGCAGTCCGGTTGCCCTTTCAAGCATGACGGCAGACACACCTTCGCATTCTCGCGGCTGATTTCGCCCGAGCTTTGCTTGGTCTCGCGACCCTCTCATCCAAGAGGGCGCAGGGAAGGCCGGGTGCTGGCTCGCACCCGCGGTCCGCTGCGCGAAATGCACACGCAGAAGAACCGCACAGCAGCATACAGGTGGTGCCGATCACTCGGCCTTCCCTGCGCGGTGGTTGGACGGCTTATGCCGTGATCTCCCGGGAGCCGACCATTCCTTCTGGCCTCCCTCGCCCCGCGAATTTGGATGATGCAGTCTGCCCGGTTGGGCTCGCTCGCATCTCCGCGAAAGGCTTGACCGTAGCAACGACGGCCAGGACCACACGGTTTTGCCGTACGCGCGTTCGCTGGTCACCACATTATCTCCCGGCCTTGTCGACGTTGCCGAAAGAATGTGGCGAGACGAACTGAACAGCGCCGCTCATCCGCACGAAGCCCCGGGCTCACAGGGACTACCCGCCCTGCCCGCGCCGCTCGTGCCGACGCTGCCGCGTCCACCGCAAGCCCGGCTCGCGATGCGTGACGACACATGATCGACCCTCTTGGGTGCCGGGATGGACGACACATACGCCGAAACCGAATTTCGGTAAAGTGGAATATTTTTAGCGAAGCGGATTGACAGAGGGCGACACAGGCTCGGCCCCGGAGCCCGGATGAGCGTAGCTGCATCCCGGATCGGCGCGGGAGCGCAAGGGCCCTCGTTTGCGCCCTCAGTCGTGAGCGCCGGACATTTCGTCGTGCTTCAAGTGCCGCCTGCGGATATTGCGGGTGACGATCCAGACCACCGCCACGGCGACCGGCACGAAGATCGCGGTTGCCAGCGAAGGCTCGACATGCAGGCCGCCGTCATGGGCACCCTTGGCGAGGTAGCCGAACAGGCTGACGACGTAGTAGCCGATGGCCGCCACCGACAAGCCTTCGACCGTGCTCTGTAGCCTCAATTGCAACCGGGTGCGCTCATCCATCGAGCGCAGGAGATCGCGGTTCTGCTCCTCGAGCTCGACATCGACGCGTGTGCGCAACAGATCAGCCGCGCGCGCGAGCTTGATCGACAGATCGGCCTGCCGGTCCTCCATCGTCGCGCAGGTGCGCATCGCAGGTGCCATGCGGCGGGCGAGGAAGGAGGACCAGGTCGGATAGCCCGCGATCTCGCCGCCTTCGATCACGGCGAGGCGCGCCTGCACGATGTCGTTGTAGGCGCGGCTGGCGCCGAACCGAAACGAGCTGCCGGCAGCTCCCCTTTCCAGCGAAGCCGCCAATGCGGTCAGTTCCGTCAGGAGATGGTTGTTGAGCTTGAGATCCTCGGCGCCCTGCATCTCCTCGAGCACTTCGACGAGCCGCCTACCGATATGATCGACAGCGGGCGCAAGCTCGAGCGCGGCGGGCAGACCAAGCAGCGCCAGCGTGCGATAGGTCTCGATCTCCAGCACACGCTGCACGAGGGCGCCGAGCCGGCCGGGCGAGAGGCCGTCGTTGCAAACGAGAATGCGGACGAAGCCCTGATCGTCCGTGCGAAAGTCGGATGCCACGACGGCAGGTCCGCTGCGGACCGCGGCAATGGCGAGACTGCCTCTCTCGAACAGCTGCTGCGCACGCTCCAGCGCCGCCGAAGTCTGCTCGACCTCGAGCTTGACGGCGACCAGCAATTGGCCGGATTGGCGCAGAGACCGGATCAACGCGGCAGACTCTTCACCGATCTCGCCGAACCGGCGCGCGGGCGTCTGCGGGCTGCTCAGGATCCAGGTGAAGGTGCTGAACTCCGAGTGTTGCTCCCAGCGGAGCTGGGTGTCACCGATCATCACCTGATGATGCTTGGTTCCGGCGTCCGGCGGCGCCTGGCCGTGCGACATGCAGAATGCCACGAAGCTCTGCCGGTCCGCCTCGGCGACCTCGCCCTGGCCGAGAAAGGCAAAGCGCAGCACCGTGACCGGCGCTGTCAGCCGGGTGAATGGGCGGGCATGCACCTCGGCCAGCACCGCACCACGCTGCGGGTGCAGTTCGAAGTCGGCGAGATCGAGGTCACGGTTCATCGACGGTCCCCCTGCTGGGCTTTCAGGCCGCGATGTGTCGCCAACCTCGCCGTTCACTACCACAACAAACCTCGCCTGCAACGCATCGCGCGTTGCGGGACCATTTTTTCGCGCGGAGACTCTCGCGGCCCATGGCCTGCCGCGACCTAGAACGTCCCGGCGATGGTAAGACGGAACGTCAACGGCTCCACGGGGTGCAGCACGTAGTCCATCACGCCGTTCTGACAGACTGAAGTTGGCGCAGTCCCCGATATGCAGAGGTTGTAAAGCGTATCGGTCTTGAGCAGCGAGCCATAGGCATAGCTGATCTGGTTCGCCCTCGTGTTGAGGAGGTTCAACACGTCGAGCTGAAGGCGCCAGCCATTGTCGACGCGATAGCCAAGGCGGCCGTTGAAAATGCTGGTCGCAGAGGAACGGAATGCGTTGTCCTCCGTCAGCGGGCTCGACGCCAGATAGCGCCAGCGCAAGGTTCCGAACCAGCCGGTCCTCTCGCCCAGCGTGACGCCTGCCGATGCCACCATCGCCGGCGAGTTCGGAATGTAGTTGCCGGGCGCGTTGCCGATCTGCGCCTCGGGATAGCCGGCGAGCGAGGCATAGACGTCCGCCTGCTCGCTGTCATAGCCGCGGAAGCGTGCATGAGTCATTGCGAGATCGGCATCGATGTCGATCCAGGACGTCGGCCGGTAGTGGTTGGTCCATTCGAAGCCGTAGCGTCGGCTGGCGCGGGTCGCGGACGTGTCCCCGGCATCGCCGGAGAACAGGATCTCGGAATCCTGATCCAGCATGAAGACGCTGAGCGAGGTGTCGAGGCCGGGAACGATCCTGCTGCGCACGCCGACCTCTGCACCCCTGGTGCGCACCAGGAGCGGCGATGGCGTCAGCCTCGTCGCGGGATCGCTGGGATCCTCCGTCGTGGTCGCGCCGCGGGCGTCGTTGGAGTGCATGCCGTAGCCGGCGCCGAAGAAGAATTCGGTCTGGTTGAACGGGCCGAGCACCATCCTGAATTTCGGGCTGCCGAGTACGGCGTCGGTGCGGCCGGAGTTGTTGGCATTGAACCGCGAGGTGACGTCGGCGGCATAATAGTCGCCGCGCCATCCCACCGTCGTCCTGAGCCAGTCGGTCCAGCGCACCGTATTTTCGGCATAGATGCCGACGCTGCCCTCGCCGACCTTGTCGCTGCGAATGTTGGCAAGGAAGCCGCGCTGGAAGGTGTTGGTGAGCGCGAGATCGATCGCATCATAGCGCGACTGCAGGCCAAAGCTGGTCTGCATCGGCAAGCCCGCCAGCGAGCCGTTCAGCGTGCGCGAAATGTTGGCGCCCCCCATCAGGCGATCGTCGTGCTGGTGGAACTGGTCGCCGAGCATGGGATCGCTGAGGAAGTAGGTGAAATTGTTGAAGAGGTCGAGCTGGCTCTTCACGACATAGGCGTTGGCTTTCCAGGAGCCGAGATCGTCGCTCTGCGCGATGCGGCCCGAGAGCGCGAAACGGTTGGTATTGCCGCCGTCACTTGGATCTTCCGAGCCGAAGCGATCGAGAAAGCCGGATGCGATCGCGCGCTGCGGGACCTGGTCCGTCGAATTCCATTTGTTGGCGTAGGCCATGCCGGTGACGGAGACGCCGTCGGTCGCGGTGCCCTGGCTGTAGCGCACGAGGCCGTTGAGCTTTCGCACATTGTCCGGGTTGTCCCACGGGCCGTTGTAGGTCCCGATCTCGCCGGCCACGAGCAAGGAGCCGTCACCGACCTTCGCGGAGTCCATGCCGAGCAGGCGGCGATAGCCGAAGCTGCCGGCGGTCAGCTGCGCTATTCCCCTGGTGCGGTCGATCAGACCGATATGGACGCTGCCGGCCGAAGCGAAATCGCCTTCGTCGGCGAAGTACGGCCCCTTGCGCGCGTCCACTGCGGCGATGGTTTCCGGGATCAGCCAGTTGAGATCGGCATAGCCCTGGCCGTGCGCGTGGGTGCGCATGTTCACGGGGACGCCGTCGACGGTGATGGCAAGGTCTGTGCCGTGGTCGAGATTATAGCCGCGCAGGAAATACTGGTTGGCTTTGCCCTCGCCGGAATGCTGCGTCACGATGAGACCCGGCACGGCTTCGAGCGCTTCGCCCGGCCGCGTGAAAGGGCGTGCATTGATCTCCTCGCCCGAGACGGAGATCTCGCTGGCCATGCCAAGCTGACCCTTTGCACCCGAGGCGACGCTGCGCACATCCGACGCTTGCGCCGCTGCCGGATACGCGGGGATGCGGTGGTCGGCCGGGGACGGCTTGCCGGCCCGGCGCGATGCGACCGGCTTCTTGCGCCCCGCCGTCTCGCCGCCGCCGACCTGGATTGCCGGCAGCTCGCGTGAGGTGTTTTCGCCCTGGGCGAAAGCGCGGCCGTCATCCGCGAGCAGAACCAGGGCCGAGAGTGCCGTCAGCGCGCCGCCGCCACGAAAGGGCTCATGCCGCTTCGGTCGCATCGGCGCATGCCAGAGCTTTCGTCGCGGCCCGGTGCCGGCCGTCCGCAAAGATGCGGCGATAGAGCACGACCGAGACGAGCCAGGCGATTGCAAACAGCGCGATCACGGCAAAGCCGACATTGGCGAGCGACTCGTTGAGGCCCTCGACCAGCGTCCACATCCCTCCGGACAAGTCGAGCCGGTCGGCGATCAGCCCGAGCGCCTCGATACCACCGATGAACAGCGCGACCGCCACGGAGGCGCCGGTGATCGTGAGGTTGTACCAGAGCTTTCGCAAGGGATCGACGAAGGCCCATCGATAGGCGCTCACCATCAGCGCGGAGTCGGCGGTGTCGACCAGCGCCATGCCCGACGCGAACAGTGCAGGGAAAACCAGCACGTCGGCGACCGACGCGCCGCGCGCGGCTTCGGTTGCTGAGATGCTGAGCAGGCCGATCTCGGTCGCCGTGTCGAAGCCCAGCCCGAACAGGAAGCCGAGCGGATACATGTGCCAGGGTTTCGTGACCAGGCGGAACAGCGGTCCGAGCAGTCGCGCGAGGAAGCCGCGGTTGGCGAGCAGCGTCTCAAGACCTTCGGCGTCGTGAACGCCCTGCTCCCGCGCCGCACGAAACGTCCGCCACAGGCCGGCGAAGATGACGAGATTGATGGCCGCGATCACGAGCAGGAACAGCGCCGACA
Organism: Bradyrhizobium sp. WSM2793; assembly: GCF_000379585.1. Classification (NCBI taxonomy): domain Bacteria; kingdom Pseudomonadati; phylum Pseudomonadota; class Alphaproteobacteria; order Hyphomicrobiales; family Nitrobacteraceae; genus Bradyrhizobium; species Bradyrhizobium sp. WSM2793. The sequence continues at coordinate 586,163 of NZ_KB902768.1, read as the reverse complement.
CCGACGTGCCGATGAGGCCGCCGATCTCCTTGAGCAGACTGTCGCCGCCCAGGCTCACCACGCCGAGCGCGAGCAATATGGTCGCGACCACCACGACGGTGGAATGGCCGAGCGCAAAATAGAGGCCGACGCTACGCGGCGCGCCACCCGTCTGCATCAGCTTGCGCACGACGTTGTCGATGGCGGCGATGTGGTCGGCATCGACGGCGTGGCGCAGACCGAACACCCACGCCAGCAGCGCAGTCGCAAGCACCGTCGGCCGGTCGCCGAACAGCGCGAAGGCCCAGGCCCATGCGGCGATGTTGGCGGCGATCAGCCCCCCGAACAGCACCACCGTTCCGGGCTCGACCGCCCGCAGAGTCCGCCTCACCGCCTGCTCCATCCACCTGATCCCGCAGTATGACGTTTATCAAGAACCCTCATACTGGCAAGAGCAAGAGCTGCGCCACTTTTCGGCCTGGCGGCCGAAAGGGCCCACCGAGACGGAAGTCACCTCGTTGATTCAATGGAGACTTTTTTAGTCCGGCGCATCACGGCGCCGGAGCGGAATGCTGGGCTGCGTTTCACGCAAGCGAAATGCGCAACGATCACATGTCCACGGTCATCGACAGGAGATATGTGCGCGGTGCTGCCAGGAAGAACGTTCCGAACGAAGCCACGCTGGACCAGTAACTCTCACCGGTCACGTTCTGGATGTTTGCGCGGAAAACCGTCTTCTTGCCGTTGATCGCGGTGGTGTAGCGAGCGCCGAGGTCGAGCCGCGTCCACTCGGGAATCGGCTGCTTGTTCGCGGCGTCGACGAACTGCCTGCCCGTGTAGATCACGGCTCCATTCACGGTGAGCTCTCTCATCCACGGGAGGTCCCACTCCGCGCCGATATTGGCCTGTATGTTCGGAACGCCGATCGGCGTGTTGCCCACATTGGCCGCGACGGCGGTCTTGGTCAGGGTGCCGTCCAGCAGCGAAACGCCTCCGAGGATACGAACATCCGGCGTGAGCTCGCCGGAGACGTTGAATTCGAGCCCGCGGACTCGTTGCTCGCCTGTCGCCGCGAAGCGCCCGGCGGAGAGCTCGCCGCTCGCCTTCGATATCTCGAACGCGCTGAAGGTGGTTGCAATCCGGCCAAAATCCACCTTGATGCCGGCCTCGTACTGCTTGGCGACGTAAGGCTGCAGCACTTCGCCGAAATTGGACGCGTTCTGAGGAGCCACGTCGCCCCGGGCGAGACCTTCGACGTAGTTCGCGTACAGGGAAATATTGTCCACGGGCCGGACGACGAGGCCGACCACAGGGGTGACCGCGCTCTTGTCATAGGACGACGTCAGTGTCCCGACGTTGGAGAGGTAGTTGTGCGCCTCGATGCCCTGGCGCCGGACGCCCAAAGTCAACAGGACGCGCTCATCGAGCACGGACAAGGTGTCGGCAATCGAGAGCCCGGTAAGCTCGCTGTCCGAGAGCCGGGGACGGTCGCTGATCTCGTTCGCGAACTGCGTCGGCGCGACGGTCGGACTGTAGATGTTCGAGGTGACCAGACTGCCATTGGTGAGCCGCCGGTGCAGCGCGTCGTGATAGACCGAGGCCTGGAAGGCGACGGCATGGTGGACGAAGCCGGTATCGAAGCGGGCGCGAACACCGCCATCATATGTAGTTCGATCGATGCTGAGGCCGAAGTACTGGGGCGTTGAGGTCGTATTGCCGCTCGTGCTGACGATGGTCGGAAGACCGAAGAACCGCTCGACGTTGGTCTTGGAGCCGCCGACATCCGCGAACAGCGTGACCTGCTCGGTGAGATCGTACTCGGTCCGCAGCAAGGCGGACTGGTCGTTGATGCGCGACCATTCCCAGGGCTGGGTCACGTTCAGCTTGCCGTCCGGCGCCTTCGGCACCTGCAGGCCGGGAGCCATCAGAAAGGGACGTGACGGCGCGTCGAACCGATCGGTCTGGGCGATGAGATAGAGCCAGGACCTGAACCGTTCGCCTTGATAGTCGAGCGCCAGCGATCCGACACCTGTCGTCTCGGATTGGCGATTGATGGGCGTGTCGCCGCCGCGGACGCTTCCGCTGGCGCGTACGCCCCATTCCTTGCCATCGCCGTAGCGCCTCGCAACATCCCAGTGACCGCCGAAACGTGCGGTCGAGCCGTAGCTCGCGGTCAAGCGGGTCAAATCCTCTTCCGCGCGCTTGGGCACGACATTGATGACGCCGCCAACGCCGCCATTGGGCGCCATGCCCGAGAGCGCGGCCGAGGGACCCTTGAGCACTTCGATGCGCTCGACGTAGTCCGTGAAGATCCGATATGTCGGCGCGATTCCGTAAAGGCCCTCGAAGGCGAACTCACCGTTATTGCCTTCGTTGATCGGAAAGCCGCGTATGTTGAAGGAATCGACGATACCGCCGGCCGGATGGGAACTTCGCACGGAGGGATCGAGGATCAGGGCATCCGCACCCGTTGCCGCTTGCTGATCCCGAATGAGCTTGTCCGTGTAGCTCGTCACGCTGAACGGCGACTTCATGGTGTTGGTATTTCCGAGCATCCCCAGTCGCGCGCCTTGAGCGACCTGCCCGCCGGCAAATGGCGGGACGACAGCCGGTTGCGATTGCACTGCGACCGTCGGAGCTTGCGGGGCGCGCCGTGAGGTCGATCGGACCCGCGCATCGTTTCGCCTGGTTGGCGCACGGCGAACCGACTGTTGCGTCGGGGCTTCGACAGTCACGGGCGGAAGGGAATTACCGCCCTGGGACGTTTGGGATTGAGCAGGCGATTCGAACCACGTCAGCCATGCCACACCACCCAGCAGCGCCGCACCAAAGCGAGCTACCGTCTTATCCCCACCCGCACGTCGCATTCCAGAAAGTCCTTCATCAATAGCGCGCAGCCCGCCGTGAAGCGGCTTCCGCGTTTGGCCAGCAACGACCATGGATCGAAGAGCAGCTCTTCGTATCCGAGCTCGGCCGGCATGCATGGCCCGTCAATCAGTTGCTCTGCAGACGCGCACGCGCGTTTGCTGCCTTCGTCTTGGCGGCAACATCCGAACGTCAGCGATCTGCATCGCCTCTTTAAAAAGACGCCATCGTGACGGCAACGCAAATGCGTGCGCGCGACTTAGAATGCCTCGATCATCGCCAACCGGGAGGAGAATGTCTGGAACGATTCAAATGCGCTTTCGATGATTGCAGATCGGTGCGGTCAAAATGCCGCAGGAAGATTCGCCGGGAGTGCGGTCGTCAGGAATGCTTCGGCGCCATCACTTCGTTGCTGTGGCCTTTATTGCGACGACATCTGCCGCTGCGTGAGGTGCGCTCGATCTCAGCGAGATCATGATCCGGCTGATGATGGCCGCAATGCCGATAGGTCCGGGGGTCGCGACAGGACGGACGGGGCTGCTCAGATCGGCGGAAATTGCCGAGCGTTACGACATTCTGGTTGCGAGACGGGCGATGTTGAGCTGGTGGATCCGGCTGATGCCCTCATCTCATTCCTGCAGCGCCTCCTCGCGCCGCGCCCGGATCGTGGGCAGCATGATCAGGAGAATCGCGATGGCGGCCGCGGCCAGGAGGCTCGCCGAGAGCGGCGAGGTGAGCAGCACGGTGACGTCGCCGCGCGACAGTAACATGGCACGGCGGAAGTTCTCCTCGATGGCAGGGCCCAGAACCAGCCCCAGCAGCAGCGGCGCCGCCGGCAATTGCAGCTTGATCAGGACGTAGCCGAACACGCAGAACATCGCGGCCTCGTAGACCTCGAATGTTCCGCTGTTGATGGAATAGACGCCGATCGAACAGAACACCATGATCGCCGGAAACAGATATCGGTAAGGAATGGTGAGCAGCTTCACCCACAGCCCGACGAGCGGAAGATTGAGGATCAGCAGCATCAGATTGCCGACCCACATCGAGACGATGAGGCCCCAGAACAGGGTCGGGTTCTTCGTCATCACCTCCGGGCCCGGGTGGATGTTGTGGATGTTCATGGCGCCGACCATCAGGGCCATCACGACGTTGGAGGGAACGCCGAGCGTCAGCAGCGGAATGAACGAGGTCTGCGCGCCTGCGTTATTCGCCGATTCAGGCCCTGCAACGCCTTCGATGGCCCCTTTGCCGAACTGCTCGGGATGGCGCGACAGCTTCTTCTCGAGCGTATAGGACGCAAAGGACGAGAGCACCGCACCGCCGCCAGGCAGGACGCCCAGCAACGTGCCCAGCGCCGTACCGCGCAGCATCGCCGGCACCATGCGGCGGAAGTCGTCGCGGGTCGGAAACAGATTGGTGATCTTCTGGGTGACCAGCGACAGCTTGTCGTCCTGCTCGAGATTTTTGACGATCTCGGCAAAGCCGAAGATGCCCATCGCCAACGGCACGAAATCTAGACCGTCGAACAGCTGGGGAATGCCGAAGGCAAAGCGCTGGCTGCCGCTGTTCAGATCGGTGCCGACGAGGCTGAGGAGCATGCCGAGCACGACCATGCCGATGCCCTCGATGAACGGGCCGCTCGACAGCACCGAGGCGAGGATCAGCCCCAGGATCATGAGCGCGAAGAATTCCTTTGGGCCAAACAGCAGCGCCGTCGCGGTCAGCGGGCCTGCAAGGGCGGCCAGCGCGAGCGTGGCCACGCATCCGGCAAAAAACGAGCCGATGGCAGCGGTGGCGAGCGCGACGCCGGCGCGGCCCTGCTTCGCCATCTGGTAGCCATCGATCGTGGTCACGACAGAGGAGGACTCGCCGGGCAAATTGACGACGATGGCAGTGGTCGAGCCGCCGTACTGCGCGCCGTAATAGATTCCGGCGAGCATGATCAGCGCGGCGTCCGGCGGCAGTGCATAGGTGATCGGCAGCAACATCGCGATGGTTGCGAGCGGGCCGAGGCCGGGAAGCACGCCGATCAAGGTCCCGAGCAGACATCCGAAGAAGGCGTAGAGCAGGTTGGCGGGCTGGGCGGCGGTCGCAAAGCCGATCGCCAGATTGTGGACGAGATCCATCGATCGGCCCGTTCAGGTGAGAAGGGACGGCCAGACGGGCAGCTGCAACCCGAGACCGTAGACGAAGACGGCAAGACACAGCGCAATGAGCACCGCCGCATTCGCCAGCGCGCCCGTCCAGGTGAACTCGGAGCTGGCCCGGCTCGACACCATGATCAGCACGAACAAGGCGCCGACCAGACCGAGCGGAAACAGCAAGGCTGCGAACAGGACCACGGACCCGGTCACCCAGGCGAGCCCCTTGAAATCCCATTTGCGCAGCAGCTGCCGTTCCGCGGCGGGCTTCATGGCACTGAGAATCACGACGAGGCCGATGGCAGCGAGCACGATCGCGAGCAGGCGCGGGAAATAGCCCGGCCCCATTCGCGCGGCGGTGCCGGCGGGGTAGCCGAGCGCCGCCACGAAGAAGAAGATTGCAAAGGCGAGGAACAGGGTGCCGGACGCAAAGGCCCTGTGATTGCGGATCGTCAATCCCTTCATGCTCGCTCTCCCTCGCCCGGCCCTTCCCCGCTTGCGCCGGCCATCGACGAACGCTCATCGAGGGCTTCCATCAGAACCGGCATGCCGATGGCGCAGGCATGAACGCCTAGATGCGCGGTCATCTGGAGAACCTGAAGCATCTCCCGCTGGCCGATGCCGAGCCGCAGGGCCCGTTTGATCTGCACACGCAGCCCTTGCGGGTTGAGCGCTGTGAAGCAGGCGTTCAATGCGATCGAGATCAGACATTGCGACCGTTGGTCGAGGCCCTCCCCGGCCGCTCCGCCCGCGAGGAGATCGAACAAGCGGGCAAAATAGCCGGGATCGCGTCGCAGCCACTGCTCGCAGAAGTCAGGCCAATCGCCGAACCGCGCGACATAGGCATCCCGCAGCACCCTCTGCTCGTCCGAGAGCTCGCCTTGATCGACCTCCAGGCCCGCGCTTGCCAGTTCTTCCGCGAGAATGCCGACGCCGACGTTGCAGCCGTCGAGCCCCTGGGCCGTTGCGAGACGGAATACATCGACGATCTCCCGCGCCGACGCCCCCTCCTGAAGCGCGAGGCGGAGGTGCAGTGCGAGCCCTGAGCGGAACAGATGCGTCGCTGAGCCATCGAGCGCGACGTAGATCAGCTCCCGCATCTTGGGCGACAGCGGCCCCTTCTCCGCGGCGTAGCCCGCATACTTGCCGTAGGTCTGAAGAAATTCGGGATCGAGGCGCAGCAGGCCTTCCGTCCAGGGCCGCCAATAGCCGCGCGCCTTGATATAGGCCTCTTTCAGGACCTGCTGTTCCGGCGTCAGACTGGACATGGCGATCGCACCGTCAGGCAATGTTGGTCAGGGTGATCCCGCCGTCGACGGTGAGCACCTGTGCCGAGATGAATCCGCTGTCGTCGCCGGCGAGGAAACAGATCGCCTTGGCGATGTCGTCGACCGTGCCGAGCCGCCCCAGTGGCGTTCGTGCGATCCGGCGCGCATCGAGCTCGGCGTTGCGGTTGCGCATGGTTCCCTCGGTCGGGATCGCCGAGGGCGCCACCGCGTTGACGCGGATGTTGCGCTCTCCGAGCTCCGCCGCGGCTGCGCGTGTGATGCCCATGACGCCGGCCTTGATGCCGCTGTAGACGATGCTGTTCTTGGCCGACAGCAGACCGGCCACCGAAGCGACGTTGACGATCGCGCCGCCACGTTCGGCATCCATGACTTCCGCGGCCGCCTGGATACCCCACATCACCGACTTGAAGCCGATATTGAGCATGCGCTCGACGGTCTCCGGCGCGATGTCGGCGACCGACTGGTAGCGAACCCAGGCTGCGTTGTTGACGAGGATGTCGAACCGTCCCTGCCGCTCCGCCACTCCAAGCACCGCCTGCCGCATGCCGTCGCGACTGGACACGTCCTGCGTAACGGCCAACGCCTCGCCGCCGGAGGCCTTGATCGCATCGACCGTGCCGTTCACGAATTCCGGCTTCAGATCATTGACGCCGACAATCGCGCCGCGTGAGGCCAATTTGAGCGCAGTCGCACGGCCGATGCCGTTTCCGGCACCGGTGACGAGTGCAACGCGGCCCGCGAGCGTCTGATCCCTGGTCTCGGTCATGGTCATCTCCTTCATGCTCCTGCCTCAGTGAACGGAGCAACTTCCGATACGTAACGGCGGCCAAATGCGCTGATCAGGCCGCTGGCATCGCCCTGCGCTTGCAGCGTGCGGATCCGGCGCAAATGACGATGCACCGGAATGTCCCACGTGAAGCCCATACCGCCATGGATCTGCAGCGCGCCTTCGCTGATCGAGCTGCCATAGGTTGCCGCGGCCAGGAACGCCGCATCGCGCTGAACGGAACCACTCCCCTCGGACAGGCTTCGCGTGATCGCATGACGAATGCTCTCCAGCCCCAGCTTCTGTCGCGCCAGCGCATGACGAATGGCTTGATTGTAGGACAGAGCGTGACCGAACTGCCGGCGCGTCGACGCATGCTCCTGCGCCAGCGACAGGCAGGCCTCGGCAGATCCCAGGATGGCCGCGGCACGCAGTACGTTGGCGTCTGAGCTGAGCATATCCCACGTGTTCGCCGGCAGGATCGAATCGATGGGGATGCGGACCCTCTGGAGACGCACCGCGTGTTCCGGCACAGTCAGGTCGAGGCCTGCCGCGTCTTCCACCACAACGCCTTCGGCATCGATCGCAATCAATGCCGCAGCACCTTCGCCGATCCGGACCAACAGATAGTCGATCTTGTCCGCGCAGGGGGCTCGCGCAACCCAGCCGCTCAACACGACAGCTTCACCTTCCCGCTCGGCGACAGCCTCGCCCTGCCACGCGATGGACACCAACGTCTCGCCCGAGACGATCGCGGTGGCGAGATGCGGCAGCGACTGCTGGAGCAGGCGGCCGGCAAAGAGCGTCTCGAGCAGCGGAAAGCCGAGCAGTCCGGAATGGGCGGCCGCGATCACTGGCACCGCGAAGCCGAGCGGCAGGGCAAGTCCCCCGACCTCTTCGTCCGCGATGATGCCGAGCAGTCCGTCACCGGCGAGATTGCGCGCCTGCGCCCGCATCTCCTGCCCCGCACAGGCGACGACCGCACGCGTCGCGGTTGCGGCGAATTCGGCGGGCTGCAGTCCTTCACCGGCCACGATCATCACTTGCCTCGCGAGAGCTGGAGGATCCGATCGGCGATGATGCCGAGCTGTATCTCGGTCGTGCCGGCGTAGATCGTTTCTGCGCGGGCCTGCAGATAGATCGCCTCGAACCGCCGCCGCGCCACCTTGATCGCCGCGAGCTGCGGCAACATGGCCTGCTGGAGCAGCTCCAGGGCGAGCGCGGCAAAGCGCTGATGCGATTCGCTCCAATAGAGCTTCGCAAGGCTGCCCCGCGCGCCGATCTTGTCACCGTTGACGAGCGCCTCGACGGCGGTCTCGACATGCGCTTTCAGCACCTCGATCTCGACCGCGACCTCGCCGAGCCTGACGGCGTAGTGATGATCGTCGACCAACTGCGACAGCGCGGCGTCCGCCTTGCAGGCCGAAATCAGATGGCGCAGCTCGTTCTCGAAGCGCCAGGCGCGATACATGCGGTTGGTGGCGCGCTCGATCTCCAGCACGCGGATCGCCGCGGCCCAGCCCTCGTCGGGCGCGCCGATCGCATCGGTCTGGGCCACCTCGACCTCGTCGAAGAACACCTCGCAGAAGCTTTCGCGGCCATCGATCGACTTGATGGTCCGCACCCGCACGCCCTTCGCATCGAGCGGCACCGCGAACATCGCAAGGCCACGATGGCGGTCCTCCAGCGGTCCGGTGCGGGCGAGCACGAGACAGCGTTGAGCCCGGTATGCGCCGCTGGTCCAGATCTTCTGGCCGGTGATGCGCCAGGCGTCACCGTCCCGGGTGGCGCGGGTGCGGAGCCCTGCCAGGTCGGAGCCGGCTTCGGGCTCGGAAAAACCCTGACACCAGATGTTGCGCATGTCGAGGATCGCAGGCAGGAAACGCTGCTTCTGCTCTTCGGTCCCAACCCCGAGAATGATGGGACCAGCAAGCTCCTTGCCGATCGAGTTGACGCTTTCGGGCATCGCGAGCGCACCGATCTCCTGATTGGCGATTAGGTGCTCTCGCAAGGAGCGGCCGTGCCCACCATAGGCCTGCGGCCAGGTGATGCCCGTCAGCCCGGCGCGGTACATCGCCGCCTCCCAGGCAATGGACTGCTGAAGTGTGGGCGATGCGAATGCAGCGCTGTCGCTGCGGAAACTGGCGGGCAGATTGCCATGCAGCCAGCGACGCATCGCGCCGCGATAGGCTTCACCCGTCAGGTTCTCCACCGCGACGGCTTGCATCGATACCGCTTCAACCACGCTCATCGCACGCTTCCTGCTTTCGTCATATCTGCCGACATGTCCTGCCCGGCCGCCAGTCCTTCACTGCGACTTGAGAAGATCGCAGGCGCTCTCCGATGCCGGCCGCCACGCATCCTCGGGCGCGATCGTGCCCGTGATGTCGTAATAGTCGTAGGTGTATTTGGATTCCGCCGGAGCCTTGATGCGCGCGACATAGAGCGGTCGCATGACCTGGCCGTCAGCCCTGATGCTGACATTCTTCATTTCGAAATCGTTGATCGGCGTGTTCTTCATTTGCCGCATCACGGCGTCGCCGTCGTCGGAACTGGCGGCAGCGACCGCCTTCAGATAATGCGTGATGGCGCTGTAGGTGGCGGCCTTGCCCTCGTTGAGAAGCTGACCATTCGTCGCCTCGGCATAGCGCTTGGCAAAGGCCCGGCTCTCCGGCGTCATGTCCCAGTAGAACGGCGTTGTCAGCCGCACGTTCTGAAGATCCTTGAGACCAATTCCATGCGTCTGGCTGATCATGAGGCCGAGAGGAACAAGCAGCTGCGATTTGGTCAGCCCGAACTCCTGCGCCTGCTTGATCGCATTGGCGAAGTCCGCGCCCGAATTGGCGAGCGCAATCGCCTTGGCGCCGCTGGCCTGTGCCGTCAGCAGGAACGAGGAGAGATCCGACGAGTTGAGCGGATGCAGCACCGAGCCCACCACCTTGCCGCCGCCCGCTTCGATGAACTTGGTCGCATCCGCCTGCCAGGCCTTGCCGAAGGCATAATCCACCGTCAGGAAAAACCAGCTATCGATCCCCTGCGCGAGCAGGGCTTTCACGGTGGCCTTCGGCTGGGCATAGGTATCAACCACCCATTGCGTGGTCATCGGCGAGCATTTGTCGTTGGTGAAGAACGAGCCCGCGGTGCCGGCCAGAAGATAAGGCTTCTTGCGGTTCTTCATGATATCCTGCACAGCCAGCGCGATCGACGACGCCGAGCAGCCGACAATGGCGTCGACACCTTCGTTGTCGACCCAGCGCAGCGCGATGGCGACGCCGATATCGGGCTTGTTCTGGTCGTCAGCGATCACGAGCTCGATCTTCTTGCCATTGACCGTTCCGCCAAAGTCGCCAACCGCGAGCTTAGCCGCGGCGACCGAGCCGAGGCCGCAATTGTCGGCATAGGGGCCGTTCTGGTCGTTCATGATGCCGATCTTGACGACGTCGCCGGAGATGCCCTGTGCGGACAGCGGCGCATTCGTGAGCAGCAAGGCAATCATGCCGAGCGCAGTGATCGTCGATCTCTTCACCGTTTCCTCCTGCTTTGACGCGCTTCCTCTGGACCGGCTTCTGCCGGTTCTCTTCGTTTAGATTCAGTGTGGGACCGGCCGCTCTCCGTGCGGGATCAGCAGCGCATCGAGCGCCACGGCCCCCTCGCCCTCCGCCCGTAGCAGCAGCGGGTTGACGTCGATCTCGGCGATCTCATCGACATGCGCGGCGGCAAAACGCGACAACGCGGCAACGGCCGAGGCCGCAGCTGCGAGGTCGGCCCGCGGCCGGCCGCGCGCGCCGTCGAGCACCGCGAACGCCTTGAGCGATTTCAGCATGGCCATGGCCTGCGTCTCGCTGACCGGCGCCATCTCTACGGCGGAGTCCTGGAGGATCTCTGCGAAGATGCCGCCGAGGCCGACCATCACCACCGGGCCGAAGACGGGATCGATGCGGCTGCCCAGGATGAGCTCGGCGACGCCCTTGGCCATTGGCGCTACGATCACACCATCAATCGTTGCATGCGGCGCCCTGGTGGCGACGCGGTCACGCATCTGGGCGTAGGCTCGCCGGACCTCGGCCTCCGAGCCCAGGCCTACGACCACACCACCGGCCTCGGTCTTGTGCGGCAGATCGGGCGAGGCAATCTTGAGCACCACGGGATAGCCGATCTCGCTGGCGGCACGCGCCGCCGCATCGACATCCTGCACGAGACGCTCGGCAAGGACTGGAACGCCGGCCTCGGCCAGCGCGCGCTTGGCTCCGAGCTCGTGGCGGAAGGCATCGGTCGGGAGCGGCCCCGCCAGCGCGACGGCCGCGGGCGCGTCCTGCGGACGCTTCGACACCGCCTGCAATCGCACCAGCGCGGCGATGGTTGCGCAGCAGCCGTCGAAACTTTCCACCGTCGGAAAGCCCAGTGCGTGCAGCTCGGTCAGCGCATCCTCCGGACCGTCGACGCACAGGATGACGGGACGGTGTGGAAATTGCGTGCGGATGTTGCGCAGCGTGTCCATATAGATGGATCGCAGGCGCGGCAGGTGCAGCGAGAACGGCAGCGGCAGGATCACCGCATCAGCGCTCTCGTCCGCCACGACGGCGGACATGATCTTCTCCAGAAGATCCGGACGGCTCGACATCTGCGCCGTGGCGTCGACCGGGTTGCGGGCCGATGCGAACGGCACCAGCTCAAGAATCTGCCGCTGCGTCTCCTGTCGGAGTTCCGGCAGGGTCAGCCCGACCGCTTGTGCCGCATCCGCCAGCAGCACGCCGAAGCCGCCCGACGCGGTGAGGATCGCGATGCCCGGCCCCTTCGGCAGCCGATCCGGCAGCAGGATCGATGCGGCGTGGCCGAGATCGATGAGCTCGTCGATGCTGCGGACGCGCACCGCGCCGCAACGGGCAAACAGTGCGTCGAATACGGCGTCCGATCCGGCCATTGCTCCGGTGTGCGAAGCCGCGGCAGCCTGCCCAGCCGCCGACGTCCCGATCTTCATCCCGATGACCGGCTTGCCGGCATCACGCGCCTCTTCCAGCGCCGAGATCAGGCGGCCGGCGTCACGGCAGGCTTCGAGGCAGCACAGGATGACTTTGGTGGCGGGATCACGCGCCATCCAGGCGATGCCGTCGGCGATGTCGATGTCGCACTCGTTGCCCGTCGTGACGAAGCGGCTGACGCCGACACCGCGCTCGCTGGCGAGCCGCATGGTGTAGCTGCCGAGATTGCCGCTCTGCGACACGATTCCGAGCGAGCCGGCAACCGGCATGCTGTGCTCGAGCACGATCGAAAACGTCGCGATGCTCTTCTCGGCGATGCTGACCGCGCCGAGGCAGTTCGGCCCCAGCAGGCGCATGCCGCCATTGCGCGCGGCGACGCGCAGCCGCTCCTGCATCGCGCGACCCTGCTCGCCGAGCTCGGCAAAACCGGACGAGAACACGACGACGCTGCGGACGCCACGCGCGGCGCACTGCTCCACGGCCTCGCCCGCGCGCTCCGCGTCAACCGCGATGATGGCGAGATCCGGCGCCTCCGGCACCTCGGCAACGGAAGCATAGGCCTTCAGGCCCTGCACCATCGCGGCCTTCGGGTTGACCGGATAGATGCGGCCTGCGTAGCCGTGGCGACGCAACAGATCGACCGGCCGGCCACCGATCTTGGTCGCCTCTTGCGAGGCGCCAATGATCGCGATCGAACGCGGCGACATCAGCGCGTCGAGACCTTCTCCCGGCCGCATCTCAGCGCCCCTTGAACACCGGTGCGCGCTTCTCCAGGAACGCCATCCGCGCTTCCTTGGCGTCTTCCGTCTTCGACAGCGCCATGGTGATGTTCTGCTCGAAGCGATAAGCGTCGCGCGGCGGCATCAGCTCGACCATGTTCGCCGCGTTCTTGGCGTATTCCATCGCGATCGGGCTCTTGGACGCGATCTCCCGGGCGAGCTTCATCACTTCGGGGATCAGGTTTTCCCTGGTCGTGCAGGCCTCAATGATGCCGAGGCGGTAAAGCTCGGCGGCCGGCACGCGATAGCCGGTGAAGAACATGCGGCGCATCAGCGAGCGGCCGAACAAGGTGTTCAGCATGGCCGCACCGCCGGCGAGCCCCACATTGATCTCGGGCATGCCGAACACGGCCTCTTCGCTGGCGTAGAAGATGTCGCAGGAGGCCATCAGGCCAACGCCGGCCCCCAGCGCAACGCCGTTGATGGCCGCAATGACGGGCTTTGAGCATTCGCGGATGCAATTGCCGGTCTCGCGCGTGATCCGGTTGTGGCTGTGGAACGCACCGATCTTGGTCGGATCCGGACGATCCTTCAAATCCGCGCCGCTGCAGAACACCTTTCCGGCTCCGGTCAGGATTGCGACCCTGACGTCGCTGCGCTCGGAAATCTCGTCGAACACCGCGACGATGCGGTCGCGCATCGCGCGATCGAGCGCATTCACGGGAGGCCTATTCAGCGTCACCAGCGCGATGTGGTCGGACACTTCGAGGGTGACGATATCTCCTGACATGGCTTCCTCCTGGGCTTCTGCTTGCCTGGTTTGTCTTGCTTGTTATCGCCTGACCGATCGGTCAGCTTTTTGCGGTGATAGCACCGAACGTCGCAGCTGGCAATATCCTGCCGATGTCCTATTGACCGACCGATCGGTCAGCCGATAGATTCACATGCAATCAAAGAACGACTTGAGGAGGACTCGCATGCCCAGGATCAGCCGACGCCAGGCGGCAACTCTGATCGCCGGCGCCCTCGCCGCTCCGCTTGCCGCACCTGGCATCGTGAGAGCGCGCTCCTCTCAGACGGTTTTCATCATTGTGCCTTATGCGCCCGGCGGCTCCATCGACAGCCTGATGCGCTCGATCGCGAAGGCGATGGCGGAAAGCCTGGACCAACCGGTTCTGGTCGACAACAAGCCCGGTGCCAACGGCATCGTCGGATCGCAATATGTGGCGCGCGCGCCGAAGGATGGATCGGTCCTCTTGGCCGGCGGCACCGGCCCGATTTCGCTGAACGTGCTGCTGCGCAAGAACCTGCCCTACAAGCTCGCGGATTTCGCCTCCGTCGCCATGCTCTGCAACGGCCCGCTGTCGCTGACCGTCAACGCGCGGACGCCCGTCGCCGACGTGAAGAGCTTCGTCGCCTATGCGAAAGGGCGCGACAAGCCCCTGTTCTACGCTACCCTCGGTCCGGGCAGCGTCACTCATCTGTTCGGAATCATGATGAGCAAGTCGATGGGATTTGCCGTCACCGACGTCGCCTATCGCAACAATCCGGCCTCCATCATGGAAACGCTGTCGGGAGAATGCGACCTCAATTTCGCAACGCCCGCCGCAGTCATCGAGCACGCGCGCAGCGGTCAGCTTCGCATCCTCGGGGTCTCCTCGGACAAGCGCATGGCGAGTTTCCCGGAGATCCCCACCTTGGCCGAATCCGGCTATCCCGACCTGACGGCATCATTCTGGACCGCACTGCACGCGCCTGCGGGCACGCCGCGCGATGCGATCGCGCGGCTGAACGCGGCGTCGTCGCCGCGATGCAGAAGCCCGAGATCGCAAAACAGCTCGAGACCGACGGCTTGATGGTCGATACCGGCGCACCGGACCGGCTCGACGCGCAGCTGACCAAGGATGCCGCGCTCTGGGGACCGGTGATCAAGGCGCAGAACATCGTGTTGGAATGAGGCCCGGCCACCAGCCGCCGCTCAGCGCGATTTGCGCCGGCCTGTCTTGAGCGGCTCCTTGGGCGGCACCGCTCCGGGAAGCTCGACCAGCTCGCCGCTTCGCAGCCCGTTGAAGATCATGTCGAAGAAGATCTCCGCGATCTGCTCCGGGGTCGCGGACTTGTTGGGGTTGTACCAGCGATGCATCCAATTGAGCGAGGAAAGGATCAGCCGCCCGGTCATGGGAACGTCGACCTTGCGGATTTCGCCGGCATCGATGGCTTCCTGGATCAGGCCGCGGAGAAAATTCTCGAAACGGTCGCGGCGCGTCAGCCGCTCCTTGTGCCTGTGGCGATCGGGATCGTTCCAGAAGGCGGTCGTGGAGGCGATCCAGGCCCAACGATAGCGCCGGAAGTATTCGGCCGTGGCGACCATGAACGCGCGGATCTTCTGCGAGGGCGCCCCGTCGGGAATGCGATCGCGCACGAACAGATAGAGCTCGAGCGTCGAGCCGACCGCCACGCGCGCGTAGATCTCGTCCTTGTTGGCGAAATGGTGGTAGAGCAGCGACTTGGAGATGCCGCAGGCGAGCGCGATATCGCGCATCGACGTTCCCTCGAATCCCTTGCTGGCGAACAGCCGCCCGGCTTCGGCAAGAATCTGCAGCACGCGGTCGGAGGCCTCCGCCTGGTTCGCAACGCCGTCCTTCATCGTTGACAGTTCAGTCATGAAGCCTGCAATCCATTCGGCGGCCCGGCGCCAACCAGAGAACCCTGGAATGAAACTAGTTTTTCACAGACCGATCGGTCAAGCCCGGCGACCCCTTCGAGAGGAACCATGAGCGCAATCCGGATTATGCGCATCGGCGCGACAAAGGACCAACTCGGCGAGAGCCCGGTATGGGATGAGCGCCGCAAGCGCTTCTTCTGGATCGACGCGCTGGCCGGATTGATCCGCATGCGCGATCCCGCCACCGGGCTGGCGGACGCGTTCAGCGTGCCTGCGCCGATCGGTTCGATGGCCCTGCGAGACGATGGCGGCGCGGTGCTGGCCATGCGCCACGGATTTGCCGGTTACGATTTCGACAAGCGCACACTGATCGAGGGACCGTCGATCGGGCTGGACCACCCGAAGCTGCGGCTGAATGACGGAAAGGCCGATCCCCATGGTCGCTTCCTGGCAGGCACGATGCACAGTGACCGCGCCCAGGATGAGACGCCGCTGGGCGGTCTCTACCGGCTGGACGCAACAGGCGCGGTGGAGCTGCTGGAGACCGACCTTGCCGTGAGCAACGGACCGTGCTTCAGCCCGGACGGCCGGACATTCTATCTCGCCGACAGCGCAAGACGGATGATCTGGGCCTACGACTACAGGGCGGAGGGTCCCCTCGCGAACAAGCGCGTCTTCGTCGAGACGGAGGCGCAGCAGTCGGGTTGCGACGGTGGAACGATCGACTCGGAAGGCTACCTTTGGTCCGTCCTCGTGCGCATCGGCAAGATCGCGCGGTTTGCACCTGACGGGACGATGGTGCGGACGATCGACATGCCGATCCGTCACCCGACCAGCCTCACCTTCGGCGGACCCGATCTCGACGTCCTCTACGTGACATCGATCTCGCGCAGCCACGCGCTCGCCGACGATCACCCGGATGCCGGCGGCCTGTTCGCGGTCGAAGGCCTCGGCGTGCGCGGACTGCCGGCGCACAGGTTTGCTTCGGGCTAAGCGCGACCTCGATTACTGCGATCGCTTGACCTGCTTCGGTACGTTCTCCGCCATGTAGTCCACGAACACCCTGATCTTCTCCGGCAGATAGCTGCTTTGGAGAAACGTCGCGTAAATGCCTTCATCGAAGGTGGAGTTCGTCACCCGGAAGCCCGGCAGCAGGCGGATCAGACGCCCGCTCTTCAACTCCTCCGCCACGGTGTAGTCGTCCAGCAGGGCAATGCCGTGCCCGGAAACGGCGTGATCGCACAGCACCACGCCGTTGTTGCTACTGAGGGACGAAGGCACGACGATCTCGCGCAGCCGGTTCTTGCGCATGAACTTCCAGACCACGTCGTCAGGACCCATCCAGTAGGTCAGGCAATTATGGCGGGTGATGTCCTCCGGTTCGCGCAATTTCGGCATGCGGCCGATATAGTCCGGTGAAGCCACGAGAATCCGCTCGCTCCTCAGCAGCCTTCGCTGCATGAGGCCCGCGTCCTTCGCCGCCTGGATCTGGAAGTCGACGTCGAATTCATCTTCGCGAAGCTGGGGACGCCGCTCGGACAGACGCAGCTCCACCTTCAGCTCCGGATAGAGCTTCTGAAAGCCCGGTATCAGGGGCGAAAGCACCTTGATGCCGAACAGCGTCCGCGAGTGCACCCGCAGGGTTCCACGCGGCGCAGTCTGAAGCGCAAGCGCCGCGGCTTCGGCATCTTCGATGCCGTGCAGCACCTGCTCGGTGCGCTGGAAGAAGATCTTGCCGGCATCGGTCAATCCGAGATGGCGCGTGCTGCGGTTCAGCAGCTGCACGCCGAGCTGCGCCTCGAGCTCGCCCACGTAGCGCGACACCGACGCCGGCGAGAGCCCGACGCGGCGCCCGGCCGCGGAAAAGCTGCCCTCACGGACGGCGCTGACGAACAATTCCATGGCCTGAAGGCGATTCATTCGATCTTTTCAGATTTTGCAAAAGACATGCTCAGATTACGTCAATTGTTCGAAAAAGCTCAAGCCCCTAGCTTGCTGAGAACGCGTCGCAAAAGCGACGAGCGGCCGCAAGCGCGGCCGAGAAGCAATCCGGTGGAGGACGCAATCGATGGAATTCGGCGTATTCATTCTGGCGCAGCAGCGCGGCTATCATCAAAGCTCGCAGCAGGTCATCAACAACGCTGTCGAGCAGACGGTTACCGCCGAGCACGCCGGTTTCGACACGGCGTGGTACGCCGAGCATCATTTCAACAATTACAGCCTCTGCCCCTCGCCGCTGATGATGGTCGCGCATTGCGCCGGCCTGACCAGGCGCATCCGCCTCGGCACTGCGGTCTGCGTGCTGCCACTGTACAATCCGGCGCGACTGCTCGGCGAGATCGGCTTTGCCGACACCGTCTCGAACGGCCGCCTCGATCTCGGCATCGGCTCGGGCTACCAGAAATTCGAGTTCGATCGCTTCGGAGTCGATCTCGACCATTCGCACGCGCTGTTCGCCGAATTCTACGACGTGCTCGAGGCCGGCATGCGCGAGCGCATCTTCTCCTATGACGGCGAGCACCTGAAGATGCCGCCGACCGCGATCGCCGTGCGCACCGTGCAGAAACCGATGCCGCCAATCTGGGTCACGTCCGGCCATGGCGAGACCCTCGGCCGCGCCATCCGTGACAACCACAATCTGTTCGTCACTGCGCTGCTCAACGGCCTCGACGCCATCAAGGCGCTGCGCGAACGTCTCGAGGGGATCGCGGCTAAGGAAGGCCGTTCCATCGACGACACGCATTTCGGCTTCCTGCGCTGCGCCTATGCCAGCGACAATGACAGTGAGATCCAGTCCTATCTGGACAATGCGCGCTTCCAGCGCCGGCTCTCCGAAAGCCTGAAATTCCGACGCGCCCAGAGCGACGACGGCTATCTGATCAAGGAAGAAGCCGGCCCGAACGATATGAGCCTGGAAACGATGCGCAGCAACCTGCCGGTCGGCAGCGTCAACCAGGTGATCGACCGTATGCTGGAAGAGATCAGCATTCTCAAGCCGTCCCATATCGCGCTTCAGACCCAGCTCGGCGATTTCGATCAGCGCACGATGCTGCGCCAGATCGAATTGTGGGGCAGCAGGATCATCCCCGCGATCCGGAAAGAGCTGAAATCCGCCCCTGCCGGTCGCGGCACGATCGCGGGCGACGCGGTTTCGGCATAGCGCGGCGCCAGGGCGAGCCCGGAGGTACGTCATGGGATGCCAGATCTCGCAAATGACCGATGTCCGCTCAGTCGAAGCTGCCGAATTCCGCCTGGCCATGCGCAACCTCGCGAGCGGCGTGGCGATCGTGGCGACAGGAACAGGGACCGCACGGCGCGGGCTGACGGTCAGCTCCGTCACCTCGCTGTGCATGGAGCCGCCCTGTCTGCTCGTCGGCGTCAATGCGAGCTCCGAAACGCATGCCGCCATCCTCGCCAATGGCTGCTTTGGCATCAGCCTCCTCGGCAGCGGACAGGAAAATCTGGCGCTGCGTTTCGCCGGCGGCGCCAAGGGCATTGACCGCTTCGCGACGGCGCCATGGGTACAAGGCGTCCTCGACGTGCCGCTGCTCGAACCGGCGATCGGCGTCCTGGAATGCGTGCTGCATCATCACCAGATGGTCGGCACGCATGGTCTCCTCATCGGCAGGATCGTGGCGACGCGCGGCGGGGACGGCGACCCTCTCGTCAATTTTCAGGGCGCACTGCGGGCCTTGCCTCAGGCATAGGCGGCTCGGGCGGTGCCAAATCGGCATCGTCGCCCGAGGGCCAGAACACGGGAGCGGCATCGTGATCATCGAATGCTTCGACGGCGGAATTGTCCGGCTCACCGAGCCGTTCGACTTCCGCAACTTCAAGCTGGCGCTGCATGCCGACGCGAATTCCGAAACGCAGGGCTGGAAAGGGATCACGCTTCTCGACGATCGTGATGCGCTTGTCTCGATCGATCTGGTCCCTACGCTGGCGGGCCGCCCTGATGACGCAAGCTGGGATCGGCGCTATGCGGAGATGGTAGCCAAGGCGCGCCAGCATGGCTGGATCGATGCCGAGCGACAGGCGATCCGGGCTCATATCGAACGAGCGCGGTAAGGCTGGCAGTTTGATGCAGCGGGCAGACCCGATGGCACTGACCGCCACCGGCAGAACATCCCGAAGAGCTCTCGCTCAGCGACGGCTTCCGTCGGCATTGGTTCCGGCTTCACACGCAGGCCTGGCGCGATCTCAATCGCGCTTGAGCCCGGTCGACCTGACGATGGGAGCCAGGCGGACCAGTTCGTCCTCGACCAGGCGCTGAAACTTGTCAGGACCCGAATCGATGTCCGGCTCCAGACCTTGTGAGCGATAGCTTTCCTGTAAGTGAGGATCGGCCATCGCCGTGCGGGTCGCCGCTGCGATCCGCTCCACGATCGTATCCGGGGTCGCTCTTGGAGCGAACAAGCCAAACCAGCCGGCGTATTTGAGGCCCGGCATGCCGGACTCAGCCACCGTCGGAATCTCCGGCGCGCCGCTCAGCCGCTGTTCGCTCGTCACGGCGATCAGCCGCAGCTTGCCCGCAAGGTGCAACTGCAGGATCTGACTCGATACCACGGCAATGACGGCAGAGATCTGGCCGCTGACCAGGTCGTTGGTGGCGGGGCTCATGCCCCGATAGGGGATGTGGACGACGTCCGCTGCGAGGCCGGATTGCAGCCTGAACATTTCCCCGACGAGATGATTGCCGGTGCCGACGCCTGGAGTGCCGTAGGAGAGCTTGCCCGGGTGAGCCTTCGCAAAGGCTATCAATTCCTGCAGATCTTTCACCGGCAAGGAGGGATGAACCGCGAATGCGAGCGTGCTGCTAATCAGGCGATAGATGGCGCGGAAATCACGAACCGTGTCGTAGGCGGGTTGCGGCGACGATAACGGAATCATCACCTGCGTGCTGCCATTACCGAGCAAAATCGAATAGCCATCGGGGGCGCTCTGCGCCACCGCGGCGGATCCAATCGCACCGCCGGCGCCGCCGATATTCTCGACATAGATCGGCCCCAGCAGCGAGCCCATCCTGTCCGCCCAGGGACGTCCGATCTGATCACCAGCGGCGCCAGCCGTATAGGGAATGACCAGCTTGATGGGACGGGAGGGATAATCGTCGGCGACAGCGCAGCCGGGCCATGCTGCCAGCGCCGTGATCCGCGCCGCCATATCGAACAGCTCTCGCCGTGAAAGGGGGGACATCTTCCGCATATTCCGAACTGAGCTGGTCATCATACACGAATGAGGGACCTTGGAAATCCGTGCAGGACGATCGCTGCCGCGCTTGGCGCAAGCGCACATTCACGACCACCACCGGCGTCAACGACGAGGTTTCGTTGGGGCAGGTGAACTTCAGCTGCCCGGAGCCTTGTCTGGCATCAGGCCGCCTCTGCACAATCTCATCCTGAGACCAAGCCCAAACGGCTCTGGAATTTAAGAATTTGGTAACGATACGAACGTGGTTGAGCGCGTTAATGCAAATCGCACGCCGCCGGTGTCTTGCCCGTAACGGCCTGCTATAAGGCGTAGCCACGGCTCGATCGACTTCGCGAATTATCCGGTTTCACTGATTGCGCATGAACAAGCTTAGCAACACGTTCGACATCGTCATCGAGCAGGCGTTCGACTTTCTGTCTCCGGAATATGCCGAGCTGTTTGATCGCTCGGCTGCCACTGCGTTCCAGCATCCGATCTGGCTGCACAGCCTCTACACCAGGCTCGCGTCGGATGCGGGTGCGACACCTCTGGTCGTCGTGGTCCGCCACCGCGCGACGGGCGCCCTTGCGATGGTGCTGCCCTTGCTCCGGATCCGGCGCGGTCCGATCCGAACCGTCGAGTTCGCCGACCTCCGTGTCTCCGATTATCTGGCGCCAATTTGCAGCCCGAAATTGTTTTCACAACTGCTCGACGACGCCGAAGCATGCGCGGAGATCCGGCGCCTCGTTCGTCCTTTCGATCTGCTCCGGATGACCAAGCTGCCCGACGGGCGGCTTCCGATCGAGAACCTCCTGGCTACGTCCCGCCGCGTATCGATGGACACCAATGCCTACGCGACGGTGCTCGTCGCGCCGTTCGAGCAATGGCGGGCCAGTGCGATCGATCGCTCCTATCAGAAGGAGCTTGCAAAGAAATATCGTCAGCTCCAGAAAAAAGGCGCACTGAGCTTCTCATGCTGCAATGACAGCGCCTCCGTGCTCGAAGCGCTGGATGTGATGAGGAAGTTTCGCGGTCCGCGCTTTCAGGCGCAAGGCGACGGAGATCTGCTCCAGCGTCCCGAATATTTCGGCTTCTATTCCGACGTGGCCCTTCGTGGTCTCGGCTCCTTTGTGCGTCTCTATGCCATGAAGATGGACGGCGAAGTGATCGCCGCCGTGCTCGGCCTCTGCCATCAGGGCAGTTTCCTCATCATCATGAGCGCCTTCGACATTGCCGGGTACAAGAGCCAGTCGCTCGGCGCGCTGATGTTCGAGCAGGTCGCGCGGGATTGTATCGAGCGCGGCGATCAGATGCTCGATTTCACCATTGGTGACGAGCCATACAAGAAACTGTTCGGCGGACAGCCCTCGCCGATGTGGGCGATCACGAAAGCAGGCAGCACCGCAGGTGCCATCGCCCTGTTCGCGCTGAAGCAGGCTCCCTGGCTCAAACTGGCGGCCAAGCGGCTGTCGGATTTGCGGCTCCTGCCCGCCCGCACTCCAACGCCCACGCGCTGAAAAACGGCAGGCGAAGGGCTACGGAGCTCAGGCGCGCAACGCCCCGCGAACACGCCCGAGCCAGCCGGGATGCATTTGATCGACGCGGTGCGCCAGGCTGCGCCGCAGGAAGTGCAACCGGCGCCGGACATCCCAGCCGATATCGTTGCGGGATGTCAGGGCCTGGCGGAAGCGCGCCATCTTCAGGGACTGCTGGTCCGCCGCGATCTTGTCGCGATCGGAATAGAACTGCGGGATCTTGTCCAGGCCCATGCCTGGGGTCGCGAGCCACTTCGGAGCATATTCGGTGCACAGACGATCGACGTCCACCAGCAGGCGCGCGACGCCCGTGCCGGCGGCGGGACAATTGGTCTGGAACGCATCGCCGATGAGCACGATGCCGGGCTGGAGATGTCCCTCGACCACGGTCAGATCCATCACCCAGTTCTGGACACGGTCAGTGACGCGGAAATCGCCGAGATAGGGCCGCAATCCCGGCAGCAGACGCAGAACTGTCGCTTCCGGCTCACGACGCAGCTCGCGCATGATCGGATCGGTCGGGTCGCGGAACATGAAAAGATTGGCCCGCATGCCGGCGCGTACCGGAAACAGGCTGAGATAGTCGATGCCGTCGGCGGTGCGCTCGCCATAGCAGGTCAGCGCCTCGAAATCGAACGGCGCGCCATCGCGGCGGGCGATCGTGAAGCCGAACGAAACCGAATGGCGTTCGGCCAGAATCTGCCGTTTGATACCGAGTTTATAACCGAGAGCCGCCGCCATGCCCGTGGCCAGAACGACGAGACGCGCAGTCACGCGCCGTCCGGAGGCCAGCTCGAGGTGCTGGACGTCGTCGCTGCAGCTGATCGCGGTGACCTCGTCGACGATCAGATCGGATGGATCGGGGATCCGGCTGCGCGCCATCGCAACGAGGTCGGCATAGGGAAATCCGTAGGCCTGGCCGACGCTGACATCGACCACCTTGCCTTCCCGGATATTGAGCACCTGATCATATCGACAAGCGACATTTTCGAGCGCATCGAGGAAGCCCAGCTTGCGGAGCATCGCCAATTGATGGCCACCGATCTTTTCGACCCGGAACTCATCCGGATGGACTGCCCGCTTGTCGATCAGGGCGATGCGATGCCCTGCCCGCGCCAGCACGGCCGCCGCAAGCGATCCTGCGAGGCCGCCGCCGACGATCGCGATATCCGCAACGATCGTCGAAGTGCCAGCCGCGCCGATCGGCTCGGTCACAGTTCTATCCGCCGTCATGATCCAGGCTCCCACGGTCAACCAAAGCCGCACGTGCAATTCTCCGGCCTGATGTCGCATCGCAGGACCAAACGCGATCATTTCTCGGTATCGAGGTTAATGAAGCAGAGAGCCGGGCTACCCAGACGATAACCGGCACGCCTCTTGCTCGGGATTCTCGGTAAATTCCGGCTTCCGGCAGTTCTGCGGCCGATCCCGGCGAGCCATTCCGCATTCAAGCGCCTGATCTCGCCTTTATCGGCCGTCGATGCGGCACTATGCCGTCAGTCGGCCTGAGCTCGGCGCTGCTCTATTTGGGACAACGGGGACGGCGATGTTCCACAGTGGAGCAACCGGCATCATCGCGGTATCGAGTCGCGGGCGATATCCTGGACGCCCGCATTAACACTCGCTGTTTTTCGGCATGCTAGGTTGTCACCGATATCGGAACATGTTTTTCAGAGGAGAGCAGCCCCTTAAACTCTCATGATTAAATCCATCCTCCAGCTCATGCGGCGCGATGTCACGCGCGGTGTCGTCGGTACCATCCTGCTCAAGGTTGGTAGCGGCGCGCTCGCGTTTGCTTTGTTTTCGCTGGCCGCGCGAACGATGTCGCCCGACGGCTTCGGTATCTTTGCGACCTGGCTTTCGGTTGCCCAGATCGCCGCCGTCGTGGGACTGGTCGGCCAGGAATCGTTGCTGGTGCGGTTCCTGAACGAGTATCAGGTCGGCGACAGGCCGGACCTCACCAAAGGTGTTCTCCTGTCGAGCTTCAAGATTACCTCGGTCGCAATGCTGATTGTGATCATCGGGATCGCCATCGCGGCGGACATGAGAGGCGACGGGTGGCTGCTCATACTTGCGGTGTCGGCCTATACGGCCGCGACTGCCGGAGTGATGCTTGGCAGCCAGATCGCACGCTCCCTGGTCAGCATTCTCACGGGCGAAGGAAATCGCGAGTTCTTCTGGCGAGTCATCGTCGTCCTGTTTCTGCTCGCCATGCTGCTCGGTCATCGGCAACTCGATCCCGCCGAGTTGATGGCGGTGATGACACTTGCCATATCGGTGGGCCTGGTTGCACAGATCGTCTCGATCGCGCGCGTGCTGCCGGATTTGCGCGGTACGCCGGCGCGCTCCGAAACGTCCCGCTGGCGCTCGAGCGCCCTGCACTTCTGGCTTGCATCCATCCTTGAAGCCGCAAACCAGTATTTCGACGTCATTCTGGTGTACTGGATGCTGGATCCGGTGACTGCCGGTATCTACTTTGCCGCATCGCGCCTTGCCAACATCTTCGCCATGCTGTCGGCAGCGCTATACACGTTCGGAGCCCGCCGGCTTCCCTCGCTGTATTTCAGCAAGAACCACCGGGAGTTCGAGCGAACCTTGCAGCTGATGGCGGAGGTGACCGCGCTATGCGTGATCGCCGGGCTGGCAACGATCTGGATCGGCGGCCCCTATCTCCTCAACCTGTTCGGACCTCATTTCACCGCGCAGCACTCGGTCTTGATCGTGCTCGCAATCGGGACGGCCATCCAGGCCGCAGGCGGCCCGTCTGCTGCGATCCTGCAACTGACCGGCCATGAACGAATCTACGTTCCCGTCGTTGCCGCCAATGTCGCGCTGCGGCTCGTGGGATTTCTCATCCTCATTCCCTGGCTCGGTGTGCTTGGCGCCGCGATTTCGGCGACCGTATCGCTGGCGCTCGCGACCATTGCCCTGAACGTCCTCTGCCGCCGCCGAACAGGGGTGGATCCTTCGATCCTCGTGCTGCTGCGCTTCTCCGCCTTGAAGCGCGGCAATTATGCAGTGCGCGGCGCCGACTCCAGCGACTAGGCCTCAATCACGCCCTCCGCCGGCAGTTCGCGATCACGCGCTGGTAGCGCTCGGGATCGATTGGTTAACGCGCTCGCTGCGCAGCATCCCGGAACCCGTGAAATGCCTGCGGGAGCGATGTCGGCGGCCAGGCCTGGCATTAACTCCGTTTGTTGCTAGTCGGTGTCCGCGCGATGCCCGCATGATAGGTACGGAGTTAAGAAGGTGAAGATTTCGTTTCTTTAGCGGGTCGGGATCGGTGCTCCACTATCAGCCGAACAAGGAATTGGGCGAGACGACCGCGACGGCACCCGCGCGGTCGAACGGCGGCGGACGAAAGCTGCACGTGCTTCTCGCGCAGACCCAAGCCGAGAACGCCGGTGCGCAGGAGATCTCCAGGCTTCTCGGCGCCGGGCTGACCGCGCGCGGCTACCGCGTCACCAATCTATTTTTCTTCCGCAAATCGGATTCCTTCGACGAGCCGCCCGATACGCTCTATTGCGCACCGAGCCGACCCGGCAATCCGGTGGCACTGCTGCGGATGCTGTGGACGCTCGGCCGCCATATCAGCACCATCAGGCCCGACGCCGTCCTGACCTTCCAGCATTTCGGCAACGTCATCGGCGGCGGCGTGACGCGCCTCGTCAGCCGCGCACCTGTCATCGCCAATCAGGTGTCATCCGCATTGTCGATGAGCTGGCCGGTCCGCACCGCCGACATCGCCATGGGCAGCCTCGGCTTCTTCGATCGCATCACGCTCAATTCGCAAGACATGGAGCGCGAATATTCGCGCTACCCCGCGGCCTACCGGTCGCGCATGGTGCATGTCCCGCACGGCTTCGATGACAAGGCCCTGATCCTGTCGAAGGAAGCCGCACGACAAAAACTCAGCCTGCCGCCGGATCGTGTATTGCTCGGCTGCGCAGCGAGGCTGCATCCGCACAAGCGTCTCGACCTGGCGATACGTCTGCTGCCGGATCAACCGTCCTGGCACCTCGCGCTCGCCGGCCAGGGAGCCGACGAGGCTCGGCTGAAGCTGCTCGCGAGTGAATTGAAGGTGTCAGACAGGCTGCATTTGCTGGGGGAAATCCCGCCCAGCCGGATGGCGGAGTTTCTCGCCTGCCTCGACGTGTTCGTATTCCCGACACAGGCCGAGACCTTCGGTCTGGCCGCGGTCGAAGCTGCGAACGCAGGTGTTCCCTCCGTCGTCAACGATCTTCCCGTCTTGCGCGAAGTGTTGTCCTACGAAGGAAAGCCGACTGCGCTCTTCGTCGACGCCTCCGATCACGCGAAGCTCTCTGCAGCCGTCTCCGGGCTGTTGACGGACCAACATTTGAGCGACCAACTGCGACAAAACGCCAAAGGCCTGCGGCTGCGCTATTCGGTAGATGCCATGGTGGAGGAATACGTTCGAATTCTCGGCCAGGTCACTTGACCTGATACGTTGGAATAATTGGGCTCGACATGATCATCGAGTTTCGCTGTGAACGCGACTACGCGCGGCGGTGGATGGATCGCCAGACGCTGTCGATCGACGGCCGGGACGTTCCGGTTCAAATCGCGTGGACGGCGACTGCAGAGCCGCGCCCCACAGGTCTCGACGCCCTGTTCGAGCTCGAACGCCTGGTGTTGTACAAGGGCAAACACAGCGGCGCCAACAGGCTGAACATTGTTGCGGAACGGACGCAGGCGCCCACCGGGACGGCCGACGTGATCGTCGATTTCACCGGCGGCGCGCACGATCCGAAGGGCTCGGCCCGGCTGTATCTCCGTCCGCTGTTCAATGGAGTTGCAGGCGAAAACGCCGCGCTCGCCGCCATCCTGGCCGGCGACCTGCCGGTGATCGACATCGTCAACGAAGTCGACGGATCGGTCGTCGATCGCGGCCATCCTTCCGGCGAAATTGCCGCAGGCCTCAGCGGCGCACTCGAAACTGTCATGGCGCGAACGCTGACCATGGTGTCGGCGATCCTGTCGGGACGGCCGCGGATTGTGCCGCAACTGGCGCGTCCCGCCGGAGAGGGCCCGCGCCGGGGTCCCGCCGGCTATGTCGCGCGCGGCCTTGCCGTGTCGATCGCCAAGGAGATCTATCGCCTCTGCTGTTACGCCCCGCATTGGCATATCGGGTGGCGTTTCAACGACGGCGCAGGCGTCTGGCAGAATGGCGACCTGTCTGGACCAGGCTGGAACATTCTTCCCGATCCCGGCAATCACTTCTACGCCGATCCCATTCCCGTCACGTGGCAGGGCCGAACATTCGTCTTCTTCGAAGACCTCGATCACCGGGTTGGAAAGGGCATCATTTCGGCGATCGAGTTCGGTGACAATGGGCCGACCGGCGAGGTCGTGCCCGTGCTCGAGGAGCCCTGGCACCTCTCCTATCCCTTTCTGATCGAAGACGGCGGCGATTTGTGGATGATCCCGGAGAGCTCGATCCACGGCGACGTTGCCCTCTATAAATGCGTTCGCTTCCCGGACAAATGGGAGAGACACGCGACTCTCCTGTCAGGCCTTGAGCTCGCCGACGTCACGATCACGCGGCACAACGGCCTGCATTATCTGTTCGGCGCCTGGCGCGATGGCACCGGTGGCTATTCAGACTCGCTGGCGATCTATTACGCCGAGCACCTCCTGGGGCCCTGGTTGCCGCACGCCAGCAATCCGGTCCTGATCGACCGTGCAAGCACGCGGCCGGCGGGGAATTTCGTGACCATCAATGACCAATTGTGGCGCCCGGTCCAGAACTGTGCCGACGGATACGGTGCGGCGCTCGCGCTGGCGGAAGTAATCGAGCTGTCGCCGACGGCCTTCAAGCAGATCGTCCGCCATTCCCTAAAGCCCGGACCGGCGTGGCCGGGCAGAAAGCTGCACACCCTGAACCGCTGCGGCCGACTCGAGGTGATCGACGGATCGCGTGTCCAGCCCAAGACCCGCGCCTTCGCGAGCAAACTTCCGTCCGCCGTTCAGTCTCCGCGCACCAGTTCATACACCGCCGGCTGAAGCCGCCGGCGCGCCGTCGCCTGCGCCGTGCCCAAGCGCGCGGGCGAGGACACGCCCGATCGTTCCGGCCGGTGACGCGCTGCCACGCCAGGCCACGATCTGATCGGGACGTATCAAAGCAAGGTCGGCGTCATAGAGTTCGCGCAAGGATCCCGGCAGCGTGACGAGCTTCACATCCGCCCCGAGCACGCGGACGGCGTCGGCGACCGCAGCGGGCGCCGGCGCGACCTCGCCGAACTGGAGCAACGTCCATTCGAATCCGAACAAATCGTACAAGGACACGCCGTCCTCCAGCCACGCATGCGGTGCGCGTCCGCCAGGACAGGCGCTGGGAATGTAGACGTTCGCAGCATCAGGCGGCGGCCGGCTGCCGTCGGAGACGATGATTGGAGAACCGTCGTAACGCCCACCGAAGGTAACACCGGGGATGTTGAATTCGGCACGAGCGTGCTGCTCGAGATAGACGCCTGCCGTACGCCGCGCTTCGTTGCCTTCGTCCGTGGCGTCCTCGATGTCAGGCGCGGGCGCGAAGAGACCAAGGGAGTCCGCGAAGCGCCGGGCATAGTCGGTGTTGCGGAGCGCCACCGGACGCCGCTCGACCTCGTAGCTGTCGAGCAGCGATACCGGGCTTACGCCCTTGACGACGCTTGCCAGCTTCCAGCCGAGGTTGACCGCGTCCTCGATCGCAGTGTTGTAGCCGAGCCCGCCAGTCGGCGTGAATAGATGCGCCGCGTCGCCGCCGAGGAACACCCTGCCCCGCTGCATGCCGTTCGCGACCAGCGCGTGACCTGCGGTCCAGGTCACGAACGACAGCACCTCGCATTCGATCGGCGCGCCGCAGGCGCGCTGGAACGCGGCCTTGGCATCATTGATCGTGATCGCACTCGCGTCTTCACCCGGCCGCAGCTGGGTGTGAAACGCGAATTCGTCGCGTCCGTTCACCGAGGCCATGAAGGCCCGGCGGTCACCATTGAAGCAGTTGTACATCCACGCCTTGGCGTGCGGGACGCTCGCGTAGAACTCCGGCGAGCGGAGATACACAGCCAGCATGCGGCCGCCCATGAAATCGCGCTGCGTCCCGGTCTCGCCGCCATAGACGATGCCGAGCGATTGGCGAACCGCCGAGCGGGGTCCGTCGGCGCCGACCAAGAAGTCGGCCCGGACCTGAAAGCGCCTGCCATCATCGAGACATTCGATCTCGCCGACGATGCCGTCATCGTTTTCGGTGTAACCGACGAGCCGGTGGCCATAGTTGAGCTGGATACCGGGAAGCCGCTCGGCATGGCGGCGCAGCACCGCCTCGACATATTTTTGCGAGACGCGATGCGGCAGCTCCGCTGCGCTCCAGGAGCCCGACATGCCCTTGATCAGCTCGCCCGCGCGGGACGATGACGGCAATGCAAAACGCGCCAGCTCGTAACCGGTATAGCGGGTGAAATACGCAACGTCGGTCGGGTAGTCCGCGGGCAGGCCCTCGCGCCTGATCTCGTCGGCAAAACCCAGCCGCCGATAATGCTCCATCGAGCGCGCCTGCGTTGCGTTGGCTTGCGGATTGAATGCGGTGCCCGGCTTGTCGTCGACCAGGATCGCGGACACGCCGCGCCGGCCGAGCTCGTTGGCCAGCATCAGCCCGCAGGGTCCCCCGCCGACGATGAGCACCGAGGCCGTCAGACGTGTTTCCAATAGGTTTCTCCCCACCAGCACTATCTTGCATGGTAAGGCTGCCTGACGATATCGTCAAATTACCTGACTAATCGTCGAGCGTGTCGAACTTCGCCCCGTAGACCGTCAGCCCTTTCAGGATGGCGTCCATGGCGGACTTGCCGAGCTCGACGCGCATCTCCTGCTCGGCGATGTCGACCGCATCGCGGAACGCGTCGAGCCATTTGCGGCCGGCCGGCGTGAACATGACGATGCGGGCGCGCCGGTCGGTCGGATCGGCGATGCGATCGACGAGGCCGAGCTCGGCGCATTGATCGACCAGCTCGCCCATCGCCTGCTTGCTCATGGACGCACGGCGGGCGAGCTCGGTGAGCCGCGTCCCCTCCACGTCGAGATTGCGGGTGAGGCTGACATGGGCAATGCGCGTCTCGTCGTGTCCCCGCTCGCCCATCAATTCGAGGACGCGGCCTTCGAAGCGGCGAACCGCGTTGTTGAGCAGGCGGCCGATATTGGCATGCCGCCAGGCGGTACCGGATGTCCTGGATTTCACGAGATCGCTTCCGATTCGACCGGTCGAGGTTGCGCGAGGCTAACACAAGAGGCAGCCCGCCCGCTCGTACAGCAGATCGGCACGTGCATCGGCTTTGGCATGACAGGCAGCGTGGTTTCAAACGCCGCCCGTCATCCCGTTTCAATCGCTCCCGGCACGGGACCGCATCTTACTGCGAACGATCCGAGGTCCAGCCCTTATACTCGGCGACGTTGTCCCGGGTCACGAGCTTGGACGGCAGCAGTTCGACGGTCGAGGCCGGTTTCTGGCCGTTGAGGATGCCGACACCCACCTGCACGGCCCGCCGTGCCATGAAGAACGGATCCTGCGAAGCAGAGGCCTGGATCTGCGGCGACTGCGGATCCTTCAGCGCGGCCTCGATATCGGGCGCGCCGTCGACCGCGGTGATGACGATACCGCTGCGGTTTTGCTGGCGCGCCGCAAGGTCGGTGCCGATCGCCTGCGGATCGTTGATGGCGAAGATGGCGTCGATCTTGGGGAAGCGGGTCAGATAGCCCTGCGCGACGGTGAGGCCGCCTTCGCGCGAGCCTTTGCCATCCTGGTCGTTGGACAACACCTTGATGCCGGCGTTCTTCGAGAAGACGTTCTTGCAGCCGACGACGCGGTCGATCACCGCCGAGACCTGCGGCCCGTTCTCGATGATGACATCGCCCTTGCCTCCCAATTTGTCGACGATGTACTGGCAGGAGATCTCGCCGGCCTGCACGTTGTTCGTGGTCACGGTGGCATCGGCGCCTTCGGCCGCGGTGTCGACCGCGACGACGACGATGCCTGCCGCCTGCGCCTTCTTGATCGCCGGCCCGATCGCCTTGGGATCGCCCGGATTGAGCAGGATCAGGTCGACGCCGGCGGCAATGAAATTGTCGATCTGGGTGACCTGCTTGCCGAGGTCGTATTCGAAGCCGACCGTCGTGATCTTCACATTGGGATTGGTCTTCTTCGCCTCGAACTCGGCGCCCTTCGACAGCGCGACGAAGAACGGATTGCCCATCGACCCCAGCGAGACGCCGATCGACTTGAGCTCCTTGGCGAAGGATGGCGCGGCGCTTAGGGCAAGCGCCGTCGCGGCACCGGCGAGCGTGATCGTCTTCAACATTGGCTTCCTCCCTGGTCTGTCTTCATGTCAGGCACGGCAGACCAGTAGCCGCACCGGAACCTTTCACGTCCTGGCGGAGCCCTGCAGCCGATAGCGGTCGAGCGCGACGGCACCGATGATCACCAGGCCCTTGATCACGTATTGCCAGATGTCGGAGACGCCGACGAGGATCAGGCCGTTCGAGAGCACCGCGATGATCAGCGCGCCGACCAGCGTACCCCAGATCGAGCCGATGCCGCCGACGAATGAGGTGCCGCCGAGGATCACGGCGGTGATGGCGTCGAGCTCGTAGGACTGGCCGAGCTGCAGGCCGTTGGCGGCGTAGAGCCGCGCCGCCTGCATGGCGCCGCCGAGCCCGGCGAAGAGCCCGGAGACGCCGTAGACGAAGATCAGCACCGCCCAGACCTTGATGCCGGCTAACCGCGCCGCACTTTCATTGCCGCCAACCGCATAGATGTGCACGCCGAGCACGGTCCGGCGCAGCACCAGCCACGAGACGAGAATGACGAGCAAGGCTATCACCGAGAGCCATGGGATCGAGACGACGCCGGGAATGAGCGTCAGCGAGCCGTTGCCGATGAAAGCGTAGGGAATCGAGGGATTGAACACCGTGGTGTCGGCGCCGAGCAGTCGCGCCAGGCCCCGCACGGCGGTGAGAGAGCCGAGCGTGACGATGAAGGGCGGCAGCCGGAGCAGCGCGATCAACGCGCCGTTGACGACGCCGAAGCCAAGGCCGGTGAGCAGCGCGGCCGGCAGCCACAGCATCCCGAGCTCCGGCATCTTGGAGAGCGTCAACCCGGCCATCGCGGAAGCCGCCAGGATCGAGCCGACCGAAAGGTCGATGCCGCCGGTGAGGATCACGAAGGTCATGCCCGCGGCGAGCACGGTGTTCACCGCTGCCTGCTGCAACACAATGCCGAGATTTTGTCCGGTGAAGAAGCGGCCCTCGGACAGGAAATGGAAACCGCCGCACAGGATCAGCAGCACCGGCAGCATGCCGAGCGCGCTGATCAGCACCCTCACCCGCTGGCGCTTTGACTCTGCGGCAGCACCGTTGGTCGTCGTCGATGCCGGCTTGGCCTGCGAAGCACCATTGTCAGGCATCGAGATGCTCCATCCCCGTCGCAAGCGCCATGATGTCTTCCTGGTTCAGCGCGACCGCCGCTTCACGCCTGACCTCGCCGGCGATATGCCCGGCTCGCATGACGACGACGCGGTCGCAGATGCCGATAATCTCCGGCAGATCGGACGAGATGACGAGGATCGCGGTGCCAGCCTTGGCGAGATTGTCGATGATCGAATAGATCTCGGACTTGGCGCCGACGTCGACGCCGCGCGTCGGCTCGTCGAGGATCAGCACCTTTGGCGCAATGGCAAGAAGCCGCGACAGCAGCAGCTTCTGCTGGTTGCCGCCGGACAGGCCACCGGCGGGGACGCCGACATTGGCGGCGCGAATGCTGAGCCCTGCGAAGGCTCGATCGGCGCGCTCGCGTGCCTTGTCACGATCCAGGAACCAGCCGAGCTTCGCATCGCGGCCGAGCACCGCGAGGTTGATGTTGTCCAGACACGACATGTCGAGAAACAGGCCGAGCGCCTTCCTGTCCTCGGTCAGATAGGCGATCCCGGCCTCGAGCGCCTCACCCGGCGCGCGGATCTCGACCGGGCGCCCCTCCAGCTCGAGCCAGCCGGAGGTTTTTGGCAACGCGCCGATGATGAGATGCGCAAGCTCGGTGCGGCCGGCGCCGATCAGACCGGCGAGACCGACCACCTCACCCGCATGCACGGTCAGCGAGCAGCCCTTGACGCGCAGGCCATCGGCCATGTCGATCGCGGCGAGCACGGGATGGCCGCGTCCTGCCTCCGGATCATGGTCCTTCTTGTAGAACGATGAGACGTCGCGTCCGACCATCAGCCGCACGATGGTGTCGGCACGGATCTCGGCCTTGTCGAGCGAGCCGACCAGCCGACCGTCGCGCAGCACGGTGACGCGGTCGCCGAGCGCGTAGACCTCGTCCATGCGATGCGAGATGTAGATGATGGCGAGCCCCTCCGCCCTGAGCTGGCGGATCAGCGCGAACAGCCGCTCGCTTTCGGCGGCCGACAAGGAGGTGGTCGGCTCGTCCATGATCAGGATCTTTGATCTCGCATGCAACGCCCGCGCGATCTCGACCAGTTGCCGCTGTCCCATGGACAGATGCGCCACCAGCGTCGACGGCTGGAAGTCAGCGCCGAGCCGTTTCAGTATCGGACCGACGGCCTCGCGCATGGCGCCGCGCGCCAGCAAGCCTGTCCGCGATATCTCCCGTCCCAGATAGATATTCTCGGCAACACTGAGATTGGGCGCGAGCGACAGCTCCTGATAGATGATGGAGATGCCCGCCGCGCGGCCGCCGAGCGGGCCTTCGATCCGGACCGGATGTCCTTCGATGCGGATCTCGCCGCCGGGATCGGGTCTGTAGGCGCCGGACAGGATCTTCATCAGCGTCGACTTGCCGGCGCCGTTCTCACCCATCAACGCATGAATTTCGCCGGCATAGACGGTGAGATCGACGGCACGCAGCGCCTTGATGCCGAAGAAGGATTTTGAGACCCCACGCATCTCGAGGATCGGATCGTTCATCGTGCCTCCCGGCGCACAATGCGTTTCCCACCCGCGTCTCAATCATTCTGTCAGCGCGGCTTGCGCATTAAACAAAAGGCCGCGGCACAGGGCAATACCGAACAGGCCGGAATGTAGCATCGAGGCGATGCTAGTGGCGCGGCCGATACAGTTCGCGCCACGCGGGAAGCCGCTCGGCATAAGCATCCGTCAGCCCAGCGTCAGGTTCGAACGTGTCGATGCGTTGCGGCCGCGTGCACACGGTTTCGATTGCCTCACCCGTGACAGCAAGTCGCCCCAATCTCGCCGCACCGAACGCGGCGCCGGTCTCACCTCCGGCGAAGCGGTGGATCGGAACGTTCAGCACGTTCGCCAGCACCGAGAGCCAGAAGCCGGACCGTGAACCACCGCCAATGGCATCGGCTTCCGTAATCACAATGCCAGCATCGGCGAGCGCGTCGCGGCAATCGGCGAGCGCAAATGCAACGCCCTCGAGCACCGCCTGCACGATCATCCCGCGATCGGTGCCATGGCTCAAACCATCGAGCATCCCGCGCACGACGGGATCGTCGTGCGGCGTCCGCTCACCCGCGAGATACGGCAGGAAGCTCGCGGGCGACGGTGCCCGCGGGCGCGATCCGAGCGGTGCCAGCAATTCAGCCTCGGTAACGCCGAACAGGCGCGCGGTCCATGCAAGGCAGGAGGCGGCCGACAGGATCGCGCCGGCTTGAATCCACCTGCCGGGAATGGCGTGGCAGAACGTGTGCACGACGCGGTCGGGGTTGGCGGCTACCCTGTTGGTCGGGGCCAGCAAGGCACCCGAGGTTCCCAGCGAGATGAATGCGGTTCCCGGCTCGATCGCGCCGATGCCGACGGCGCCGGCCGGATTGTCGCCGGCGCCGCCCGCGATCACCGGCGGCCGGGTCATACTCCAGCGTCGCGCGAGCTCGCTGCGCAACGTCGTTGCAGGCGCGCATCCCTCGACCAAACGCGGCATGTGATCGCGCGACAGTCCAGTCGCGGCGAGCGCTGCGTCCG
Organism: Bradyrhizobium sp. WSM2793; assembly: GCF_000379585.1. Classification (NCBI taxonomy): domain Bacteria; kingdom Pseudomonadati; phylum Pseudomonadota; class Alphaproteobacteria; order Hyphomicrobiales; family Nitrobacteraceae; genus Bradyrhizobium; species Bradyrhizobium sp. WSM2793. The sequence goes on along the minus strand of NZ_KB902768.1, from coordinate 551,042 downwards.
ACCAGTCGCGGCGCGCGGCGTCGAGCCACAGCGATCCCGACGCATCCGAGACGTCCTCGATGGCTTCGCCTGATAGCACCAGGCGCAGGTAGGCCTTTGGCAGCAGCACCAACTTCGTCGCTGCAAAGCCTTCAGGTTCGTGCCTCGCGATCCAGAGCAGTTTTGGCGCGGTGAATCCCGGCATCGCCTTGTTGCCCGTCACTGCACGCAAGGCGGGCCAGCGCTGCTCCAGGACGCGACACTCGGCGGCGGCGCGTCCGTCGTTCCAGAGGATACAAGGCCGCAGCGGTCTCAAGCTCGCATCGAGCAGCGTGGCGCCATGCATTTGTCCGGACAGCCCGATGCCCTCGACCGCCGCGAGTTCTCTTCCATGCGATACCTTCAGGGCATCGAGCGTGGCGAAGGTCGCCTCGATCCATTGCGCGGGATCCTGCTCGGAATAGCCTGATTGCGGCGAGGTGATCGTCAGCGGCCGGCTCTCGCTTGCAATCACGCGCTGGGCACCGTCGACGAGAACGGTTTTGACTGCGGAGGTGCCGAGATCGATGCCGAGATACATGACTGCTTCCGCTCACTTCGCCGCGTCGATCCAGATCCCCGGTTCCGAATGCTCGCGGATGTGGCTGACCAGGAAGTCGGAAAACACCCTGATCTTGGCGGGCAGCCGGACGCGGTTTTGATAGGCGATGTTCATGGTGAGCAGCGGCAACTCCCAGCCCATCAGGACAGGCACGAGCCGGCCGGCCGCGATATCGCTCTGCACGATGTAAAGTGGCTGGATCAGGATGCCGAGCCCCGCGCGTGCCGCACCGCAGATGATCTGGCCATCATTGCTGTCGAGCGTCGGCGCGATCCGCACCGTCTGCGTCGTGCTGCCCTGGCTGAGCCGCAGCGAATAGGGATCGTTGGCGAGATTGTAGATCAGCATGTTGTGGCGGGCGAGATCGGCAGGGTGCTCCGGCCGGCCGTGCTTCTCCAGATATGACGGCGCCGCCGCGAGCACGCGGTGCATCTGGCCGATACGGCGGACGATGATGTTGGAGTCCGGCTCGTGCTCGCGCGTGCGGATCGCGACGTCAATGCCGGCCTCGATGAAGTCCAGGTAGCGGTTTGCGCTGATGATCTGCACGCTGAGATCAGGATAGAGCGCGCGGAAGGCGGGCAGCATCGGCGCGAGATAGATCATCGCAAAGGACAGCGAGCTCGTCACGCGCAGCATGCCCTTCGGCGACAGCGCGCGGTCGGAGACGGCATCCTCGGCTTCGGCGAGCTCGTTCAACAATGTGCCGCACCGCTGCAGGAGCTCCTGCCCTGCCTCCGTCAGCCATAGGCGGCGCGTGTTGCGCTCGATCAGCCTGACTGCGAGTCGTTCCTCCAGCGCGCTGAGGTGGCGGCTGGCGGCCGCGTTCGACATCCGCAGGATTTCGGCGGCCTTGGACAGGCTGCCGAGCTCGGCGGTTTTGGAGAAGACTTCGAGTTGGAGCAGCCGGTCCATTTTTGCGAAAATAGGAAAAGAGACTTACAAATTTTGGCCTTTATTTCCGATTTCTGCAAGGCAAAATAGCGCCAACAAAGCACAATGGCAGGCGAGGAAATCAGGAAATGTCGGGCCCGATCAGGCACATCGTGATGTGGCGGCTGCGCGGGGAAAGCCCCGAGGAGCGCTCCGCCGCCCGGGTCAAGGTCAAGACCCTGTTCGAGGGCCTCAAGGGCCGGATCGATGGCCTCACCCATATCGAGGTCGGCGTTGACGTCAGCGCGGTGGATTACGCTTGCGACGTGGTGCTGTTCTCGGAATTCACCGACCAGGCCGCGCTCTCGGCCTATGCCAACCACCCGGAACATCTGCGCGTGCGCGAGGCGCTTGGCGACTTGCGGATCGGGCGCTTCCAGGTCGATTATCCCATCAAAGAGACCGGCGCATGATCGGTTCGTTCACCTTTGAAAACCTGCCCTGCCGCGTCGTGTTCGGCAGCGGAACGCTTGGCTCCGCCAAGGCCGAGGTCGAGCGTCTCGGCGGCAAGCGCGCGCTGGTGCTGACGACGCCGCAGCAGGAAGCGCAAGGCAGGAGCCTTGGGGCGGCGCTCGGCTCGCTCTATGCCGGCATCTTTCCCGGCGCGGTCATGCATACGCCTGTCGAGGTCACGGAGCGCGCGCTCGCGGCGATGAAGGCGTGTGAGGCCGACTGCGTCGTCTCGCTCGGCGGCGGCTCCACCACCGGCCTCGGCAAGGCGCTGGCGCTGCGAACCGGCGTCAACCAGCTCTGCATTCCCACCACCTATGCAGGCTCCGAGATGACGCCGATCGTCGGCCAGACCGAGAACGGCCTGAAGACCACAGTGCGCGATGCGGCAATCCTGCCCGAGACCGTGATCTACGATGTCGACCTCACTTTGACGCTGCCGGCGGGTCTCGCCGCGACATCAGGCATCAACGCGATCGCCCATGCCGTCGAGGCGCTCTATGCGCGGGATGCCAATCCCGTGACCTCGCTGATGGCGGAAGAAGGCATCCGCGCGTTGGCACGTGCCCTGCCCGCCATCGCCGCCAAGGGCGATGACCGCGAGGCCCGCACCGAAGCACTTTATGGTGCATGGCTGTGCGGCGTGTGCCTTGGCACCGTCGGCATGGCGCTGCATCACAAACTCTGCCATACGCTCGGCGGCACGTTCGATCTGCCGCACGCCGAGACCCACACCATCGTGCTGCCGCATGCGCTCGCCTACAACGCGCCGGTGGTGCCCGACGCCATGATGCGCATCTCGCGCGCAATCGGCGCCGCCGATGCATCGCAGGGACTTTTCGAACTTGCGAAGCGGCTGGGTGCGAAGATGGCGCTGCGCGATATCGGCATGCCCGCGAGCGGCATCGACAAGGCGGCTGATCTTGCCGTCACCAACGCCTACTGGAATCCGCGCCCGCTCGAGCGCGGCGCCATCCGCGACCTGATCGCGCGCGCCTGGGCCGGCGAGCCGCCGGGCGCTGTCAAAACGGCGGCGTGAGACCATGCGGCGCACGCTGATCAGATCCGCGACCGTCATCAGCATGGATGACGCGATCGGCGACCTCGGCAACGGCGACGTGCTGGTCGAGGGCAACCGGATCGTCGAGGTGCGACCGTCGATCGATGTCGCGGCCGACACGGAGATCATCGACGGAAGGGGTCGCATCGTCATCCCCGGCCTGATCAACGCGCATATGCACACCTGGCAGACGGGCCTGCGCGGCTATGCCGCGAACTGGACACTGCTGGAATATTTCCGCCGCATGCACGCCGGGCTTGCCACCGTATTCCGTCCCGAGGACATCCATATTGCAACGCTGGTCGGCGCGCTGAACCAGATCAATTGCGGCACCACCACGCTGGTCGACTGGTGCCACAATAACCCGACGCCGGATCATACCGACGCCGCCGTGCGTGGCCTGATCGAGAGCGGCATTCGCGCCGCCTTCTTCCACGGCTCGCCGAAGCCGGAGCCGAAGCCCGGCGAGCCCCATTTCTCGGAAGTGCCGCACCCGCGCCGCGAGGTCGAGCGGCTGCTGGCCGGTCCCCTCGCCGACCGCGACGGCCTTGTCACGCTGGGCCTTGCGATCCTCGGCCCGCATTATTCGACCCTTGGCGTCGCCATGCATGATTTCCGCATGGCGCGCGAGCTCAAGTTGATCGCATCGATGCATCAGGGCGGCGGTCCGGCCAAGACGCCCGACGGCTGGGAGAAGCTGATCGAAGCCGGCCTCGTCGGCACCGGCATCAACATCGTCCATGGCAATGATCTGCCCGACCATCTCCTCGATCGTCTCGTCGATCTCGGCGTGTCCTTCTCGGTGACGCCCGAAAACGAGATGATCCAGGGCCATGGCTTTCCGATCACAGGGCGGCTACTCAAGCGTGGTGTTCGGCCGACCATTGGAATCGATCTGGAATCCGTATTGGCCGGCGACCTGTTCTCCGCGGCGCGCGTTGCGCTCTCGATGCAACGGGCGCTCGACAACGCGGAGTCCCGCAAGGCCAGCGGCGCCATTCCGGCGACGACCACGATTCCCGTGCGCGAAGCGCTGCGCTGGATCACGACGGAAGGCGCCCGCATGCTCGGCCGCGAGCACCAGATCGGCTCGCTCACGCCAGGCAAGCTCGCCGATCTCGTCATCATCGACGCCTCCGATCTCAACCTTGTCCCGGTGCATGATCCCGTCGCCACCGTCGTGATGCAGACGAGCCTCGCCAATATCGAGGCCGTCATGATCAGCGGCGCCTGGAAGAAGCGGAACGGCCGACTGCTTGCTGAGGGGTTGGAGACCAAGAAAGAGCTGCTGGCGCAATCCGGCCGGCGGCTGGTGCAGGACATTGAACGACAGGGACGCGCCGCCTGAAGGCGCCAACGGACAACAACAAATGACAGATACCTCGAAAAACATCACTTTCATCGGGATCGGCAAGATGGGGCTGCCGATGTCGGCGCTCGTCGCCAAGGCCGGTTTTGCCGTCACCGCGTTCGACCAGAGCGCGGCGCGGATCAACGAGGCACGCGCGCAGCGTATTGCGATTGCCGCATCGCCGGCCGAGGCCGTGGGCGGCAAGGCCGCCGTCATCACCTCCCTCCCCGATGACGCCGCGTTGCGTGGCGCCCTGCTCGGCCCCGCCGGCGTCATCGCCGCGATGGCGCCGGGCGCCAGTTTGATCGAAACCAGCACTGTCAGTGTCGAGGCTTCCACTGAAGTTGCGGCCGCGGCGCAGGCGCGCGGCATTGCCTATCTTCGTTCACCGGTCTCCGGCAACGCCAGCATCGTTCACACCGGCGCCCTGACCTGCTTCGTTTCAGGACCGAAGGACGCCTTCGAAAGCGCAAAGCCGCTGTTCGCGGCCTTCACCCGCGCACAGACCTATCTTGGACCAGCTGAGGAAGCCCGTTACGCAAAACTCTCGGTCAATCTGATGATCGCGGTGTCGGCGGCAATGATGGCGGAGAGCCTGGCGCTGGCGCGCAAGGGCGGCATCGCCTGGCAGGACATCCTGAAGGTGCTCGACGACAGCGCGGTTGCATCGCCGATGGTGAAATACAAGACCGCACCGCTGCGCAGCCGCGATTTCGAATCCACCTTCTCCTGCAAGCAGATGGCCAAGGATCTCGACCTGATCCTGGGGGCCGGCCATGCCGTCGGCGTGCCGCTGCAGCTCGCCGCGCAAGTGCGCGAGACCTATGGCTCGCTGGTCGCACAAGGCGACGGCGACACCGACTTCATCGCGACGGTCAAGCACCTGGAGCGGCTGTCCGGGCTCGGCGAGCCCAAACTCTGATCGGCGGAAGGCACATATGCGCAATTTCAACGAGAACACGATCACCGACGCCGTGCTGGAGCGGATCAAGGACGCAACCGATCCGCGCATCAAGCAGGTCAGCGAAGCGCTGGTGCGCCACCTTCATGCCTTCGTCCGCGAAATCCGTCCGACCCAAAAGGAATGGGAGTTCGGCATCGATTACCTGACCCGCACCGGCCACATGTGCGACGACAAGCGCCAGGAGTTCATCCTGCTGTCGGACACGCTCGGCGTCTCCATGCTGGTCGACGCGATCAACCATCCGATGCCGGAGGGCGCGACCGAAACCACGGTGCTCGGTCCGTTCTTTGTCCAGGCCGCACCGGAGAAGGACAGCGGCGCGGATATCTCCGGTCCGATGGAGGGCGATCCGATGCTGGTCACCGGCTCGGTGTCGACCGTCGACGGCAAGCCGCTCGTGGGCGCCGTCGTCGACGTCTGGCACTCCGACGATGACGGCTATTACGACGTGCAGCAGCTCGACGACATCGGCGATCTCGCGATGCGCGCGCGCTTCCACACCGACGCCGACGGCAGATTCCATTTCTGGTCGATCAAGCCGGCCGCCTACCCCGTTCCGCATGATGGCCCGGTCGGCGAGATGCTGGAGGCGCAGGGCCGCCATCCCTGGCGGCCAGCGCATGTGCATTTCATGATTTCCGCGCCCGGATTCGAGCAGCTCGTGACACACGTGTTCGTTGCTGGCGACCAGTATCTCGACTCGGACGTGGTGTTCGGCGTCAAGGACAGTCTGATCCGCGAATTCACCAGGCATCCCGCCGGCCGTGCGCCGGATGGTCGCATGGTGGACAGCGAGTATTTCCATCTCAACTATGATTTCGGCCTGAAGCAGGTCGCGAGCAACGCAAGAGCCGCTTAAGCTAGAGCGGCGACGGACCAGCAAGAGTCCGGCAACAGTGAGCAGACGGGAGCTGAGGATGGGACCGCGGGTCAGCACGAGCATCTTGGCCGAGCGCCTCACGGGCATGATCGGTCCGCGCGCGAGCGTTGCGCGCGGCGTGCTCGATCAGCATGGGCAGAGCGAGTCGCATTATCGCAGTTTGCCGCCCGACATCGTCGTCTTCCCTGAGACCACGCAGGAGGTCGCGGAGATCCTGAAGCTGTGCGCGAGCGCGGGCATGCCGATCGTCCCGTTCGGCGCCGGCACCTCGCTTGAAGGCAATGCGGCCTCCGTCGCCGGCGGCGTCTGCTTCGACTTCGCGCGCATGAACAAGGTGCTCAGCGTGCACGACAGCGACATGGATGTCGTGGTGCAGCCTGGCATTACCCGCAAGCAGCTCAATGCGGAGCTGCGCAACACCGGCCTGTTCTTCCCGATCGACCCCGGCGCCGACGCCTCGATTGGCGGCATGGCCTCCACGCGCGCCTCCGGCACCATGGCGGTTCGCTACGGCACGATGAAGGACAATGTCATGGCGCTCGAGGTGGTGCTGGCCGATGGCCGCGTGATCCGGACCGCGAAGCGTGCGCGGAAGTCGGCCGCCGGTTATGACCTCACCCGCATGTTCGTTGGCGCGGAAGGCACGCTCGGTATCATCACCGAGATCACGCTGAAGGTGCATCCGGTGCCGCAGGCGATCTCGGCCGCGGTCTGCAGCTTCGACACACTCCATAATGCCGTCGACACCGCGATCTCCGTGATCCAGTCCGCGATCCCCGTCGCGCGCATCGAGCTGCTCGACGACGTCATGATGCGCGGCATCAATGCCTATGCCAAGCTCGGCTATCGCGAAGCGCCCACCCTGTTCTTCGAATTCCACGGCTCCGAGACCTCCGTCGCCGAACAGGCCGAGGCCGCGCAGGCGATCGCCGCCGACAATGGCGGCCACGGCTTTGCCTGGGCCAAGGCACAGGAAGATCGCAGCCGGCTCTGGCACGCCCGCGACAACACGCTCTATGCGGGCCTGGGCCTCCGGCCCGGCGCGCGAGCCGTGATCACCGATGTCTGCGTGCCGATCTCGCGGCTGGCGGAATGCCTGACCGAGACGCGGCGCGACGCCGACGAGCACGGCTTTACGGCGCCGATCGTCGGCCATGTCGGCGACGGCAATTTCCACATGCTGATCCTGATCGACCCGACAAAGCCCGAGGAGGCCGAAGACGCCAAGGCGCTGCAGGCCCGCATGGTTGCCCGCGCCATCGCCATGGACGGAACCTGCACCGGCGAGCATGGCATCGGACTCGGCAAGATCGGCTATCTCACCGACGAGCTCGGCGAAGCCGTCGATGTGATGCGGTCCATCAAGACCGCGCTCGATCCGAATGGTCTGATGAATCCCGGAAAGATCTTTTCAGGCGGGGCCAAAGTATGAGCGACGCGCTCCCGATCGAGGTCACCTCGCCGACACCGCTGCTGGAGCTGCGCGGCATCAGCAAGGAATTCCCCGGCGTCAAGGCGCTGGATGACGTGTCCTTTGCCGTTCACCCCGGCGAGGTTCACATGCTGCTGGGCGAGAATGGTGCCGGCAAGTCGAGCCTGATGAAGGTGCTGTGCGGCGCCTACCGCGCTGACGCCGGTGAGTTCTACTACAAGGGCGAGAAGGTCGCGATCTCCTCGACCGCCGATGCGCAGAAGCTCGGCATTGCCGTGATCTTCCAGGAATTCTCGCTCGTCCCCTATCTCGATATCGCACAGAACATCTTCCTCGGCCGCGAGCCGAAAGGCCACATCCCGGGCACCATCGACCGCCGCAAGATCCTGGCCGACGCAAAGCGCGTGCTCGATACCATCGGCTTCGACATCGATCCCTCCACCATTGTCGACAAGCTCGGCGTCGCGCAGCAGCAGATGGTCGAGATCGCCAAGGCGATCAGCCAGAACGCCCGCATCCTCGTCATGGACGAGCCGACCGCGGCGCTGTCCGACCGCGAGACCGAGCTGCTGTTCGCCCTGATCGCACGGCTGAAGGCCGACGGCGTCTCGATCGTCTACATCTCGCACCGGATGGCCGAGGTGTTCGCGCTTGGCGATCGCATCACCGTGCTGCGCGACGGCCGGCGCATCGACGGCGTCCGGCCCGCCGACGTTACGCCGGACCAACTGGTCCGCATGATGGTCGGCCGCAACGTCGACATGACCTATCCGCGCAATTTTGCCGACAAGCCCGGCGATCTGCTGCTCGAGGTCAAGGGTCTGACCGCCTCGACCGGCATCTCCGACATCAACATCGAGGTGCGCCGGGGCGAGATCGTCGGCCTGTGCGGCCTGGTCGGCTCGGGCCGCAGCGAAGTCGCGCGCGCCATCTTCGGCGCCGATCCCATCAGCGCCGGCGAGATCATCTTCGACGGCAAGACCATCTCCGGCGAGCCTGACCTCGCCGCCCGCCGGGGCATCGCGCTGATCCCGGAGAGCCGCAAGAGCGAGGGCCTCGCGCTGCTGCGCTCGGTGAGCGACAATCTAGTGGTCTCGGCGCTGCGAAAACTGTTCCCGAGCGGACTTTTCGATTCCCGTGGCGCGCAACGGACGTCCGACGGCCTGATCCGGCAATTGAGGATCGCGACACCGAGTGCGCGTCAGACCGTCGGCCTGCTCTCGGGCGGCAACCAGCAGAAGGTCGTGATCGGCAAATGGCTGGCGGCCGGCTCAAAGCTCTTCATCTTCGACGAGCCGACGCGCGGCATCGACATCGGCGCCAAGTCCGAGATTTTTGCGCTGATCGACCGCCTGGTCGCGGAAGGCGCGGCGGCACTGATGATCTCGTCCGAGCAGGTCGAGATCTGCCATGTCTGCGACCGCGCCTATGTGATGCGCGAGGGGCGCATCGCCGGCCACCTGAACCGCAACGAACTGACCGAGGAAAACATCGTGCGATTGGGGATGCATCATGCGTGAGGCCGCGGTCGTTTCACAGCCCAATCCATTGCAACGCATTCCCGGCGTTGCCATCGTCCTGGTGCTCCTGATCACGCTGTTCAGCGTGATCGCGCCCGGCTTCCTGTCGGTCGCCAATCTCTCCAACGTGCTGGTGCAGTCGACCATCCTGACCATGCTCGCGCTGCCGATGACGCTGATCATCATGACCGAGGGGCTGGACCTCTCCATGGGCGCGGTGCTGACGCTGACCTCGCTCTGCGTCGCGATCGTGTCGCTGGCCACCAAATCGATGTTGCTGGGTTTCGGCGCCGGCCTGCTGATCGGTGCGGCCTTCGGCGTCGCAAATGGCTGGCTAGTCGCCATCCTCGGCATTCCGCCCTTCGTCGCGACGCTCGGCACGCTCGGCATGGCCCAGGGCCTGTCGCTGATCGTCAGCGACGGCCAGAGCGTGGTCGGCATCCCCCACAGCGTCCGCGACATCTATTCGGCGACGCTGCTCGGCATTCCCGTGCCGATCGTGATGGCGCTCGTCACCTACGCTGCGTTTCACGGCCTGCTCTATCACACCCGCTTCGGCACCTACATCTTCGCGCTCGGCGGCAACCGCGAGGCCCTGCGCTATGCCGGCCTCTCGCCGAACAAGCTGCTGATCGCGGTCTACGCGCTCGGCGGCGCCATGGCCGGCATCGCGGGCCTGTTGATGACCGCGCGGATGAATTCCGGCCACCCCACCGCCGGCCTCGGACTTGAATTCGACGCCATCGCCGCCGTTGCGGTCGGCGGCACCTCGTTCGAGCGCGGCAATGGCTGGCTGCTCGGTACCCTGCTCGGCGTCCTCTCCGTCGGCGTGTTGCGCAACGGGCTCAACCTGATCTCGCTGCCCTCCTCCGTGCAGGTCGCAAGCGTCGGCGTCCTCGTCATCGTCGCGCTGTTCCTCGACGGTCTCAGGAGCCGGGCATGACCGACATCACCAAAGAGGCAATGATGCCGCCCCGCTCATTCCTGTCGCAGGACGCGATCCAGGTGTTCTATCGCCTGCTCGCAGCTCTCCTGATCTGCGCGGTGCTCGCCGTGCTGAGCGATTCCTTCCTCAGCCTAGGCAACATCCTCAATGTGTTGAGACAAGCGAGCCTGACTTTCTTCATCGCCTCCGGCCTGACGCTGGTGGTGCTGACCGCCGGCCTCGATCTCTCCGTCGGCGCCAATGTTGCGCTGTCGGCCTGCATCGCCGGCACCGTGATCCACAAGACCGGTTCGCCCGCGCTCGGCATCCTCACCGGGCTTGCCTGCGGCGGCATCGTTGGCCTGCTCAACGGCATCATGGTCACCGCGCTGCGCATCCCCTCCTTCATCGCCACCTATGGCATGCTGTGGGTGCTGAACGGCCTCACTTACTGGTACATGGCGGGCGAGACCCTTCACGGCTTCCCCGCGGGCTTCCGCCAGATCGGTAGCGGCTATCTGTTCGGCCTGCCGATCCCGGTCTATCTGCTGCTGGTGTTCCTCGGGATCGGGACGCTGTTTGCGCAGCGCACGATCTGGGGCCAGGAGATCTATGCGATCGGCGCCAATCCGGTCGCGGCCCGCCTCTCCGGTATCCCGGTCGCGCGCCGCCTGCTGCTGGTCTATGCGGTCTCGGGCACCATGGCGGGCCTTGCATCGATCATCTTCCTGTCGCGGCTCAATTCGGCCGAGGCCGATATCGGCGAAAGCCTGACACTGCCCGCGATCGCGGCCGTGCTGATCGGCGGCACCTCGCTGTTCGGCGGCGTCGGCACCGTGTTCGGCACCTTCATCGGGGCGCTGATCCTGACGCTGGTGCTGAACGGCATGAACCTGCTCTCGGTCAGCGCCAACTGGCAGCCGCTCGTCACCGGCATCATCGTCATTCTCGCGGTCTGGCTCGACATGAAGACCCGCCGCCGCGCGCAGTAAGTGTTTTTCGATATCCAACAAGCAAAACGAGGGATGGAGGCAATATGAGACAGAAACTGGGCTATCTGGCGCTGCCGCTGCTGATGGCGGCCGCGTTCACTACGCAGGCGCGCGCCGACGGCGAGACCATCGCCGTCTTCACCAAGAACCAGACCAACCCGTTCTTCCAGACGGTGCGCGTCGGCGCCGACAACATGGCGAAGACGCTGAACGCCAAGACGCTTCAGTACATCCCGACCAAGCCGGATTCGATCCCCGAGCAGCTCAGCCAGATCGAGGATGTCGTGGTGAAGAAGCCGAGCGCGATCGTGTTCACGCCGGTCGACTACAAGGCGATGGTACCCGGGGTCGAGAAGATCAACGAAGCCAAGATCCCCGTCGTCAACATCACCGACCGTTCCGCGGGCGGCAAATTCCTCTCCTTCGTCGGCGCCGACGATTACAGCCTCGGGCTCGAGACCGCGCGGTTCCTGCTCAAGACGCTCGGCGGCAAGGGCAACATCGTCATCATCGAGGGCGTCAAGGGTTCGCTGACCAATGTCGACCGCGTCCGCGGCTTCAACGACGCGCTGAAGGAGACCCCCGGTGCGAAACTCCTGGCCTCGCAGCCGGGCAACTACCAGCGGCTCCAGGCGCTCCAGGTGATGGAGAATTTGATGCAGTCGAATTCGCAGATCGACGGCGTGCTGGCGGGCAACGACGCCATGGCGGTCGGTGCGATCGAGGCGCTCGACGGCGCCAACCGCAAGGCCCAGGTGATCGGCATCAACGGTACCAAGGAGGCCATCGACGCGATCAAGTCCGGCAAGCTGCTCGCGAGCGGCGACTACAACGGATTTGCCCAAGGCTGCCTCGGCACCATGATGGCGATCCGCTCCCTGCGCAATCAGCCGGTCATCGCCGAGATCGTGCTGAAGCCGACCGTCATCACCAAGGACAATTTTGGACCCTTCGACGTGCCGCTGGAGCAGCGGACCTGCCCGACCTTCGAGGATGCCGGCAAGCTCAGCGCGAAATAAGTCCACCGATCACGTCCGGACGGCCGCCTCTCGCGGCCGTCCCAAGAACCAAAGTCAAGAAACGGAGACGACCATGCTGTTCGCCATTCACGCCGTCGACCGCGCCGGCGCGCTGCCGACCCGGCTTGCCAATTACGACGCCCACAAGGCTTTCCTCAGCGACACCTCGCGCTTCGGCGTCAAGATCGTGATGTCGGGGCCGCTCGTCTCCGACGATGGTCAAACGATGATCGGCAGCCTGTTCCTGATCGAGGCCCTCGGCCGTGACGACGTCGAGGCCTTCAACCGCGCCGACCCCTTTGCCGCGGCCGGCATCTGGGAAAAGGTCACGATCACGGGCTTCCTGCGCCGGCAGGGTTGAGGCCGGCCCCATCAAAAATGCGAAAACAACCCCATGCACAGTAGAATGGGGTTGTTTTTGCTGACGAATTTCCGGCGCGAATCTCACCCTTCAGCCGCTCGTCGCCACAGCTCCGTCTTCGAGATGACAGGCCACCCACTGCTCGGTCCCAACTGCGCGAAGCACCGGCTCTTCGACCCGGCAGCGATCGAACACGAGCGGGCAGCGGGTGTGGAAGCGGCATCCCTTCGGCGGATTGATCGGGCTCGGCACGTCACCCCTGAGGATGATGGGATTGCGCTGGGCGCCGGGCTCGGGGAGCGGCACCGCGGACAGCAGCGCTCTGGTGTAGGGATGCCTTGGCGCGGCAAAGATCTCTCGGCGCGGAGCTATCTCGACGATCTTGCCGAGATACATCACGGCCACGCGGTGGGTCATGTGCTCGACGATCGCGAGGTCGTGGCTGATGAACAGCAACGCGAGGCCGAACTCGCTCTGGAGATCCTGCAGCAAATTGACGATTTGCGCCTTGACCGAGACGTCGAGCGCCGAGACCGCCTCGTCGCAGACGATCAATTCGGGTTCGGCCGCGAGCGCGCGGGCGATGCCGATGCGCTGGCGCTGGCCGCCGGAGAACTCGTGCGGCCTGCGGTTCAGCGCCTCGCGCGGCAAACGCACGGTGTCCATCAGGGAGGTGACACGGACCTCAAGATCCTCGGCGGATTTGGCGAGGCCGAAATTCCGGATTGGCTCGGCCAGGATGTCGCGCACCCGCATGCGCGGATTGAGGCTGGAGAACGGGTCCTGGAACACCACCTGCACGCGCCGGCGCATCTGGCGCATCGTGCCCGGATGTGCGTCGTCGATACGCTGGCCGTCGAGGATGACCTGGCCCGCGGTGATGTCGAACAGCCGCAAAATGGCGCGCCCGACCGTCGACTTGCCGCAGCCGGACTCACCGACCAGCGACAGCGTCTCGCCGCGCGCGATCTCGAAGGAGACGCCATCGACCGCATAGACGAATTCGGACTTGCGGCCGAACAGGCCGGACTTGACCGGAAAGTGCTTCTTGAGGTCGTTGACCTGGAGCAGCGGAGGGCTCATGCCGCGACAGCTCCCTTAGCCGCGTAGTGGCAGGCGGCGACGTGACGAGGGCCTTTCTCTTCGAGCCCCGGCGCATATTGACGACAGAGATCGGTCGCAAGCGCGCAGCGGCCGGCAAAGACGCAGCCGGTGATCGGCTTTCTGAGATCGGGCACCTGCCCGGGAATTTCGGCGAGGCGTCTTGCCGTGCCCGTGAGCGACGAGCCGAGCCGCGGCACCGCGCCAAGCAGGCCCTGCGTGTAGGGATGCCGCGGCGCGCGGAACAGTTCGGCCACCGGCGCCTCCTCGACCTTGCGGCCCGCATACATCACCATGACGCGCTCGGCGATCTCGGCGACGACGCCGAGATCGTGGGTGATCAAGATGATGGCCGCGCCGACCCGTCGCTTGAGGTCCAGCATCAGCTTCAGGATCTGCGCCTGGATCGTCACGTCGAGCGCGGTGGTCGGCTCGTCGGCAATGAGAAGCTTGGGATTGCAGGCCAGCGCAATCGCGATCATGACGCGCTGGCGCATGCCGCCGGAGAGCTGGTGCGGATATTCGCGCACGCGGCGTTTCGGCTCGGGGATGCCAACCAGCGTCAGCATCTCGATCGCGTGCGCCTCGGCGGCCTGCTTGTCCAGGCCCTGATGGATCATCAGTGTCTCGCGGATCTGCCGGCCGACGGTCAGCACCGGATTGAGGCTCGTCATCGGCTCCTGAAAGATCATCGAGATGTCGTTGCCGCGGATCGCGCGCATCTCGCGATCGGAGAGTTGCAGCAGGTCTCTCCCTGCAAAGCGGATCGCGCCTGCGATCCTGCCCGGCGGCTCCGGGATCAGCCGCATCAAGGACATCGATGTCACCGACTTGCCGCAGCCGGATTCACCGACGATGGCGAGCGTCTCGCCCTCGTTGACATGGAAGGACACCCCGTCCACCGCGCGGTTGATGCCGCCGGGGGTACGAAAGTGGGTCTGGAGGTTTTCGACTTCGAGCAGCGCCATCGCGATCAACCCCGGTCAGAGACGCTTGGCCATGCGCGGATCGAGCGCATCGCGGAGACCGTCGCCGAGTAGATTCACCGCAAGCACGGTGACCGAGAGGAAGGCCGCCGGAAAGAACACGATGTAGGGCTTGACCTGCCACAGCGCGCGGCCCTCGGCCATGATGTTGCCCCAGGACGGAATGGTCGGCGGCGTGCCGGCGCCGATGAAGGACAGGATCGCCTCGGTGATCATGGCACTGGCGCAGATATAGGTCGCCTGCACCAGCATGGGCGCAAGCGTATTGGGCAGGATGTGGCGCAGGATGATCATCGGCGTGCGCGTGCCGCAGGCGATTGCGGCATCCACATAAGGCTGCTCGCGCAGCGACAGCACCACGCTGCGCACGAGCCTCGAAACGCGCGGGATCTCGGCAACGGTGATGGCGAGGATGACGTTGCCGACGCTCCCCCGCGTCAGCGCCATCAGCGCGATCGCCAGCAGGATCGGCGGGATCGACATCAAGCCGTCCATGAACCGCATAAGGATGCCGTCGGCCCAGCGGATGAAGCCGGAGACCATGCCGATGGCCAGGCCGGCCACGGATGCGAAGATAGCGACCGACAGGCCGACCGTGAGCGAGACCCGCGCACCGAACAGTACGCGTGAATAGATGTCGCGGCCGAGTACGTCGGTGCCGAACCAGAAATCGGCCGACGGCGCCCGGGTGCGCTTGGCGGGGGCGAGCGCTGTCGGATCGACCGTCCAGAGATAGGGCGCAAAGATCGCGATCAGGACGAGCGCCAGCAGCAGCGCGCCGCCGATCGCGACCGTCGGATGGCCGCGCAAGAACCCGACGAAGCCGCGCCGGATCGTGACCGGCCGCAGGATTTCAGGCAGTTGTGGCGCAAGAACGAGCCCGGCCGGAAGCGATTGCGGATTGACGGTCGTATCGGTCAATAGCGGATCCTCGGGTCAACGAGCGTGTAAATGACGTCGATCATCAGATTGACGAGGACGTAGACGAAGCTGAACAGCAGGACGATGCCTTGGATAACGGGATAGTCACGGCGCAGGATGGCATCGATCGTGAGCCGGCCGAGGCCGGGAATCGCGAACACGCTCTCGGTCACCACCGCGCCGCCGATCAGCAGCGCGATGCCGATCCCGATCACGGTCACGATCGGCACCGCCGCGTTCTTCAGCGCGTGAATGAACAGGATGCCGCCCTGCCCGAGGCCCTTGGCCTTGGCGGTGCGGATATAGTCCTGCTGCAACACTTCGAGCATGGCGGCGCGGGTGATGCGCGCGACCAGCGCGATATAGACGCAGCCGAGCGCGATCGCCGGCAGGATCAGGTTCTCGAGCCAGGGCCAGAAGCCTTGGTTGAGCGGCGTATAGCCCTGCACCGGCAGCCATTCGAGCTCGAGCGCGAAGATGTAGGCGAGCATGTAGCCGACCACGAACACGGGCAGCGAGAAGCCGAACACGGCGAAGCCCATGATGACGCGGTCGATCAGGCTGCCGGCCTTCCAGGCCGCCACCACGCCGAGCGGCACCGCCACCACGATCGTGAGCAGCAGCGTGACGATCATCAGCGACAGCGTCGGTCCGAGGCGCTGCCCGATCATCGCCGAGACCGGCAGGTTGGTGAAGATCGAGGTGCCGAGATCGCCGTGCAGGATACGCCAGACCCAGCTTCCGAACTGGACCAGGAAGGGGCGATCGAGACCGAGGCTCTGGCGGATGCGCTCCACATCCTCCGGACTCGCCTGGTCGCCCGCGATCACCACGGCGGGATCGCCCGGCGCGATGTAGAGCAGGCTGAACACGAACAGCGCGACGATGGCCATGACCGGCAGGGTCGCGACGATGCGACGGAGGATGTAGGAGAGCATCTGGCCTCAACGCACGATCATGCAGACTTCGACACGCCCCAGAAGAACGGCAGCGGCCCCTTGGTGATGCCGGAGACGTTCTTGCGCCAGGCCGTGTAGGTCAGGAAGAAGCCGGTCGGCGCATAGACGACATCCTCGAGCGCGGCCTTGTTGACCCGCCCGATCGCCGCCTTCTCCTCCTCGAGATTCTTGGCGTCGAACCAGGTCGTGATCTCCTTCTCGGTATTCGGGCTATTGGGCCAGCCGAACCAGGCCTTCTCGCCATTGGCGCGGATGGCGGTGTAGGCGGCGGGCGTGATGCAGTCGGCGCCGGCATGCCAGCTGTGGAACATGTTCCAGCCACCCTGCCCGGGCGGCGTCTTCGCCGCGCGGCGCGAGCCGACCGTGCCCCAGTCCGTCGCGACGAAGTCGACATTCATGCCGAGCCGCTTCAGGAGATCCGCGGTGACGTCGCCTTGCGCCTTGGTGATCGGCTGATCCTGCGCCACGAGGCACGTCACCGGTTGGCCGGAATAGCCGCTTTCGGCCAGCAGCTTCTTGGCCGCTTCGAGATCGCGCTTGCCCTTCAGGATCTCGCCGCCGAGCTCGCTGTAGAGCGGGGTGTCCGGCGTGAAGAAGCCGGGCAGCGATTTCCACAATGCGTTGTCGTCGCCGACGATCGCGCGCATGTAGTCTTCCTGGCTCATCGCCATCAGCACCGCGCGCCGCGCCCGCACGTCGTTGAATGGCGCGAACAGATGGTTCATGCGGAACGAGCCGATATTGCCGAGGGGATCGCCGATATCGACGCTGATGTTCTTGTTCTTCTTCAGCACGGGCACGAGATCGGCGATCGGGTTCTCCCACCAGTCGACCTCGCCGTTCTGCAGGGCGGCGGCCGCGGTGGCCGGATCAGGCATCACGATCCATTCGATGCGATCGAGCTGCATCTGCTTGCCGCCTGCGAGCCACGACGGCTTCTCCTGGCGCGGCACGTAGTCGGTGAACTTCTCGAACACGGCCTTGGCGCCTGGCACCCATTCGCCCTTGGCGAACTTCATCGGCCCGGAGCCGACATACTCGGTGATCTGCTTGAACGGATCCGTCTTGGCAATGCGCTCGGGCATGACGAAGGAGCACGGCGCGTTGTTCTTGGCGAGTGCGTAGAGCATTTTCGGGAAGGGCTGCTTCAAGACCCATTTGAAGGTGCGGTCGTCGACGACGGTCAATTCCTGCTGGTTGGCGAGGATCATCAGCCCCATCGGATCGCGCGCAGCCCAGCGCGACAGGCTCGCGACGACATCCTTGCTCAGCACCGGCTCGCCGTCGTGGAACTTGAGACCGGGGCGCAGCTTGAACGTCCAGATCTTGCCGTCGTCCGAAGTCTCCTCGGACTCGACCATCTGCCGCTGCGGCTGCAGCTGCGCGTCGATGCCGTAAAGCGTGTCCCAGACCAGCGCGGCGGCATTGCGCACGACATATTGCGTGCCCCAGATCGGATCGAAATTGGCGAGATTGGCTTGCGGCACGAAGCGGAGGGTGCGGGCTGATGCGCCCTGCGCGATCGCCGGGGCCGAGAGGCCCGTCAATGCCAGACCGCCCGCGCCAGCCAGTCCCTTCAATACGGTCCTGCGATCCATGAAGTCCTCCCGTTAATGCCGTGATGCCGGCCATCGTTGGCCAAGAGCAGGTGAAACCAGAACCCGTTGGCGTGCAAATGGTATGCCACTAACCGGACCTTCGCCAGCGGGATCTCAATGTCTTTTGGGCCGGCCCAGGCCTCACAGAGCTGCCGCCAGCATCTCGCCGGTCTCGATATGCGGGATGGCCTCGACTAGCTTGCGCGTGTAGTCCGTCTTCGGATTGTCGAACAGCGCCCGGCTCTCGCCCTGCTCGACGATTCCGCCATTGCGCAGCACGATGGTGCGGTCGCAGAGCATGCGCACCACGTTGAGATCGTGGCTGACGAACAGCAGCGCGATGTCGTTCTCGCGCCTGAGGCGGTCGAGCAGTTGCAGCACAACCGCCTGCACCGAGACGTCGAGCGCGGCAGTCGGCTCGTCCAGCACCAGCAGCCGCGGCCGGCAGGCGATAGCGCGGGCGATGCCGACGCGGGCCTTCTGGCCGCCGGAGAGCTGGTGCGGAAAGCGCGGCAACAGATCCAGCGGGAGCCCGACCCGCTCCGCACATTCTTCCACCCGTTCGCGCAGCGCCTCACCCGCCCGCATGCCGCCAAGCCGCATCAGGGGGTGGGCGATACAATCGAAGGCCGTAAAGCGCGGATTGAGGCTCTCGTTCGGATCCTGGAACACCATCTGGATGTCTTTGCGCAAGGGCGAGCGGTGAAAATCGCGCGAGGCCACGTGACCGATCGAATGCCCGTCGAACACGATGTCGCCTTCGCTCTGGTCGATCAGCCGGCAGATCATCCGCGACGTCGTGCTCTTGCCGGACCCGGACTCGCCGACGAGACCGACGCTCTCGCCACCGGCCATCGTCATCGAGAAGTCGGCCACCGCAGCAGAGCCCTGGTCGAAACGCTTTGCCAGTTTTCGCACCTCCAGGAGCGGCGGCGTGCCGTGCGCGAGCTCCGCTCGGGGCTTGCCGACGTAGCGCTCCCTCTCCTCATCCGTCACAAGGTCTTCGATACGGGACGTCGCGGTCGGCGATGCCGCGACCAGGCGCCTGGTATAGGCATGCTGCGGCGCGCTGAAGAGTGTCCTGGGACTCGCCTCCTCGACGATGCGGCCACGTTCCATCACGGCAATACGGCGGCAATAGCGCGCAGCAAGCCCGAGATCGTGCGTGATCAGGATCGTGGCCATGCCGCGCGCGGCGGCGATATCTGCCAGGAGATCCATCACCACCTTCTGCGTGGTGACGTCGAGGCCGGTGGTCGGCTCGTCCGCGATCAGCAGCGCGGGATTGCAGGAGATCGCGATCGCGATCATGACCCGCTGGCACATGCCGCCGGAGAGCTCATGCGGATAGGCGTTCATCCGCGCCTCGGGCTCACGGATCTGAACGGCGCGCAGCAGGTCCAGCGCCTCGCCCCGCGCGGCCTCTTTCGAGATGCGCTTATGGGTGAGGATTGCGTCCGCGATCTGCAAGCCGATCGCCCGGATCGGATTGAGCGCCGCCCGCGGGTTCTGGAAGATCATCGACATCGCGGCGCCCTGGAGCTGACGAAGGTCATCGCCCCTGAGTTTGGTCACGTCCTGCCCGCGAAACAGGATCTTGCCGCCGGTAACGCGGCCGGCCGCGTCGAGCAGCCGCGTCGTGGCAAAGCCGGTCACCGACTTGCCCGAGCCGCTCTCGCCGACGAGGCCGAGCATCTCGCCCTTCTCGACGGTGAGCGTCACGCCGCGCACGGCCTCGACCATGCCGCGACGCGTCGAGAACGCGACGTGGAGATCGTCAACGCTGAGCAGCGCCTCGCTCATGTGCGCATGCGGGGGTCGAGAATGTCCCGCATCCCGTCCCCGAGGAGGTTGAAGCACAGCACGGCCATCATCAGCGCCAGCCCCGGAAATGCGACCAGCCACCACCGCCCGGTAGAGATGAAGCGCGCGCCTTCCGCGACCATGATGCCCCATTCCGGCGTCGGCGGCTTGACGCCCAGACCGATGAAGGACAGGCCCGCGGCGTTGAGAATGGCCCAGCCGAGGTTGAGCGAGATCTGCACCGCCATCGCAGGCAGGATGTTCGGCAACAGGAAGCGCAGCACCACCGAGAAATGGCTCTCGCCGCAGGCCCGCGCCGCCTCGACCCAACCGACATTCCGGCGGACATTGACCTCGGCCCGCGCGAAGCGGATGTAGAAGGGAAGATTGATGATCGCGGTTGCGATCACGATGTTCTCGATCCGGTTGCCGAGGGCTGCGACCATGGCCATCGCCAGCACGAACAGCGGAAAGGCCATCATCACGTCGACGAAGCGGCCGACGCCGCGATCGAGCCGGCCGCCGGCATAGCCACAGAACGAACCGACCACAGCACCGATCGCGAAGGAGATGCCGACGGCCGAGACCGCAATGGCGAGATCAAGACGCGCGGCGATGATGAGACGGCTGAAAACGTCTCGTCCGAGCTGGTCGGTCCCGGCAATGTGCGCCGCGCTCGGCGGCAGCAACGCCTCCGAGACGTTGGAGGCTACGGGATCGTAAGGCACGATCCACGGTCCGAAGATCGCAACCAGCACGAACAGGAGCACGCCGGTGGCGGCAACAGCGGTGAGCGGGTTGCCGCGCAGGATCCAGACCGAATGGCGGAGAGTTGCGCTGGTCATCCGATCGACACCCTGGGATCGGCGATGCCGTAGCAGATGTCCACGACCAGGTTGACCAGCACGAACAGGCTGGCCATCAGCAGCACAAAGCCCTGCACCGGCGCATAGTCGGAGGACAGCAGCGCATCGAGCGCATAGGAGGCGACGCCCGGCCAGGAGAACACCTTCTCCACCAGCACATTGGCGCCCAGCATGGTCGAGAACACGATGCCGGCGATGGTGATGACGGGCAGGATCGCATTGCGCAGCGCGTAGGTCACGACCACCTTGCGCCAGGACAACCCGACCGAGCGCGCGGTGCGCACGAAGTCGCTGCCGAGCGAGACCAGCATCGAGGCACGCGTGATCCGCGCCAGCGGCGCGATTACGAACAGCGCCATGCTCACCGCCGGCAGGATCAATTGCTTGCAGGCCGCCCACCAGCCCTCGAAATCACCGGCGAGCAGGAAGTCGATCGAGAGAAACCCGGTATGCTGCGGCGGCAGCGAAGTAAAAACGTCGATCCGCCCCGTCGGATCAGGTGCAAGGCCGAGCAGATAGTAGAAGACGTAGATCAGCAGCAGGCCCGACACGAAAGTCGGCACGCAGACGCCGAGCGCGCAGAACAGCCGGACGCCGTGATCGACGACCGAGCCCGGCTTCAAGGCCGCGACCACGCCGAGCGGCACCGCGGCGATCAGCGCGATCAGGAGCGCGGTGAAGGTGAGCTCGAGCGAGGCCGGCAGCCGCTCGCGCAGATCCTTCAGCACCGGCTGCCCGGTCATCATGGAGCGGCCGAGATTGCCGCGGCCGATGTCGGAGAGATAGAACACGAGCTGCTCCGGTACCGATTTGTCGAGCCCCATCTGCTTGCGGATCTGCTCGATCTCCTCCTTGCCGGCATTGGGTCCGGAGGCGAAGAACACCGCGGGGTCGCCGGGCAGGACGCGCATCAGGAGGAAAGTGAAGACCAGAACACCGAACAGCGCCGGCAGCGACGACAGCAGCCGCCTGCCCGCCCGCACCATCGTTGCGCCAAGTCCGGTCCTCACCTTCTAGAGCTCCTTTGGACTGACGCTATCACTTGCGGCTGACGTCGCGATAGTCGACCTGGCGGTGGAACTCGTAGGTGTAGCCCTCGATCGAGGACGCCATCACCGCATCCTGATTCGGCTGCCACAGCATGATTTGCGGCATCAAATCGAAATGCATCGCGTTGAGCTTGCGGCCTGCTTCCTCGTACTTCGCCTTATCCGGCTCGAAGCGGGCTTCCTGCGCGATCGCGGCAAGGTCCGGGTTGTTGATCGAGCTGTAGTTCCAGCGCTGATTGCCGGTGTAGAAGTTGCGGTAGAAGTAGTCCGTGGACGGCAGCCACGCGACGATGCCTTCGGTGTAAAAGGGCAGCTTCTTCTCGTTGATCTGCGTCGACATCTGCGCGTCCGGCAGCTTCTGGATGTCGACCTTGATCCCGATCTTGGCAAGCGACTCCTTGACCAGTGCCGCCATCGGCTCGGCGGTCGAGGCCTGGCCGACGTTGAAGCTGAAAGTGGTCGAGAAGCCCTCGGGGAGCCCTGCGGCCTTGAGATATTCCCTGGCCTTGTCGAGGTCGATCTTGACGGGCTGCTGGAACGGATAGATGCCGTTCAGCGGCTTGCCGTCCGGCCAGCTCGCACCGAACAGCGGCGCGCCGCGGCCGAACAGAGCGGCCTTGAACATGTCGTCATAGGGCAGCGCAAAGGCGACGGCGCGGCGGACATTGACGTTGTCGAAGGGCGGGATCTGGTTGTTCATCGAGACGAAGGTGATCGAATTGTATTGCGGGGTCGAGATCACCTTCAGCTTGCCCTTGGCCTCCAGCGACTGCACGTCGCTGGCCTGGAGATCGACCACGAGATCGGCATCGCCGCGCTCGACCAGATTGGCCCGCGTCGCCGGCTCCGGCACCGACTGGATGATCACGCGCTTGAAGGACGCCGGCTTGTCGGGCGAGCCACGATTCCAGGCCTCGTTGCGCTTGACGATCACCTGCTCGCCCGGCTTGAAGGTCTCGATCACATAAGCGCCGCTGCCGGCGGTGTGCTCCTTCAGCCAGGCGGTGGCCCAGGGATCATCCGCGGTCGCGTGCTCCTTCGCCACCTTCGAATTGATGATCATGGGATAGACGGTGGCGAGGTTCGGCAGCGCGAGCTTGTCGGGCTTCGGCAACGTCACCTCGATGGTGAGAGGATCGATCACCTTGAACTGGTCGGCCGACGTCAACGAGCCCGTAAGCAGCTGCGCCTTGCCGAGGATCGGCGCGGTGACGCAGCGATCGAGCGACCATTTGACGTCCTCGGCAGTGACTGGCGAGCCGTCCTGGAATTTTGCGTCCTTGCGCAGGCGGAAGGTGAGCTTCAACCCGTCGGGACTGACGTCGTAGGATTCGGCGAGCTCGCCGGTGATCTTGTCGAGATCGAACACCCATTTGCCATCGAGCTGCTTGCGGCCGAACGCCACCAGCCGGTCATAGGTGCTCATGCTCAGCGCGAAGGATTCGCGCGTCGAGCCGGGGATGTTGGGATCGAGCGTGTTGACGGATGCGCCGGTGACATAGCGCAGCGTCTCCGCCCGGGTTTGCGCCTGCGAAGGCGCGATGGCGACGAGCAACAGCGCAGTGGCGGCGAGCACGGAGGACGCCGGCCTGAAAGACACAAAACGCATTGGTTTTTCCCCGAATTTCGAACAAGAATGCCAGCAAGGCAGGTTAAGAAAGAAGCAAGTTGCGCGCCAGGCTCATGATGCGCTTCTGCGGATGCTTCGTCGCGGCGGCGCATGGATGATCATCGCGCTTCTCCTATCTTTCCCGCCCGCCGCGTGACCACCGCCTGCGGCACGTCGTAGGCGCTGAGCGAGGCCCAGTGCCGTTCGACATCGGCGCGGAAAAGGCTACGCGTCAGACCGTGGACCAGCTTTGGCACCGCGGTCGTCATCGCGTTGATCGATGAACCCGACGGGCCGAAACTCATGATCGAGGCGATAGCGAACAGATGGATGTCGGAAATCCACGGCGTCTCACCCGGCAGGCGCTCGGTGAAGGCGTAGTCGTCGGCGAGATAGGGGAAGCGGCCGAGCCGCGCGTTGCGCTCGTTGTCCGGCGGCAGGTAACGGTCGGCCCAGGTCGCGATATTGCCGGCAAATCGGCTGAGCTCGCCGCGCGCGGCAAAGTTCATGTCGATACCGGTGCCGCATATGACGAAGTCCGCCGCGATGGCGCCAAGCGGCGTGTGCAATTCAATGCCTTTTCCGGTCGCGCGCGCGGCTTCGATCGGCGCGCCCTCGTGCAGTGTGAAATTGGCGTGGCGCGCGCAGCGGTCGTAGGTCGCTTGCGGGAATCCTTCCCGCATTTCGAGAAGCGCGGGCTTGCCGTCCGGCCCCATCTTCGGTTCGAGCCAGGCGGCGCCGGGATGCGCGATCCTGGCGAGATCGGCGCGAATGCCCGCTTCGAGCTGTGTCAGCGCATCACTCATGCCGCGAGCCAACCTCCGTCGACCACCATCACCGTGCCGGTCGTGAATGAGGATGCGTCGCTCGCCAGATGCAGCGCGGTCTGCGCGATCTCCTCAGCCACGCCGAACCGCTTCATGGCATGGCGGTTGCGGGAGGCTTCGCGCACCTCGTCGGCATTGGCATGCCGGGCAAAGCTGCGGCGAAGCATCGGCGTGTCGATCGCACCCGGCGCGATGGCGTTGACGCGGATGCCGTCGGTGGCGAAATCCACCGCCATCGTGCGGGTGAGGCTGACGATGGCGCCCTTGGCGGCAATGTACGCGCTGTTGCCCTTGCCGCCGGCGATGGCGAGTTGCGAGGCCAGCGTGATGATTGAGCCGCTGTTCTGCCGCTGCATCTGCGGCACCGCGGCCCGCGCCCACAGCCAGGTGCCACCGACATTGGTGCGGAACACGGCATCCCAATCGTCCGGATCCGTGGTCAGCACCGTGCCGCCGACGGAAAATCCGGCCGCCGTCATCAGGATGTCGAGCCGGCCGTGCCGAGAGACGACGTCGCTTACGACGGTCTCGGCGAATGCGGCATCGCCGACGTCGCCGATATCCGTCGTGGCCTCGCCCACCAAGCGCAACGTCTCTTCAAGCCCTGCGGCGTCGCGATCGACCAGAGCGAGATGTGCGCCTTCCTCTACGAACAGCTTTGCGCTGGCGCGGCCGATGCCCGAGCCCGCTCCGGTGATAATGGCCGTGCGCCCCTGCAGCCGCATGTCAGATCCCATCCTTGTGCTGCATCCACCAGGCACTCATCGCAGCGGCCGACTCCGCGCAGCCGAACCGGGCGCGCCAGCCGAACTCATCGGCCATCCGCTCGACCGACAGCGGCGCCCGATCCCCGCCGTGGAGCTTGATGAAGGTCTTCTCTCCGGGCGACGCGAGCCGACACACCAACCCTGGATGCAGGGCAGCAAAGGCCTCGCCCCATTGCAGCGCCGACCAGGCCGCACCACTGGAGATGTTGTAGAGCCGGTGGCGCGGCCGCTCGGCCTCGATCAGCACCGCCACCGCTTCGGCGGCGTCCGGCGCATAGGTCCAATCCTTGGTGCCCGGCGCGGGAAGGAGCGCCGGCTCACCGCGGGCGAACTCGGCGAGAATCTGGAACTGGAGGCTTGGCGTATCGCGCACCTTCCCGATCCGTTCCCACGGACCGAACACCGCACTCAAACGTACGCTCAGGAAATCGCCGCCCCACAGCTCGGCAAGGCGTGCCACCGATCGCTCCGAGGTAAACTTGCTGATCGCGTAGAAGGAAACTGGATCGCAGGGCGTCTCCTCGTCCAATACCGGATGGCGCTGCCCCGCAGCACCATAGGCGGAAGCGGAAGAGAGGTTGACCACGCGTCGAACGCCACGGCGGTTCGCCGCGCTCAAGATCGGTATCTGAGCCATCACGTTGATCTCGAGGATATTCGAGGTGACGGACCGTTCGAGCTGGTCCCCGGCCGTTATGGCAGCGCCAAGGACGATCGCATCGCAACCGTTCTTTATGAGCGCGTCGATCCTCTCGACGTCTGTGATCTCGCCCTGAACAATCGTAAGCCGCTCCCGGTGATCGGCAAAGGACCGCTCCGCTCCCGCTGGAAGTTGCTTACGATCATACAGCGTCACCTCGTGCGCGCGCGCGAGCAGCACCTCGGCGAGGTTGAGGCCGACAAAGCCGGTGCCGCCGAAGATGACGATCTTCATCGCGCGCGATCCACGATCACAGCAGTTTGGCCCCGAAATTCCGTTCCGGATCCATGTCGGCGACCAGCCGGCCCGTCGGCTTCGCCGCCTCGCCACCGCTGCGCGCCAGGAATTTTCCGCTGCCGGCGCTCGCGAGGCACTTGTCGCCGTCGATGATGACCCGGCCGCGCGACAGCACCGACACCGGCCAGCCCTTCAGCTTGCGGCCCGCAAACGGCGTGTAGCCGGCGAGGTCGTGCATCATCTCGTCGGCGATCACGGTCTCGCGGTTGGGATCCCAGATCGCGATATCGGCATCGGCGCCGACCGCGATCGAGCCCTTGCGCGGGTACAGATTGTAGATCTTTGCCGGCGCGGTCGAGGTCAGCTCGACGAACTTTTCCAGGCCCAGCCGCCCCTTCGAGACCATCGCGTCGAACAGCAGCGGCAGCCGCAGCTCCAGTCCCGGCAGGCCGTTCGCGACCTGCTTGAAATTTGGATTAGGGCCGGCGCGCAGCTTGCCGGTCTCGTCAAAGCGATAGGGCGCGTGATCCGACGAGATGGTCTGGAGGTCGCCGAGCGACAGCGACTGCCACAGCGCCTCCTGATCTGCATGCGTGCGCGGTGGCGGGCTGCACATCCACTTGGCGCCCTCGGCGCCGGGCTTGTCGAGATCGGCGGCGGTGAGGAACAGATATTGCGGACAAGTCTCGGCAAAGACCTTGAGCCCCTGCCCGCGGGAGTCGCGGATCACCCGGGCGCCTTCGGCGGTCGAGACATGGAAGATCATGATCGGCTGGTCGATCAGCGCCGCCATGCCGATCAGCCGGGTGAAAGCTTCCGCTTCCGACACACGGGCATGACTGACGGCGTGGTATTTCGGCATGGTGTAGCCGCGCGCGAGCAGCCGCTTCACCATCCAGGCGATGATGCCGTGGTTCTCGGCATGGGCGCACAGCATCGCGCCGGACTGGCGCGCCGCGAGCAGGATGTCGAGCAAGGGCTCGTCGTCGACCTTGAGCCGGTCATAGGTCATGAAGATCTTGATCGAGGCGTGGCCCTGCTTCACCAGCGCCGGAATATGCTCTTCGACCGTCTCCTTGGTCGCGTCCGCAATGATCATGTGAAAGGCGTAGTCGATCACGGCGCCCTTCTTCGCCAGCGCGTGATAATCCTCCACCACCTGCGGCAATTTCATGCCGACATGCTGGGCGGCGAATGGGATCACCGTGGTGGTGCCGCCGAAGGCGGCAGAGACCGTCGCGCTCTCGAACGTGTCGGCATTCATGATACCGGCGGCCGACAGCTGCTCGATATGGGCGTGACTGTCGACACCGCCGGGCAGCACCAACTTGCCGCGCGCATCGATCTCGCGCCTGGCCACCGGAAGCCCGCGGCCGATGGCCGCGATGGTCTCGCCGGAGATGGCAACGTCGGCCTCGAAGACATCGGTGGTGGTGGCGACGCGTCCGCCGCGGATGATTAGGTCGTAGGTGGGTTCAGTCATGAGGCACTCCGTGATAGGCTTTGGGCAAATGATCTCCGTTTCGTAGGAAGACCATCATGTCCCGGCCACGCATTCTCGTCATCAATCCGAACTCCAACCCTGCAGTCACGCAAGGGCTGGAGGAGGCCTTGAGGCCGCTCGGTTTCGAGGGTGGGCCGGAACTGGTCTGCCAGTCGCTGGCAGAGGGTCCGTTCGGCATTGAGAGCCAGGCCGACGTCGACGGCGTCGCGATGCCGCTGCGACGGCTGGTGGAAAGCGACAACAGCTCTTCGGCCTTCGTCATCGCCTGCTATAGCGATCCCGGCCTTCAGGTCTGCCGCGAAGGCACGGAACGGCCGGTATTCGGCATTGCCGAGTGCGGCGTGCTGACCGCGCTGGCCCGCGCCGAAACGTTCGGCGTCATCGCCATCGCGCAGCGCTCGATCCCGCGCCACATGCGCTATCTCAGGCAGATGGGATTGACCGATCGCCTCGCCGGCGAGCGGCCGCTCAACATGAGCGTCGCGGAGACCGCCTCGGGCGACGGAACACTGGCGAAGATGATCGAAATCGGCCGTGCGCTGCGCGACCAGGACGGCGCCCGCGCCATCGTGATGGGCTGCGCCGGCATGGCGCGCCATCGCCGCCCGCTCGAAGACGCGCTGGGCATTCCCGTGATCGACCCGACACAGGCGGCGGTCACGATGGCGCTGGGCACGGTGCAGTTCTCGGCTCACTAGGCGTCCTTCAGCTCATTGGCGTCCTGCCGCGCACGCCATTGCGCGTGGCTCTCGCGCGTCAGCGAAAAAACATCCCGTTGGGTCGTGTAGAGATTGCCGAACATGCGGCCGATCGGCCGGTAAGCGTCGAGATCGACATACATGTTGGCCTCGTCGACCAGGCCCTCACGGGCGTGAATCCTGAGCACCTCGCCAACCAGCAGTTCCCGGTCGGGCGAAAAGGTCAGCACGACGTGGCGCCGGCATTCGAGCGCGAAGGGTGCAGCGGCGAGGCGCGGCACTTTCACATCGACGGAGGGAAGCGTCGCAAGCCCGGTCGCCGCGACCTCGCTGTCGCCCGAAGGGAAATCGACCGCGCAATCGTTCATCGCGACCGACAGCGCCTCGTCCACCATGTGCACGACGAACTCGCCGCCGCGATGGATGTTGCGGGTGGTATCCTTCGGCGAGTGATCCGGCTTGTGCTGAAGACCGAGCACGACCAGCGCGGGGCTCTCGGAGAACACATTGAAGAAGCTGAACGGGGCCGCATTGACCGCCCCGTTCTCGTCCAATGTCGTCACCAGCGCGATCGGCCGCGGCACGATTACGCCGCAGAGCAGCTTGTAGCGATCGCGCGGATCAAGCTCGCGCAAGGAAATGCCATTATCCGACATCGGCGTCATTTCTCCGGCGGCGGCACCGCGCCGGTTTGGCTGGTGATCAGGCCGTAATGCTCGATCCGGCGATGCTGCGCGAAATTGAAGATCGTGGTCTTGCCGAAATTTGTGGCATCGAGATCGCAGGGATGGAGCAGGAGCTCATCGTCCTCCGTCCTGGCTTCAGTAACGATCTCGCCGTTGGGATCGACGATCAGGCTGCCGCCGAACAGCGGGTGGCCATCCTCATTGCCGGCCTTGGCCACCGCGACCACCCAGGTCGAATTCTGATAGGCGCCGGCCTGCACGGAAAGGCGGTTGTGAAACAGGCGCTTCTCGACGCCCTCCTCGCTTCGCTCCGCGTTGACGGAGGGCGTGTTGTAGCCGATCAGCACCATCTCGACTCCCTGCAGGCCCATCACGCGATAAGTCTCCGGCCAGCGCCGATCGTTGCATATGGCCATGCCGATGATGCCACCCAGCTCACGCCAGACGTTGAAGCCGAGATCGCCCGGCTCGAAATAGCGTTTCTCCAGATGCTGGTGCGAGCGCTTGGTGTCGTACTCCACATGGCCCGGCAGATGAACCTTGCGATATTTGCCGACGATCTTGCCGGACTTGTCGGTCAGGATCGCCGTGTTGAAGTGATGGCCGTCCGGTGTCAGCTCCGCATAGCCGAAGTTCATCGCCATCTGGTGCTGCGCTGCGCGCTCGAATAGCGTCTTCGTCGCCGCGTTCGGCATCTCACGCTCGAACCAGATGTCGAACTCGGCGCGGTCCTCCGCGTACCAGCGCGGAAAGAATGTCGTCAGCGCCAGTTCCGGATAGACGATCAAATCGGCGCCCTTGCTCTTGGCTTCGTCCATCAGCGCGATCATGCGCTTGACCACGACCTCGCGACTGTCGGCCTTCTGGATCGGACCCATCTGGGCGGCGGCAACATTGACGATACGCATCAGCGATTTCCCGGTGATCTCTTGGAGGAAGTGAAAGCTTCAACGAATTGCCGGCGCATGCAGCATAACGCGGCATCGCCGAAGGTTTCCAGCCGGATGGGCCGGACAGTTTTTGTGGCGTGATTGGCGCTCATCGGTGCTCCTCGTCGGCAACATCGAGGCCATGATCGAGCGCGTCCAGAAGCTGGTCGGCCTCGTGCTCCGAAATGACGAGCGGCGGTGCCAGGAACAGCGAAACCTGCTCGCCGCTGGTTCCGATCACCGCGCCGGCTTCCAGCGCCCGCGTCGCGACGCGCGAGGCGATCGGCACTTCCGTGGTGTCGGCGTGCCAGGAGCGCCAGTCCGGTCCGTGCAGCTCCACCGTCCAGTGCAACCCCTGCCCCGCCACGCGCTGGACGCTGGGATGTTTCTGCGCGATCGCGAGCAGGCGGCGGCTGAACAGCTCTTCGAGGCTCTTCACATGCTCGAGAATCTTCTCTTCGCTGATGACCTTCAGGTAAGCGCTGACGGCGGCCATGCTGATCGGGTGGCCCCGCAAGGTGCCGTAATTCTGCCAGCTCGTGCCATTCAACCGCTCGACGATCTCTTTCGACACCACGACCGCCGCCACTGCGGCCGCGCCGCCGCCGAGTGACTTTCCGAGCGTCACGATATCGGGGCGACTTTCGGCGCCCTGAAACGCGAACCAGCGCCCGGCGCGGCCCGCGCCGGTGACGACCTCGTCGGCGATCCAGTATGAGCCCGCTTGTCGCGCGCAGCGCGCCACCTCGTCCTGATAGGCGCCGTCGTAATAGATGCCGCCCTGGGTGTAGTCGATGATCGTCGCGGCGGTATCCGACAGCAGACGCGTGGCGTCGGCCAGATACTCGCGCGGCGGCTTGTTGCTGGCCGGCCCGCCGTAGATCGCGCCATCCGGCGCCGGCAGGATTCGCACCGGCGCCATCGGCGCCGGCAGCCTGGAGCCGCCGGAGTGCACCGCAAGGCCGCCATGCCATTGCGGCTGCACGGTCATGCTGCGCGACAGGCCCGTGATGCCGTGATAGGCACGCTCGCGCGTCGCCAGCGCCGAGCGCTGCGTCAAGGCCTGGCAGAGCGACAGCGCCATGTCGTTGGCCTCGCTGCCGCTGATGCAGAAGCGCACCGCGCCGACCCATTCCTCTTCGCCGCCGAACGCCGTCGCCATCAGATCGTCGGCGGCCTGCTCGCGGCCGACCCAGGTCCAGCCCTCGTTGACCACGGGCGTATCCGCCGCGCGGCGGACCGCCTCCACCATCGCGGGATGACGGTGACCGAGACCGCCGCCGGTGTTGCTGCCGTCGATGAGCTTGCGGCCGTCCGCAAGATGAAAATAGACGCCCTCGCCGCCGACCACGGCCATAGGCGCGCTGTCGCCCGCGTTCAGCCCGGTTCGCAACAATTTGCTCATCGCAATCCCTTCACTCCGCAGCTTCAGCGCCGTAGCCGCCGCCGCCGCAAGTCTCGACGGTGACGAGATCGCCGTGCTGCAGCACGAGGTTGGATTTGCCGTCGATCGCGACGTTTGCGCCCTGCCTGACAAGCGAGATGCGACAGGCCTTGCCGGGTTCACCGCCCTGCATGCCGAACGGGGGAATCACCATGCGCTCGATGCAGGTGGTCAGATGCATCGACGGAGCCAGAATGCGGTAAGCACGCACGACTCCATCGCCGCCGCGGTGGACGCCGGCGCCGCCGGATTGCCGGCGGATGGCCTGCTGCTCGAGGCGGATCGCGTAGTTCGCCTCGATCACCTCGACCGGCGTGTTCGAGGTGTTGGACAGATGCACCCGGGTGGCCGAGATGCCGGCCCGGTCATGGCGCGCGCCTTCGCCGCCGCCGTGGACCTCGTAGAGCATCTTCCAGGAACCGTCCTGCCGCGGCTGCGCAAAGAACAGGACGCCCGCAGTGGTGGCGCCGCCCGCCGACAATCGCTCCGGAATGGTGTCTTGCATGGCGCGGAAGATCGCATCGACGATGCGCATCGACGTCTCGTGGTTGCCGGCGGCGACGGAGGCCGACCAACCCGGCTCCAGGATCGAGCCCGGGCGGGTGATAATGGTCAGGGGGCGCAGCGCGCCGGCATTCTGCTGCATGTCGCGCCCGCTCATGATGCGGGCGGCATAGGCGACCGCCGAACGCGCCATGAACGGCGTCGTGTTGCAGAAATTCGAGACGCGGTCACAGCTCCCCGAAAGGTCGAAGGTCGCCTCGTCGCCGGCAATGGTAATCTTGACGTGGATACGCGCGGGCGCGTCGTTCGCGCTGCCGTCGTCCAGATGGTCCTCGCCTTCGTAGATCCCGTCAGGCAAGGCGCGCAACGCCTCGCGCATCTCGATTTCGGAGAGATCGTGCAGGCGCGACTGCGTCGCGGTGAACACCGCCTTGCCGTGCTCGCGGCAGAGATCGACGATGCGCCGTTCGCCGGCTTTGGTTGCCGCGATCTGCGCGAGAAGATCACCCTCGCAGGATTCGGCGTCGCGGACGTTGGCCTTGAGCAGCTGGACGATCGGCGCGTTGACGCCGGCTGCGGTCGCGATAAGCACCGGCGGGATACGCATCGCCTCCTGGAACGTGTCGATGGCTTTTGCAAAATAGCTGCCGGGCCAGGTGCCGCCGATATCCGGCCAGTGCGCGAGGCTGACCGCGAACGCCACGATCTCGCCATCGACAAAGACGGGGCGGACGACCTTGACGTCGTTGAGATGATTGCCGCCGAGCGCGCCGACATTGTAGATCACGACGTCGCCGTCGTTCAGGCTGTCGCGCGGCACCACCTTCAGCAGTTCGGGGACCGTGTAAGCCATCGCGCCTAGGTGGATAGGGATGTCGCGGCCCTGCCCGACCAGGCCGCCACGACCGTCCGTGATCGCAGATGACAAATCGCCGGCCTCGCGCAGCAGCGGCGAGCGGGCCGAGCGCGTCATCACCAGGCTCATCTCCTCGGCCGCCGCGGAGAGCCCGTGCCTGATGACTTCGACGACGAACGGATCGAGCTTCATGTTGCCCTCCGCGTCAGGAGCAGATTGCCTGAAACGTCCGGCCTCGCCTGCCAGCCCGGCGGCACCACCACGGTGGACCAGGCGTCTTCGATGATGGCCGGGCCGCGAACGGTGTCGGCCAGCGAGGCACGGTCGATGATCCCTGTCGCGATGTCGTGGAAGCCATCGAACGAACAGAGGCGCGTACCTGACGACAGCGCCCTCGCCGCCGTCGCCGGCCGGCTCACCACCGTTGTCGACGGCCGGCGCGCCTGCACCCGCACGGATTCGATGACGCAGGGCTCGCTCGTCGCATAGCCGAAGAGTTCGTGATGCCGCGCCAGAAAATTGCTCTTGAGGCTGATCACGTCAAGCGGCAGTGCGAGCGGGACTGGAATGGCGTCATTCTGCGCCGCGTAACGCATCAGCGCCACCAGCTCGATTTCGATCTCCGCCTGCGCGACACCGTTGGCGATCAGCGGCGCCGACGCATCGTCGATGAGCGCCCCAATGCGCTCCGATACACGTACGAGATCGATGCCGTCGAGACCGGCGCGCAAGGTTTGCTGCTGCAGGAAGCTGAAATCGGCGGTGAGACAGCCCAGCGCCGAGAACGCGCTCGATGCGCTGGGCACGACGACCTGCGCAATCCCGTAGAGATCGGCAAGCCCCGCGGCATGCATGGGGCCACCACCGCCGAAGGCGAGCAGCGTACAGTCGCGCCCGTCGATGCCGCGCTCGACCGTGACGCGGCGCAGCGCGCGGGCCATCGTCGCGTTGGCGACCTTGATGATGCCGAGCGCCGTTTCGGTCAGGCTCAGCCCCAACGCCCGCGCGATCGGCTCGATGACGCGCCTGGCCGCCTGGACGTCGATGTCGATCCGGTCGCCGAGTTTGGTTTCGGGATTGAGATAGCCAAGCACGGCGTTGGCGTCGGTGATGGTTGGCTCGGTGCCGCCGCGGCCGTAGCAGGCCGGACCCGGCTCGGAGCCGGCACTCTCCGGCCCGACGGTCAGGCCACCCGGGCCGCTGCGCACGATCGATCCGCCGCCCGCCCCGATGGAGTGAACCGCGAGCATAGGCTGGCGCAGCGGCTTGTCGCCGAGCATGCGGCCGTCGGTCATCTCGGCCTGGCCGTCGACGATCAGGCACACGTCCGTCGTGGTGCCGCCCATGTCGAAGGTGAGCATGCGCGGCGTGCCGAGCTGGCGCGCGATGCTGACCGACGCCGAGACGCCGGCGGCCGGGCCCGACATCGCCATCACAAGCGGGCGACGCTTCACCGCGGAGATCGGGATCATCGCGCCGGCGGAATGAAACACCTGCAACCCCGGCCCGATCGGCAGCCGCTGCTCCAGCTCGCTCAGATATTCCACCGCAATCGGCATCGCGGCCGCGTTGAACACGGTCGCCGAAGTCCGCTCATATTCGCGTGCCTCGGGATTGACCTCGTGCGACAGCGAGACATGGGCGACGACGTCCTTGAGGCGCTCGCCGAGCATTTTTTCGTGCACCGGATTGGCATAGGCGTGAAGCAGAGCCACCGCGACGCTCTGAACGCCGGCTTCCTTCAGCCAGGCCACCAGGCGCTCGATCTCCGCTTGCCCCAGCGGCTTCAGCACGTGTCCCTCGTGATCGAGGCGCTCGGCGAGCCCGAAGCAGCGCTCAGGCGGCACGAGCGGCGGCGATTTCGGCGGAATGTCGAGACGGTAGAGATCGCGGCGGCGATAACGCGCAATCTCGAGCACATCGGCAAAGCCCTCGGTCGCAACCAGCGCCACCTTCGGCAGCCGGCCCTCGACGATAGCGTTGGTCACGCGCGTGGTGCCGTGGACGAAGCGCTTGACCTCGCTCTTGCGCAGGCCCACCGCCTCGATCGCTTCCAGCATCGCCTGAACCGGAGCGTCGGGGCGCGACGGCACCTTTGCGATCCGCGCCTCCGAGGAATCGCGCCGGATCGCGATGATATCGGTGAAGGTGCCGCCGATATCGGTGCCGACCTCCCAGTGATTTTCGGAGGAGCTCATGTGCGGGAGCAGCGACGGATGAGGTCCGAACCGGACGCCGGGCTGTTACCGTCCATCGCGACATCCAATGCCCAACCGAGAGCGCTCATCATGCATCCCTTGTCTTGCCATTGTCCGCGAGTGTGCGACAGAGCGGTCAGGTCGGGATAGAGCCAGAGTTGTCGCAAACCACCGGGCCGGCGCCGCGAGCCGCAAATTCGGTTGCACGTTTTGGTGCAGCTCTGCCCGCGCGGAGAGCATGCAGATGTCGACTGCTGAACACCAGCAGAGTGCATCGCACCACGGATTTTTCGGCGCAAACCGTCACGTCCGTTGCAGTGCAATCGCAACGTCAAAGATCATCTGTCTAATTTGCAGGCGATCGGACGCGAGGTTTGTATCCTATGAGCTATGCACGGCAGGCGGCACAGCCTTTCTTTATTGTACGGTCAGTAAGCGAGGATATCGTCTCGCAAGCAGCGCCGCGATCCGGTGGGACGAGCTCGTTAGAAACCATCGAGATTCGAACGTCCTGCGTTGAAAGTCGCGATCGCGGGCCAGATATTGCCTGAACCCGCCAGCCATGTTCGGATCGACCATCGCCTGCCATGCCCTTCTTCCGGCTCAACGACGACCATATGAACCCCGATGATCTCGGGGATTTCGATCCTGAAACCGTGCCGCGCGCCGTTGCCGCTTTCGGGGGCCAGATGGTCACCAAGGGCATGGAGCTGGCCATGCACGAGCATCGCAAGGACGAGCTCGTCCTGACCATGCGCGGCCTCGTCAGGCTGGAGGCCGGACACGGCGTCTGGATCGTCCCGCCGCGCTGTGCGGTGTGGATTCCCGGGCATGTTCCGCACAGCGTCAGCGTCGCCGGCGACGTCGAGATGCATTGCCTGTTCGTCGAACCGGAGGCGGTACCGGCGCTGCCGCGGCAATGCTGCGCGCTGACGATCTCGCCCTTGCTCGAGCGTTTGCTGGTGCATGCCACCCACATGCCGGTGATGTACGATCTCGACGGCGCCGACGGCAGGATCGCCGCGGTGTTGCTCGACCAGCTGTCGCTGGCTCCCGCCGAAGAGCTGCGCTTCCCGATGCCGGCCGATGCCAGGCTGCGCCGGATCGCCAGCGCGATGATGACTGATCCTTCCGATCGCGCGACGATCGAGGATTGGAGCCGGCGCATGGCCGTCGCTCCGCGCACCCTCACCCGCATCCTGCAACGCGAGACCGGCATGAGCTTCGGCCGCTGGCGCCAGCAGCTCCACATCCTGATCGCGCTTCAGCGCCTCGACCAGGGCGCATCGGTCCAGGCGGTGGCGCTGGATCTCGGCTATGAGGGAGCCAGCGCCTTCGTCACCATGTTCCGCAAGGCGCTGGGCAAGCCGCCGGCGCGATATCTGGCCGAACGCCGCATCGGCGCACACTGACCGGAATTCGCAATCGATTGTCCCGTTCGCGGAATGCGGTCTGAGGGACCATTTCGTATCCAGGCTCCGAAGCGCCCGGCGGGCGCACTAAGGAGCCGACCGACATGGATTCACTCAGCAAGGGCGTCGTCGCCGACGTCCTCCTTCGTCTTCACCAGGAAGCGGAGGTCGCCGACGGGCAACTGATGCAAACCTTCGCGAACGAAGCGAACAGCCGCGATGAGATCATCAGCAAGACCATCGCCGCCGAGAGCCGTGATCTGAACGAAGTCTATCGTGGACTTGCGGACAATTTCCTGAGCGTCTCTCCGCGGTTCGGACGCTTCCTCTACATGTGCGTCCGTGCCTGCAAGGCACAGCGCATCGTCGAGTTCGGCTCCTCGATGGGGATTTCCGCGATCTACATGGCGGCGGGCCTGCGCGACATCGGTGGCGGCCGCCTGATCGGGACCGATCTCGAACCCGGCAAGATCGAGCGGGCGCAAGCGAACCTTGCCGCCGCGGGGCTCGCCGACCTCGTCGAGTTCAGACACGGCGATGCGCGCCAAACGCTCAGCTTCGGCCTCGGCGGCGAGGTCGACATGGTGATGCTCGATGGCGCTTTCACTCTCTATCTTCCCATTCTCAGGCTGCTGGAGCCGCACCTGAAGCGCGGTGCGCTCATCGTTGGCGAGAACGCGCTCGAGGAAGCCTCGGGCTATATCGACTACGTGCGCGATCCCGAGAACGGTTACCTCTCACTATCGCTGCCGTTCGAGCCGGGACGCGGCAACGAATTCACGATCAAGACCCGATGATCGGCGCGGCGGTGAACTCTGTGATGGAGCCAGACTTGAACGAGCCCGCTCACGAGCCACAGACGTCCGAGCCATCGCGGGCACCGCAGGGACGGTTCACGCGGATGTTGCTGCGATGGCTGATGCGTCCTGCACACGTTACCGGCGTTGAGACACTCTCACAGCGTTTCCGGCTCGTCGAGCTCGAAGGCGAAGCGCTGGAGAACGTCGCCTGGACGGCCGGCGAGAAGATCCAGGTCGCGATGGGCTCGGGCCTGAGCGCGCGCACCTATACGCCGATGTCGTGGGACGCCGGCAACGGCAGAACGCGGCTCCTCGCCTTTGCACATGGCGATGGCCCCGGCAGCCGCTGGGTCAGCGGCTTGCACGCGGGCGATGCCTGCCAGTTCTTTGGTCCACGCCGCTCGTTCGACGTCGCGGACCTCGGAGCGCCCATCGTTCTGTTCGGCGATGAAACCTCGTTCGGCCTTGCGGCCGCGTTGCGCGCCAGCCTGCAGGCTGGCGGCGCGCTCCATCTGTTCGAGGCCACCGATATCGCAGAGTCGAGACTGGTGCTGGACTCCATCGGCCTCGGCCAGGCCAGATTAATCGCACGCAGTGCCGATGACACCCATCTTGCAACTGCAGAATCCGAGCTGCTGCGCCTTGCCGCAAACGGCGCACAGTTCGTCCTGACCGGCAAGGCACCCTCGATCCAGCGCGTCGGCCGCACCCTGAAGGCCGCCGGCGTCGCATCATCGCGGATCAGGGCGAAAGCCTATTGGGCACCGGGCAAGACCGGTTTGGATTAGAGAGAGCCGATGGAACCGCCGGCCCTCGGTCAGAACCTACGGGTCGGTCGGGGCCGCAGACGCCGCCAGCCAATCGCGATCCCGGTGACGGAGAACACCAGTCCCAACGCACAGAGTCCGACGATGATGGTATCGCGCAGACGCGGGTGCGCCACCAGAAGGGGAAAATCGAGCGTGTGGAGCGCGCTGTAGAGCCAGCGATAGGCCCGCCGCGATGAATCCAGCCTTTGCAGCACACTGCCGTCGGCACCGTCGATATCGAACCAGAGGTCGCCGCAGCGCGAACGGTAGACGGGCGCACCGGCAATAGCCGATTGCGCGGGGTAGTCGTCGTTGACAGCAAGAACGGACGCGGCGCCGCAGCCGGCAGCAAGGTGCGCCACGAGACTCTGGATCTCATGCACGTCCAGAAATTCCGTTGGTCCGTCGCGGGACGCGTCCCCTGCCTTGATCAAGACCTGATGGTCAAGGCTCATCCGATCGCGGCGATAGACGTTGCCGTTGAAGGCAAACCATTCGATCTCCCGAGCCGAGGGCGATATCGGCTGCCGATCGAGCCCTGAGGCAGCCGCCCAATCAGGCGGCGCGTTCATCACGCCGGATTCGGCCAAGGTCAATTGTCCGCGCGAGAACAGCCGGCCGTGATCCATCGAGAGCCAGCCGCTGAGACTCCATGTCAGCACGAACATTGTTGCCGCGAGGCCAATGACGTGGTGCAACGCGTGCCAGCCACGATAGGGCGAGGACATCCGGCGCCCTCGCAGCTTCACCCGAGCGATCCCGAGCACAGCGCCAAGCATCGCCGCGATCAGGGCCAGCAATGACAGTGTCCAGACGACGCGATCCCACAGCGACCAGTTGCTTCTCAGGACCGTCGGATAAATCCAGTGCAGCACACTGCCGGCCCAATTCCAGCCCCGCTCGCGCCGCGTCGTATCCAGGACGATCTCGCCGGTGGGCGAGGAGACATAGACTTCCGTCCCGGCAGCATCGCCGAGCGCCACGCGAAACAGCGGCCGGTGGCGATCGAAGCCGTTCGGAACGCTCCACTGATCATAGTCCGAACGGGCAACGACCGCGGCCTGCACGGCATCGAGCCCGCGATTGCGCGCGTGCTCCCGCGCGATGGCAAGCGCGGTATCGGCCATTGCGACCGACGCATCCGCTCCGTCGGAGGCACGGACCGCGCGCACGCGCGATGATCCCGACACGATGTAGACCGCTGCATCGCTCCGCTGGATCAGCCGAACGCGCACGGCGTCCACGACCCCGCTCACAGCGACCGCCGCCGCAACCGGGATCCTCGCCGCTTCGCGATCCACCGGCGCCAGGCCGGCAAACCGTTCCGCTTCCGTCAGCGACGGAAACGGCACGAAGTGCATCACGATCCCCGTCGCGAACCACATCGCGAACAGCAGGCAGAACGCGATCCCGAGCCAGCGATGCGTAAGGACGATCGCGCCCATCATGCGTTCATGATCCTACCATTTGAACGCGGCCGAGAGCTCGTAGGTCCTGGGCGCGCCGAGCAGGATCTGGTCGGGATAGAACGGATCGCCCCAGATCGCATAGCGCTTATCGGTGATGTTGCGGACGCGGAAGGTCAGGCGTGCCTGGTCGACCGCGCTGAACACCGTCTTGGGGATATCGACGAAGGCGTAGACGTCGGCGACGGTATACGCCTTCATCGTCACGACATTGGCATCGGTGTTGTAGCGGTCGCCGACATGGCGGCCAGTGATGCCGAGCTCTACCGGCCAGGGCGTGAAGAAGCGCCAGGACGCGCCAGCATTCGCCACAATGCGCGGCACGTTCGGCGGCGTATTGCCGGAGAACGAGCCGCCGGCGAAATTGTAGTCGGCATAGCGGGCATCGACATAGGCGATGTTGCCCCACAGGCGCAGCGGATCGATCGGACGAACCGAAGCGGCAAGCTCGACGCCCTTCGATTCCTGGCGCCCGGCGATGTTGAGCGCCATGCCGCCCGCCGCTGCATAGACGTTCTTGCGCACGATGTCGTAGGCCGAGAACGACCACTCCGCCCTGTTGTCCCAGAACAGGTGCTTGACGCCGGTCTCGTAGGTACGCGAGGTCGTCAGATCGAGCGGCTGGGTCGGCAACAGCAGGAAGCTGGTGTTCGCGGCGACGTCGGCGCCGGTTGCGTACTGGCTGAAGAAGGTCAGGCCGGGCACGGCCTCCCAGGTGTAACCGATGCGGCCCGTCACCGGCGCCCAGTCTTTCGTGAACGGAAAGCCGGCTCTCACAAGCCCGGCGGAATCGGTCGAATTGCGGTCGAGCCCGATATGCTCGACGCGCAGGCCGCCGATCAGCGCGAAGGTCCGCGTCAGCTTCAGCCGGTCCTCGAACGACAGCGCCTCGTTGTCGATCCGCGCGGTCTGCTGCTGCGTCGTCAGCAGGCCGTAAAAGCCGCGGTTCGGATCGACCAGCGAGACATAATCGTTCGGGAAGTTTGCCGCGCCCGGCCTGACGAAATCGAGATAGCTCGACGACAGCGTCGTGACCAGCCGATTGTCGAAACCGGCGATATCAGCGTCCCAGATCAAATCGGTGATGTTGCCGACGAGGCGCTGGCTGTGCGCGACATAGAAGCGCTCGCGATACACCTGGTTGTTGGTGGAATCGAACGCCTCGATCTCGTTGTTGAACCAGGTACGCTCCGCGCCGTAGCCATAGGCTTGACTCTTCAGCGTCAGGTCCGGCGCCAGCTTCAGCTCGAAGCCGCCGCGCAGCCACACCTCCTGCGCGACGTTGCGGTTGTCGAGGACGTTGTAGTTGGTGTTGAAGGTGCGGTCGTCGATCGTGACCGCGCCCAGGTCGGTCCTGTTGAAGTAGTTGCCGGAGACGATCCCCGACGTCGCATGCGAGCCGCTGAAGGCGATAGGCACCAGCGGCGCGCCCCAATAGGCTTTCGAGCGGTCCTCGCGATATTCGATCGCGCCCCAGATCTTGAGACTGTCGGAGATGCGGTAATTGAGCTGGCCGGACACATCGAGCATCTTGGTATTGGTGTCGTCGGCAAAGCCGTTGAGTGCGGAACGGCTGATGTCGAAGCGATAGTCGAGGCCTTGGACGTTGGTGCTGCCGCCCGAGCCGTAATGCGCGCGGAACGAATTCAGCGAATCCCAGGAGAAATCAGCTTCGTTCCGGATCGGTCCCGTATGCGGCTGCTTGGTCACAAAATTGATCGCGCCGCCGGCGGCGCCTTCACCCGAGATCAGCGAGGCCGGGCCCTTCAGGAATTCCACGGCTTCCAGATTGGCGGTGTCCATGATCCGCGAGGTCATGTTCTGCGGGCCGATCTTGATGCCGTTGTAGAGCGTGTTGATCTGGCTGTTGGTGAAGCCGCGCATCGAGAAGGCGGAAGGTTCGGCCGGATTATCGCCGGCGGTGACGCCGACCGCGCCCTGGGCCACGTCGGACACAGTGCGATAGCCCTGCTCGCGCATGGTCTCGGCGGAGATCACCTCGACGGTCGCGGGCGTCTGTCGCACCGTCAGGCCGAGCCGCGAAGCGCTTTCGGCCACGGCGTTGCTGTTGAGCGGCGTCGGGGGTGCCGTAGCCGGCACGACGGGTTTCGGCATCGCTGCCGCGGCCGCCGGCCTGCGCGCTGCTGCCCTGCGCGTGCTCTGCGCCTCCCGGCCGGCAGGCTTGGCCTGCTGGCGGGATTGGGCCGGCGATACTTCGACGGGCGGCAGAGGTTCGCGGGCCTGCTGCGCCAGCGCAGTGGGCTGATCGAGAGCGGCAAGGGATGTGAGCGCGGCGGATGCGAGCAGGAATTTTCGCGGTCGTACGATACGGATGGAAGACACGGTTTTCGGACCTCGGTATGACGTCAGTGGCACGTCACAGCGAACGAGGTCTCATCTTTTGGCCCTTCAGCCGTCCGATGAAGCCGAATGTCTGTACTCCCCGACCGACATCTTCGCGTGTGACCACGGCTGACGGCAGGTCTCCTGGCTCGCGGGTCATCACCACTTCGTCGCCTTCCCGGGACCGAGGACCCAGTGGCTTCTGACGAAGGATTATCCGCTCACAGTTGCGGGGGCAGCCACGGCGTTGGGGACAATGTCCCCGCACCGTATTCCCTTTTCATCCCCTCTCGGGGAAACCGTCGCTAGCATCTAGGATTACCATCACAACAGAGTCAATGTGCCAGTTGCGGCGTTATGGCCACAACGACCAACTTCCTTGGAGATGAGCATGGAAGGCGAGACTTTCCTCTGGTTGATACGGCACGCGCCCGTCGCGAGCGTCACAGGCACCATCCATGCCGTCGACGCGCCGGCCGATCTCAGCGATCGCGTGCAACTGGACGCCGTGCGACGGCGCCTGCCGAGGGATGCCGCCAGCTACGCAAGCCCGTCGCGGCGCACGGTCGAGACGGCACGCGCGCTGGGACTCGAACCGAAGCTGGTCAGTGAATTCCGCGAGCAGGATTTTGGTGACTGGACCGGCCATCGCCATGACCAACTCGAGGCGACCCGCGGCGAGGCTTACGCGCAGTTCTGGAGCGATCCGGCTGGCGGACGGCCGCCGGGCGGCGAGAGCTTTGCGGATCAGGTCGCGCGTGTCCGGCTGGGCCTGTCGCGGATCGCAGCCGGATCGGCCACGCTCGTCGTGCATTCCGGCACCATCCGCGCCGCGCTCTGCATCGCGCTGGATCTGACGCCGCAGGCCGCCTTGCGCTTCGTGGTCGATCCGCTGTCGCTGACCCGGATCGATCGCCTTGCGGCCGGCTGGCGCGTCGTCTCCGTCAATCAGCCGATCAGTTAGGTCTGTCAGGCACATTGGCCTGCGCGAACGTCGCCATGCCGTTGTGAAGGCTACAGGCGAGCCGCACCAGCGGCAGCGCGATGGCGGCACCCGATCCCTCGCCGAGCCTGAGATCGAGGCTGATCAACGGCTGCACGTTCAGCGCGCGCAACACCAGCCGATGCCCCTGCTCCGCCGATTGATGCGACGGCAGTAGGAACGGCCGGCACGACGGATTGAGCCGTACTGCTGCGAGCGCCGCCACCGATACGATGAAGCCATCGATCAATACGGGAATACGGCG
Source organism: Bradyrhizobium sp. WSM2793 (assembly GCF_000379585.1). Classification (NCBI taxonomy): domain Bacteria; kingdom Pseudomonadati; phylum Pseudomonadota; class Alphaproteobacteria; order Hyphomicrobiales; family Nitrobacteraceae; genus Bradyrhizobium; species Bradyrhizobium sp. WSM2793. Next base: position 508,256 of record NZ_KB902768.1, on the reverse strand, counting down.
CTGCGCCGCCGCAATGATCGCACCTGAGATCGCCGCGATCTCCAGGCCGCCGACGGCACACAGGATTTTTTCGGGCGAGGCGCCGCCAACGCCGTGACGCGCGATCGCCGCGTCGATCACGCGGGCCTTATGTGCGCGGCCGGCCGCATCGACGCCGGTGCCGCTGCCCGCGATCTCTTCGGCGCTGATGCCGAGCAGGCCCGCCGCGATCGCCGCCGACGTGGTGGTGTTGCCGATCCCCATCTCGCCGAAGATCAAGAGATCGGGCTGATTGGCTTGCGCGCGCGCAACCGCGCGCTGGCCGGCCTCGAACGCATACGCCAGCTCGGCGGGTGCGAGCGCGGCTTCGACGCTGAAATCGCGCGTGCCATGGCGCGGCTTGTCGGAGATGACACCCGCCATCGCCTCTGTTGCCAGCGTGCCGGCGTCGACCACCTCCAGGCTCGAGCCAAGCTCGCGCGCCAGCACCGAGATCGCGGCGCCGCCGGAGGCAAAGTTCGCCATCATCGCGATGGTCACGGCTTGCGGATAGGCCGAGACGCCCTGCGCGACGATGCCGTGGTCGCCGGCGAAGACGATGATCGGCACCCGTGCGGCACGCGGCTGTTCGGTCGCCTGCAGGCCCGCAAGCTCGATCGCGAGCTGCTCCAGCCGGCCAAGTGCACCGGTCGGCTTTGTCAGTTGCGCCTGCCGTGCGATCGCCGCCTCGCGATGCACGGCGGAGACATCGGGGCAATTTCGGGTGACCCATTCGGGGAGCATGCTGCCTCGCTTACGGCCTGCGCTTGAGAATGTAGCTGTCCATGATCCAGCCATGCCGCTCGCGCGCTTCCTGCCGCGCCGCGACGATGCGCGGGCCAACCTCGGCGAGCACGCCGGACATGACGATCTGATCGGGCATGCCGAGATAGGCGCCCCAATAGATTTGAATCCCGGCTGGATCAAGCGACTGGAATGCCGTGCCGCCGTCGAGCATTACAACAACGGTATCCACCCCTGCCGGCCAGCCGCCTTCGCGCAAACGCCGCCCCGTCGTGACCAGAAAGGGCTCGCCTATATCGTTGAGCGGCAGCGCATGCGCCGCGCACAGCGCCTGGATCGAGGTGATGCCGGGCACGACCTCGATGTCAGGCAGGGGATTGAGCCGCCGCGCAATGCGCAGCGAGGAGTCGTAGAGCGAAGGATCGCCCCAGATCAGCAGCGCAACCTTGCCCTCGCCTTCGAGATGGTTCGCAATCGCTTTCGACCAAGTCGCGGCAACCGCATCGTGCCAATCGTCCACGCCCTTACGGTATTCCGCCTCACCTGCGTCGCGCACGGGAAGGTCGAATTCGGCGATGGCTGTCTTGTCGCTGGTAAGCACATCCGCGCAGATCGTCCGCCTGAGATCGGCGAGATCGGACTTCGCCGTTCCCTTGCGCGGGATCAGGACGAGATCGGCGGCGTTGATCGCTCGGACAGCGGCGCGCGTCAGCTGGTCGGGATCGCCGCAACCGATGCCTATCAGGGAAAGCGTGAGCATCGCGAACGCGACGGGCGGCCTTGCTGGCCGCCCGTTCGCTTGTCTCTCAGGCCGGGTTATGCAGGCGCGGGGTGACGAGACCGGGCGCGGTGACGCCGCGCAGCGACTTCGCCAGTGCCAGTACCGCGAGATCGGCGAGCGGCTCGATCACGATGACCAGCGCATAGGACGCCGCGAACGTCGCGATGTTGGCGAGGTTGCTCATCGCAAAGCCCGAGCCATAGAGCGCCCAGAACGCCACCCAGGCGATCACGCCGGCCTGGTAGGTCGTCGAGAGCGCCAACGCCTGCCGATACTTCAAATCGACATAGGCGGTGTTCCGCGAGATGATCCGTGTGGCGATCGCCTGGATCGCGAACAGCGGCACCAGCAGCGTCGTGACGTTCATGCCGTATTGCGGGATGTCGACCGGCTCGAAGAATACGCCCTGGAGCAGCAGGCCGAATGCGAGGCCGAAGGCCGCGGGCGCTGCGCCGAACAGCAGGAACAGTGTCGAGCCGAGAATGAAGTGCACCTCGGAGACGCCGACCGGGAAGTGCGGCAGTATCTCGAAGAAGATGAACACAAGGACTGTGGTGGCGAGCGTCCGCGCTGCGAACGACGTGATGCCCTGCTCACGCACGGTCTCCACCGCAAGCTTCAGCGCAACGCCGCCTGCGGCGATGCCGGTTGCGTAACTCAACACGAGCTTGGCGCCCGTCACGACCCCGGGTTCGATATGCATGGCTCAATTCCTTCCTGCCGTCACACCCGACGGCCTTGGCCTCAAAACGTGCAGGGCCGGTCTCCTGGCTCGCGGTTCCCCGGGATTTCCGGCCTTCCCGGACCTTGCGGCCCAGTGGCTGATCGGAGTCCCTCACCGCTTACAGTCGCGGGGGCGGCCGGGGTTTTGGGCGACGCAACTGGGTCCGCCCACCCCCATTCCCGATTATGCTCCGGCGCTTTGCGCCGCGTCGAGCACCATGCCTCTCTTGTGTGCCCCTTTCGCTGAGCCTGCGTCAAGGGGCGAACGGCGGCCAAGGCTGTCATGACGGATAATCCCCCGCCAGCGCCCCAAACAGGATCACGGCGGCCGTCGAGGCGGCGCCGCCGCGCGCAAGCTGCTCGGCAAGCTCGGCGATGGTGGTGCGGACCAGCCGTTCGTCCGGGCGGCCGAGGGATTCGGCGAACAGCGCGGGGGTATCCGCAGCGAGGCCGTGCGCGACCAACTTTGCGACAAGCGCGGGGAAGGTGCGCCGGCCCATATAGACCACGGTCGTCGCCTCAGGATCGGCCAGGGCCGCCCAATTCAGATTCGGCGGCAACTCGCCGGTGACATCAGCGCCGGTGACGAATTGCACCCGGCGCGAGGTGTGGCGCCGGGTCAGGGGGATGCCGGCTTGCGCCGCGGCAACGCAGGCCGAGGTGACGCCGGGAACGATCTCGTAGCCGATGCCGGCCTCACGCAGCGTCTCCAGCTCCTCCTCGAGCCGGCCGAAAATGCCGGCATCGCCCGACTTGAGCCGAACCACGCGCACACCTGTTGCGGCATAGTCGACCAGCAGGCGGTTGACGTGGTGCTGCTTGGTCGAGGGACGCCCTGCCCGTTTCCCCACCGCGACGAGATTGGCGCCGGGCCGGGCGAGATCAAGGATCGCGCCGGAGGCGAGATCGTCATAGAGCACGACGTCGGCCTCGCGCAGCCGCGCGGCGCCCTTGAGCGTGAGAAGCTCGGGGTCGCCGGGTCCGGCGGAGATGAAGGAGACGAATCCGCTCACCGGTCCTCCGCGATCAGATGAAAGAACGTGCCGGTGGCGTGGCCGCGCTGCGAGCCGGTCTCGGCAATGACCGCGCCGGTTGCATCGTGCACGACTGCCAACGGCGTATCAGGCTGGGCAAGAATGGTCGAATAGTGGAACTCATGGCCGCGCAGACGTGCACTGGGGCGATGTCCCGGCATCGGCGCGGCCAGCGTCGCGAGACGATAACCGAGATGCATGCGACGTTTGGCAAAGCTGGTCTCGAGGCCAAGCAGGCCTGTCATCTCATGGCGAACACCGTCCGCATCGGTCAAAGCGGTTCCCAGCACCATATAGCCTCCGCATTCGCCGTGCACCGGTCGCGTTTCGGCGAAGGCGCGCAGGCCGCTGCGAAAACGCGCATTGGCCGCGATCTTGCCGGCATGCAGCTCGGGATAACCGCCGGGCAGCCAGCACACATCGGCGCTCGCGTCGGGCGCTTCATCGGAGAGCGGCGAGAATGTCGAGATCTCCGCGCCCGCCCCGCGCCAGGCTTCCAGCATGTGCGGATAGACGAAAGAGAACGCCGCATCGCGCGCGAGCGCGATGCGCTGGCCCGGCGGCGTCACGTTCAGCCCATTCGCGGCGGGTTGTGGTGTCCAGGACGCAGCCGATCGCAGCACCGCATCGAGATCGACATGCTCGGCAACGAAGCGCGCGGCCTCGTCGATCAGCTTGCCGATCTCGGCCTGCTCCTCGGCCTGCACCAGGCCGAGATGCCGCTTCGGCAGGCTGATCTCGGCATGGCGCGGCAGCGCGCCGAACACGGCAATGCCCGCGTCGTTGAGCGCACGCCGCACGAGGTCTTCGTGGCGCGGGCTGGCAACGCGGTTGAGCACGACACCGGCGAGCCGTACGCCGGGGCGATAATCACGAAGACCCGCGGCGATCGCCGCCGCGGTCTGCGCTTGTCCGGAAGGATCGATCACCAGCACCACCGGCCAGCCCAGCATCTCCGCAATGTCGGCGGTGGCACCGGTGCCGGAAACACCGGGCGCGGCGACGCCGTCGAACAGGCCCATCGATCCCTCGGCAAGCACGACATCGGCGTCCGCGCCGCGGCTGACGAGATGCGAGATCGCCCCGCGATCCATCGCCCAGCTATCGACGTTGACGGAAGCGCGCCCCGTGGCGGCGGCGTGGAAGGCGGGATCGATGTAATCGGGACCGCTCTTGAAGCACTGCACGTTCAAGCCGCGATGGCGCCAGGCGCGCGCGAGCGCCAGCGTCAGCGTGGTCTTGCCGACGCCGGAGGCCGGTGCGGAGATGACGAGGCCTGCCCCCATCACGAGCCCTCCGGAAAACGCGGCTCGGCGCCGACCGGCCGATAGCGGCGATCGTAATCGGCGGCGTAAAGGCGGCTCTCGTCGAAATCCGCAGCGCCGAGCGTCTTGCCGACCAGAATGATCGCGGTGCGCTCCATCTCGGTGCCGATGGCAGCATCGAGCGTAGCCAGCGTGGCGCGGATGATGCGCTGATCCGGCCAGCTCGCGCGCCAGACGATGGCGATCGGGCAATCCGCGCCATAATGCGGCGCGAGCTCGGCGACGACCTTGTCGAGCAGATGGATCGACAGATGGATCGCAAGCACTGCACCGGTCGCGGCGAAGGCTGCCAACTTCTCGCGCTCGGGCATCGCGCTGGCGCGGCCCGGCGTGCGCGTCAGCACGACTGTCTGGGCAAGGCCCGGCAGCGTCAGCTCGACCTCGAGCGCTGCCGCTGCGGCCGAGAAGGACGGCACACCAGGCGTCACAGTGAACGGAATGCCAAGTGCGCGCAGGCGGCGGAGCTGCTCGCCCATCGCCGACCAGATCGAGAGATCGCCCGAATGCAGGCGAGCAACGTCCTTGCCCGCCGCATGCGCGGCAGCGATCTCGGCAATGATCTCGTCGAGCGACAGCGGCGCGGTATTGACGATGCGCGCGCCGGGCGGGCAATGCGCCAGCACGCCCTCGGGGACCAGCGAGCCGGCATAGAGGCAGACCGGACAGACCGCGATCAGGTCGCGCCCCCGCAACGTCAGCAGATCAGGCGCGCCCGGCCCTGCGCCAATGAAATGCACCGTCATGCGCCGTCTCCTTCCGCGATCGCGGCCGTCGCCGTGCGATCCTGCGAGACAACGCGTGTCGAAATCAGCCGTGCACGAGGCCCGGCCGCAGCGAGCGCCGCGGCTTCGGCGACCGATCCAGTGCCGAACTTCTCCATCACGAGATTGGACTGGGTCGGCGTGGCGATGCCGGCCAACATATCGGCTGGAACAGCCTTGATCGGCACACCGCACTCACGCGCGAGCTCCTGCAGCGGCTCAGCATCAGCCTTGTCGCTAACGGTTGCAATCGCCATAAGACCTTCGGGATCACCCGCCGCCAGCAGTGCTTCGCGCAGCGAAGCGAGACTGACATCTCTCCTGAACCCAAACCCGGCCACCTTCATCGGACCGTACTCCACTGCACCACCGGCCGTGCCGTCTCCCAGGAGCGGTAACGGCCGAGCGGGCCAGCATAAGCGATGTCGACCCGCATCAGCTCGCCGCCGTGGCGCTGGTGCAGATCGCCGAGCAACGCTTCCGTCTCCAATGTGACTGAATGTGCAACCAGCCGCGTGCCCGGCGCAAGCCGCGACCAGATCGCATCGAACATCGCGCTATCGAGGCCGCCGCCGATGAAGACCGCATCCGGTGCTTCCAGGGCAGCAACAGCCTCGGGCGCCCTCCCTTTGACGACGGTGATCCGGTGCGAAAGTCCAAACGCCGCTGCATTGCTGCGGATGTTTGCGGCGCGTTCCTCGCGCGCCTCGATCGCAGTCGCCGTCCCGCCGCACAGCGCCCACTCGACCGAGATCGACCCCGAGCCGGCGCCGATATCCCACAGTCGCTCGCCCGGACGCGGCGCCAGCGCCGAGAGCGCGAGCGCGCGCACTGGCCGCTTGGTGATCTGGCCGTCATGGACGAACAGATCGTCCGAAAGTCCCGAGCTGCGGGGAATGCCTTGCGTGCCCCTCGCCTCAACGGCGACTGCGACCAGGTTTCCAGCGGGATCACCGGCGAAACCGTCGGCGCGATGTTCTTGGATGCTTTCGCGCGGACCACCGAGTGCGGCGAGCGTCCAGAAGGCCGAGGCGCCCCATCCGCGCTCGCTCAACCATTTTGCGAGATCGCTTGCCGCTTTCCCATCGCGCACGAGGCAGATGATGCGCGCTCCTCGCACCAGATGCGGAACGAGACGTTCGAACGGTGCGGCGTGAAGCCCCAGGCAGACGGTGGATTCGAGCCGCCAGCCCAGCCGCGCGGCCGCAAGCGAGAAGGTCGACGGTGCCGAATGCGCGATCCACTCGCCGGCCTGCAGCTTCTCGGCGAGAGCTGCACCGGCGCCATGCCAGAACGGATCACCGGAGGCGAGCACCGCCGTCGGCCTGCCGCGGCTGCTCAGAACGATATCGGCGTCGAACGGCACCGGCCACGGACGGCCGCGGCTGCCGACGCCGGCAAGCGCGAGATGCCGTTCACCACCGAAGACGGTTTCGGCCTCATTGAGCGCCTTTCGGCTTGCCTCCGACAGCCCGGCAAGGCCATCTTCGCCGATACCGATGATGGTCAGCCAGGGATCAGCCAAGGAATCAGCCATGAGGCGCGCCCTCATTCTGGGCGGAACTGCCGATGCGAGCTTGCTCGCCGCGGCGATCGCGCGCGCAGGCATCGAGGCCGTCTACTCCTATGGCGGTCGCACCCGCGCGCCTGCCGATCAGCCGCTGCCGACCCGCATCGGCGGCTTCGGCGGCGTTAGCGGACTGGCCGATTACATCCGCCGCGAAGGCATCACGCACGTGATCGACGCGACGCATCCGTTCGCTGCCGAGATGAGCCGCAATGCGGTCGAAGCGTGCGCGGAAACCGCCACACCGCTGATTGCGCTGGAGCGCCCGCGTTGGACGAAAGCGCCCGGCGACAACTGGATCGAAGTCACGGACGTCAGCGCCGCGGTCGCCGCGCTGCCCGAGGCGCCCGCAAAAGTGTTCCTCGCCATCGGACGCCAGCATATCGCGCCGTTTGCGAACAAGCCGCAGCATACCTATACGCTGCGGTTCGTCGATCCGCCGGAGGCTCCCCCGCCCTTCGTCGCCGACGTGATCGTGTCGCGCGGGCCGTTCACATTCGACAGTGAGCTTGATCTGTTGCGTAGGCGCGGCATCGGCTGGATCGTCGCCCGCAATTCCGGCGGCGACGGCGCGCGCGCCAAGATCGACGCGGCCCGCATGCTCGGCCTGCCCGTGATGATGATATCGCGGCCGGAGCTGCCCGAGCGGTTGCGGGTCGAGAGCGTGGCCGAGATCATGCAGTGGCTCGGTCATTCTACCCGCCTCGGCGCATAGACCCAGCGGCCGACCCGGCGCGTCTGCGAATTTCCCACGATCACCAGCGTCCGCATGTCGGCCATCTCGGGCCGAGCTTCGTTCAGCGTGACAGTTTCGATGCTCTCGTCAGAAGCGCTGATCGCGCGTGCAAAAATCACGAGGCGCTCGCCGCAGCCTGCGTGCTTCAGCACCGCAAGCGCGCGGCCGAATCCTTCCGGCCGGCTTGCCGAGCGCGGATTATACATCGCAATCGAAAAATCGGCTTCGGCGGCGAGCCGCAGGCGCTTCTCGATGACTGCCCACGGCTTGAGATTGTCGGAGAGATTGATCGCGCAGAAATCATGGCCGAGCGGCGCGCCGGCGCGTGCGGCCGCCGCCAGCATTGCCGTGATGCCAGGCAGCACGCGAATCGAAAGATCCCGCCATTGCGGCGCCTGTTCGAGCGCCTCGAACACGGCCGAGGCCATCGCGAAGACGCCGGGATCGCCGGAGGAGACGACGACGACCTGCCCGCCTTTGGCGGCAAGCCGCAGCGCTTCGCTCGCACGCTGCAGCTCCTCGCGGTTATCCGAGGGATGCAGCTTAAGCCCAGCACGCGGCGGCACGCGCGCGACATAGGGCGCGTAACCCAGAATGTCGGTTGCGGCCGCCAGCGCGGCCGTGACCTCGGGCGTCACCAGCGCATCGCTGCCCGGCCCGAGGCCCGCGATGGTCAACGTGCCCGTCATTCGGCGGCGTCCAGGTGCCGGCCCTTGCCGTGCACAAGCACGATCGCGAAATAGGGACAGTCGGCGCCATCGACCTCGGCGAGCCGCACCACGCGCTCGCCCGGCATGGTGCCGCGCTCGACCAGCCAGGCATCGTCCAGCCGGCCGGCAGAGCTGAGCGCACGGCGCACCTTTGCGAGATTGCGGCCGGTCTTCATGACGACGAGCGCATCGGAATCGCGCATACGCCTCTCGAGCTCGTCTTCAGCCAGCGTCCCCATCAGCACCGTCGTCACGTCATCGCCGAGCGCGATCGGCTGTCCGACACCATTCCAGCAGCCGACCATGCCGGGAATGCCGGCGATCACCTCGATCTCGACGCGGCCCTGCAGGCGCGTGTGCAGATGCATGAAGGAGCCGTAGAAGTAAGGGTCACCCTCGCAGAGCACGACGACGTCGACCGCGCGCGCAAGCCGCGCCAGACGCTCGGCCCACTCGTCGTAGAAGCCGGCGAGCAGCTGCACGTACTCGGCGCTGTCGAAGGCGATCTCCGTCGTAACGGGATATTCCATGGGATATTCGGTGACATCGGTCGCCAACATGCCTTCGACGATGCGCCGCGCCTGGCCCGGCCGGCCCTTCTTGCGGAAATAGGCGACGTGCTGCGCGGCGCGCACGGTGCGATCGGCGCGCACGCTCATCAGATCAGGATCGCCGGGGCCGAGACCGCAGCAGATGATGCGTCCCATCGCTATTCGCTCCGGCTCGCCAGCGCATTCACCGCGGCAACCGTGATCGCAGAGCCGCCGAGGCGGCCCTGGACCGTCAGCGCCGGCACGGGCGGATCGGCCATCAGCGCGGCCTTGGACTCGGCCGCGCCGACAAAGCCGACGGGACAGCCGATGATCGCCGCAGGCCGCGGGCAGTCGCGGTCCTCCAGCATGTTGAGCAGATGAAACAGTGCGGTCGGCGCATTGCCGATCGCAACCACCGCGCCATCGAGATGCGGCCGCCACAGCTCCAGCGCCGCGGCCGAGCGGGTGTTGTGCATGGATTGTGCGAGTGCAGGCACGGTCTCGTCACCAAGCGTGCAGATGACGGCGTTGGCTGCGGGCAACCTTGCGCGCGTAATCCCTTCCGAGACCATGCGCGCGTCGCAGAGGATCGGCGCGCCCTTCTGCAAGGCGGCGCGCGCAGCGATCGCCATGCCCGGGGTGAAGCGGATATGCGCCTCAAGACCCACCATGCCGGCGGCATGGATCATCCGCACCACGATTTGCTCCTCGTCGGGCGAAAAGCGCGCGAGATCGGCTTCGGCGCGGATGGTCGCAAAGGACTGCCGGTAGATCGCAGCGCCATCGGTCTCGTAAGTGTGCGGCATCAATGCCCTCCCACCAGGATGGAGGGATCGCTGACGATGTCGGCGCCGTTCAGGCCGCGCAACACCGGCTCGTCGCGGATCGAGCCGTCACGGACGAGATCGAATCCGGCACGGGTCGCCACCAGCGTGACCGCGGCCGTGCCGGAATGGGCACAGCCCTTGCCGCAGCCGGAGACGTGGAGCCGCGTATCGGCGGCGATGCGCGGGGCGAGCGCTGCTGCGAGCGCACGCGTATCGGCATGGGCTTCGCGGCAGCGCGGGGCGCCACTGCAGGCAATGACGCGCAGCGCGGGATCAAACGGCTCGGTGATGAGGCCCGGCGCGCTCGGCATCTCGCGCTTGCCCTCGCTCAGCACCATCCGCCAGGGCGTCATGCGCAGCGCATGACCGCACCCGGCGAACTGATGCAGCGTCGTGTGCAGCATCTGCCCGAACGCGACACCCACCATCGGGCCTTGCGGATAGTGCCCGGGACGCGAGGCGGCCATCACGGGCGCGGGCTCGGTCTCGCCGCGCAGCGATTGAGGCAATGCCGCGCCGGAGGCGATGTGGGCCGCCATGCGCCCTCGCCCGCCCGTCGCGCCGCCGGAGACCAGGAACCAGCTTGCGAGCGCGAGCGCCGTGCTCACGGCCTCTCCGCGTGCGACGGAGCGGCCGAGCTTTGCGCCGTTGGCCCGCACCAGGAGACCGCCTGTGCGATCACGCTCGATGCGTATGTCAGCGGAATCGCCGGCGAGCACGCGCGAGGTCCCGTCATCGATCGCGAAGCCGAACTTGGTTGGAAGCGCGAGCGCGTTATCCTCGAGCGCTTCTTCGAGCTCGGCGACGAGCGATTGTGTCGCGTCGCCAGCGCGCCAGAACGGCGTGACGAGGATGTTGCGACGGGCTTCCGTGGCCGGATCGGGATCGAGCAGCGCCAGTCGCGCAAGGCCGTCAATCAACGGCCGATGGCCTTCTTCGCTAACGCCCCTGATCTGCAGATTGGCACGGCTCGTCACGTCGATCAGACCATTGCCGTGTTGCCCGGCGAGCTCGGCAAGTCCTGTGATTTGTGGTGCTTCGAGCCGCCCACCGAACGGACGCACGCGCACCACGAGCCCGTCGCCCGAGAGCATCGGGCGCAGCGCGCCGGGACACCAGCCCTTGACCATGGCCGCGCTCATGAGGCCTCCCGCAGCGCAGCCGCGATCGAATTGCGGCGCGTTTGCCAAAGCGCCGCATCGTGCAGGCGCGCGAAACAGGTTTCCATCGCGGCGAGAGCGGACGGATTTTCACGCGCCATGAAGGCGCGGACGTCGTCATTGCCGAGCGTCGCATCGTAGTAGAGATCGAACAGATGCGGCGGCACGGCACCGGCCAGATGCGCGAAAGCGGCCATGTGCTCTAGCGTCGCGGTGATCTCGGCGGCGCCGCGAAAACCATGACGCATCATGCCGGCGATCCACGCCGGGTTGGCGGCGCGCGCTCGGACGACGCGCGAGATCTCCTCGGTCAGCGTGCGCGCGTGGGGCTGCTCGGGACGAGTCGTGTCGAGGTGATAGAGCGAGAGTCCTGCCGCGCCGAGATGCGCTGCAGCCGCCGCAACGCCGGCTTCATGCGCGGCATAATCGGCCGCGAGCAGCAGATCAGTTTCCGGCAAATCCTGGACATGGACGAAGCCATCAGCCGAAGCAAGGCGCTGCTCGATGCCGGCGCGATTCAGCTGCATCTCGCCGTCGGCCGAGAACGCCCAGGACGATGCCGACAACCAGGCTTCGCCCGCGGCTTCGCGTGTCTCGGGCGTGAAGGCATCGGGGATCGCCGATAGACCGACGCCGTATTGTCCGGGACGCGGCGCGAACACGCGGGAGGCGCGGTGGCGGTACGGATTCTCGTCGCCCTCGTCCTCGCGTGTCGCAAGCGCTTCGGAGGCGGCCTCGAACAATTGCGCAAGGCCCGAGAAGACGTCGCGGAACAGGCCCGACACCCGCAGCGTGACGTCGATGCGGGGACGGCCGAGCTCGGCCGGCGCGACGATGTCGTATCCGATGACGCGGCCGGAGGCGTGATCCCAGCGCGGCGCAAGGCCGGCCAGATGCAGCGCCATCGCAAATTCCTCGCCCGCGGTGCGCATCGTTGCCGAGCCCCAGAGATCGACCACGAGGCCCTTCGGCCAGTCGCCGTGATCCTGCAGATGGCGGCGCAGCAGCTCTTCGGCAAGCTTGATGCCCTGCGCATGCGCCGACGGCGTCGGCACCGCGCGCGGATCGACGGCAAAGAGATTGCGTCCGGTCGGCAACACGTCCTGACGGCCGCGATAGGGCGAGCCCGACGGTCCCGGCGCAACGCGCTTGCCGGCAAGTGCCGAACGCAACGCATCGCGCTCCGCATCGCCGCAGGCGCCGCAGCCGAACACATGCAGGCCGTCGCCGAATTGGCTTTCCTTGAGATCGCAGACGAAGCGATCGATCCGCGGAATGGCTTCGGCGGGCGCGGCCAAGGCATCCAAACCGAGATCGTCCTCGAGGCCCGCCACGCGCGCCTCATCACGGATCGCTGCGATCAATCGCCGACGGCGTGCGGGATCGAGACCATCGGCGGTCGAATATTCGTCGAGGAGCTGTTCGAGCCGGCGCAAGCCTTCGGGCACGGCGGATGCGGCGAGCGGCGGCGGCAGATGGCCGATGGTCACGGCCCCCAAGCGCCGCTTGGCCTGCGCGGCCTCGCCGGGATCGTTGACGATGAAGGGATAGATCACGGGAAGATCGCCGATCAGGGCTTCCGGCCAGCACGCGGACGACAGCGCCACGGATTTCCCGGGCAGCCATTCCAGCGTGCCATGTGCGCCCATGTGCACGACGGCGTCACAGGCCTGCTGCCGAAGCCAGAGATAGAACGCGACATAGGCGTGGCGCGGCGTGCGGGCGAGATCGTGATAATCGGTATCGCGCGTGGTCGCATCGCCGCGTTCCGGCTGGACCGCGATGACCGACTTGCCGCATTGGATCGCGGCGAAATGAAACGCGCCGTCGCGGCAGCTCGGATCACTCTCCGGCGCGCCCCAGGCTTGCGCAAGATCATCCTGCAAAACTTGCGGCAGGCGCGAAAGCGCCGCGCGATAATCGGCGATGCCCCAGGTGAGCCGCTGCCTTAGCAGCGCCTCGCCGAGCGCATGGACCGGCGCAACATCGAAGCCGGCCTCAGCGAGATCGGACACCAACGCCTCGACCGAGGCCAGCGCATCGAGCCCGACCGCATGCGCGATCTGGTGCGGACGGCCCGGATAGTTCGAGAGCACGAGCGCCAGATGCTTCTCACCGGCCGGCGTCTCCGCAAGTCGCCGCCACGCCGCGACGCGCGCAGCGACGGCCGTCACGCGCTCCTCATCGGCGCGATGCGCCAGGTGTGAGAACTGCAGATCGGGGTCACGAATGCCGGCTGATTTGAAGCTAACCACGCCCGCGAACAGCCGGCCGTCGACCTCGGGCAGCACCACATGCATCGCGAGATCGCCAGGCGACAGGCCGCGCAGCGAGTCCGCCCAGTCCTCGCGCCGGGCGGTGGAGAGCGCGACCTGGAACACCGGGCACGCTGCGGCATCGAGCGGCGTCGTGCCGTCGTCGCCAGCCGCGGAGAACGCCGTCGCGTTGACGATCGCGGCGGGAGGATTTTGCGCAAGATGCGCCCGCAACCAATCCGCGACGCCCGCGGCCTTCAGCGAGGTCACGAACACGCCGCAGGCTTCAAAGCCGCGCCCGCGCAGCGCTGCGATCAGGGCATCGACCGGGCCCGTATCCGCGGCGGTGAGATATGAGCGATAGAACGTCACCAGCGCGCGCGGCCTGCCCTCGCCGTGCGCCGGTGCCGCAATGACGCCGCGGGCGGGATCGTAGAACCCCATCTCGGGTACGGCGGTGTCGCCGATAACAGGCCCGGCATAGAGTCCCGAAGCCAGTGCGAGCTGTGCGATCGCGGCTTGCGCGGCGACCGGTCCGCCGGTGTCGCAGAGCACCTTGAGCCGGCGCAGCGTCGAGACCGGCAGGGTCGAGTATGCATCGAGCCGCGGGTCGTCACGACCGTCGGCCGGCAGCACGGCCAGCACAATGCCACGGTCCTTGGCGAGCTGCCGGAGCACAGCCAGACCATACGGCCAGTAGGACTCACCACCAATCAGGCGAACCAGAATGCCACGCGCCTGAGACAGCGTGCGCTCGATATAGGTGTCCACTGACAGCGGATGGCGCAGCTCCGCGAGATTGGCGAGCCGCAATGACGGCAGGCTCTCGCGACCACGCCGCCAGCCGGCTGCGAACGCCGCGAGATCCGAATCCGAATACGAGAGCACCACGAGATCGGCCGGGTCCTGGCCGATATCCCTTGGCGTCGCGGTCTCCTCCAGACCACGGCTCTCGCGGAAGACGACGTGCATCAGATACCAAGTCCTGACCTGATTGCGGCCTCGTCGATATCGCCGTGCTCGCCGATCACGACGAGCTTCGACCGCCTGTGACCTGCGCCCCAGGGCTTGTCGAACTGGTGGCGCACACGCTCGCCGACCGCCTGCAGCAGCAGCCGCATCGGCTTGCCCGCGACCGCGATATAGCCCTTAGCGCGCAGCACGTTCTGCTCGCGCGCCAGCTTCTGGACGGATGCGACCAGCGCATCGACGTCGGCGACTTCAGGGAGGTCGACCACGACCGAGGCGAAATCATCGTGCTCGTGCTCTTCCTCGCCGTCATGATGCGAGGGACGCGCGGCGAGATCGTTCTCGGCGGCAGCGCCAAGACCGAGGATGACGCGCGCATCGATCGCACCGTCGGTCACGGGGAGCATCGGCACGCGGCGCGGCATCTCGGCGGTGATGGCAGCCTTGGCCGCTTCAAGTCCCGCCGCGCCAGCGAGGTCGGCCTTGGTCAGCAGCACGATGTCGGCGCAGGCGATCTGATCCTCGAACACTTCCGACAGCGGCGTCTCGTGATCCAGGCTCTCGTCCGCCGCACGCTGCGCTTCGACGGCGTCAGGATCCGGCGCAAAGCGGCCAGCGGCGACAGCCTCGGCATCGGCGAGCGCGATCACGCCGTCGACGGTGATCCGCGAACGGATCTCCGGCCAGTCGAATGCCTTCAGCAGCGGCCTGGGCAGCGCCAGGCCCGAGGTCTCGATCAGGATGTGATCGGGCCGCACCGGCCGCGCGAGCAGTTTTTCCATGGTCGGAATGAAATCGTCGGCAACCGTGCAGCAAATGCAGCCATTGGCGAGCTCGACGATGTTCTCCTCCGGGCAATTGGCGTCGGCGCAGGATTTCAAGATCTCGCCGTCGACGCCCTCACTACCGAACTCGTTGACGAGCACCGCGAGCTTCTTGCCGCCGGCATTGCTGAGCAGATGCTGGATCAGCGTCGTCTTGCCCGAGCCGAGAAAACCCGTGACCACCGTAACCGGGACTTTTGCGAGCGAGTTCATTCGGCGGCCTCCGGCACGACGGCAATGGGGGGAATGCGGGCAAGCGACTGCTTGCGGAATATTTCCGGCCGGCTGCGCCAGGGCACAAGGCCGTCAGGCGCGGCCGCATAGGCCGCGGCGCCCGCGACCACGTCCTGCGCATTCGCATCGGACAGGCGGCCATAGACGTAGGACCAGCGGCCGGGCGCGCTCAGCGCCACCGAGCAGCCCTGGTTGCAGGCCGACAGGCATTCGACGGGAACCACATTGACACCCTCGGGCACGCCCGCGTCGAGGATCGCCCCATGCAGGCGCTTGCCGGGCGTCGCCTCGCCCTCGCCTGGCGTCTCGCCGGCACGGCAGGTGATGCAGACGTGAAGTGTGACGGTCATCGCCTCTTCCAGATAACAGCGGGAGGCGATGAGGCACACGGACCATTCTTCAGAAGGCCCGTTTTCCCCGTCGCGGAACACCCCGTCCGCCGGTCCAAAACTCGTCCGCGCTGGCAGGTCTCCCGGCTTGCGGAGCAGGGTTTTCCCCTTCGATCCCCGCCTTCCCGATTCCCTGAGGGAATCAGTGGCTTCGGACATCTCTCCGGTCACGGTCGCGGGGGCGGCTGCATTTTGGACCCAAATCTTGCCGATTCGGACCCTATCGCATTCCCTCTTCGCCTGTCATAGGACAGGAACCAACGCCGGGCCACCATTTGCCGGTGGCCGCCACTTGTCAAGCCGAAGGACCGGGACCCGATGACGCCTGAACCGGATACAAAAACGGCCGAAGAAACCGACACCCGCCACGCCACGAAAATGGCGAAGAAGAAGGCCGCCCGCGACAAGATCATGGCGACCAAGAGCGGCGAAAAGGGCCTCATCATCGTCCACACCGGGGCCGGCAAGGGCAAGTCCTCGTCGGCCTTCGGCATGATCGTCCGCTGCGTCGCGCATGGCTTTCCCTGCGCAGTCGTGCAATTCATCAAGGGCGCCTGGGATACCGGCGAGCGGCGCCTGCTCACTGGCCATTTCGGCGACCTCTGCCAGTTCCACGCCATGGGCGAAGGTTTTACGTGGGAGACGCAGGACCGCGCCCGCGACATCGCCGCCGCGCGCGCCGGCTGGGAGAAGGCCAAGGAGCTGATCCTCGATGAGAGCCTGCGCATGGTCGTGCTCGACGAGATCAACATCGCGCTGCGCTACGACTATCTCGACATCGCCGAGATCGTCGAGTTTCTGACCACCTCGAAGCCGCCGATGACGCATGTCGTCCTCACCGGCCGCAACGCCAAGGACGAGTTGATCGAGATCGCCGATCTCGTCACCGAGATGACGCTGGTGAAACATCCCTTCCGCTCCGGCATCAAGGCACAGGCCGGCGTCGAGTTCTGAGTTCGATGGCACGCGCGCTGATGATCCAGGGGGCCGGCTCGGACGTGGGCAAATCGCTCATCGTCGCCGGTCTCGCGCGTGCCTTCACCCGGCGCGGCCTGCGCGTGCTCCCGTTCAAGCCGCAGAACATGTCGAACAATGCCGCCGTCACCGTCGACGGCGGCGAGATCGGCCGCGCACAAGCGTTGCAGGCCCTCGCCGCTCGCGTAGACCCGCACACCGACATGAACCCCGTGTTGCTCAAGCCCGAGACCGACATCGGCGCGCAGGTGATCGTCCACGGAAAGCGCATCGCGACCGCGCGTGCGCGCGACTATGCCGCGATGAAGCCATCGCTGATGGGCGCGGTGCTGGAGAGCTTTGAGCGGCTGAAGGGGCGCGCCGATCTGGTGCTGGTGGAAGGTGCCGGTAGCCCGGCCGAAGTGAACCTGCGCAAGGCCGACATCGCCAATATGGGCTTTGCGCGCAAGGCGGACGTGCCGGTCGTGCTGGTCGGCGACATCGACCGCGGCGGCGTCATCGCCCAGCTCGTCGGCATCAAGACCGTGATCGACCCCGACGATGCCGCGATGATCCAGGGTTTTGTCATCAACAAGTTCCGCGGCGATCCCTCGCTGTTCGACGATGGCTACAGGCTGATCGAACAAAGAACGGCCTGGCTCGGCTTCGGCGTGCTGCCCTGGTTCGCCCGCGCCGGCGAGCTGCCGGCCGAGGATGCGCTCGGCCTCAGCGACGCGCGCAAGCCGGGCCAGTACAAGATCGCCTGCCTGGCGCTGTCGCGGATCGCCAATTTCGACGATCTCGATCCGCTCAAGCTCGAGCCGGGCGTCGACCTCGTGATGGTGCGCCCGGGCGAGCCGATCCCGGGCGATGTCCGCCTCGTCATCATTCCCGGCTCAAAATCGACGCGCGGCGATCTCGCCTTCCTGCGCGCGCAAGGCTGGGACATCGATCTGCTCGCGCACCACCGCCGCGGCGGCCATGTGCTCGGCCTCTGCGGCGGCTATCAGATGCTTGGGCGCAGCGTCGCCGATCCTGACGGCATCGAAGGCACCGCAGGCGACACGCCGGGCCTCGGACTTCTGGACGTGGACACGGTGATGAGTCCGCAGAAGACGCTGACGCGTGTCGCGGCCGTGCATACCGACACGGACCAGCCAATCGAGGCGTACGAAATCCACATCGGCCGCACTGACGGGCCGGATCGCGCGCGCCCGTTTGCGAAGCTGAACGGCGAGCCCGAAGGCGCGATCTCGCGCGATGGCCGCGTGCAGGGCAGCTATCTGCACGGCCTGTTCACGTCGGATGATTTCCGCAAGGCGTATCTGGCCATGCTCGACATTCCCGCAGGTGGCGAGCCCTATCAAGCCAGGGTCGAAAGCGCGCTCGATGCGCTGGCCGATCACATCGAAAAGCATCTCGACGTGGAAGGACTGCTCGCGCTAGCGCGCTAGCACCTCGGCAAGCCGCGTCCATTCGGCTTCGCTACCCGGAAGCCCGAGGCGCAACCATGTCGGCCTTTGTGCGAAGACGCGCGACCAGATCTGGCTTCGTGCCAATCTCTCTTGTGCGGCGAGCGCGCCGGGCGTCTCGTAGAGACGGAACAGCGGCGTCCCCCCAAGCAGCATCCAGCCTTGCGCGTGCGCTATGGCATCGAGGCGAACACAGCCCCGGGCAAGTCGCGCTGACGTGGCCTCGGCCCAGGCGTCGTCACGCAACGCGCGACAGCCGATCGCGATCGCCGCTCCCGAAACCGGCCATGGACCCGACATCGACGCAAGCTTGCCTATGTCGGCGGCATTGCCGATCGCGAAGCCGAGCCGCAGGCCGGCAAGACCATAGAACTTTCCGAAGGAGCGCAGGATCAGCAGTCCCGGCCGACCGGCCTCCGATGCAAGCGACAGCAGCGGAACGGCGTCGACAAAGCTCTCGTCGATGACGAGGCGGCCGACGCGCGGCAGCAGTGCGAGCAGATCCTTCGGTGCATGATGCTGACCGCCGGGATTGTTGGGATTGACGACGATGGCGAGATCCGCGCCTGCCAGCGCGTCGAGCTCGCTGGCCTCCTGGACATCCCAGCTTGCAGCCGACAGAACCCCTGCGTATTCATTGTAGGTCGGTCCGAGGATGCGGGCGCGGCCGGTTGGTACCAGTTGCGGCAGCAATTGAATGGCAGCCTGCGCGCCGCCCATCGCAACGAGCGGTGCGCTGGTGCGATAGGCACGCTGCGCCGCCTGATGCAGGGCGTTGATGTCGGATCGCGACGGCAGCGCATTCCAATGGTGCGGATCGATCTCGGCCACGGGATAAGGCAGCCGGTTGATCCCTGTCGACAGATCGATCCAGTCTTCCGCGCGTCCGCCAAAACGCTGCTGTGCCAGATCCAGATTTCCACCGTGCTCGCGCATGCCCCGTTCTTTCACGCGAAGGCCAGGATCGCAAGCAGGCCGGCGAGCAGCATCATGGCGCGGCGGTAGACCGTCAGTGCCTCGGCGATATCAGCGGCGCGCGGGTCGCGCGCGCCTTCGTTCAGCCAGGGCTCGTCGGTCGCGCTGCCGTGATAGATGCGAGGGCCGCTGAGCCGGACGCCGAGCGCGCCGGCCATGGCCGCTTCCGGCCAGCCGGCATTGGGCGAGCGGTGACGGCGTGCATCGCGCGTCATGCATGACAGCGCCTCCGATCGCCGAGGAGCCAGCAGCACGAACAGACATCCGGTCAGCCGTGCCGGAATGAAATTGGCGACATCGTCGATGCGCGCCGCCGCCCAGCCGAAGGCCTCGTGCCGTTCGCTGCGATGGCCGATCATGGAGTCCAGCGTGTTGATCGCCTTGTAGCCGATGATGCCCGGCAGCCCGAGCAGCGCGCCCCAAAACACCGGCGCCACGATGCCGTCGGAGGCATTCTCCGCAAGGCTCTCGATCGCCGCGCGCGCGATCCCGGCTTCATCGAGCGCTGCGGGATCACGGCCGACGATGCGCGAGACTGCCTCGCGCGCGGCGGTGATGTCACCGGCCATCAGAGGATTCGCGACGGCGGCGACGTGGTCATGCAGCGAGCGCGAAGCGACCAAGGGCCAGGCCAGGATGCCGATCAGCACGATCTGGATCCAACCCGAGGAAAGCAAGGCCTGAAGCGCGCAGCCGATCGCAACGGAAAATCCGATCACCAGGAGCGCTCCGGCGACACCAGCAGCGCGGCGGAACGCCGGCGGATCGGACGCGCGATTCCACGTGATGTCGATGGCACCGATCAGCCGACCCAGCCAGGTCACGGGATGACCGATCCGCGCGAACAGCCACGACGGCCAGCCGAGGAGGGCATCCACCGCCATCGCCACCACCATCGCACCCGCAAAGCCCACACACGCCTCCTGTCCCGCCCCTGTTGCGCAAAGCGAAGGCAGAGCGCAAGCCCCCGCCCGGCTGATTTCGGCTTTGTCTTTGGCCGCGTTTGGTGATTAGTCAGGCCCACAGGAGACCTTTATGGCCGTCATCTTGATCACGGGCGGAGCGCGATCGGGCAAGAGCAAGCGTGCAGAAACGTGCACGCGCGCTTTTCCCGGGCAGCCCGTCTATGTCGCGACGGCGGAGGCACTCGATACCGAAATGGAGGCGCGCATCGCAAAGCATCGCGCGCGCCGCGGAACCGACTGGATCGAGCGCGAAGTGCCGCTCGATCTCGTGCCCGCGCTGATCGCAAGCGATGGCGGCGGCGCACGGCTGGTGGACTGCCTGACACTGTGGCTTTCCAACCTGATGCATGCGGAACGCGACTGGGAGCGTGAAGTGACCGAACTCGCGGCCGCCCTGCCCCGCCTGAAAAGCCCGGTCGTCCTCGTCACCAACGAGGTCGGTCTCGGTATCGTCCCCGACAACGCGCTGGCGCGCAGCTATCGCGACGCCGCCGGCATCATGAACCAGATCATCGCCGAAGCCGCCGACGAGGTCGAGTTCGTCGTCGCCGGTTTGCCCATGAAATTGAAATGATGCCGCGCGCCGAGCTCTTCAAGGACGTCGTCGCCGATCTCAGGATGGCAGCGTCGTTCGTCACGATCCTTCCCGTCGCATCGTCGAAGCCTGCAGGCGACGGCGCCGTCGCGCGCGCGACCTGGGCGCTACCCGTCGCGGGACTGCTGGTCGGCCTTGCCGGCGCTTTCGTCTACAAGGTGGCCATCCGCTTCGGACTGACGCCGAACATTGCTGCCCTGCTTGCACTCGCGACGACCGCCCTCATCACCGGCGCGCTGCACGAAGACGGTCTCGCCGACACCGCCGACGGGCTCGGCGGCGGTCGCACGCGCGAGCGCAAGCTCGAGATCATGCGTGACAGTCGGATCGGGACCTACGGCGTCTGCGCGCTGATTGTGTCGTTCGGCCTGCGCTGGAGCGCACTCGCAGCGATCGCCGATCCCTTGCTGGTTGCATTTGCACTGTTGTCAGCGCATGCCGCCGCCCGCGCCGGCGTGCCGGCCTTCATGTCATTGGTACCGCCAGCGCGGCCTGACGGGCTGTCGGCGAGCGCGGGACCGCCGCCGGGCCGCAGCATCGCCGTCGCCTTCGCTCTTGGAACGCTCGCGCTCGCTCTCGCGTTGGGGCCGGGCAAGGCGCTGGTCGGCCTGATCCTGCTGTCGCTCGCCGGCCTGTTGCTGGCGCGGCTTGCCGTGCGCCAGATCGGCGGGCAGACCGGCGACATCCTCGGTGCCTTCGAGCAGATCGGCGAGATCCTCATTCTGCTGGTCGCGGCATCCTTCCGGATGGGAGGCTGATCTCATGGTCGAGTTCGACGACACCTTCCGTCAGCACTTGCGCGAGCTGTTCGTGTGGCGCCGCGACGTCCGCCGCTTTCGAGCTGACCCGCTGCCGGCCGGCGCCATCGATCGCCTGATCGAGACCGCTTGTCTCTCGCCCTCGGTCGGCCTGAGCCAGCCCTGGCGCTTCGTCACCGTCGATGATGCCGCACGACGTCGCGCCATCATCGACGATTTCACGGCGTGCAACGCCGACGCGCTGAACTGCTATTCCGGCGAACGTGCGGCCCGCTACGCCACGCTGAAATTGTCGGGCCTCGAACAGGCCCCCGGACACCTCGCCGTGTTCGCCGACAAGGCCAGCGACATCGGCCACGGCCTCGGCCGCGCGACCATGCCGGAAACCACCGAGTATTCCGTGGTCGCTGCCATCACCGCGATGTGGCTCGCCGCACGCGCAGAGAGCATCGGCATCGGCTGGATCTCGATCCTCAATCCGAATCGTATCCACGCCGTTCTCGACGTGCCCAATACCTGGAAGTTCATCGCCTATCTCTGCATCGGCTATCCGGAAGTCGAATGCAACCAGCCCGAGCTGGAGCAGGCGAAATGGGAGCACCGGCGCGGCGCAGACGAGTTTACGTTGCGGCGTTGACCCCAAGCTCGTCATGCCCGGGCGTGTCCCGGCATCCACGTCTTCGTTTCCACGTCAAAAGAACGTGGATGGCCGGACACGCCGGGCCATGACGGAGACGCTACGACCTGCTCCTGCCGGCCACCGCCGCCACAGGCGCGGGTGGCTCCGGCTTCTGGAACATCAGCAGCGGCCGGAAGATGACGCGGCCATAGGCCTCGTAATGGTTCTGGGTCGAGACCGCCATCTTCAGCGGCGTCGCGTAATTCGCCTCGAACGTCATGAACGACGCATAAGTCCAGGAGAAGCCGACGCCGACAGAGGCCATTTCGGTGACGCCGGGGAAGGTCGAATACACCGCACCCCAGTCGGTGAAGACGTAGGTGTCGAAACCCCTCAGCCATTGCGACCAGTTGTAATGCAGTTCGGCGTTGAGATAATAGCCGCTGTCGCCGGAAGCCGCATTGGAGGGATAACCGCGTACGGTGGTGGGGCCGCCGATCGAGAAGATCTGATCGCCCGGCAGCAGCTTCTCCTGCGTGTACTGCCAGCTCGCCAGCACATTGGCGCTGAAGTTCTGGGGCCCTGCGGCGCTCGTCGCGATCAGCGAGCCGGTATAGGTGTTGAACGCGCGGTTGTTGCCGAGCACATAGTCATGCCACGCGATGTAGTTCACTGCCGGTGAGACCGTGATCGAATAGGTGTTGCCGGACTTGGTCACCGAAATTCCGGCCGTGGTCTTGTCGTAGTGGTCGTCGGTGACGGCGACCGTGGCAAAGCGGCTGACGGTCTTGCCCTCGGTCAAGGCGGCGTTGAGCAGCACCAGCCAGTCCTGGGTCACCCAGACCGGCTGGCTGAAATTGACCGCGGCCTGGCTCGAGCGGCCGGTGACGTCGAGCGCGACGAACGGCCCCTGGACGATCTTGATCTTGCCTTCGGTATAGCTGACGCCGGCGCGGCCGCCCCAGGGATTGACCGGGATGCTGTAGGCGACGTTGCCGTTGAGATTGCCGTCGGAACGGACGCCGTAGAAGGTCAGGCGGTCGTCGACGCCGAACAGGCCGTGGCGCTTGTAGAAGGCACCGCCTTCCCAACGCCCCGTGTTCTCGGAACCCTGGTTGTCGGTGAAGAGCTGCAAGGTGTCGACCCGCGGCTCGATCACCGCGAATTGGAGGTCGGTGAGGCCGAAGCTCGTGCCGGGCTGCAGCAGCGCCTTGATCTGGACGTCGTTGGTCCGGTTGAACCAGATCACGTCGCGGTTGAGCTTTGGAACGTCGAGGACCTCGCCTTCGGGCTCCTTCACGCGATCGAGGATGTAATCGGTGCGGGTCTGCTTGTTGCCCTCGACCGTCGTCTTCTGCAGCCGGCCTTCGGTTAGCTTGACGCGGACGACGCCGCCCTTGGCGTCCTGCTCGGGCAGGGTCGCGATGCCCGTGACGATGCCGCGCGCGGCATAGACCGCATTGATGTCGGCAACGAGCTGCAACAGCGAGGCGATGTCGACGTCCTTGCCGACATATTTCTTCGCGATCTCATCCAGCTCCGCCGGCGTGATGAACTTGGACTCGTCGAACGTGACCTTGCGCAGGCGAAATTTCGGCCCGCCCGGCTTCAGGAGCTGGGACTTTTCCCGCTCGCCGCCGATCACCGCCGGCCCGGTGAGCTTGGGCGGCGCGCTCTGCTGCTCGAGCTGCCGCCGCTGCCGGTCGACGTCGTTCTGGATCACGCCGGGATTGATCGACTGGGCGCGCGCAGACGCGATGCAGCAAGCTGCAAGCCCGATCCCCAACGATGCCCCCAGAATCCGCATCTCGAATCCAATTACCATGCCTGTGCGAGACGGCCAACGGCCGGCTTCGCCGATTCAACCGCCGCATCCTTCCAGCCCGGACGTCCCGCACGCTGCCCCTTCTGGCGCAGCTTGCGCATGTCGCTGAGCCCTTCGATGTTGACGGCGGGGCCGGACCCGACGGCCTCGACCGGCCGTGGCGTCAGCAGCGCATCGAGCCGCGCCTGACCGGAGAGACCGAGCAGGTAGAACGTCCCCCCATCCTTCTTCGCGAGCCAGGTCTCGATGCTCTCTTTGCCCTCGCCGTCGACCGAGATGTTGCGCGCCATGCTGGCGCCGGTGAAGACATTGCAGCAGGTGTGGGTCGGGCCGTAATTGGTGACGGTCGCCGAGACGTCCCCGGTGTAGAACACCACATAGGCGTTGCTGACATTGGCGTTGCCGGTCTGGCTCATCGTGAACACGCCGCCCGGCTGGTAGAGCTGGAGCGTCGGCCAATTGGACGGCGCCGGCGTACGGTTGTTCAGAAGTATCTGCTGGGTCGCCGTGGTGAGCATGAGCTGGCCCGGCACGTAGCCGTTCAGGATCGAGACAGCCGGCGCATCGGTCCAGAAGGTCGCGTCCACCACCCTGAACTGGTTGACGATGATGTGGTCGGGGTCGATCGAGATGTTGGCGGACTTCGCGACGCCGCCGTTATAGCCGGTGACGTTCAGGATCAGCGGGACCGCCGGGTTCGAACGAATCTGCTCGCCCTTGACGTTGATGGTATCAGCCGCGAGGTCGAGCTCCCGCACGACGCTGACCCAGTTGATCGTCAAATCACCCGACGAGGTCATCTTGACGATGTCGCCGCTGATCCGGTCGAGCGAGACCGGTCCGACCACATCGAAATGCGTGTCGCCGTGCGCGGAGATCGATCCGCTGCGGAGCGAGCCGGTGTCGGACTTGATGTTGAGATCGCCGGCATCACCGCGGATCCCCGTCGTGGTGAGCTGGCTGAAGACGACGTCGTTCACGGCATGCAGGGTCTGCGTGCCGCCGCTGATGGCGGTGCCGACGATGATCCCTCCGGTCGTCGCGGTGACGTCGAGCGTGCCGCCAACGTTGAGATTATCCCAATGAACGACCGTGCCGCTGAGGACTGCGTTCCCGGTCGTGGCCGTGAGGTTATGACCGGTGTTGGTACCCGCCGCGATTAGCCTCGCCGAGCCGTGGGCCGAGACCGAGCCGAGTGTCGGCACGCCGCCTGACATCACCGTCTGCGCGAGGATGAAACCGTTGTCCGCGGTGACGTTGATGCTGCCGGCATCACCGTTGATGCCCGTCGCCGTCAACGCGTTGAAGCTGACGTTGTCGTGGGCGCGGATGGTCTGCGTGCCGCCACTC
This sequence comes from Bradyrhizobium sp. WSM2793, assembly GCF_000379585.1. Taxonomy (NCBI): domain Bacteria; kingdom Pseudomonadati; phylum Pseudomonadota; class Alphaproteobacteria; order Hyphomicrobiales; family Nitrobacteraceae; genus Bradyrhizobium; species Bradyrhizobium sp. WSM2793. The sequence goes on along the minus strand of NZ_KB902768.1, from coordinate 483,153 downwards.
TGCGCGGTCTGGAACGTGATGCTGCCCTGGCTCGCGGTCGCGCCCAGCGTCGTCCCGACATTGAGGGCATTCCAGTTGATCGGTCCGCTATTAGCCGTCAGCAGGCCCGAGCCGGTCGTGGCGGCGAGCGTGTTGCCGGTGATGGTCGTGGCGGCAACGAGGCTCGCCGAGCCGTGGGCCGAGACCGAGCCGAGCGTGGTCACGCCGCCAGAGGTCACGGTCTGCGCCAGGATGAAGCCGGTGTCGGCGGTGACGTTGATGTTGCCGGCATCGCCATTGATCCCCGTCGCCGTCAGCGCGTTGAACGTCACGTTGTCGCGTGCGCGGAGGGTCTGCGTGCCCCCGCTCTGCGCGGTCTGGAAGGTGATGCTGCCCTGGCTCACCGTCGCGCCCAGCGTCGTGCCGGTGTTGAGCGTGTTCCAATTGATCGGCCCGGTCGCGGTCAGCAGGCCGGAGCCGGTCGTTGCGGCGAGCGTGTTGCCGGTGATGGTCGTGGCGGCGAGCAAGCTCGCCGAACCGTGGGCCGAGACCGAGCCGAGCGTGGTCATGCCGCCCGAGGTCACGGTCTGCGCCAGGATGAACCCGGTGTCGGCGGTGACGATGATATTGCCGGCATCGCCGCTATTGCCGGTGGCCGTGAGCGACTTGAATGTCACGTTCTGGGTCGCGTGGATCGTCTGCGAACCGCTGCTGTCGGCGGTGCCGATGAGAATGCTGCCATTGTTCGCGACCGCGCGGAAAGATCCGCTCGCGCCCGTCGCCGTGCCCGCCAGCACCTGGTCGAGCGTCAATCCGCCGGTGCCGATGATGTCCACACTGCCCTTCACCGCGGACAGCAGGCTCACCTCGGTGTCGGTGAGAACCTTGACGTAGACGTCGCCGGCACTCGCGCTCGCCGACAGCCGCGCGGCACTGAGGGTGAACCGGCCGGTCGCGCTGCCGATGCCGTTCGATGCGCCCAGCGAGAGTTCGGCGCCCGCACCGGAGGCGATGAACTTGGTCTGGCCGTCGCCATTGTCGATGATCGCGCCGAGCGAGGCGACGCCGCCGGCGGTGACGATGATCGACGGGGTGTTCGAGGCGGCGGCATAGGACAGCGACGAATTCAGCTGGCCGATCGTCGCATCGCCCGTGGTCGTCACCGAGATCAGCCCGGCCGCGTTGATGGCGGAGTAAGCGCCCATCGACAGGGTGGAAGCCACCAGCGTCACGCCGTCCGCGCTGCTGGTCGCAACCACCGGCGCCGCGCTGGTGCCGGCCGCGAAGGTCATGCCGCGGTTGGCGAGCAGCTGCATCAGGCCGTCGCTGGTGATGCCAGTATTGATGGTGAGCGCGCCGCGCGCCGCGTTCAGCGTCAACGCGCCGCCGGCCGTCAGCGCCCCATAGGGACCACTGGTGCCGACCGCGAGATCGCCGGTCACCGCGAGGATGCTGAGATCGCCGACCGCCGAGCCGGTTACCGCGCCGGAGATGTTCACCTGCAGCGGCTGGAAGGTCGAGCCGTTGAAGCCGATGCTGCCGCCGGCGCGCAGGTCGAGGTCGGTGCCGAGGATGTGGATCGCGGAGCGGTCCGTGAAGCCGGCTTCGGCGTAGATGCTGCCGGTCGCGGCGAGCTGGATCGCATTGCCGGCGGCGATGTTGCCGAGGATGAGATCGCCGGTGGTCTGCTTCACATAGATGCCCTGCGCCGACGAGACCTGGTCGAGCTGGTCGTTGCCCGGGTCGGCAAACGCGATCTGAAGCGCGTTCGCGTTGGTCGCGGGATTGCTTCCGGCCGCGCCGGGCGCGCCGACATTGCCGCGCTCGGCAATCAGGGTCAGGTTGGCAATATCGCCTGAAATCACGGCGCCGGCCACATTGGCGGAGATGTTGCTGACGGCGTCCAGCTTGACGTCGCCGCGGCCGGTCACCTGGATGCCGTTGGCCTGGGCGGCCGTGATCGGGCCGTAAGTGGCGGTGACGCCGCCGAGCGCGAGGCTGTTCTCGCTGCCGAGATAGACATTGGTCAGCGCCTTGGCCGAGATCGCGATCGGGTTGTCGACGACGACGAGGTTCTGCTGCGACAGGCTGACCGTATAGGTCGTGACATGGGTCGTCGGGTCCGTCACCGCGCCGACGGTGAGCTGGCCGGGACCGGCCGAGGACAGCAATGCCCGCTGCTCCGTCGTCAGCGAGGAGGCATCGACACTGGTGAAAGTGAAGGTCTGAGGCGCCGCCGAATTGCCGACCGAGCCGCGCGGCGCGTAGAGCATGATCTGGTTGGCGCTGACATTGGCGACGACGTTCTCGTCGATCGGCGGCGGCGCCGCGCCGATCGAGGACGACGAGACGGTGTAGGCCAGCTGGCTCTGGGTCCACTGCGCACCCGCGGTGATGATGCCATAGACCCGCTCGGTCGATGCCAGCGTGTAGCTGTAGCTCGCATTGTACGTGTTCAGTGCGGTCTGCAGCGCGGTGTTGGTCGGCATGCGCTGGTTGGCGGTCGAGACGCCGTCGAACAGCTTCGTGAACAACGTCGTCGACAGCGAGCTGCCGAACAGCGTGCCCAGCGGATCCGAAGGTGCGGTGCCGAGCAGGCTCGTCAGCGAGGACTTGAGCTCGTCGGTGGTGATCTTGCCGAGCAGGAACTGATCCCGCAGGAACCGCGTCGTGGCCTCGGTCTTCATCTGCGTCGTCGTAACATTCGCGGGGTCGATACCGAGCTTGGCCGCCACCTGCGCCCGCAGCACCGTCTGCCCCACCGAGGTCGGGGCGTAGGTGCTGCCGTTCGGGAAGGCGATGTTCTTGAGCTGGAAATAGTCGTTGTAGGCTGACGTCACCATCGACTGATAGCTGTTGACGGCGTTGGTGGCGGCGTTGCCGCTGAGCAGGTCGAGGCTGGCCCAGACGTCCTGCAGATGCTGGCTCTGCGCCTGGGTGAGACCGACCGCCGCCCGGCCGTTCAGGATGCTGGCCTGGTTGCCGTCGGAGCCGGCGGCCTCCAGGAAGACCGGGCCGCCGGTCGACTGGATCGTGCCGAGCCGCAGATCACCCTTGGACTGGATGATGTAGGTACCGGTGGCCGAGGCACTGTCGAGCACGCCGCCATCGACGGCGCCGCCCGCCTGCACCGTCCCCGTCGCCTGGATCACCAGCGGATTGATGTTGGTCAGGGTGGAGGCGTTGTTGACGACGGCGCTCGTCGCGCCGATCGCACCGGAGGTGGAGTTGATCTCGATGTTCTTGCCGATCACGACGGGTGTCGCGACGTTGTAGGCGGCGGCCGAGTTGATGTCGCCGGTCGCCGAGAGGAAGACGCTGCCCTGCGGCGTGGCGCCCGCCGAATTCACCTTCACCTGGTTGATCGACAGCGCGCCGATGGCCGAGATCGCGATGTCGCGGTCGATTGAGCTGGCGGTCAGGCTCCCGCCATAGAGCTGCACCTGGACGGGAGCCTTGGTGGTGCCGAGCGTGCCGATGCCGCCGTCACCCCGGAGCGAGACGCTCGTGCCCGAGATCACCGGGTTATTGGCATTGGCGCCGACCGTGATCGACGAGTTGACGCCGGTGGCGGCCAGCGTCGTCGTTCCCTGCTGGTTGTTGATCGACCCGTTGATGACGATGCCGGAGGTCGAATTGACCACGACGTCGCTGCTGCTGCCACCGGTGAACTTGATGTTGATCGGGTTCGACGCCTTGACCGTGTTGGTCAGCGAGAGCGTCAGGTGATCATAGATCGCCTGGTACCAGTTGTACTGGGCATCCGCGCCGCAGCACGCGTTGGAGTGGGTGTTGAGTCCAACGGGGCTCCCGTCCGGGTTCACGCCGCCCGCCCAGTGATAGCTGCCGGTGGCGGTCGTGACCTTCTGGTAGTTGGTGCTCTGCACGCCCGAAACCAGGCTGGTCGTGGTGGTCCAGTTTGCCCCGGTGGCCTGATTGGGCGTGAACTGCCAGTCGTAGTCGAACTGCGTGCTCGTGGTCGGACGATCGAGGGTCGCAGTGTCGACCCATTGATAGAGCATGTTCTCCTGCGTCGCGTACTGGATGCCTGCCGTACCGGTCCTGGCTGTAAGCATCGACGGGTCGATCGCGGCCGCGTTGACGCTATTGACCTCGTACTTTGAGACCTGCTGGTTGCTCGCCGCCTTGGGATCGTAGACCCACCACGTCGTTTTCCCTTTCAGCTGATCGACGATCTCGACCACGCTTTGGGCGGTGGCGCTGGTATTGATGGTATTGGTGACCAGCTGCAGCCCGCTGGTGTTGTTGACCGTGACCGTGCCGGCGCCGCCCTTGATCTCGATGTTTCCCTGGGTCTGGGTGCTGTCGGTCGAGGTCGAGATGATCTTGCCATTCAGATAGACGTAGCCGCCGGCGCCCTGCGCCACGCCGTTCAGGATGAGCTGGTCGGTGAGAGCGTTGTACCTGACCCCGATCTTGGCGTCGCCGCTGGCCGACGCCGTCACGGAGCCGGAGACGTCGTAGTAGACGCCGTTCCGCGCATTGGCCTGGGCCGCGGCAAAGTCCGCGCCGCCGTTGCGGTTCTTGAGGCCGTTGCTGCCATAGATGGCATCGTACGCCGCGGCGCCGATGTTAACCGAGTAATTGCTGCTCGAGCCGGCCTGGATGGTGCCGTTGATGTTGATCACCGACGCCGAGATGATGACCGCCTGGCCGGTGATGGTCCGGGAGGCTGTCGCGGTGGCCGGCGAATTCGCGGTCTTCGGCGTGATCGCATCCGGCTGGATGTTGATCACCTGGAAGAAGCCCGAGCTGTCGCAGGCTGACGCACAGTTGAATGGCGTCTTGTACGGACCGCTATCGGTGTAAACGTTTCGGCCGTCATAAGTCGTTTTCTTCCACTGCGCGAGCACGACATTGGTCGAGTCCTGCGACTGCCCCTCGATGATCTTGAGGGTCGCGACGTCAGGCACGCTGCCGGCATCGGGAGTGCTGGTGTTCCCAGGCGTACCCCTGCCCACCGGCAGGAAGATCGACGAATAGAGCGAGGTGCCGTCGTAATACGTCATCAGCATGCGCGCGGTGAAGATCGTGCTGGCATCGGCGTTGCCGACGGGTTGATAAATGCCGTGGCTGCCGTCGGCGCAGCAGTAATAGAAGTATGGATGATCGGCTCCGGAGCCGATATGTGGAGCGGTATAGTAGTCACCGTAGGCGCCGAGATAGGTCGCCGCCGTCATCACCGCCGTCAGCGCGTCTTCCGGCCTGTTCTCGGTGCTGGCCCATTGCGAGGTGACCGCGCTGCCGCTGTCGTAGAAGCTGCCGATGCCGCCGAGGAAGGTGAAGGTGCCCTTGGGCACGACGATCTGCACGGTCGCGGCGCTGAGCGACTGCGATGCGACGACGCTGCCGAGATTGTTGATGATCTTGAGCAGACCGTTCGCGTTGCTGACCGCGCCGTTGAAATAGATGTCCGGCGTGCGGGTCAGCACGTTGCCGTTCTGGTCGATGCCCTGGCCGCTGTCAGGATCGAGGCGGTTGTAGGTAGCCGAGATGTCGATGGTCGGCGAGGCGCTCGGCATCGCGGTGAAGGTCACGTTGGAGTGCGAATCCGGGTCGACATGGTCGGTCTGGCGATAGGTGATGTTGCCTCCGGTCACGTCGGTGACCGTGAGGTTGCCGAGGCTCATGAAGTCGAGCCCCTTGTTCTCGATCTTGATCAACGGCGAGCTGCGCGCGATGACCGCGGGCGCGGCCGGGTTCGAGCCGCTGTTTCCGGTCAGCTTCTGCGCCAGGATCGAGACGTTGCCGGCGGACACCAGGATGTCGCCGAACGCGAAGGCGTTGCCGGGCGCGTCGGAGGTGAACGGCGCCTGCTTGATCAGCGTGTCGATCTGCCGCTGGATGTCGCCGGTCGGATCGGTGCCGGACGGCGACATGCTGGCGGGCGACGTCGGCGTCGCCGCTGCAAGCTGGGAGCGGACCTGCGCCTCGGTCAGGCCGGTCAGCGACGCCAGCTGGTTGACCACCAGCCGGTAGGGATTGAAGTTGCCGACGATGGCATACTGGACCGTCTGGTGGTTCCAGCTCATCACCGGGCTGAAGTGGTTGACGTCGGCGACCGACTCGAGGGTCAGCGCGGAGTAAGGGCTCGTCGTGCTCAGCGTCGGCGTGCTCGCGCCGAGCTGGATCGTGATCGTCACGTCGTTGTTGATGCCCGCCACCACCAGGCCGTTGAGCGCGACATCGCCGGTTCCACTGGTATGGCTGTGGTTGTCGCTGTTCTTGGCGCTGAAGATGTCCAGGTACGGGTTGTAGTTGCTGCCGTTGCCGACGGCCGTGACCTGCCCCTGCGTGGCGCCGAGATAGATGTCGCGCGCCCCGAGGATGCTCGAGGTGGACGCGAGCGTCAGGCTCGTGGTGTCGTCGGCATTGGCCGTGCCGCGGTACAGGGTCGAGATCGGAATGGCAGTGTTGTTGTAGACGACCGTCGTCGCCGTCGCCTGCACGCTGCTGAAGACGCTGCCGTCGCCGGCAAGGCCGGCATAGATGTTGATGTCGCGCCAGGCCACGATCTTCGCGTTGGCGCCGACGTTGACGGACTGGTTGGCGTGAACCCAGCTGTTGGTGCTGGCGCCGACGCCCGCGATCGCGCCATAGAGGCTGGCATTGGCGTTGTTCGCCGCCGCCATCTTGGCCGCCGTGCCGACATAGATCTTGCCGGCGCTGAACAGCTCACGGGCGTTGATGTTGACCGCGAGTGTGGCATTCGCCGTCATGTTGGATTCAGCACCACCGCCGGCGAAGAAGCTGGCTGTGGCGAGACTCGCGGTGTCGTTGGTGTTCAGTGTGTTGTAGGCCTCGATGTTGATCACGGCCGTCGAGGTCCTGGGATCGTCGTTGAGGCTCAGCACCGTGCCGGCGCCGATATTAGTGGTGACGTTCTGCGTCACATAGGACTCGCTGAGCGCGGCCGCTCCCGAGAACGAGCCGCCCGAGCCTGAACGCGCACCGCCGCCGGCCTGATTGACGATGTCGTTGGCGATAACGACCATGTCGCCGGCCGCCGAGTTGATGATCAGATGCGTCCCGACTTCCGCCGTGGTGGTGGAATCGACGTCATTCCTTGTCTTGCCGGCGGACACGCCGGCCGTGGAGGCCTGATAGGCGTCGCCGCTCGCGAGGTAATTCGTGGTGTGCTTGGCATCGATGCGGAAGCCGCCGAAATAGAGCGTGTCGTCGGTCGAGCCGCCATCGAACCGCGCATTGGTTACCGCGGTCGAGCCGGTGGTGGCGACCGCCGCCGCGCCGGCATAGGTGCCGCCCGCGCCGACCTTCGCGTTGGAGACGTTGGTGTCCGTGCCGGTGGCCTTGATCCAGAGGACGCCCGTGTAATTGCCGTGGCTGAGGACGTCCATGTCCGCGGGCGCACCCAGATAGGCATAAGTGTGCGCGCTGGACGAGGTCTGCGCGACGGTAGCGCCGAGCGCGAGGAAGCCGCTCGAAAGGCCGGTTGCCTCGGCGTATTGGGCACTGTCGTTTTCAGCTTCGATGGTCACGTTGGCGTTGGGCAGCCTGATCCCCGTTCCGCCATAGGCGTTGACGGTCGCGTTCTGCGAGGCCTTGGCGTAGCTGCCCTGCGCGCCGATCAGCGAGCCGCCGCCGCCGGCGAGCGCCTTGGCCCAGGTCGTCGTCCCGCTGGTCGGAACCAGCGCCTTGGCGCTCACGTCGAGCGCGCCGCCCGAGAAGCTGACATTGTCGCCGACATCGGCGGTCACCGTGGCCCCTACCGTCGACTGGGCGATGGCGACGCCGACGGCACCGCCGCCGACCGAAACGCCGATCGCCTCGCTCGACAGGTTGGGCGCGATCGCCGCTGCCACCAGCGTGCCGATCCCGGTCGCGGACGTCGTGATCGAGACGCTGGCGCCGATCTCGGCCAGCACCGAGGAGTTCTCGGTGGCCTCCGCATCCGCACCTGTACCGGCGATAATGCCGCCACCGAGGGCGGTTGCCGTTGTGCTCAAGGTGCCTGCGCCGGCTGCGCCAATCAGCAATTGCGAGGTGTTGATGGTGGCGCCGTCAAGAACCCGCGCTGCGACCGAGCTGTGCCGGCTTGCCGTCGCCACCGAAGCGCCGACGGCCGCGGCACCGGCGGAGACGCCGCCCGTGAAGACCACCTGGGTCGTGGAATCCTGCGCCATGACGGCAGCACCGGTCCCGCCGGTGCCGTTAACATTGCCGCCGAGCAGCGCCGTGACGGTGTTGGTGACATTGCCGACCGCCACGGCGGCCTGGGCGCCGAAGTAGAGAGCTGCCCCGCCGGCGATCGCCTCGGTGTCGATGGTCTTGCCGCTATAGGGACCGGTGTTGGCGTCCTGGACGACCGCGGCGACGGAGATTGACGGCGCCACGACAGCCAAAGGCGTATCCGCGGCGACCAGCACGCCGGAGCCGTTGCGTCCATAGTCACTGAGATTGGCGAGCACGGTGCTGTTGACGCTGGTGTAGCCGATGCCGGCACCAATGCCGACGTTCTTGGCAAAGCCCGCGCCCAGCAGATACATCTTGGCCGCATTGGCGCTGGTCGCCCCGACATTGACCTGCGAGCCCCTGATGTTGCCGCCCGCAATCTGCGCGACCACGACGTCGCTGCCGCCGCTCAGCACGTTGCTGACGTCATAGGTCGAGCTGACATTGGCGCTGTTTGGATTGCCGGCCGTGCCGCTCGCGACGGCGCCACTGCCATGCGTGGTGCTGGTGCCGCTGTTCACGGACGCGATGGTGCCGCTGCCGCCCTGATTAAGTTGGCCGGTCTGTTGGCCCTGGGTGTCGGCGTCGGCGGTGTTGGTGCCGATGATGATGACGCCGACGGTCGCGCCGATGCCGACGCTGCCGCCGATGCCGGCGGTGACCGCGTAGGACAGCACCTCCTTGGCGCTGAGCGCATTGACGTTGATCGCGCCTGACGAGTTCAGATTGCTGTTCCAGCTCTCGGCGACGGTCCGGCTCTTGAACACGATGACGTTTGCGGCTGCGCCGACGCCGACGCCTCCCCCGCTGGCGCCGACCGCGAGCGCACCCGCGATCTCCTTGATCGCCACGTCCTCGTTCGCGTTGATCGTCACCGCGCCGGCTGTGCCGCCCGTCACCCCTTGCAGCGTGGTGTCATAGACGCCAGCGATGGTGGTGTTGTTGGCGACCTCGATATTCGCCATGCCCGCGATCGCAGCCGTGCCGGTCGAGAGCGCGCCGCCGATCGCATAGGCCTCGAAGCGGTTCTTGGTCTTGGCCTCGACGTCGAGCGCGCCGCTCAAATTGAGCGCGGTGGTGTGTGCGGCGCTGTTGCCTTGATAGTGGAACTCGTCGCCGACATAGGCCAGAGTCCGGTTCGAGGAGACCTGGACCAGGAACGCCGCGCCGATCGCGGCCTGGCTGCCATAGGCGCCCGAGCCGTTCGCGGAGAAAATACCGGTGTTGTTGGTGGCGTTCACCGTCAGTGACGCGGCCGTCAGCGCGCCGCCGTCGACATAGGCCTCCGTGGTCGCCTGGAAGACGTTCAGCCCGACCGAGCCGGTGTTGAAGCCGACGGCGATCGACGAGGCATCCTGCTCGGCATTGGCCTTCACGGTCACGGCGCCGACGGTCGCGCTCGACGACTGCACGCCGCCGACCGTGGCATTGGTGATATAGGCCAAGGTCTCGCGTGACATCGTCGTCGAGATGATCGTCGCGCCACCGCCGCCGCTGCTGCCGTAGGCGATGCCGGCACCGAACGCGCCGGAATAGGAGAAACTGGACGCGGCGACCTCGATCTGCGGCGCCAGCGTCGACGAGGCCAGGCGCGTGTCAATGGCCGCGCTATCGATATAGGCCCTCGTTGCTCCGCTCATCACGTTGGTGATGGGATTGATCATGATGGCGATGCTGGAGCTCGCAGCAAGCGAGGCGACGTTAGTCACGACCGCCTGGTGCGAGCTCGCGACCACGGCAAGGCCGCGCACGGTGTCCTGGTTCTCGGAGAGGTCGGGCGTGGTGTCGGTCGGCGCGTGGGCGGTGCCGAGATCGAACGCGTGGACGAGCGTGCCGTTGTTGACCGACAGCGTATCGGACGAACTGGTTCCGAGCGCATCGACCTTGGTGTTCGCCCCGCTGATATAGGCCGCGGTGGTTCCCGTGATCTGGTTGGTCACCAGCGAACCTGCGCCGCCGGCCGCGCCCTTGCTGATCGACAAGGCGCCGGCGAACACCGCCGCCTTGTCGTTGTTGCCGGCGATCACGCCGACATTGTTGGCGGCGGTGACGTCGGCACCGTTGATGCCGTTGATACCGGCAGCGGTAATGCTGGCCGTGACGTTGGTCCCCATCAGATTGGTGGCGACCGAGCCGGCCAGCCCGACCTGCGAGGACATCGCAATACCGACGGCGACGGTCGAGATGCTGGCATTCGAGTTCGCATTGACCCCGACATTGCCCGAGGCGGTCAGCTTCGAGCCGGTGACGCCGGCACTGACATTATTGGCGATGCTGCTGTAGACCAGCGCGAGGCCCGCGGCGCTGCCTTGCGTCGAGGCGCCGGCGATCGCGGCGGTTCCGGTGATGCTGGAATTGTCGGTCGCGTTGACGGAAATGTTCTTGGCCGTGACGCTCGACTGCGTCGTGCTGGACAAATTGTTTCCGATCGCCGCCGAGACGGTGTTGGCGATCGAGCTGATCGTCGTGCCGCCGACGCCCGCAAACTGTCCGGTCGCAAGACCGAAGCCAATCGTGACCGCCTGGATCTTGGAGGAATCGACGGCGCTCACGCTGACAGTACCGTTACTGCCGGCCGTCATCAGCACGTTGGCGATAGAGGCCGAATGCGTCGTCCCAATCGTGTTGTAGACGATCGAGGCGCCGACATTGTTCTTGCCGGCCTGGATCAGGCCCGCAACGGAAACGATGCTCGCGCCCGGACCGTTGCCCGTGCCGTCGTTGAGCGCAGCCGCGCTGAAGTCGATGCAATTCTGCCCGCCCGTGCCGCCGGCGACCGTGCAGGTGTCCGTGGCGAGATGATTGTTGTTCGACTTCTTGACGAGATTGCCGAGCGCAGTGTCCAGCGCCGACACCGCGCCGCTGTCCGCCAGCACCGTCACGCGGCCGACATTGATGCTCACCGTCGAGCCGCTGTTGATATAGGCCGTCGTGGTGGGCGTGATCTCGCTGACGACGACCGCGCCGGCAAGACCGTTGGACCCCGCCCCGCCCGAAGCCGCGCCGGCCGCAATCACGCTGGCGCTGTCGGCCAGCACCAGCAGCGAGTCGTAGTTCGAGATCGAGGTGCTGCGGATATGCGCGTCGGTCGCGTTGCCGCCCGTGGGATCGGCGATCGACGCATAGGTCAGCCCGATGCCGACGCCGGCCTGGCCGCCCGAGATATAGAGCGAGCCGCCGCCGATCGCGATGTTCGTGGTCTGATAGGCGTCCACCTCGAGCGCGCGGTTGACGCCGCTCGCCTGCCCCGTGATCGTCGAGCTCTCGATATAGGCGTTGGCGCTGTCCGTGATGATGCCGACGGACGCCGACAGCGACGCCGCATTGGATTTCGATCCCGCCACGCCGATGGCGACGACGGTCTCCGAGCCGCCGTTGAGCGCCTGCACCGTCACCGAACTCTGGTTGTTCAGGGTGGTGCCGTAGATGTAGGCGAGCGTCGCGTTGTTCGACATCGCCGCCGCGATCGCGCCGCCGATTGCGGCGCCCTGGGCGGATGCCCCGGCCAGATTGAGCGCCGCCGAACCGGAACCACTATTGAGCATGGTGTCGTTCAGTGCCTGAACGATCGTGTTGGTCGTGACGGTGCCCGCCGTCGTGTACTTGTTGACCGTCGTGTTCCTGATATAGGCGCTGGTGCCGAGCGCGACGTCGCCGATCGCCGAACTGCCGGCGAGATCGATACTGAAGCCGTCAGTGCTCGATCCCGAGGTCGAGCCGATCTTGCTCGCGGCCGTCGCCACGCCGGCGGCCCCGCCGGTCGCACCTGCACCGGCGGCTCCCGCCTTGTCCGAGAAACTGGAGGCCTGCGGCTCGGAGATCGAAGCCGCGACCGCGGCGGTCGTGATGCGTCCGGAGGTGGTCGCGCTGAGCGTGAGATTGTCGACGTTGACGGCCCCGCTGCCGCCGCCATTGCCGGCGAATGGATCATCGGCGCTGAAGGGACCGGGCCGGATATCGGAATGATTGTCGCCGATATAGGCCGACGTGTCGGTGTTCGCACCGAGATAGGCGACCGCCAACCCGACTGCCGAACCGCCGCTGGTGTTCCGGCTCATTGCGCCGGCCAGCGTGATGACCGATAGGTCCTGCTGCGCCAGGATTCCGACCGTCGGAGCGTACACGGTTGCCTGGCTCGATATCGACGCATGGGTCGTGTTGTTGAGGAAACCGAGCGCGGTGATGCCGTTGAGCGCCAGTGCGCCCGCAGCCTTGCCGGACGTCGGGGCGACGGCAATGAACTGATCAGCGGTGATGGCGTTGACGGCGATATCGTCCGCCGCTCGCACCGTTGCGCCGTCCGAAATGCCGGCGATGGTCTTGGTGTTGAACTGAACGAGATTGAGCGCGCCGCCGACCGCGGAGCCGCCCGACGTGTTGCCGGACAGGAAGCCGAGCGTACCGACATTGCCTGCCGCGTCGATCGACGCCATGGTCGTCGTCGCTGCGACCTGCAGGCTGGCGTTGTAGGTGTGGACGTCGCCATTATCCATGCCCACCGACCAGCCGGTGCCGCTGCCGCAAGCCGCGGCCGCGCAGGTCGTGGTCAGGTTCGCAGCGCCCGCGACCCAGGCCGTCGTGTTGTTGTTCACGACGAAATGGTTCAACGAGCCGGCGATGCCGATGGTATCGCCGGCATCCGCAGTGGCGTTGGCGTAACTGGTTAGAATGTTGCCGCCGACACCGAGATTGCCGTTCAGGTGGCTCAGCACGGCGCCCAGGCCGTCCCATTTCAGCCAGGAGTTGGTGATCGGCATCTCGGTGGTGGCATCGACAGCGATATTCGCCGCGTTGATCAGCGTTCCGCCGCCGATATAGGCGTTCGAATTATGCGTGAAATTGCCCCAGGCGACGGCCGCGCTGATCGCCGTGCTCTCACCCGACACCGGGTCCTTCGTGATCGCGCTGGACGTTGCATTGCTGCGAACGCCGCGATCGATGACGTTGCTGGCGACAGCGACGTTGCCGCTGGCATAGATGCTCGGCGCGCCGCCACTCGGATTCTGCGCGATCGCAGCGGTCGCGCTCTGGGCACTGTTGGCCAGCGACAGCGCGCCTGCGACCTTGAAATCGAAGCTTAGCGGCACCAGCGATCCCATGTGGTCCCTGATGATCGACGTCGGCGAGGTGACGGAGCGCAGTCCTCGTTCGATCGCCGCAATCAGCGCGGGCAGACCGGCGATGGACGAAGCCATCGTGGAATTGCTTGTGGTGTCGGACGTCGCTTCGACCAGAACGGAACCGTTCATCCGGTTGTTGACGTCGGTTCCGAGCGATGCGCCGAGCGTCGCGGTCGCAGACGTCGTGAGGTCGCTAATGGCGAACGCCCCGCCGACGGCGCCGCTCGCGCCCGTCCCGGGCGCCGCTACCGACGTTGCGCTGGTCGAGAACGAGTTGTTGTTGATCGCGCGCACCTTCAGGGTGCTGCCGCTCGTATTCACCAGACCCGCCGCAAGATGCGCGCCCGTCTCGACGTTGGCGGTCGTCGTCACCGAGCCCTTCGAATAGGCCACCGTCGGGACGATCTGCGCGCTCGTCGATGCCGCGAGGGCGGAGACGGCAATGGTCGCATCGTTGAGCGCCTTGATCTCGAGGTTGCCGCCGGCGTTGATCGTCGCGCCCGAGGCCACATTGGTCGTGACGTTGCCGTCGATCTTGCCGACGACCACACCGGCCGCGACCGGCGTGAGGCTGCCGAGCAAGGTGCTGGCGACCGCCGGATCCGACGCGGTCTCGGTGGCATGCGCGGAAATGGTGACATCGCCGCGACCGTTGATGTCGGCATGGCTGTTGATGTTGATGGTCGCCGTGGCGCTTGCCGCGACATAGCCGCCGTTGAGCCCGAGCAGCGAGGCGGCAAGTGTCGAGCCGACAAGGGCGAAATCACCGGCCACCGAACCGTTCAGGAAACTCGATACCGCCGTCGAGGTCGCGGAGATCGAGATGATGCCGCCGGTGATCTTGCCGTCGACCGTGATCGACGTCGCGGCGGTGGCTTGGCCGGACAGCTTGATGTCGCTCGCCGTTGCCGTCAGCGTGACGTTGCCGTCGGTGTAGCTGGTCCCACCGAAATTGACCGACTGCGCCAGGATCTGCGCACCATTCTTGATATCGATGTTCGGCGCGTCGATGATGACGTTGTTGGCGTTGCCGGTGGAATGGCCGGAGCCATCGAGGCGGCGGGCATCGATCAGCGCATGCGCAGCGAGCGTGATGGAGTTGTCGGCTTGAATGAGGTAGTCGGCACCGGCGCTGAGCCCCGCGAGCGCATTCGCGATAGAGCTGTTCGACAGGGTCACGCCTGTGTCGCCCTGGGTGGCATCGCCGACCACCAGATCGATCGGATCGAACAGCAACGTGCCCGCCTTGCCGTTCGGCGCAGCAACGTTGACGGAAACGTCGCTGCCGACGTCGATGACGCCGTTCGCGCTGAAATCGACCAGGCCCGCATTGCCGGCCTTGGCGCTGGCGTTGAACCTGGCTCCGCCTGCCACGGTCAGGTTCTGCGCCGCCTTAAGGCGGATCTCGCCGGCATCGCCGGTCTTGCTGGCGATGTTCAGCCTGGCGTTCTTGCCGATATCGATGTTGTTGCCCGCCTGCACCGTGATGTTGCTCGGCGTCGAGGTCTTGCTGTGCGCGGTCAGGCGGCCGTTGACGCGAGCGTTGTTGACGGCGCCGATATGGATCGAACCGTTGCTGACGGTGATCGAGCTGGCGCTGCGCAGGCCCTTGGAATTGACCGATGCCGCGAACTTTGCGGCGTGGTCGAGATTGGCAATGTCGCGCTGGGTCGCGCCGCCGACGAAGACGTTCTGCCCGGTCAGGCGCACGCCGTCCTGGGCATTGACGCGGCCGTAGATGCGGATGTTGCCGTCGGGCGAGACCGGGAACGAGCCCGCCATGAGATTGCCGACCGCCGTGCCGTTGATCGCGCCGCCGGGACCGATCAGGCTGTCTGTGAACTCGCGCGTCGGGGTCGAGACGTTGAGGCTGCCGACATTGACCACGCCGCTGCGGCCGACCACGAAGCCCTTGGGGTCGGCGAAATAGACGTTACCGCCGATCGAGCCGTTCATGTAGGAGTTCAGCGTGCCGTTGACGTAGACCGGCGCGTCGCGAACGATGTTGACGAGGTTTCGCGTCCCGGTCGGCAGTTGCAGGTTGACCGTATTGCCCTGCCCGACGCTGAACTGCGAGAACGAGTTGAAGGCGTTGTTGCCCGAGACCGTCGACGTCGTGACGTTGGTGACGCTGCCGGAGGTCTGAAGGCTGGTCCCGGTCCGTCCATCGGGGACGATGACGTTCGCCGTCTGCGCCTGAACGCGGACGCTGAACACCGGCAGGAAGACCATCTGCATCGCGCAGAGCAGCGACATCGAACGAAACCGCGCCAGCCGGCGCAGCGTCGTCAGTTCGTCATTGTCTCGCGCCGCAGATGGTCCGCGCATTTCAGATCCTCGTCATCGGCATTGGCGCCGATCCACAACCGGGTGGGAGAATGTCGTGCGATCCCGGCATCAGAACTGGCCGGGCGGCAGCTTGAAGATGTCGGGGCTCTTGGCGTCGGCCACGTAGAACAGCAGCAGGCTGGTCGGCGTCAGCACACGCTGGTTGTTCTCCTTGTTCTCGAACGTGCCCTGGAGCAGCAGGATCACCGAGCGATCCTTGGCGTCGCTGCCGCGGAACATCACGATGCCGCCGGCGACGGGCATGTTGACGGCGATGGAGTCGGGCTTGAAGCCCTCGCCCATGAAATGGGCGCGCAAGATGTTGGCGTTGGAGAACAGCTTCTCCGGCGTGATCGCGGCATCAGTCCCCTTCGACCAGACCGCGCCGACCTGGATCAGCGACTTCGACTTGTAGCCGAACACGTAGGAGAGCTCGGCGGTGCCGCCGTTCGGCAGCAACTCCGGAACGGACAGCAGAATGCTGTGCGTCAGCTCGGACGCGTTGTCCTGCGCCTTGATGGCGTCGGGCTTGGCGTTGAAATCCTTCGTCATCGCCGCGCGCACATCGGACTCGTTCATGCCGAACTTGGCGGAGCGGAAACCGTCGATCGCCTTGATCTTGTCGTCCGCGGCCGGTGTCTCGGCTGAATTCGCCCCGGCGGCGACGGACGTGCCGGCTGCAGCGGGAGCGCCGGCCGCGGCGGCCCTGGGTGCCGGCGCAGCCTTCTGCTTCGGTACGGCGCCCTGGGCCGCGAGCGGTCCGGCTGCAAGGGAGGTGAGCAGGCCGACGACGGCCGGAATGAGATAGATTTTGCGCATCGAGAACCTTCGAAACAACTTGAAACAACGCTTCAAAAATCGGCAGCTGCGAAATCACCTTCCGCGAACCGTCGTCGCAACCGAGACGGAAAATGTTGCAACGCGAAGGCGTTACAAGGCGTCACGAAGGAGACAACGCTCGAAACAGCGACTCTTTGGCAGCGTAGGAATACGGTATCGGGCTGCCAAACGCTGCGAATGAGCATTCATAAGCGCTTTTTTTCATCAATTGTGGATGCCGGCCGTTCGCGCTAAGCATCCGCTCCGGGGCAAGGGCAAGCCATCATGCAAAGAGTTTCATGACCGAACGGCCTTCCGCTCTCGCGGTCGATCGCCGCGGGTTCATTCGCCTTGCGGGCGCAACTGCCGCGGCATGGGTCGCGCTCGGCGCAACGTCGGATCGCATGCGGATCGTCGCATCGTTGACCGCGTTGCCGCTCGACGACGAACTGACCCGGCGGAGCCTGATCGACAGCACGACCTCCCGCCTCGGTGGCCTCGTCGCCGGCTTGAGGCAGCGCGGCTGGGTCGAAGGCGTCAACTTCCGCCTCGAGCTCCGTTCGACCTTCGGCGGACCGGACCGGCTCAAGGCCGCGATTCAGGAGTTGCTGGAGCTGAAGCCGGACGTGATCCTGACGGGGTCGACGGTCGAAACCGCTGCGGTCCTTGCCGCCACCAGGACCATCCCGATCGTCTTCGCGACCGCCAACGATCCCGTCGGCAATGGCTTCGTCGAAAGCCTTGCACATCCCGGCGGCAACGTTACCGGCTTCACCAACAGCACCGCCGAGATGGGCGGCAAATGGCTGCAGCTGATCCGTGAGGCCGTGCCCGACCTCGCGCGCGTCGGTATCTTGTTCAACCCGGCGACCACCCCTCGCGGCGGGCGTTTCTTCCTCGACTCGATCGAGCAAGAGGCGGCCGGGTCCGGAGTGTCCGCAATCCCCGCCCCCGTCAACACGCCGACGGACATCGACGAAGCCGTCAAGCGCTTCTCCGAGCCGCCCAAGGCGGCAATGATTGCGCTGGTCGACAGCTTCCTGGTCGTCAACCGGAAGGCGGTCGTTGCGGCGGCGGCCAAGTATCGCGTGCCCACGGTCTATCCGTTCCACTACTTCATGGAGGCCGGCGGATTGATGAGCTACGGGCCGACGCTGGAAGTGCGCTCGGCCGACTATGTCGATCTCATCCTGCGCGGCACCAAGGCCGGCGACCTGCCGGTGCAATCGCCGCGGAAATACGAGCTGCTGATCAACCGCACGGTCGCCCGCACGCTGGGATTGACCATACCATTCACGCTGCTCGCGCGCGCCGACGAGATCCGCGAGTGAACGAAACGGTCGACCAGGGACATTTGCGAACGCCTCCCGGCCGGCTGTTCCGCAAATATCTCTACTCGATCGTCGCCCTCGCCTTTGCCGCGCTCGCCATCAACACCGGCTTCGACGTCTGGTTCTCCTATCGCGAGCAGAAGCAGCTTCTGGCTGCGACCCAGCGCGAGCAGGCGGCGTCCGCGGCGATTCAGATCGGCCAATTCATCGGCCAGATCGAAAACCAGATCAGATGGCTCTCGCGCCTGCCGCCGGAGCTGTCGACCAATGAAGACGAGCGCCTGAACGCCATCCGTCTCCTGCGCCTCTCTCCGGCGATCGCGGAAATCGCCGAGCTCGACTCGCACGGGCTTGAGCAGATGCGCGTGTCCCGCCGTGTGGCGGACAGGATCGGCAGTAAAGCCGACCTCTCCGCCTCGCCCGCCTTTCGCGGTGCCAATGAAAGCCGGGCCTATTACGGGCCGGTCTACTTCTTCGGCGACACCGAACCCTTCATGACGCTCGCCACCCGCGGAACTGGCGGCAATCCCAATGTGATCGTCGCCGAGGTCAATCTGCGTTTCATCTGGGACCTCGTCGCCGGGATCAGGGTCGGCAACACCGGCAAGGCCTACGTGGTGGACCGCACGGGAGTGCTGATCGCGCATCCCGATTTGTGGCGGGCCCTGCAGCGCAGCGATCTCTCCGGCTATGCCGACGTCCGCGCCGCACTCGACGGCGTGGGGCCGCCCTCCGGCGGCCTGGTCAAGGAGGACCTGTCCGGTCAGCGCGTGCTGTCGACCTATGCAACGGTCCCCTCGCTCGGCCTACTGGTGTTCGTCGAGCTGCCGCTCAGCGAAGCCTATGCGCCGATCTACGCGTCGATTGGCCGTTCCACCTTTCTCCTCGTCGTCCTGCTGGCCGGTGCGGTGCTGGTCTCTCTCTTTCTCAGCCGCCGCATGACGGGGCCGATCCAGCTCCTGACGCAGGGCGCACGGCGGATCGGGAGCGGCGATCTCGGCCTACGGCTCGCGATCAAGACCGGTGACGAGCTGGAAGCGCTCGGCGACCAGTTCAACCGGATGGCCGCGCAGCTGCGCTATTCCTACGCGACGCTGGAGCGCAAGGTGATCGAGCGCACCTCCGAGCTGGAGAAAGCGCGCGATCAGGCCCTTGCCGAGCACGATGCCGCCGAACGCGCGCGCAGCGCGGCCGTGGCGGCCAATGAGACCGAATCGCGCTTCCTCGCCGTCGTCAGCCACGAACTGCGCACGCCGCTGAACGGCGTCATGGGCGTGCTGCAGCTGCTCGACGACGGCAAACTCGGCGAGGCGCAGCGGCGCCACCTCACGACCGCGGCCGCATCGGGTGAGACGCTGATCGCGCTGGTCGATGCCATCCTGGAATATGCGCGCCTGGAGGCCAGCGCCGAAACCCTGGAGCCGCGTAATTTCCACCTCGACCAGCTGATCGAAACGGCCGCCGACCTGATGCGGCCCCAGGCCTTCGGCAAGGGACTGACCTTCGACCTTGCCTGCGATGCCTCGGTCAGGACCTCGGTGCACGGCGATCCTGTCAGGCTCAATCGCATCCTGCTCAATTTGATCGGCAACGCCATCAAGTTCACGCCGTCAGGCGCGGTCGCCGTCAACGCAGCGGCCGAGCGCCGTGACGGTCATGTCCTGCTGCGCGTTACCGTTCGCGACACCGGCATCGGCATCGCCCCCGACATGCACGAGCGGATTTTTGAGGATTTCGTCCAGGCGGACGACAGCATCGCGCGGCGGTTCGGCGGCACCGGCCTCGGACTTGCAATCGCGCGGCGCCTCAGCCGTTTGATGCGCGGCGAGCTGACGGTGGAGAGCACGCCGGGCGCAGGCAGCACGTTCACACTCGAAGTGCCGCTCGATCCGGCCGCCAGCGGCATCGCCCAAGGTGCGCTTCCGCCGCCAGCGCGGCGGCTTCGCGTGCTGCTGGTCGACGACGACCCCGTCAATTGCGAGGTCGGCGAAGCCATGCTGAACCGGCTCGGCCATCATGCCACGGTCGCCAGAAACGGCGCCTCGGCCATCGAGCTCGCCCGCGATCAGGCGTTCGACGTCATCCTGATGGACCTGCACATGCCCGACATGGACGGCATCGAGGCAGCATCGCGGATCGGCAAGCTCGGCCTGCCGAGAATGCCGCGCATCATCGCCGTCACCGCCGACGTGTCCTCCAGCGCCCGCGAACGGCTCGCCGAGGCAGGCATTGTCCAACTCGTCAGCAAGCCGATCCTGATCAACGCGCTGCGCGAGGCGATCGAGGACGACCCGGAGGCGGAGCCGGCCGCGGCGCAACTCGCTGCAGGTGCGTTGATCGACCGGCATTTCCTCGACGACCAGAAAGAACTCCTGGGCGCGACCCAAATCGCGAAACTCAACCAGCTTCTCCAGCAGACGAGCGAGCAACTGATCGGCGATATCGTCAAGGCCGCGGACATTGGCGATCACGAGAAGCTCGCGCGGTCCGCCCATCAGCTCGGCAGCGCCGCGAGCGCGCTCGGCCTCGTTAGCATGTTCGAGCGCTGCCGCGAGATCGAGCTGGCGGCAGCCACGATGTCTCCACCCGAGTGCCAGAGTGCCGCGCGTGAGCTCGCTGCGCTGCGAGCAGCCTCGATGAGCGCGCTCGACGATCTGCTCGGGCCCGCCGAGCAGCGGTCGGTCAGCTAGAATTGCTCAGGTCGAGCTCTTCGTTTGACCCTGAGCAGGCCAAGTCGGCTGAAATCGCACATTGACGTCTGCGAGTCCGCGGCGTTGAATGGTGTTTTCGATGTGGCGGAGGAGCTGCGGCGTCCCGTCGCCCGACAAGCGGTCGGTTAGCCGCTCCTGATCTTCGCCTTCGGAAAGTACAGTTTGGCTTCACCGACGCGCTGGGAGGTCGAGAGCCATGAGATCTCCGACTGCTCTATGGGTGTTCTCGTTGGCATTGCTCACCGCGGCGGGGGCGCGTGCGCAAATCCAGGAGGGCCCGCCAGCATGGGCCTACCCGGTCAACCCGCCCAATTTTCAACGCACGCCAGACGATGGCACGATCAGGCACGTTCCTGACAGCGCCGCCGGTTTTACGCTCACGCAAGTGCGCGATCTGTTCGCCGCGCCCGACTGGCATCCGGACGATCATCCACCAATGCCAGACATCGTGGTGAGGGGGAGAAAGCCAGAGGTGTTCGCGTGCGGCGTCTGCCACCGGGCAGACGGACCGGGCGGTCCTGAGAATGCCAGCCTATTTGGCCTCTCCGCGGAATACATCATTCAGCAAACGGCGGAGTTCAAGACGGGCCTGCGCACGAACTCCGCGCCTCGCGTCGCCACCGACCTGATGATCAAGTTGTCCAAAGCGGTGACAGATCAAGAACTCGCTGAGGCGGCAGCCTACTTCGCCTCCATCAAGCCGAGATCGAATATTGTCGTCGTTGAGGCCGAGGCGGTGCCAAAAACACAGGTGAGAGACCTGTTTCTGGCTCCGCTGGACGGCGCCGAGAAAGAGCCCATCGGCCAGCGCATCATCGAGATACCGGAAAACGTTGAACACTTTGTCAGCCGAGACTCGCGCACTCGTTTCATCGCCTACGTCCCGGTAGGCAGCATTCAGAAAGGACGGACGCTGGCAACGAACAGCGATCCGCGCGTCCAGTGCGGGACCTGTCACGGTGCTGACCTCAACGGGACTGCCACCGCGCCGGGGCTTGCGTCCCGTTCGCCCACCTACATGTTCCGGCAGCTCTATGACTTCAAATCGGGCGCGCGGAAGGGCGCCAATAGCGAACTCATGAAACCGGTTGTCGAGAATCTCAGCGTCAACGACATGATCGCGCTGGTCGCCTTTTCAGCGTCGCTCAAGCAATAACATTCTTCGGGGGCTGTGCAGAATGGGCCAGCCGGCGTGCTTGGCGCGGTCGGTTCTTCGGTAGGTCGCCCGGCCGGCAATCTGCCGCCGGCCGGGCTAACGCGCCCAACTTCCTTTGCGGCCTGTGACCATTGCGCTGTCACGAACCGGACGTTTTAACGACGAGCTTTATGTTCAGCAGGTTGACGCCTTTGAACGGGTTCGGCGCGCTTTCGATCGTTCCCGTACCCGTGGCGTTCGCATAGGCACCTGTGCCCGACAAGATTGTGTATTCGCCCGTTGATTTGCCGTCCTTGGCCGAACCGGTGTAGCGCGCGGTAATCGAGCCTTCCTCGAACGTGTACGTGCTGTAGCCGAAGAAGGGCCCCGATCCTTTGAGCAAGTCCGAAGTATTGACGAACTCTTTCACTCCGATACGGCCATCGGTGAAGACAGCGACCCCAAAGAATTTCCCAGACACAACCGTCTGTCCTTCGACGTTTGCGGCCTCTATGACCTTGAGGTCGATCGGCTTCGTGATCAGCTTGAACTCGAGCACCCGCTCACCGGCCACGGCCGTTGACGCCGCGACGGCCAATGCCACGCCAGAAAGGAAAAAGGTGAGAGACTTCCGCATAGCTTCCTCCTGCGCTTGTTGAAATCAAGTCGAGAAGTGTGAGCTACTCATCGTGCCCGGCTCTTCGCGGTGGCACGGAAGAGAGCCCTCGGAACGCCCTGACAGCGGCTGAACTCTCTCTGTCCTGAGGCGCGAAGTCGGGACGCTAATATGAGTCCAAGGCACGGGAAGAAAGTTCAACTTTCCGGTCTGGTATAATCGTATCCAGCCACTGCGCGACTCACAGCAAAGGCACAATCATCATGGCCTTTGCTGGTCGCCGGACTTCATCCAATCGTTCGCGGGAGAGCAATTCCGAGGAATCACTGTCAGCAACATTGACAATAGGAGCACCCTTGCCGCTCACCCTTTCAAAGGCAAATCCCCTGAGTGTCCGCCGTGTAGCTCGCCTTCTTGACTCATCGCGATAGATCGCTGCGAGCCGTTGCCCGGGCAGAGCCATGGCTTCGCGACCCAGCCTCAGCCCGCCTGCGCGCCGGCTTCTTCATCGCGCCCAAACCGCTCGACGAGAAAGTCGATGAACAGCCGCACCTTCACCGACAAATGCCGCGTCGGCGGATAGACCGCATAGAGCGCGAGCGGCGGCGCAAAATAGTCTTGCAGGACGGCGCGCAGCTTGCCTGTCCGCAACGCGTCAGCGGCGATGAACTCCGGCAGCAGCGCGAGCCCCCTGCCCTTGATCGCGACGTCGCGCAGCACCTCGGCATTGTTGACGCAGAGCGACCAGGCCGGCTGGATCCAGTGATCGCCATCCGCGCCGGTAAGCTTCCACTGATTGCCGGTGAGCAGGAAGCCGTATGTCAGCGAGGCGTGCTCGCGCAGATCCTGCGGGTGCTTTGGCGTGCCGTGACGTGCGAGATAATCCGGCGAAGCGCAGATCATGCGCGCCACCGGCGTGATTTTCCGCGCGATCAGGCTCGACGATTCCAGTTCCGCGATCCGCAAGGTCACGTCAAAACCGTCCTGGACGGGATCGAGCAGATCGTCGCTGAGGACGATCTGGAGCTGAAGCTCGCCATAGCGCGCCATGAAATCGGCCAGCACCGGCCCGAGCCGCATCGTGCCGAACGACATCGGCGCGTTGACGCGGAGCAGGCCGCGCGGCGCCGACTGGGCCTGCGTCACCGCCTGGTCGGCGGCCTCGATCTCCGAGAGGATGACGAGTGCGCGCTCGAAATAGCGCTGGCCGTTCTCGGTCGGGCTGGCATGCCGCGTGGTCCGGTTCAGGAGCTGCACGCCGAGGCTCTCCTCTAAGTCGGCGACATATTTGCTGATCGCCGAGCGCGACAGCCGCAACTGCCGCCCCGCTTCGGCAAAACTGCCGCTTTCGACCACTTTCACGAACGCGCGGAGGCTGGCGACCTTATCCAAGGGCCGGCCTCGGCGATTGTTTCCAAATCGTAGACATAGCCGTCATATTTGCATGGATTGTCTCCAATACAAAGCGGAACGATATTTCCGGCCAGAGCAAGACGCTCCCCGAACTATGGAGGACGAAAATGTCTGGACTGCACCATGTGACCGCGATAGCCGGCGACCCCATCAGGAATTTCCGCTTCTACACGCGGGATCTCGGTCTGCGCTTCGTCAAGAAGACGGTCAATTTCGATGATCCCGGCACCTATCACTTCTACTACGGCGACGAGGCCGGCCGCCCCGGCACCATCCTGACCTTCTTTCCGTGGGCGGGCGTTTCGGCCGGGCGACGCGGCGTCGGCGAGACCCATCAGACCGCCTTCCGCGTGCCGCAGCGCTCGCTCGGCTACTGGACCCAGCGCTTCACCGAGAAGGGCATCGCGTATGAGGCGCTGGAGAAGCGCTTCGGCGAATCCGTGCTGCCGTTCACCGATCCCGATGGCATGGCGCTGGCGCTGGTTGGCGTTCCCGGCGCCGAGAGCGAGCCCGGCTGGAGCAATGGCGACGTGCCGGCCGAGCACGCGATCCGCGGTTTCCATGGCGTGACCTTGCTGCTCGACAGCGCGGCGAAGACGGCAGCCGTCCTCACCGACGTGTTCGGCTTCAAGGAGACCGGCCGTGAAGGCTCGGTGATCCGCTTCAAGGCGCCTGGCGATGTCGAGGGCAGCGTCGTCGACATCTACGAGGCCAAGGGCTTCCTGCGCGGGCATCAGGGCGGCGGCTCGGTGCATCACATCGCGTTCCGCGCGGCTGACGATGCCGAGCAGGGCAAGATGGCGCAAAGGCTCGTGAGCAATCACGGCCTGCATCCGACCGAGCAAAGGGATCGCAATTACTTCCGCTCGATCTACTTCCGCGAGCCCGGCGGCGTGCTGTTCGAGATTGCGACCGACATCCCCGGCTTCGCCGTCGACGAACCTGTCGCGACGCTGGGGCAAGACCTCAAGCTGCCTGCTTTCCTCGAAGCACAGCGCAAGCAGATCGAGGGCGTTCTGCCGAATCTGGAAGAGACCGTGTCATGACCGAGACTGAATTCATCCATCGCTTCGAGCCCGCGGCCAGCGCGGGCTCACCTCCGCTGCTGCTGCTGCACGGCACCGGCGGCGACGAGAACGACCTGCTCGGGCTCGGTAAGATGATCTCGCCGGGGTCCGCCCTGCTCTCGCCGCGCGGCCGCGTGCTCGAGCACGGCATGCCGCGCTTCTTCCGCCGCCTCGCCGAAGGTGTGTTCGACGAGGACGACGTCCGCCGCCGCGCGAACGAGCTCGGCGACTTCGTCAACGAGGCTCGGCAGCGCTACGGCATCGCCGCGCCGGTCGCGGTCGGATTCTCCAACGGCGCCAACATCGCAGCCGCGCTGTTGCTGCTGAAGCCGGAGGTGCTGGCCGGCGCGATCCTGCTGCGCGCGATGGTGCCACTGTCGGATCCGCCTACGGCCGATCTTGCCGGCAAGCCGGTCCTGCTGCTGTCTGGGCAGGCTGATCCGATCGTGCCGGCCGGCAATTCGGCCAAGCTTGCGGCTCTGCTCTCGCAAGCAAGCGCGAGCGTGACCCATAGGGTCCTGCCGGCAGGCCATCAATTGTCGCAAGCCGACGTGACACTCGCCCGCGACTGGATCGGCAACGTCCACGCCAGGGCAGCATGACCTAACTAGCGGCGCATCGTTTCCAAACGGTGCGCCGCCGCCTTCACTCGAACCGCCCGTCGTGGGTCGCACCCAGCAGCCGCTTCCGCTGTTCGCCAACTTGATCAGCTCTTCCGCCGATCTGAACCGCATTGGTGTGGTCAGAGCAGCCTCGGGCTAAGCGCCGCAAGAGGCGCTTAGCCCGAGGGCTCAAAATGGGAATACTACCGTCGATCACTGCGTGACCTCTGCATCAATTCAGGACGGAGTATGGCGCTGAACTCGGGGAGCAACAGCCGATAATGCTCCTTCCGTCACCGCGAGACTGTTCACTTTTGGCCACAGCCGCCATCGCTGATGCAATTCGCATATGCGCAGCAAGCGAGGGACGAACCGATCATAATTCGATAGAAACGGTCATATGACCGACCAAACTGCTGACGTCCAGGCTGCTATGCAGTATTTGACTTGGGCACTGGAAAAGATCGAAACGGTGGGCAACCAGAAAGCAGCCCACCACGCCCGTATAGCCTTAGAGGCGCTGCGCAAGGGTTCAGCTGATAAGACTGAATAATTAGCTTCGGCCTGGCACAGCAAGCCCGCTTCGGGTCAGAAGCGGTCGTTCAAGCGCCGAAGTGCTAGCGCTGCTGGGCGGCCAAGATGCAACCCGAGTCTCGCCCCGCCGCAGGCGGGGCGAGATCGTTGCTTCCAGGGCAACTCGCTCAGATGAGGAAGTCGGTCTGGTGCAGGCTCGCCGCGTGGACGCCGTCGAGCGTGATGCTGTCGCTCGCCGACAGATGAATCACGGCGTCGCCGGCGGCATTGTCGCTGATCAGGCTCGACAGCGCCGTCCAGTCCGCAAACCCGTAATCGTGCACATTGATCAGGTCGTGCTCGGTCACCGTGCTGCCGACCGCCTTGTTGCCCTGATCGAAATCGGTGATCAGGTCATTGCCTGAGCCGGTGTTGAAGACGAAGGTGTCGCTGTTTCCGCCGCCGGAAAGCTGGTCATCGCCGGTGCCGCCGTTGAGAATATCCCTGCCGCCGGTGATCGAGCCCGGCGTCGCGGGGGCATAGTTCGCGGCATCACCATAGAGGTGATCGTTGGTTGCTCCGCCGGTGAGAATATCGTTACCGCCTTGGGCATTGCCGGACATGGTCCGCGCATCGCCGAAGAGCTCCGGGTTCGTATAATGGAGGCTGTCGATGCCATCGAACTCGATTGTGAGAATATCATCTCCCCCTTGGGCATTGTCGGTCAGCGAGGTCGCCGAATCTCCGTAGCCGAATCCAGCGGTCCAGACGACGTCGGTGCCGAAGGTGAAGGTGATGTTGTCGTTGCCACCATGCGCATCGCCGCCGATGGAGCCGATGGAATCGCCGCTAGCTGTCGCAAAGCCCTGCATGGTGTTCACAGTGATGTCGAGCGTGTCATTGCCGCCCTGCGCCGCGCCGTTCATGGAACCGCCGGCATCGCCGGCGTACACATGGTCGTAGCTTCGCCAGCCCACCGCGCTCGTGATGGTGTCACTGCCGCCGTGCGAATTGCCCGACATGTCGCCGGCGACATCACCGAAAACATGCACGTCGGTGTAAAGCGAATCGGCCCCGACACTGATCGTGTCGTTGCCGCCCCTGGCGTCGTCGGTCATTGCCCGGGCGTCGCCGACCACGAGGAAGGCATTCCAGCCGTAGCTCCCAGTAACGGTCAGGGTGTCGTTGCCGCCGCGGGAGTGGCCATGCAACGTCGTGTCGTCCTCGCCGAAGATCGTGACGTCAACTTCCGGCTGGGTGACGGTGACCGTCACGGTGTCGTTGCCGCCCCAGGCATCCGTGGTGGTCGGAAAATTCGGATCACCGTAGAGGGTTTCGATCTGACCAAACTGGTCGAGCAGGACGTCGATGGTGTCGTTCGGCAGATATTGCATGGCGTAACTCCCATTTCATTGTCGGAAGCGGGGCTCACGTCGCTGGAATTTTTGCCCGACGTGCTGTGACCACGCTTCACCGAGACGAATTTAGTTCTGGTCGATGGCGGAGGTTTGCTGGAATTCGGGACAGAGTTTGATGGCGACGGGTTCGTTACGCCGTGCGGCGAAACTCGTCATTGCGCAGCCGCGATGGCGCTCCGCGTCGCGGGGCGACACCGCCGCTCTTGCTCTGCGCCTTCAGATGATGAAGTCGGTTGGATGCAGGTTCGCCGTGTGAACCCCGTCCAGCGTGATTGAATCATTGGCGGAAAGATGGATCACGGCATCGCCGGCGGAGTTGTCGCTGATCAGTTTCGACAGCGCCGTCCAGTCTGCAAAGCCGTAGCCCTGCACGTCGACCAGATCCTGTTCCACCGCGGTGCTGCCGACGGCCTTGTTGCCCTGACCGAAGTCGACGATCGTGTCGTTGCCCGAGCCGGTGTTGAAGACGAACAAGTCGCTGTTTCCCCCGCCCCACATCCGGTCGTCGCCAGCCCCGCCGTTCAGCGTGTCGACGCCGCCGGTGATCGAGCCTGGTGTCGCCGGTTCGTAGATTCGCGCGTCGCCATACATGAAATCGCGGCCAGCGCCGCCATTGAGGACGTCGTTGCCGCCATGGGAATTGCCCACCATGGTCGGCGCATCGCCGTACATCTGCGCGCCGGCTTCCGCATACTGGCCGTCGAGCTTGACGGTGAGCACATCGTCGCCGCCTTGGGCGAAGTCCATCAGGGTTTCAGCCGAATCCCCGAACAGGGCTCCGCTCGAGATGGGGCTGCCACCGTTCAAGGTGACGGTCAGGTTGTCGTTGCCGCCCTGCGCGAGCCCCCTCAGGGAACCGATGGCGTCTCCGCTGACGGTCGCCCCGCCATCCGTCGTGAGCACGCTGACATCGAGTGTGTCGTTGCCGCCATGCGTGGTGTCCATCATGGAACCGCCGGCATCGCCGGCGAACAGATTGGCGCCGCCGCGCCACGCGATTGAGCCGGTGATGTCGTCATGGCCGCCCTGCGCATTGCCCGACATGTCGCCGGCGACATCCCCGAACGCCGAGATCGTCGTGTAGATGGTGCGGCCGGCATCCGCGACGATGGTGTCGTTGCCGCCCTTGGCATCATCGATCATCGACTGGGTATCGCCAATCACGACGGCGGCGTCCCAGCCGCCGTCGATGTCGGCGATCAGTGTGTCGTTTCCGCCTTGGGAATGACCAAGCAACATCGTGTGGTCGTCACCGAAGATCGTGAGTTTTGCATTGAGCGCGGCGACACTGGCGGTCACGGTGTCGTTGCCGCCCACGACGTCGGTGGATGCCGGAAAGCCGGGGTCTCCATACACGGTCGCGATTTGGCCAAATTGGTCAAGCGTGACGTCGTAGGTGTCGTTCGGCAGATGCTGCATGGCGTAACTCCCATTTTCATTGTCGGAAGCGGACCTGACGCCTGCAGAGCTTTCTTTTTTGCAAGACGCGTTGTTGACCACGCTTCACCGGGAGCGAATCTACCTTTGGTAGATGGCAGAGATTTGCAGGAATTCGGGAGAGAGTTTGATCGCGCGCATGGAACCGCGGCTGCGTCGTGCGGATCGTCACCTCAGATTGCGCATCCGTGAAGGTTTGATGACCTGCTGGCAAAAGCAGCCGAGCGAACGCCGGCGCATCTGCTTGCGACTCCACCAGGCGGCATCGGCATCTTCACGGCGTGCCTCGCCCGACAGCGGCCCGAACCACGAGACCGCGATGATGGAATATTGCCGGTGTTTTGCCCGACGGGTCAATATTCCGGCGTATCGACCATTGAACGACGCAACGCACAAGCCATTGCGACGCAACGTGCAAGCCATTGAAATGACTATGCCCGGCTACTGTGCATGGGGTTGTTTTTCAGTTTTTTGTTTGGACGCGCCAAAGGAATGGCCTCTCCCCGATGGGAGAGGCCAAGATTGACGCGATACGCTCGACTTGATGGAGCGCCCTACTCCCAGGACCATGTCGAGAAATCATTCTCGTACTGCGGGACGTCCTTCCAGACGCCCTTCAGCTTCTTGGCTGTAATGGTGATCAGCTGCGGCTGATAGAGGTAGGCGGAGACGGCGTCGGTGGCCAGCATGCGCTGGGCGTCGCCGAGCAGCTTGGCGCGAGCGGCCTCCTCGGGCGTCGACACGATCTGCTTGTAGAGTGCGTTGAACTTCTCGTTGTTGTAGCCGAGGTAGTAATCCGGCTCGGTGATCTTCACGAGATCGAACGGTTCGACATGGCTGACGATGGTGAGGTCGAAATTGTGCGGCCCGTTGCCGGCGAACACCTGCGACAGCCATTGCGCCCATTCGACGTTCTCGATCTTGGCGACGATGCCGACCTTGGCGAGCTGGGCTGCGGCGATCTCGCCGCCCTGCCGCGCATAGGACGGCGGCGGCAGCTTGAGCGACAATTCGAGCGGCGTGGTGACGCCGGCTTCAGTGAGCAGCTTCTTGGCCTTCTCGGGGTCGTAGGGATTGATGCCGGTGGTGTCGACATAGCCGAGCGCCCCCGGCACATAGAAGCTACCGATCGGCGTGCCGAAGCCGTCGACGGCGCCGTCGATCATGGCCTTGCGGTCGATCGCGGCGAGGATGGCGCGGCGGACGCGGACGTCGTCCAGCGGCTTCTTGCGATGGTTGATCGCGACGATGGTCTTGGCCCTGGAGCCGCCGACCAGCACCGTGAAACGCGGATCGGCTTTGAACTGGGCCAGGGCGCGCGCCGCGGCGACGCGCGGGAACGCATCGACGTCGCCCGACAGCAGCGCCGCCACCTGCGCGGCCGGATCGGAGATGAAGCGGATCGTCACCTTCGAAAGCTTGATCGCCGAGGCGTTGCGATAATCGGCCCACTTATTCAGCGTGATCGAGGAGCCTTTGGCCCAGGCGCCGAGCTGATAGGGCCCGGTGCCGACCGGCTGCGTCACGTTGGTCGGCGCGCTCTTCGGCTCGACGATCGAGCCGCCCGCCTGGCCGAGCAAGAACGGCAGGTTCGGCTCGGAATATTTCACCGTGATCACGATGGTGTCGGCGTCGGGCGCCTCGACCTTCTCGAAGGCCTGGTACAGGCTCTTATCCTTGTTGGTGCTGGTCGGCGCGGCGTTGCGCTCGAACGAGAACTTCACCGCGGCGGAATCGAATGCCTCGCCGTTATGGAATTTGACGCCCTTGCGCAGCTTGAACGTATAGGTCTTCAGGTCCGGCGAAGCGGTCCAGCTCTCCGCCAGCAAGGGCGAAACGGAGCCGTCCTCGTTGATCTTGGTCAGGGTCTCGTAGATGTTGTAGAGCGTGACCTCGGCGATCGCGGCGGCGGCGGCGTTGGTCGGATCGAGCCCCGGCGGCTCCAGCGCCATGGCCATGACGACGCTGTCCTTCTTGCTCTGCGCCAGCACCGGCAGAGGCGCCGCGACCAGCGCGGCGGCAAATGCGACGATGGATAGTTTCCTGAACATCTCGTAACTCCCCGGCCTGCTGTCTTCGTGAGCCTACGCCAATCCTGCTCCGGACACTAACCTTCCATGGCTGCCTGCGGCAACGCCATCACGGCCTCGGCCTTGTGGCAGGCGGCAAGGTGCCCCTCGCCCACCTTGCGTAACGCAGGCAGCGCCTCGCGGCAATGCTGGTCGGCGAGCGGACAGCGCGCGACATAGGGGCATCCGGCCGCCGCCGCCGATTGCGAGGCGATCGCCTGGCCACCGCGCCGCCGCCGACCGCCGCCGGCGCGGGCCCGGGGCACCGCCTCCAGCAGCGCCCGCGTATAGGGATGGGCGCAGTGCTCGAACAGATCTTCGGGCCGTCCCTGCTCGACGATCCGGCCGAGATACATCACCGCGACCTCGTCGCAGAGATAGTCGACGACAGCGAGGTCATGGCTGATCAGGATGTAGCTCAGCCCGAACTGCTCCTGCAGATCCTGCATCAGGTTCAGCACCTGCGCCTGCACGGAGACGTCGAGCGCGGAGACCGGCTCGTCGGCGACAATCAGCTTCGGCTGGGTGATCAGCGCGCGCGCAATGGCGATGCGCTGGCGCTGGCCGCCGGAGAATTCGTGCGGATATTTCTCCATGTCGGCATCGCGCAAGCCGACCTGGCGCAGCACTGCGGCGACGCGCGCACGAAAAGTGGTGCGGTCGGCGTCTTCCAGCACAGTGAGCGGCTCGGCGACGATGCGGGCTATGGTCTGGCGCGGATCGAGCGAGCCGTAAGGATCCTGGAACACCATCTGGAAATCGCGGCGGGCGCGACGCAGTTCGTCGGCCGAGATGCGATTGAGATCGCGGCCGAGCAGCGCGACCTGGCCCGACGTCGGCCGCTCCAACGCCATCACCAGCCGCGCGAAGGTCGACTTGCCCGAGCCGGACTCGCCGACGACGCCGAGGCTCTTGCCGGCGGCGACCTGCACGCTGACGCCATTGAGCGCGCGCACCTGGCCCGGCGGGCGAAACAGGCTCTCCCGCGGCAGGGCGTAGCGCTGCTCGAGATCCTTCACGTCGAGAAGGGGCGCAGCGGTCATGCGGACAGCGCTCCGACGTTCTCAGCCATCGAGACATCCGTCCTGATGCAACGCACGACGTGCCGGGGTCCGACGTCGACCATCGGCGGAAGCGCGGCGCGGCACTGATCGATCGCGAGCGGACATCGGTCGGAGAACGTGCACCCCGCCGCCAGATCCGCAAGTTCCGGTACGGTGCCCGAGATCGTCTTCAGCCGCGTCCCCTTGCGCGCGCCGAGCTTCGGCCGGGCGCGGAACAGGCCCTGCGTATAGGGATGCCCCATGCGGCGGAACACCTCGTCGGTCGGCCCGCTCTCGACGACGGTGCCGCCATACATCACCATCATGCGCTGCACGTTCTCGGCGATGACGCCGAGATCGTGCGAGATCAGGATCATCGACATGCCGCGCTCCTCGACGAGATCGGCGATGAGGTCGAGGATCTGGCCCTGAATGGTGACGTCGAGCGCGGTGGTCGGCTCGTCCGCGATCAACAGGTCAGGCTCGCAGGCAAGCGCCATGGCGATGGTGATGCGCTGGCGCTGGCCGCCGGAAAACTGGTGCGGATAGGCGTCGACCCGCCGCGCCGGATCGGGCAGTCCGACGCGGTCGAGCAAGGCGATGGCTTCTTTGCGCGCCTGCGCCGCCGAGTGCTTCTTGTGACGTCGCAGCGGCTCGGCCACCTGGTGCCCGATCGTGTGCATCGGATTGAGCGCGGTCATCGGCTCCTGGAAGATCATGCTGATGCGGTTGCCGCGCAGGCGGCAGTAATCGGCGTCCGGCAACCCTGCGAGCTCGTTGCCGTCGAGCTTGATGCTGCCCGAGACCACGGCGCTATCGGGCAACAGCCCCATCAGCGACATCGCGGTGATCGACTTGCCGCAGCCGGACTCGCCGACCAACCCCAGCGTCTCGCCGCGCTTGAGGGAGAAGCTGACGCCGCGCACGGCCTGTGCCGGCCCGCGGCTGGTGTTGAGGCGGACACCGAGATTGTCGACCTCGATCAGCGGCATGGTGGAGCGCGCGCCCATCGTCATCGCTCCCGTGCCAGTCGGGGATCGAGCAGGTCGCGCAATCCGTCACCGAGAAGATTGAGGCCCAGCACCGCGATCGCGATCGCAGCGCCCGGATAGACCGCGAGCATCGGCGACTGGAACAGCAGCGTCTGCGCATCGTTCAGCATCCGTCCCCAGGACGGCTGTGGCGGCTGCGTGCCGAGACCGAGATAGGACAAAGCGGCTTCAGCCAGGATAGCGAGCGCGAACTGGATGGTGACCTGCACGATCAGGATCGACAGAATATTCGGCAGGACATGCTCGATGGTGATACGGAAGGCGCCCTTGCCTGCGGCACGCGCGGCCAGCACGAATTCGCGCGCCCAGATCGCGTTGGCGGAGCCGCGCGTCAGCCGGGTCAGCGTCGGGATCTGGAAGATGCCGATCGCGACGATCGAGGTGACCATCCCCGGCCCCACCACCGCGGCGAGCATGATCGCGGACAGCACCGCCGGAAAGGCGAAGGTGAAGTCGGAGAAGCGCATGATGATCTCTTCGGTCCAGCCGCGCCGGGCCGAGGCGATCAGTCCGAGCGTGACGCCGAAGGTGAGACCGATGCTGACGGCGATGACGCCGACCATGATGGTGGCGCGGGCGCCGGCGAGCAGCAGCGAGACGATGTCGCGGCCGAAGGAATCGGTGCCGAGCCAGTGCGCCGCCGATGGCGGCCGCAGCTTCGAGGCGATGTCGATCTCGTAAGGAGACCATGGCGTCCACACCAGCGAAAGCAGCGCCGAGGCGAGCACCAGAAGGCTCAGCGAACCGCCGAGCACGAAGCTGCGATGGTGCAGCGCGCGGCCCCAGAAGGTCTTGGCCGGTACGCGGCGCGCCGCGACCGGCGCGTCAATCGGAGTGGTCAGGGGCGCGCTCACAGGTCGTGGACCTTGATGCGGGGATCGATGAAGGCATAGAGCACGTCGACCACGAAATTGACGATGACGACCATGGTCGCCAGCAGCATCACGCAATTGCGCACCACGATCAGGTCGCGGTTGGCGATCGACTGGAAGATCAGGCGGCCAAGGCCCGGCAGATAGAACACGTTCTCGATCACGATGGTGCCGGCGAGCAGGTTGGCGAATTGCAGCCCCATCACCGTCATGACGGGGATCATGGCATTGCGCAGCACGTGGCTCCACAGCACCTCGCGCTTGCCGAGCCCCTTCGCGCGCGCCGTTCGAACAAAATCCTCGCGCAGCACTTCCAGCACGGCCGAGCGCGTGACACGCGCCAGGATCGCAGCCTGCACCACCGCGAGCGAGATCGCCGGCAGCAGCAGCGACTTCACGCCGAGCCAGATGCCATCCTCCCAGCCGGAAAATCCCCCCGCCGAGAGCCATTGCAGCCGCACCGCGAACAGGAGCACCAAGAGGATCGCGAACCAGAAATTCGGCAGCGCGATGCCGACCTGCGTCAGCGACATCACGCCGACGTCGCCGAGCTTGTTGTGATTGGCGGCGGTATAGATGCCGGCCGAGAGTGCCAGCGTCACCGTGATCGTCATGGCCATGATCGCGAGCGGAATGGTCAGCACCAGCCGCTCCGCGATCAGGCTGGCGACCGGCGTGCCGTAGACATAGGAGTTGCCGAGATCGCCGACGAGGAGGCCCTTGATCCATTGCAAATAGCGAACCGCCAGCGGCTGGTCGAGCCCAAGCTTGACGGTGAGCGCGCGGACCGCATCCGGCGAGGCATCGGCGCCCATCAGCATCTGCGCGGCGTTGCCGGGAAGCGCGTCCAGCACCAGGAAAATGATCAGGGATGCGCCGACCAGCGTCGCCAGCAAGGTCAACAGACGTCGGAGGACAAATACGCTCATGCGCGCTCGGCTTCAGGGCTCAGCTGCGGCACGATCAACATGTCCGGACGCCGGAGGCAAGCCCTTTGCAGCATGCCCATCTCCTCAAGCCGGCCAGCGGGACAGAAGGTCGCTTGAAGCCTCGAACAGCGCGCTGACGCGCAGCAACTCCGCATCGGCACGGAAGCGGCCGACGAGCTGAAGCCCGATCGGCAGGCCGTCTCGGCCAAAGCCAGAGGGCAGGCTGACGGCGGGATGGCCGGTCATGTTGAATGGCATGGTCCAGGGGAACCAGTGCGGCCGGACACTGTCGAAATGCGCTCCGTCGATCTCGATGGAGCCGAACAAATCCTGCTTGATCGGCAGCGCGGTGCGCGTGAGCGTCGGCATCGCCAGGAAGTGTCCGCGCGCAAGCAGCGATTGCACGCGGCGGAACAGCGCGGTACGCGCGAACATCGCCTCCTGGTAGTCGACGCCGCTGACCTCGGTCGCAAGCGCGAGCTGCTTGAGGAAGGCCTCGCTCAGCTCGTCCTTGTGGTCGGCTGCGAGTTTTGCAAAGCGCGTGCGCCAGACCGTGTGGTTGATGGCGCGCCAGATCGGCTCGATGTCGAAACCGTCGCCGGAAAATTCCTCGAGCTCGGCGCCGAGCCCCGCCAGCCGGTCGAGGCTCGCCTTGAAGCTGGCTGCGACCTCGGCGGACACCGGACGGCCCGGCGGCGTCAGGCAATACAGGATCCGCTGCCCGCGCAGATCGCCGCGCGGCGCGGCCGTGCCGATGAAATCGGGCACGGGGACGCCGATCGACCAGGGGTCGCAAGCATCCTCGCCTGCCATCGCCTGCATCATCAACGCCGTGTCGGCGACGGTCCGCGTGGTCGGCGTGACATAGGTCTGGTTGCCGAACGCATCGAGCGCCTGACTATGGGGGATGACTCCGTTGCTCTGCTTCAAGCCGACCACGCCGTTGCAGGCCGCGGGAATTCGCGTCGAGCCGCCGCCGTCGGTCGCGATCGCGAGCGGCGCGATGCCGCTGGCGACCGCGACGGCCGCGCCACCGCTGGAGCCGCCGGAGGACCGGCACCGATCCCACGCATTGCGGGTGCGGCCGAACAAAGGTGAATCGGTCAGGCACTTGCTGCCGAATTCCGGCGTCGTGGTCTTGCCGATCAGGATTGCGCCTTCGGCGCGCAGCCGCGCCACCGCGACGGCATCCTCGTTCGGCACATTGTCCTTGTAGGGAACGGCGCCGAAGGTGGTCTTGACGCCCTTGGTGTTGACGATGTCCTTGACGGTGACGGGGATGCCGTGGAGCAGGCCGAGCGGCTCGCCGGCCATCATTTTGCGCTCGGCGACGCGCGCCTGCGCCATCGCCTCGTCGCCGCAGAGCGTGATGAAGCAGTTCAACTCGGGCTGGAGCGCCTCGGCGCGCGCGAGCACGGCACTGACGATCTCGACGGGCGAAATCCGCTTTTCGGCGATGAGGCCGCGCAGCTCGGTTGCGGACAGGAGACAGGGATCGCCGTTCATCGTCGTCACATCACGCTCCGAAGCGGGCCGCCGTTGGCCCAAAGCATTGACAGCGAGAATGACAGTTTTGTTAACTCGCCGTCCAATACGATTTTGATGGCCAACCCATACGTTTACAGTATGCCAATGGATCTTCGCCGCCTCCGCTATTTCGTCGCCGTCGCCGAGACACGCAGCGTCGGCAAGGCCGCCGAGCGGCTGCGGATGGCTCAGCCTCCGCTGTCCGTCCAGATCCGCAAGCTCGAGGCCGAGATCGGCGCGCCGCTGTTCCGCCGCGGCACCCGCGGCATGGACCTGACCGAGGCAGGCCTGGCGCTGCTGGCGCGTGCGAGCGAAGCTCTGGCGCTGGCCGTCGACGGCGCCGAAGCTGCGCGCGCGGTCGCCGCCGGCAAGCGCGGGCGGCTCTCGGTCGGCTACATGTTCGTCCTGGCGAATGCGATGCTGCCGCGGCTTATCCCTGAGCTGCGCCGCTCCATTCCCGGCGTCGATCTCGACTTCGCCGAGCTCAGCGCATCGACGCGCGAGGCCAGGCTGCTTGACCGCAGTGTCACGGTTGCGCTGTGCATGCCGGCCATCAACCATCCCGAGATCCAGGTAGCTCGGATCGGTGCGCAGCCATTCATGCTGGCAATGCCGATCCGCTCGCCGCTCGCACGTCTCGGCGCCGTGCCGATGGCGCGGTTGCAGGGCCGTCCGCTGATCGCGTTGCCGCCTCCGGAGCAAGATCCCGCCTCCTCCGCGGTCGCAGCCCTGCTGCGACGACATCAGATCGTGATGCCGATCGCGAGTCGTGTGGAGACGGTGCATTCGGCCATGAGCCTGGTTCTCGCCGGCGAAGGTCTTGCGATCGTGCCGGCCTGCGCCCAGCTCGGCGCGCCACGCGGCATCGTGTTCAGGCCGCTGCGCGATGCCGCCGATTCTATCGACATCGCGGTGTGCTGGCGGAGGGATTCCCAGAGCCCGCTGATCTCCAGGTTCATAAAATGCGCCGAGAAGGCCGTTGCGCGGATGTGACTCGGTGCCTTCCCCTCTCCCCTCGTGGGAGAGGGTGGATCGCCGCGAAGCGGCGAGACGGGTGAGGGGTCTCGCGCGGCCAACGAAGCTCTCGCGCTCGTGGGTGCATACCCCTCATCCGGCGCTTCGCGCCACCTTCTCCCACAAGGGGAGAAGGGAAAAACGGGCTACCAGCTCCAATTGATCTCATGGCTCCAGGGCGGATCGGCGCCCGGGCGGGTGCAGGTCAGGCCGGCGCAATTGGCGGCAAAGGACAGGGCCAGGCGGAGCTCGACGGCGCTTATGTCCTTCAATGCTTGCCGGGCAATGCGCCCCTGCTTGTGCAGGGCAAAGAGCAGCGCCGCCTGAAAACTGTCGCCCGCGCCGATCGTGTCGGCGACTTCGACTTTGGGCGCGGCGACCTCGATCTGCCCTGCCCCCGCGTGCCATGCGATCGCGCCGTTGTTGCCGCGGGTGATGACGACGAGGCGCGTGCCCTGCCCGAGCAGCGCCTTCGCCCGCTGCTCGTAAGGCTCGTCGCCGAAGAGATAGGCGAAGTCGACGTCGGACATCTTGATGAGATCGGCACAGCCAGTGAACTCGGCCATGCGCGCCAGGTAAGCCGGCTTGTCCTTGACCAGATTGGGCCGACAGTTCGGATCGAACGAGATCGTCGACGACGCCCGCGCGTCCGCGATCAGCGCTGTCGTCTCGGCCGCGCCCTGGTCGTTGACGAGTGTGGTCGAGCCGACATGAACGGCGTCCACATGCGCGAACGGAATCGTCCCGCGCCGGTAGGTCCAGTTCCGCGTCGCGGTTCCGGCGTCGTAGAAGGCATAATGCGATTCGCCCGCGAAGATGCGCACGAAAGCGAGCGTGGTCTGGTGATCACTGCGGGTGGCGAGATTGAGGTCGACGTTGGAGGCCGCCGCATGATCTGCAATCATCCGCCCGAACAAATCGGTCGAGATGCCGCCGACGAATCCAGTGGGTGCGCCCAGCCGGGCCATGCCGATGGCGACGTTGAGACAGGAGCCGCCGACCGCCGGCATCACCGCCTCGCGTCCTTGCGCATTTCCCGTCGGCACGAAATCGATCAGCGCATCGCCGCAGGCAATCAGCATGTCCTTCAACCTCTCGCGATGTCGGCCATCGCCGCGCGGCTGCCGCGATCGACGTCGCGCAGGAGCTTATAGACCTCGCGCTTGCGGGCGTGAAACGCGGCCATGTCGGGCGCGGTCGGCTCGCTCTTCCGTCCCAGCGCCGACATTTTTGCCATGGTCTCGCCGATCGAGGCATAGGCGCCGCCGGCCACCGCCCCCAGCATCGCAGCCCCCAGCAGCACCGGCTCCCTGGTCTGCGGCAGCGCGACGGTGAGGCCCGTCGTATCCGCCATGATCTGCCGCACCAACGGGCTGCGGCTCGCACCGCCCCCCATGATGATGATGCTGGAGCAAACGCCATGCGCGGCAAACGCCTCGATCACCTCGGCGAGCCCATAAGCGAGTCCGCACAGGCCGGCGACGAACAGCCGCTCCATCGCGGCGATGTCGGTGTCGAGATCGAGGCCCGCGATCACCGCGCGCGTATCAGGGTCGGCGTAGGGCGAGCGGTTGCCGATGAACTCGGGGAGAACATGGATGTCGCGGGCGAGCAGCGCGGCACGGCTGGCGCTGCCTGCGCGCGCGATAATGCGGCGCTCGAGGAAGTCGATGAGGTCGAGACCCTCGCTGCGCGCCGCCGCGCTCGCCTCGGTATGGCCGGGATGCGATTTGAGGAGATGGTCGATTGCCGCGCCCGCGGCTGACTGGCCGCCCTCGTTGAGCCAGAAATCAGGAACCATGCCGGAGTAATAAGGCCCCCACACGCCGGGGACGAAGCACGGCTCGGTCGTCGTCGCCATGATGCAGGCCGACGTTCCCATGATGTAGGCAAGCCGGTCGCTGACATCGCTCGCCCCGCCCGATCCGTCGCGGCCGCCGATCGCGCCGATGCCACCGGCATGCGCATCGATCAGCGAAGCGCCGACCGGTATGCCCGGCGACAAGCCGAGCTCGGCAGCGGCCGTGGCGGTGAGCCCCGCGCCGAGCCGCGTGCCGGGGGCGACGATCTCGGTGCCGATGCGGGCGTATTTCTCATTGACGAAGTCGGACAGGCCAATGCGCTTGAAGAATTGCGCGCTCCAGCCGCCGCCGTCATGGGCGAGATAGTTCCATTTGCAGGTGACGGTGCAGGTCGAGCGCTGGAGCGATCCCGTCGCGCGCCAGGTCAGATAATCCGCGAGGTCGAAGAAGTGTCCGGCGGCGTCGAAGCTCGCGCGCAGGTGCCGCTTCAGCCATAATAGCTTCGGCATCTCCATCTCGGGCGAGATCGAGCCGCCGACATAGCGCAGCACGGCGTCCTCGGTCTCGTTGATCAGCCGCGCCTCGGCCGTGGCGCGATGATCCATCCAGACGATGACATTGCGTTGCTTGTCGCCGGATGCGCTGACCGTGAGCGGCTCGCCCTGCCGGTCGAGGACAACTAGCGAACACGTCGCGTCGAAACCGATGCCACCGACACTGTCGGGCGCGATGGCGGCTTCCGCCATCGCGGCCCGCACCGATGTCGCGCAGGCCTCCCAGATGTCCTGGGACGACTGCTCGACGATATCGCCGGCCTCGTGCCAGATGCGGATCGGATGCCGGGCGGTGGCCAAAAGCGTGCCGGCCTCGTCAAACACTCCGGCCCGCGTGCTCGTGGTCCCCACGTCGACGCCGATATACACTCGCGGCATTGTCGCTCCCGGTCGCTTTCCGTCAGCTTTGACGGTGAACCTACCAGCAAGTATAGCCGCCATCCACCAGCACGATGCTGCCGGTCATCAGGCTCGCCGCTTCGGAGCTCAGGAACAACACGACCGAGGCGATCTCCTCGACCTGCCCCATCCGTGCCATCGGGGTTCCGCCGATCCAGGCGTCATACATCTTGGCGTTGCTCTTCACGAAGGCATTGAGCGGGGTCTCGATATAGGTCGGCGCCACCGCATTGACGCGGATACCGCGCGCGCCCCATTCGGCGGCCAGCGATTTGGTCAAATGATGCACCCCCGCCTTGGAGGCATTGTAGAAGCACTGCTCCTGCGGCTTGTTGACGATGAAGCCGGACATCGAGCCGACATTGACGATGGCGCCGCTCCCGGCCTTGAGCATGTGCTTGCCGAATTCGCGGCAGCACCAGAAGGTGCCGTTGAGATTGACGTCGATGACGTTGAGCCAGTGCTCGTCGGTAACGGTCTCCGCCGGGGTTTCGCTGCGGGCGATGCCGGCATTGTTGACGAGGATGTCGACCTTGCCGTGGCGGGCGACGAGGTCGTTCGCGACCTCCGCCACGCGCTTGGTGTCGGTCACGTCCATGATCGCGGTCTCCACGTCAAAGCCCTTCGCCTTCAGGCTGGCCTTGGCGCTGTCGGCGACCTTGCTGTCGCGGTCGCCGATGATGACCCTGGCGCCGGCTTCGGCCAGCGCTTCCGCGCAGCCAAGGCCGATGCCCTGCCCGCCGCCAGTGATGAACGCGGTCTTGCCGTTCAGCTTGAATTTTTCCAGGTACATGGTGGTCTTCCCGTTTCTTGTTAGTTCCGAAGCGCGTTACCGCCGTCGTCGAAGCGATGGATGCGCGCGGGGTCCGGCACCAGCGACACGCGGTCGCCGGCATGCAGGCTCAGCTCGCCGATGTAGCGTGCGGTCAGCATGCCGAGCGGACCGGCATCGACGTAAAGGAAGGTGTCGCTGCCAAGATGCTCGGCCACCGCGATGGTCCCCTGCCAGCCTCCGGTGCCATCGCGGTCAATCTTGAGGTGCTCCGGCCGGACGCCGATGGTGGCCGCACCACGTTGCAGGGCGAGCTCGCCGGTGACGAAATTCATCTTGGGCGAACCTATGAAACCGGCGACGAAGAGATTGGCCGGCCGCTCGTAAAGCTCCAGCGGCGAGCCATATTGCTCGATCTTGCCGCCGTTGAGCACGACGATCTTGTCGGCCATGGTCATGGCTTCGACCTGGTCGTGTGTCACGTAGATCGCGGTGGTGCCGAGCTGCTTCTGCAGCCGCGTCACCTCGATGCGCATCTGCACGCGCAGCGCCGCATCGAGGTTGGAGAGCGGCTCGTCGAACAGGAAGGCCTTGGGCTCGCGCACGATGGCGCGGCCGATCGCGACGCGCTGGCGCTGGCCGCCGGAAAGCTCGCGCGGCTTGCGGTCGAGATAGGGCGTGAGGTTCAGCGTCGCGGCGGCCGCCTCGACCTTGCGGTTGATCTCGTCCTTGGCGAGGCCCGCCATCTTCAGGCCGAAGCCGATATTGCCGCGCACGCTCATATGCGGATAGAGCGCGTAGGACTGGAACACCATTGAGAGCCCGCGCTTGGCGGGCGGCGTATCGACGACGTTCTTGCCGTCGATCAGGATCTTGCCGCCAGAGACGTCTTCGAGCCCGGCGATAAGCCGCAGGAGCGTGGTCTTGCCGCAGCCGGAGGGGCCCACGAACACCACGAAGGAGCCGTCGGCGATGTCGAGGTCGGCGCCCTTGATGATGTGCACCGGGCCGAAGGATTTCTGCACGCCCTGAAGTGTGATCTGACCCATGATCCGGCAGCCCTTCTACTTCACCGCGCCGAAGGTGAGCCCGCGCACGAGCTGCTTCTGGCTGAACCAACCGAGGACGAGAATGGGCGCGATCGCCAGCGTCGAGGCCGCCGACAGCTTTGCCCAGAACAGCCCTTCCGGGCTCGAATAGGAGGCGATGAACGTGGTGAGCGGCGCAGCGTTCGACGTCGACAGATTGAGCGTCCAGAACGCCTCGTTCCAGGCCAGGATCAAATTGAGCAGCATGGTCGAGGCCAGGCCCGGGATCGCCATCGGCGTCAAGACATAGACGAGTTCGCGGCCGATGGTGGCGCCGTCCATGCGCGCGGCTTCAAGGATGTCGCGCGGGATCTCCTTGAAATAGGTGAACAGCATCCAGATCACGATCGGCAAGTTTCCGAGACACAGGATGAAGACGAGGCCAATGCGGGAATCGAGCAGGCCGAAGGTCTTGTAGATCAGGTAGATCGGCACCAGCACGCCGACCGGCGGCATCATCTTGGTCGAGAGCATCCAGAGCAGGATGTCCTTGGTGCGCTTGGTCGGCGAGAACGCCATCGACCAGGCGGCGGGGATCGCGATCAGAAGCGCAATCAGCGTCGAGCCGCCTGCGATGATGACCGAGTTCATGGCGTGGTGGAAATAGTCGCTGCGCTCCTGCACGGTCGCATAGTTTTCGGTGGTCCAGTGGAAGAACAGGAAGGATGGCGGGATGGCGAAGGCCTCCAGCTCGGTCTTGAAGCTCGCCAGCACCATCCAGAGGATCGGGAAGAAGATCAGGAAGCCGAAGAACCACGCCCCGATTGTCGATATCACCACCCGCCG
The DNA here is from genome assembly GCF_000379585.1 of Bradyrhizobium sp. WSM2793. Taxonomy (NCBI): domain Bacteria; kingdom Pseudomonadati; phylum Pseudomonadota; class Alphaproteobacteria; order Hyphomicrobiales; family Nitrobacteraceae; genus Bradyrhizobium; species Bradyrhizobium sp. WSM2793. Next base: position 440,543 of record NZ_KB902768.1, on the reverse strand, counting down.
CGTCGTCGCCATCCGAGCCATGCTTCAAGCCTCCAGATTGCGGCCGACGATGCGGACGAGGAAGAAGGCGACGACGTTGGCGATCACGACAGCAACGAGGCCGCCCGCGGAGGCGCTGCCGACGTCGAACTGGATCAGCGCCTGCGCATAGATCAGGAAGGCGATGTTGGTGGTTTGCAGGCCCGGGCCACCGCCCGTGGTGACATAAATTTCCGCAAAGACCGTGAGCAGGAAGATCGTCTCGATCAGGATCACCACGGTGATGGGCCGCGCCAAGTGCGGCAGCGTGATGTAGATGAAGGTCGAGACGGCGCTGGCGCCGTCCATCTCGGCGGCCTCCTTCTGCTCCTCGTCGAGCGATTGCAGCGCGGTGAGCAGGATCAGCGTCGCGAAGGGCAGCCACTGCCACGTCACGATCAGGATGACGGCAAACAGCGGCACGTCGTTGAACCAGTCGATCGGCGTCAGATGAAACAGCGAGGCGAGCCAGGCGAACAGGCCGGACACCGGATGCATCAGCAAGTTCTTCCAGACCAGCGCGCTCACCGTCGGCATCACGAAGAACGGTGCGATCACCATCAGCCGCACGAAATTGCGTCCAATCACCGGCTGGTCCATCAGCAGCGCCAGCGGAATCCCGAGCAGGATCGTCAGCGCCAGTACCGAGCCGACCAGCACCAGCGTGTTCTGGAGCGAAGCCAGGAAGGCGGGATCGGTGAGGAAGTAGCGGAAGTTCTCCAGCCCGATGAATGATTCCGAGCCGGGATCGAGCAGGCTGTAATGCAGCGTCGAGAAATAGATCGTCAGCGCCAGCGGGACGATCATCCAGATGAACAGCAGCCCGACGGCCGGCGTCAGGAGCGAGCGCGCAAGGGTCTGCGTCTGCCGGGTTGCCATCAACGCTTCTCCGCTGGCGGGAAGAAGGCGGCCATCCATGACGCTGGATGGCCGCTAGTCTGAGCTCAGGAGGAAGAGCTCGGGTTCACTTGATGTAGCCGGCGCGCTTCATCTCGCGCTCGGTTGCCGATTGCGCCGCGGTGAGCGCGGCATCGACGGTCATCGAGCCCGCAAGCGCGGCGGAGAATTGCTGGCCGACCTGGGTGCCGATGCCCTGGAATTCGGGGATCGCAGCGTATTGCACGCCGACATAAGGCACCGGCTTCACCGTCGGCTTGTTCGGATCGGCCGCATCGATCGAGGCTAGCGTCAGTTTTGCGAAGGGTGCGACCTTCAGATATTCATCGTTCTTGTAAAGCGAGGTGCGCGTGCCCGGCGGCACGTTGGCCCAGCCCTCCTTCGATGCCACGAGCTTGGTGTAGTCCTTGCTCGTCGCCCAGGCGATGAACTTCTCGGCGGCTTCCATCTTCTTGGAGCCGGCGGGGATCGCAAGATTCCAGGCCCACAGCCAGTTGGCGTTCTTGCCGAGCCCGGTGTTGGGCGCGAGCGCGAAACCGACCTTGTCGGCGACCTTGGAATCCTTCGGATTGGTGACGAAGGACGCCGCCACCGTGGCGTCGATCCACATCGCGCATTTGCCGGCGTTGAACAGCGCCAGGTTCTCGTTGAAGCCGTTGGAACTCGCGCCGGGAGGGCCGGCTTCCTTCATCAGATTGACATAGGTCGTGAGCGTCGTCTTCCATTCCGGCGTGTTGAACTGCGGTTCCCACTTCTCATCGAACCAGCGCGCACCGTAGGAATTGGCCATGGCCGAGAGGAACGCCATGTTCTCGCCCCAGCCGGCCTTGCCGCGCAGGCAGATGCCGTAGGTGCCGGCGCTCTTGTCGGTCAGCTTCTTGGCGGCGTCGATCACGAAATCCCAGGTCGGCTTTTCCGGCATCTTCAGGCCGGCCTTCTCGAACAGATCGGTGCGATACATCACCATCGAGCTTTCGCCGTAGAACGGCGCGGCATAGAGCTTGCCGTCGACGGAAACCGCATCCTTGATCTTGGGCAGGAGGTCGGCGACGTCGTAATCGCCGCCGAGATTGGCGAGCGGCACCAGCCAGCCCTTCTTGGCCCAGATCGGCACCTCATAGGTGCCGATGGTGAGGACGTCGAACTGACCGCCCTTGGTGGCGATGTCGGTGGTGACGCGCTGGCGCAGCACGTTCTCCTCCAACGTCACCCATTTCACGGTGATATCGGGGTACTTCTTGGTGAATTCAGCCGTCAGCCCCTGCATGCGGATCATGTCGCCATTGTTGACGGTGGCGATCGTCAGGGTCGTTTCGGCCATCGCGGGGACGGCCAGCAACAGAACAGACGCGCCACAGACGGCGCCCAAGACATGTTTCACGGTGACCTCCCTCAAACTCGCGTTTTGAGCATATGCCCACGCGTTGGGCGTATGTTCAACGCAAGGGAGGAGGATTGTCAAGCAGGCGCAGAGCCGTTTGCGCAACTTATGAGTGCTGCGGTGCGGGAGTGGTTGCGAGCGAATGGACGAGGATGGCGCGGCTTGCTCCACCTCTCCCGCTTGCGGGAGAGGTGGGATCGCATCGAAGATGCGATACGGGTGAGGGCTTTCACCTCTTGGGGAGTCTTCCCAGCGGAAAGACCCTCTCCCCACCCCTCTCCCGCAAGCTGGAGAGGGAGCCGAGTCCCGCAGCCGCGCCAGTTCGCCCTACCGCTCCAAAATCGCCTGCGCGGTCGTCTCGTCGGTGATCAGGCCGCTGATCAGCCGCCCATTCAATGCCGCCGCGATGGCCGGCACCTTGGCCACACCGACCGCGGCGGCAATCGTCGTGGTCTTCGCCGGCACTTCGGGCGGGATGCTGGTGAGGCGCTTGTTGGTGCCGGCCTTGAGCAGGCGGCCCTTGGAATCATAGGCCCAGCCGGTGATCTCGCCGATGGCACCCAGCCGCATCATCTCGAACAATTCGTCACGGGTGACGAAACCGTCGACATGCACCTGCGCCTTCTGGTCCATCTGGCCGATGCCGACGAGGCGCAAGTCCGCCTTGGCCGCGACCGCCTTCACCTTGGCGATCGGCTCGATGCGGACCATTTTGTTGCGCTCGTCCTCCGACGACATCAGGAACGGCAGCGGCATCGGATAGTGCCGCGCACCGGTGCGGTCGGCGAGCCGGCCGACGGTGTCATAGAAGCTCGCCGAACCATCGGCGGAGATGTTGCCGACCAGTGAGACGATCTGGTGATTGGGCCGGTCGATCGGCGTGACACGCTCGACTGCGGCGCGCACTGCACGGCCGGTGCCGAGCGCGACGATCACCGGCGTCTCCGAACGCAGCGTCGCATCGAGCAGATTGGCGCAGCGTTCGGCGATGCCGGAAGTAGCCTGCGGCGCCGCCGGATCGGCCGGCACCACCTCGCAGTGAGCGAGATCGAAACGCTCCTTCAGGCGCGCCGCAAGTTCCATGCAGGCGGCGATGGGGTGTTCGAGCCGGAAGGTGATGAGACGCTCGGCTAGGCACAACGAGACCAGCCGCTGCGCCGAGGCACGCGAGACCTGGAGCATCCTTGCGATCTCGTCCTGGGTGTGACCGGCGATGAAATACAGCCAGCCGGCGCGCGCGGCGTCGTCGAGTCGGGATTTGTCGTTCTCGGCGGCCATGCGGGCCTCACGCCTCCCAGAAATCGCTCATGCGCGCAAAGACCCGGTCGGCCCCCGCCTCGGACAATATAGCCCGGCCGTCGCGACCGCGATAATGGTTGCCGCCGACAAATCCCCAGACCGTCATGCCGGCCGCCTTGCCCGCCTGCACGCCGCTGACGCTGTCCTCGATCACCAGGGTACGCACAGGTTGCGCGCCCATCTTCTCGGCCGCAAGGAGAAACAGATCGGGCGCCGGCTTGCCATTCCTGACCATTTGCGCGGTATAGATCCGCTCGCCGACATGCGCCCGCAAGTTCGTGACGTCGAGAGAGAGCGAGACGCGGTCGATGTCGCTCGACGACGCCACGCAAAACGGCATTCGCAGGTCGGACATGATGGCGGCAACGCCGGGGATCGGCCGGAGTGAGCCCGCGAACGTCGCCAGCACATGCGACTTCAGGCGCGGCAGAAAGCCATCCGGCACGATCTGCCCGAGATCACGATAATGCTGCTCGATCGCCTTGGTGCTGCGCCCGAGAAAAAGCTCGAGCGCCTGCGTCTGGGTGAGCGCAATGCCGAATTCGGCCAGCACCTCGGACAGACACTGGCAGCTCAAAAGCTCGCTGTCGACGAGTACGCCGTCGCAGTCGAAGATGATCAGGTCGGGTTTTGACCGGAAGTCGTCCATCCGGCCATTCGATCATATACCCAGCTGATGAGCAATAGTTCGAGGGGGAAGCGTCGCCGGCCTTCCCCCTGTTAGTGCGCGACCTGCCGGTAGATCGCCGGCAGCGCCGCGGGCAACCGCTTGATGTTGCCGACGATGGCATAGCCGCCGCGCCCGAACAGGGTCGGGAAATAGGATTGCGCGGTTGCGTCCACCGTTACGCCGAAGGCGGCGATGCCGAGCCGGCGCGCCTCTTGCACCGACTTGCGGGTGTCTTCGAGCGCGAAGCGGCCCTCGTAATGGTCGACGTCGTTCGGCTTGCCGTCGGTGAGGACGAGCAGCAGCTTCTTGCGCTGCGGCTGGCGGGCGAGCTCGGCTGCGGCGTGGCGCACCGCCGCGCCGATCCGCGTGTAATAGCCCGGCTTCAGCGCGCCGATGCGGCGCTCGACCGTCCCGCTCATCGGCTCACCAAAGGCCTTGACCGTCTCGAGCCTCACCCAGGACCGCCGACGTGAAGTGAAGGTGAGGATGCTGTGGTGATCGCCGCAGGCCGAAATCCCATGGGCGAGCGCCAGCAGCGCCTCCTTCTCGACGTCGAGCACGCGGTAGCCATCGACCCAGGCGTCCGTGGACAGCGAGACGTCGACGAGCAGCGTGACGGCGAGATCGTGCCCTTGCGGGCGCATCGCCACGTGGATGCGATCGAGACCGCTGCTGCTGCCGGCGCGGAGGTCGCAGCGCGCGCGCACCAGCGCGTCGAGGTCGAGATCGTGTCCGTCGAGCTGGGCGCGCATCAATTCGTGACGCGGCCGCAACACCTCGAAGCGGCGGCGCACCTGGCGGATGTGCCGGCGCATGGCGTCGTCAGGCGTCCAGCTCTCACCCTGCTCGGAGGCCGCACCGGCCAGCACGCGGCAATGATCGGGCAGATAGGATCCGCTGCGGTAATCCCATTCGGGATAGGTAAGGTCCGCACTCAGCCGCGACGCATCGAGGGCCTCCGGCGGCAGATCGAGATCGAACTTGAACCGGCTCGCCGGCTTGCCGATGCGGCGGCTGAGCGTGATCTCCTCGAGATCGTCGGCCGCTTTCTGCGCATCCTCGTCTTCACTGTCGTCGGCCGGACGGTCGACATTGACCATCTCGGCCATCGCGAGGATCTTCTCGAAGCGGTTGAGCACGAAGGGATCGCGGCGGTTGGCACTGTCCTCGCGCTCGCGGACGGCAAAGCGCTTGCGATTGTCCTGGGCCTCGGGCTCGGCGCCCGGGGCACATTCGTCCTCGCCTGCATGCGCGGGCGAGAGCTCACGCGTCCAGCAATCCCCCCAGAGTGGGCACGGCAGGATCGAATGATAGCCTGGCGGCGCCTTGTCCGGCAGCGGGCCCGTTCCCATCATCGCCGGCCATAGTCTGCCCGCAGGCGCCTTGCCGACGCCGAGCAAGGCCAAGACGATCTGCTCGACTTCCTGCTCGATGCGCGGCAGGGGGCGACGAGGCCGGGCCTCGGCGGTTGCTGCCGCGAGCTGGGCATAATCGGCGACGAGCCCGGGGAATTGCGTGAGCACCCAGACCGCCGTCTCACTTGCCCGGCGCAACACCAGAAGATCCCGCCGCAGCGGATCGGCTTCCGTGATCGTCTCGATCGGTGCAGCTGCGAACCATGCCGCAAGCCAGCGATAGAGCGCCGCGTTCAAGGCGCGGTCGGGAAAGATCGAGATCCGATCGGGCAGGAAGATGGTCGCCGCGTCACGGCCCGGCTGCTCGAGGCGCTCGTCACCGAGGCCGATGCGCTGCCGCCAGCCGAGACGGTGCCCTGATTTTCGCGCGCCCGCGCTTGCAATCTGCACCCCGGTCTCGCCGCCAAGCGCGCGGAACATCACCGCGAGCCGGCCTCGCACCTCGGTCAGTGCCACGGCGTGATCATCATGAACCGGATAGCTCGCGGTGCCGCCGACTATCCTGTGCCAGGCGCGGCCGACCGTCTCCTCCAGTTCGAGGAAGTCGAGCATGGGCGCGGCCTCACCCGATGACAGCGCGTGAGACGTCCAGCAGCGCCGCCTTCACGTCGGAATCGTCGGTCAGCGGCTCGATCATGCCGGCCAGCACGGCATCGGCAATCGGCGTGCCCGCGGCAATCAGGGTCGCGCAATAGACCACGAGCCGGGTCGAGACGCCCTCCTCCAGGTCGTGGCCCTTCAGCGCGCGCAGCCGACCAGCCAGCCCCACCAGCGGCCGCACGCGCTCCGGCGACAGTCCGCTTTCGGCGGACACGACGGCGATCTCCTGCTCGGGCGGCAGGAAGCCGAATTCGATGGCGATGAAGCGCTGGCGCGTCGATGGCTTCAGCGCCTTCAGCAGCGTCTGATAGCCGGGATTGTAAGAGACCACGAGCATGAAGCTGTTCGGCGCCACCAGCTCCTCGCCAGTCCGCTCCAGCGGCAGGATACGGCGGTCGTCGGTCAGAGGATGCAGCACCACGGTGACGTCCTTGCGGGCCTCCACGACCTCGTCGAGATAGCAGATGCCGCCCTCGCGCACGGCGCGCGTCAACGGACCATCGGTCCACACGGTGTCGCCGCCCCTGAGCAAATAGCGGCCGGTGAGATCGGCGGCAGTGAGGTCGTCATGACAGGCGACGGTGTGAAGCGGCAGGCCCAGCCGCGCCGCCATATGCGCGACGAAGCGGGTCTTGCCGCAGCCGGTCGGCCCCTTGAGCAAAACCGGCAGACGACGCCGCCAGGCATGTTCGAAAAGCTCGCATTCGTTTCCGGATGGAACATAGGCCGGCAGCTCGGGGGCCGAGGTTACCGTGTGAAGGGCAGCTTTCATGATGTCTCTCCGGATTCTCCAGGAAGCAGGCGGCCGCGGCGAACCGCGGCCGCCCTTTCTCTCGATTACTCGGCCGGCTGCAGCGCCGCAGGAATGGTCGCCTGCCTCTCGCGGCCCGGCACCAGCACGGCCCAGACGAACATCAGCGCGGAGATCGCGACGAACACGCCGGAGCCGAGCCGGACCCAGTAGAACATCGCGAGCTGGTCCTGCACGTCCATGTAACCCTGGCCGAGCACGCGCTGCAGGTGAACCTGGACCACGCCGGCGAAGGTCAGCGCGAAAGTCATGGTCATCATGGCCGTGCACATGATCCAGAAGCTCGTCATGGAGAGCCATTGGTTATAGGGCGCACGTCCCTTGATCTGCGGGATCGCATAGGCCATCACCGACAGGTTCAGCATCACATAGGCGCCGAAGAAGGCGAGATGGCCGTGCGCGGCGGTGACCTGCGTGCCGTGGGTATAGTAGTTCACCGAGGACAGCGTGTGCAGGAAGCCCCACACGCCGGCACCAAGGAACGCCATCACCGAGCAGCCAACCGACCACAACAGCGCAGCGCGATTCGGATGCTTGCGGCCGGCCTTCCAGGTCATCTGCACGGTGAAGATCACCATGGTGAAGAACGGCGCAACCTCGAGCGTGGAGAACAGCGAGCCGATCCACTGCCAGTAGCCGGGCGCGCCGATCCAATAGAAATGGTGGCCGGTGCCGAGGATGCCCGAGAACAGGGCAAGGCCGATGATGACGTAGAGCCACTTCTCGACGACCTCACGATCGATGCCGTTGAGCTTGATCATGAGATAGGCGAGCACGGAGGCCATGATCAGCTCCCACACGCCCTCGACCCAGAGATGGACGACGTACCACCAGTACATCTTGTCGACGGCAAGGTTCGCCGGGTTGTAAAAGGCGAACAGGAAGAAGATCGCAACGCCCCACAGGCCGAACAACAGGATGTTGGTGACCGTGGTCTTGCGGCCCTTCAGCGCCGTCATCGTGACGTTGAATAGGAACATCAGGCAGACGACGACGATGCCGACCTTGATGATGAAGGGCTGTTCGAGAAACTCCCGGCCCTCGTGGTAGTGGAAGAGATAGCCGACCACGGCGATGCCGGCTGCGCCGAAGAACATCCAGAACTGGATCTTCGCCAGCAGCGGGCTGTAGAGCTCGTTCTCGGTCTCTTCCGGGAGCAGATAGTAGGTCGCGCCCATGAAGCCGATCAGCGACCATACGATCAGCGCGTTGGTATGGATCATCCTGACGATGTTGAACGGCAGCAGCGTCGACAGCGTATTGGGTAGGACGTAGATGGTCCCGGCGAGCAGGCCGAACACGACCTGGGCCAGGAACAGGGTCAGCGCGCCGTAGAAATACAGCATCGCGACTTTCTGGGTTTGGTACTTCATCTCGGGTTCTCTCTGTCTTGAAAGAGGAAAGCTGTGCGCCTTGCTTGTTGTTTGAGCATGATCTCTTCGGAAAACCGCTTCACACTTTTCCGGATCATGCTCAGCCGGCCTTGTTCGGCGGCCAGCTCTGACGCTTGATCGTGCTGGTCCATTGCAGGAAGTCGGCGAGATCGTTCAGTTCCTGGTCGGTCAGGTTGAACTGCGGCATCTGCCGCCGGCCCTCTGCGCCCGAGGGCTGCGATTGCATCCAGGCCTTCAGCGTCTCGCGCGCGGCGGCCGGATCCTCGTTGCCGCCCCAGCGATCCCAGACGTTGCCGACCTCTGGGGCGAAATAGGCGCCCTCGCCCAGCAGTGTGTGGCAGTTGATGCAGGAGTTCTTCTCCCAGACATGCTTGCCGCGGGCGACCGACGACGTCAGCGTCTTCGCGTCGGTCGAGGTCGTCGCCATGTAGTAATGGCTGTGCGCCGTCAGCCCTATGAAAATGGCGAAGAAGAAGGCCGAACCGCCGTAGAAGACATTTCGAGCGGCCGACTTGGTCAGGCGTTCAGCCATTGCCAATCCTTTCCGTTTGATTCCTGAGAAAGATGCGATGCTGCGATTTATTGCCGATTGCCTGGGGGTCCTCTTTGACGAAGCGCAAGCAGCGCGACGATGCGCAACCGCCAGTCAGATCAGGGCAACGACGGCTGATGCGAGCCAGGCAAACAGCACCACGATGAAGACCCAGGCGCTGACGATGCCGCGCCAAAGTGCCGGCGCTGAGCGAAGATCGAGGAAATCGAGCACGATACGGCGGCCCTTGAGAGCGGCAAACGTCAGCAGCAAGGCGTCGGCAAACAAGGGGCGCGACACCAGCGGCGGCACCAGAATGGTCGCGAGCGCTAGGCCGATCAACGTGATCCAGGTGATGTCGAGACGATCCGGAATCACGGGTGCACCAGATAGATGATGGGAAACATGACGATCCAGAGCAGGTCGACCATGTGCCAGAAAGCGGTGCCGGTCTCGACGCCCGCCGCTCGGGCGCCCCGGGACACTACGGCCAGAATCACGATGCCGAGGCCGACATGCAGGAGATGGAAGCCGGTGAGGAGGAAGTACAGCGTGAAGAACGGGCTGGTCTCCAGGCCGTTTCCTAACGCGATCTCGCCGGCATATTCGAACAGCTTGACCGCGATGAAGACGACGCCAAGGGCCATGGCGCCGAACAGCCAGCCGCGTGCACGCCGGCTTTCGCCCGCCCGTGCAGCAGCCGCCCCGCGCGCGGCAGCCCAGCCACTGGTCACGAGCACGATGGTGTTGATTCCCGCCAGATGCGCATCAAGGCTGGCCTGACCGGCCGCGAAGACCGCCGGGTGAAGCGCGCGCGCGATGACGAAAGCGCCAAGGAACAGGCCGAAGGCGGCGAGCTCGCTGAAGATCAGCACCCAGATCATGGGATCGCCGGGAAGATCTTCCAGGATTCCCCAGCCGGTTCCCTGTTGTTCGCAATCCGTTGCCGACATCTGACTTCCGCATCAAGACGCCGAACAGATATCCCACCGGCGCGATTCCAACTTTGTCGCCGGACAAATAGTGCAACTGGCGGGAGGCAGGTTTGCGCTATCGCAACGTCCCGCCCGCCTCACCGCCATAGGGTCGGTGCATCCGGTGGTTCCGCAAAACGGCGAGCGATGCAATGAGCGATGCACAAATCGGGCTGATGACCGCGACCCCCATCATCATCGTGTTCGCCATCGCGCTCCGGCGAATGGGGGTCCTGTCCACCGTGGCAACCGTATCGGCGGTAATCCTCTCCGTCGCGATCGCGACGGTGCTGTTCACGACGCAATCACCGCTGCCGTAGGGTGGGCAAAGCGAAGCGTGCCCACCATAGTGCCACGAGAGAAGATGGTGGGCACGGCGCTTACGCGCCTTTGCCCACCCTACCAGACCGTCAATGCGGCTACCGCCGCTGGTTATACACGTCGATACACACCGCCCCGAGCAGCACCAGGCCCTTGATGACCTGCTGATAGTCGATGCCGATGCCGAGGATGGACATGCCGTTGTTCATCACGCCCATGATCATGGCGCCGACCACGGCGCCGCCGACGCGCCCGACTCCGCCATAGGCCGAGGCGCCGCCGATGAAGCAGGCGGCGATGACGTCGAGTTCGAAGCCCAATCCCGCCTTCGGCGTCGCGGTGTTGAGGCGCGCGGCGAAGACGAGACCGGCGAGTGCGGCCAGCACGCCCATGTTGACGAAGGTGAGGAAGGTCAGCCGTTCGGTCTTGATGCCCGACAGTTTTGCCGCCTTCGCATTGCCGCCCACCGCGTAGACCTGCCGGCCGATCACGGTGCGCCGGGTGACGAAGCCATAGAGCGCGATCAGCGCGGTCATGATGACCAGCACGTTCGGCAGGCCGCGATGCGAGGCGATCAGATAGGTGAAATAGAGCACGGCGCAAGCGAGCAGGACGCTCTTGCCCAGGAAGAACGCATAAGGCTCGACCTCGATGCCGTGCGATTGCTCACGCGAGCGTCCCTTGGCGCTGGCATAGACGAGTCCGAGCGCGAGCACGGCACCGATCAGCATGGAGGTCGGATGCAGCGTGCCGGCTTCGGGCAGCAGCTCCGGAATGAAGCCGGAGGACAGTTTCTGGAAGGTCGCCGGGAACGGGCCGAGCGACTGCCCTTGCAGCACCGCGAGCGCGAGGCCCTTGAACACCAGCATGCCCGCCAGCGTCACGATGAAGGACGGAATGCCGAAAAAGGCCACCCAATAGCCCTGCGCCGCGCCGATCGCCGCACCCAGCAACAGGCAGGCGATGAAGGCGAGCGTGTAGTCGATCTTGTAGGTCACCATTAGCACCGCGGCCACCGCGCCGACGAAGCCGGCGACCGAGCCGACCGACAGGTCGATATGGCCGGTGACGATCACCAGCAGCATGCCGAGCGCCATGATGACGATGTAGCTGTTCTGCAGCACCAGGTTGGTCAGGTTGAGCGGCTGCAACAGCGTGCCGCCTGTCATGACCTGGAAGAACAGCATGATCGCGATCAACGACATCAGCATGCCGTAGTTGCGCAAATTGTTCTTGATGAAGCTGCCGTGCCGGCGCTCCTCGGGCAGCGATACCGTCTTGTCGGTCATGGCTGCATTCCTCCCATTTCCGCGGCCGCGGGCGCGGCGTTCCCAATGTTTCGTTCGTTGCGCATGATGGCGCGCATGATCTTTTCCTGCGTCGCCTCGGCTCCGCTGAACTCGCCGACGAAGGCGCCGTCGTTCATGACGCAGATGCGGTCGCAAATGCCGAGCAGCTCGGGCATCTCCGAGGAGATCACCACGACGCCGCGGCCGGCCTCCGCCAGCTCGTTGATGATACAGTAAATCTCGTATTTGGCACCGACGTCTATGCCCCGCGTCGGCTCGTCCAGAATCAGCACCTTGGGGTCGGTCATCAGCCATTTCGACAGCACCACCCTCTGCTGGTTGCCGCCGGAGAGCTGGCCGGTCTCCTGGTAGACGTCGGAGCAGCGGATGCGCATGCGGGTGCGATAGTCGCTGGCGATCTTCAGCTCGGCGATGTCGTCGATCACGCGGCTTGGCGCGACCTGGTCGAGGCTGGCGAGCGTGATGTTCTTGCGGACGTCGTCGGCCAGGATCAGGCCGAGCTGCTTGCGATCCTCGGTGACATAGGCAAGGCCGGCGTCGATCGCCGCCGCGACGCTCGGCAGCACCATGTCTCTGCCTTCGAGCCGGATGCTGCCGCTGATATGGGTGCCCCAGGAGCGGCCGAACAGGCTCATGGCGAATTCAGTGCGGCCGGCGCCCATCAGCCCGGCAATGCCGACGACCTCGCCGCGCCTGACGCCGAAATTGACGTTCTTGATCACCTGCCGCTCGGGATGGATGGGATGATAGACCGACCAGTTCGCGACGTCGAGCACGGGCTCGCCGATCTTCACGCTGCGCTCGGGGAAACGGTGCGCCATGTCGCGATTGACCATGCTGCGGATGATGCGGTCTTCCTGAATCGGCTCGGCGCGGCAATCGATGCTGTCGACGGTGCGGCCGTCGCGGAGCACGGTGATGTGGTCGGCGACCTTGGCGACCTCGTTGAGCTTGTGCGAGATCAGGATCGAGCCGATGCCCTGCTCGCGGAACGCCATCAGGCGTTCGAGCAGCGCGGCGCTGTCAGCCTCGTTGAGGCTCGCGGTCGGCTCGTCCAGGATCAGCATCCGCACCCGCTTGGACAGCGCCTTGGCGATTTCGACCAGTTGCTGCTTGCCGACGCCGAGATCGGTGATCAGCGTGTCAGGGGATTCCTTCAGGCCGACCTGCGCCAGCAGTTCACGCGTGCGCCGGTACACCTCGTCGCGGTCGATCACGCCCAGCTTTGAAGGCGGATGCGACAGAAAAATGTTCTCCGCGATCGACATCAGCGGGATCAGCGCCAGCTCCTGGTGGATGATGATGATGCCGAGCGCCTCGGAATCGTTGATGTCGCGGAAGCGCCGCTCCTCGCCGTCGAAGACGATGGTGCCCTCATAGCTTCCATGCGGGTAGACACCACTGAGCACCTTCATCAGCGTCGACTTGCCGGCACCGTTCTCGCCGACGAGCGCGTGGATCTGCCCGGCGTGAACCGAGAAGTTGACGTCGCGTAGCGCCTGCACGCCTGCAAAGCTCTTGCTGACGTTGCGCATCTCCAGCATGGCGGTCATCGTGTCATATCCCTCGATCGCTGTCGTTCACCTCTCCCCGCTTGCGGGGAGAGGTCGGATCGCATCGCAAGATGCGATCCGGGTGAGGGGGAGTCTCCGCGAGTCCCACTGCCACCTCGCTCGCGCCCCTCACCCTTCCCCTCTCCCCGCAAGCGGGGAGAGAGGAAGGAAAGAGTATTACTGGAACTGCGCCTTCTTGTAGTAGCCGCTGTCGACCAGCACCTTCTCCCAATTGTCCTTGTAAACCACGACCGGCTTGAGCAGGTAGGACGGCACGGTCTTGACGCCGTTCTCGTAGGTCTTGGTGTCGTTGACCGTGACCTGCTTGCCGGCAAGCGCGGCGTCGACCATGTCGGCGGTCACCTTGGCGAGGTCGCGGGTATCCTTGAAGATGGTCGAATATTGGTCGCCGCGCAGCATCGCCTTGATCGAGGGCACCTCGGCGTCCTGACCCGAAATGATCGGCATCGGCTGATCGGCGCTGCCGTAGCCGACGCCTTTCAGTGAGGAGATGATGCCGATCGAGATGCCGTCATAGGGCGAGAGCACGGCGTTGATCTTCTTGTTGCCGTAGTAGGCGCTGAGCAGATTGTCCATGCGGGCCTGGGCGGTGGCGCCGTCCCAGCGGAGCGTCGCGACCTTGTCCATACCCATCTGGCCCGAGCCGACGACGAGCTTGCCGCTGTCGATATAGGGCTTCAGCACGCTCATCGCGCCGTTATAAAAGAAGTAGGCGTTGTTGTCGTCGGGGGAGCCGCCGAACAGCTCGATGTTGAACGGGCCTTTGCCGTCCTTCAGCCCGAGCCCCTGCTCGATCGACTGCGCCTGGAGCACGCCGACCTGGAAATTGTCGAAGGTCGCGTAATAGTCGACGTTCGGCGTGCCGCGGATCAGGCGGTCATAGGCGATCACGGTGATGCCCTTCGCCTTGGCCTGCTTGAGCACGTCGGACAGCGTGGTGCCGTCGATTGCAGCGATCACCAGCGCTTTCGCGCCCTTGGTCACCATGTTCTCGACCTGCGAGAGCTGGTTCGGGATGTCATCCTCGGCATATTGCAGGTCGGTGTTGTAACCCCGCTCCTTCAGCACCTTGACCATGTTGTTGCCGTCGTCGATCCAGCGCGCCGACGATTTGGTCGGCATCGCGATGCCGACGGTCGCCTTGTCCTGGGCGGAGGCGGTGAGGCCTGTGGCCATCGTCGCAGCGCCGGCCAACGCCAGTGCGAGGAATGTCGTCTTCAGTTTCAGCATGTTTTACTCCCTTGGGTGTCAGACTGTTTCTTGATGTCGTCGAGAACGTCGTCGTCGTGGACTGCCTCTGGTCTCCTATGCGAGCTTGACGTCGGGCTCCGCGCGACCGCGCGCGGATGGCTCCAATAGAAAAGTGCAACCGGCTTGCGGATCGGCGGCACGCGCCGCCGCGTCCATATCCTGCCACGCTGACGTGACGAGGAGGCGCGACAGATCGGGGCCGACGAAAGCCGGGCAGCTTGCCTGCTTTGCCGGCACGCTCAGCGAGCGCAGACGCTCGCCTTGCGGAGAATAGACATCGATCCGGCTCGCGCCCCAGCAGGCATTCCAGATGTTTCCGTCGGCATCGCACACTGAGCCATCGAGGCCGCCGATACCGGTGTGTCGCAGCAGCACCTCCGGCTCGCCGCGCGGCAGGCCGGTCGCGGGATTGAGCGGGACTGCGTAGAGCACGGCGCGTACGGTGTCGGTGAAATAGCCAATGGCGCCGTCCGGCGAGAAGCAGATCGAATTGGGAATGCTGATGCGGGGAAACAGCGTCGAGATTTTGCCGCGGTGGAACGCGTAGATCGCCCCCGCCTTCGGCTCGGCCTTCTTGCCCATGGTGCCGATCCAGAACGTGCCGGACTGGTGCACACGGCAATCATTGGAGCGCGTGGCGGGCTTGTCCGCTTCGAGCGGAAGGAACAGCGTCATCGCACCGTCGGCGACCTTGCGGATGTAAAGCCCATCCTCGGCGACGATCAATTGCCGCTCGGCATCGATGCGCCCGAGCGCGCTCGCCATCCGGCCGAGCGCGTGGACGCGAATGCTGCCGCTGTCGAGTTGCGCCTCGAACAGCCGTCCCTCGCGAATGTCGAACCACCAGGCGGTGTCTGTGGTCACGTCATAGGTCGGGCCCTCGCCGAGATGACAGGGATCGTCCGAGAGAACTGATGTCGGCACCTGTTCCATCATGACGCCCTCACACCGAAACGATAGACCGTGTGATGCCGATAAACTCCGCCGGGATCGAGGCGCGGGCTCGGGAAATCCGGCCGGTTCGGCGCGTCAGGCCAGATGTGCGGCTCCAGGCACATGGCATCCGATTGCCGGATCAGCTTGCCGCCCTTCCCCGAAATCGTGCCGTCGAGATAGTTGCCGGAATAGACTTGCAGGCCGGGTTGGTCGGTGAACAGCTCCATGACGCGCCCCGCGCGCGGTGCCTCCAGCCGCGCTGCGAGCGCAAGCTTGCCGTCGCGCGCAAGGCAGTAGGTGTGGTCGTAGCCCCTGCCGTTGCGCAATTGCTCATCGCCTTGCCGGATACGTTCTCCCACGGGTCGAGGCTCGCGGAAGTCGAACGGCGTTCCCGCCACCGCGCGCGGCGGTCCAGGCAGCGGAATGGCGGTGGGGTCGATGGCGAGGAAATGCTCGGCGGCGACCGTCAGCCTGTGATCGAGAATGGGCGTGCCTGACGTCGCGCCTTCCAGATTGAAGAAGCTGTGGTTGGTGAGGTTGACGATGGTGGGACGGTCGGTCCGCGCCTCCATGCTCAACGACAATTCGGTCGGGCCGGTGACGCGATAGGTCAGGCGGACATCGAGCTGGCCGGGATAATTCTCCTCGCCATGCGGACTTGTGTAAGTGAGCGTCACCCTGGGCGCGGCGCCGTCGTCGATCTCCGCAATCTGCCAGAGCTTGCGATCAAAACCGTCGAGGCCGCCGTGCAGCGCATTCGGGCCGTTGTTGACCGGGAGCTGTACCGTTTCACCGTCGAGCGAGAACTGTCCGTTGGCGATACGGTTGGCATAGCGGCCGACGGTGGCCCCAAGGAACTTTCGCTCCGCGAGATAGCCGGCGAACGCATCATGGCCGAGCACGACATCGTCGTGACCGCCCTTCGCATCCGGCGCAATCAGCGCCTGGATCACCGCGCCGTGGGTGATGATCCGCGCCTCGAAGCCGCCCTCGCCGCGCAGCACGATGCGCTCGACTTCGCGGCCGTCGGGCAGTGTTCCGAAGATGTCTTTTGTGATTTTTGATGCGGCCATGTCTAATCCACAAACGGTTCGACCACGGTGCGCCTGCCGAGCAGGAACGCGTCGGCGACGAGGCGAAGCGGCGTCAGATCGACGTCGCTTGCGCCGGTCGCCGCGAGCTCGACGAAGCGCCGGTAGAGTCCGCGATATTCCTCATCGGGCGCCTCGGCAAGCACCTTGCCGTCGACCTCCATCCGCGCGCCACCGCTGGACAAAGTCATCCGGCCCTGGTCCGTTTCGACGACGATATCCCAGCTCTGCGGTCCGGTCTGGCGGAAATCGAACTCGGCGGTGACAGCAAGGCCATCGATGTCGGTCAGCGTCAGGTTCGCCGCAATCGGTGCCTGGCAATTGGCGGGAAACGCCAGCTCAGCCGCGGTGACGAACACGGGTTTCGGCAGGATCCTGGTCAGGATCGACAGCGCGTTGATGCCGGGGTCGAACACGCCGAGGCCGCCCGGCTCCCAGATCCAGCCCTGCCCGGGATGCCAGACGCGGACATCTTCCTTCCAGCTGATGTGCACCGACTTGATGCGACGCTCAGTGAGCCATTGCCGCGCGGGCTCGACCGCCGGCGCATGGCGTGAATGCCAGGTCGCAAACAGCGTGCGCTTTGCCTCCGCCGCCATCGCGATCAGCGGATCGAGTTCGGCGACACCGATGCCCGGCGGCTTCTCCAGCATGACATGCTTGCCCGCCGCGAGCGCCGCGGCGGCCTGAGCGCGCCTCACCTGCGGCGGCGTGCAGAGCGAGACCGCATCGATCGGCGGTCCCTTTTCCAGCAGCTCCTCGATGGTGGCGAAATGCGGCAGTCCCGGCAGCGAGGCGTTACGGCTGGCAATCGCCGCCAGCCCCGCGCCCGGCACGGCGGCGATTGCGCCGACATGCTGGTCACGCGCGATCTTGCCGAAGCCGACGATGGCAATGCGGAGTTCCGTCACGATCCCTCTCCAGATTCCACGGAGGCCGGTGCGGTCTCGATGACCGTGCCCTCATGGCGATGCATGCCGTTGTGAATGACGAAAATCATCGCCTCAGAGGCGGCCTCCGCATCGCCGGCCGCAATCGCATCGACGATCTTCTGGTGCCAGAGCAACACCGTGTCGCGGTCTTCCAATTCGACCGGCGCGCTCAGCAGGAACGAGGCGCGAAGCGCGGCCTCGATGACGTGGCCGATCGAGCGCATGAACAGGTTGCCGGAGGCGCGCGCCACGGCGACGTGAAGTGCGAGGTCGGCATCGGCAAAGCCGACCGAATCGGACGCTTCGAGCCGCATGCGCTCCATGCTGCGCCGAAGTTCGGCCAGATCCTCCTCCGACCGCTGCTTGGCCGCCAGCATGGCCGCGCGCGGCTCGACCGCGAGACGGATCTCGGCGAGGTCATTGAGGAAACGCTTGTCGATACCGGCGTCAAGATGCCAGGCCAGCACGTCGGCGTCGAACATGTTCCAGGCGGCGCGTTCGCGCACGACGGTTCCGACGCGCGCCTTGGTGGTCAGCAGGCCCTTGGCGACCAGGGTCTTCACGCTCTCCCGCAGCACCGGCCGCGACACGCCGAACATCGCGATCATCTCGGCATCACCAGGCAGGCGCGTCCCTTCCGCGTAGCGGCCGGCGATGATGTCGACGCCGATCGAGCGGGCGACCTCCGCATGGTTGGAGTGAGCCCGCCGCGTCGGGATGACGACGATGCGCGATGTCATGTGGCGGCTCCTGCGCTCTTCGCCAGCGGCCGGCGCGCGAGCGCGACCAGACCCTGCTGCAAGGCAATGAAGGCGAACAGCAAGATGCCGGTCGCGATCTTGGTCCACCAGCTCGACAGCGTGCCGTCGAAATTGATGTAGGTCTGGATCAGGCCCTGGATCAGCACGCCGAGGAAAGTACCGATCACCGAGCCCTGCCCGCCCGTGAGCAGCGTGCCGCCGATCACGACGGCCGCGATGGTGTCGAGCTCGACGCCGACGGCGGAAAGCGAATAGCCGGCGCTGGTGTAGAACGAGAAGACGATGCCGGCGATGCCTGCGAGCAGGCTCGACAGCATGTAGATCTTCACCGTCATCTTGCCGACCGCAACCCCCATCAGGCTCGCTGTCGTCCGGCTGCCGCCGAGCGCATAGACATTGGCGCCGAACCGGGTGAGATGCAGCAGCAAGGCTCCGCCGATCACGATCGCGAGCATGATGATCGCAATCGCCGTCAATCGCCCGCCACCCGGCAATCGCAAGGCGAAGTCCGACACGGTGGAATAGATCGGCGCGGTGATCGGTATGGATTCGGTGGAGAGCAGGAAGCTCGCTCCGCGCGCCAGGAACATGCCGGCGAGCGTCACGATGAAGGGTGGCAAATCAAAGACATGGATCACCGCGCCCATCGCCGCACCGAAGGCCGCCGAGAGTGCGAGGACGACGACGAAAGCAACCAGCGGCGGCATGCCCCAGCGCTCGATCGCGAGCGCAACGAAGACGGTGGCGAAGCCGATCACCGAGCCGACCGAGAGATCGATGCCGCCGGAGATGATGACGAAGGTCATGCCGGCCGCGACGATGCCGAGGAAAGCGTTGTCGGTAAGGAGATTGCCGACGACGCGGGTCGAGGCGATGTTGGGAAACTGCACCGCGCAGGCGGCGAAGCCCGCGACCAGCACGATCGCCGTGATGAGGGCAGGCGGCAGACCTCTCATGCTTTCGTCCTCCGCAGCCGCGCGGCGATGCCGGCAAATCCGGTCAACTTGGGCGATTGCAGCAACAGCACCGTGAGCACCACCACCGCCTTGACCAGCAGGTTGAACTCCGGCGGATAGCCGGACAAAAGGATGCCGGTGTTCATGGTCTGGATGATCAGCGCGCCGAGGACGGCCAGCACGAGGCTGAAGCGGCCGCCGAACAACGAGGTGCCGCCGATCACCACGGCCAGAATGGCATCGAGCTCGAGCCAGAGGCCGGCATTGTTCGCGTCCGCCCCCATGATGTCGGCCGCCGCGATCACGCCGGCCAGCGCGGCGCAGACGCCGCACCAGACATAGACCGACAGGATCATCGCACGGGTGCCGACACCGGCAAGCTCGCTCGCGCGCGCATTGCCGCCGGTCGCCTCGATCAGGAGGCCGAGCGCGGAGCCCCGCACCACCGCGCCGGTCAGGATGAGCATGCCCAGGGCAATCACCACCGGCACCGGCAGTCCGAGCACCGAGCCATTTCCGAGCCAGACCAGATCCGGCGAGGAGAACGTCACGATGCGTCCCTCGGTGATGAGCTGGGCGATGCCGCGTCCCGCCACCATCAAAATCAACGTCGCCACGATCGGCTGCATGCCGAGCACCGCGACGAGGAAGCCGTTCCACAGGCCGCAAATCAAGCCCGCGCCGAGTGCTGCCGCCAGCACGACGGCCAGACTGTGAGTGTCGGCGAGGCTCGCTGCGATCGCGCCCGCGATCGCCATGACGGCGCCGACCGAGAGATCGATGCCGCGCGTCGCGATCACCAGCACCATGCCGAGCGAGAGCAGCGCCACCGGCGTGCCGCGGTTGAGCACGTCGATCAGGCTGCCGAACAGACGGCCGTCCTGGAGGCGCAGGTCGAAGAATTGCGGCGACACCACGCGATCGACCGCGAGGATGACGATCAGCGCCAGGATCTGGGCAAGGCCGCGGCGCGGCAGCAGCGCTGTCATGCGTGGGCCTCAAGCGCAACAGCGACGCTGTCGGCGGCAATGGCGGCGAGAATGTTGCCGACGTCGATCGCCTCGCCCGCGAGCTCCTCGATATGGGCGCGGTCGCGCAGCACCACGACGCGGTCCGAATAGGTCACGATCTCGTCGAGCTCGGAGGAGATCACGAGCAGCGAAAGCCCGTCGTCGCAGAGCTCGCGGATCAGGCGGATGATCTCGGCATGCGCGCCGACATCGATGCCGCGGGTCGGCTCGTCCAGCACCAGAAGCCGCGGCGAGGTCGCGAGCCAACGCGCCAGCAGAACCTTCTGCTGATTGCCGCCGGACAACAGGCCGACGGGGCGCTCAGCATCGGGCGGACGGATGTCGAGCATCTTGACGTAACGGCGCGCGATCTCGTCCTGCTCGCGGCGCGACAGCGGCCGATGCAGGCCGCGCTTGGCCTGGAGCGCGAGCACGATGTTCTCGCGCACAGTGAGCTCGGCGACGATGCCGTCGGTCTTGCGCTCCTCCGGGCAATAGCCAAAGCCGTGGCGTACGCCGTCGCGGGGCGACTGCAGCCGCACCGGGGCACCCTCCACCCTCGCCTTCCCGACATCGGCGCGCTCGGCGCCGAACACCAGCCGCGCCGTCTCGGTCCGGCCCGAGCCGAGCAGGCCGGCGAGACCGACGACCTCGCCATGGCGCAGCTCGAGATTGAACGGCGCGACATAGCCGGCCTTGCCGTAATTCTCGAAACTCGCGCAGATTTCGCGCACCTTGTGCTCGCCCACTGATACGCGCGCGCTGGTGGTTTCGGCCAATTCGCGGCCGAGCATCAGCCGTATCAGCTCGAGCCGGGGCAGCGAGGCGGTCTCGCGCTCGCCGACGAGGCGGCCGTTACGCAGCACCGTGATGCGATCGGAGATCTCGTAGACCTGGTCGAGGAAGTGGCTGACGAAGACGATGCCGATACCGCGCTTCGCGAGCTGCCGCATGATGCCGAACAGGATCTCGACCTCGTGGCGGTCGAGGCTCGCGGTGGGCTCGTCCAGGATCAGCACGCGCGCGGACAGGTCCACCGCGCGGGCAATCGCTGTGACGTGCTGCACAGCGACCGAATAGGTACCAAGCGGCGCAGCCACGTCGATATCGAGGCCAAACTCCGCAAGCAGCGCCTTGGCGCGGCGGCGCATCTCGCGCTCGCGCACGATGCCGAAGCGCATCGGCTGGCGATCGAGGAACAGGTTCTGCGCCACCGACAGATTCGGCAGCAGGTTGACTTCCTGGTAGACGGTGGCAATGCCCGCTGCCAGCGCTGCCTTGGCCAAGCGCGGCGCGACCTCTTCACCGCCGATCCTGACAATGCCGGCATCGCGCGGGAATACGCCGGTGACGACCTTGATCAGCGTGGATTTGCCGGCGCCGTTCTCGCCGAGCAGCGCATGGATCTCGCCGGCGCGCAGCGTGAAGTCGACCTCCTGCAGCGCGCGCACAGCGCCAAAGCTTTTGCTGATCCCGCGCACCTCAAGAAGGGGCAGAGCAGGATCGGGGCTGTTCTGCATGGCAAATTCACTCCCACGGGTGCCCGCCATTGAAGCGGACACCCAGCCTAGCCGTTCGTGCAGCGGTTTCGAAGGGGGGGCCGAACCACTGGAAGCGGTCCGGCGCGGAGCCCGCCTCAGTAACCGAGGCCCTTCTTGCTGTCGTAGATCTTCTGCGGATCATCGGCGGCAGTATAGAGCTTGGACTCGGTCTGGATCCATTTCGGCGGAACCGTGCCCTTGCCCTTGAAGGCTGCGACGGCATCGAGCGCCGGGCCCGCCATGTTCGGCGTCAGCTCCACCGTGGCGTTCGCTTCGCCGGCAACCATCGCCTTGAAGATATCGGGGACCGCGTCGATCGAAACGGTGAGGATGTCCTTGCCAGGCTTGAGGCCGGCTTCCTTCATCGCCTGAATCGCGCCCACCATCATGTCGTCGTTGTGGGCGTAGACCGCGCAGATGTTCTTGCCGCCGCCTTCGGCCTTGATGAAGCTTTCCATTACCTCCTTGCCCTTGGCGCGGGTGAAGTCGCCGGTCTGGCTGCGCACCACCTTCAGGTTCGCGTGCTTGGCGATGGCGGTGTCGAAGCCTTTCTTGCGGTTGGTGGCGACGCTGGCGCCGACCGTGCCCTGCAGCTCGACGATGTTGCAGGCCTTGGCGCCGACCGTCTTGGCCAGCCAGTCGCCGGCGACCTCGCCTTCATGCACGCTGTCCGAGGTTACGGCGGTGAGATAGAGTTCCTTGCCGGACGGATCGATGTCGCGGTCGAGCAGCACGACCGGGATCTTGGCTTCCTTGGCCTCCTTCAGCACCGAGTCCCAGCCGGTCGAGACCACGGGCGCCAGGAAGATCGCATCGACGTTCTGCGCGATGAAGGAGCGGATCGCCTTGATCTGGTTCTCCTGCTTCTGCTGCGCATCGGCGATCTTGAGATTGACTTTGCGCTTGGCGGCCTCCTGCTTGGAGACCGACGTCTCGGCGGCGCGCCAGCCGGATTCCGATCCGATCTGCGAGAAGCCGATGGTGAGCTCGGCGGCATTCGCCGGCAGCGCGAGCAACAAGGCGGCCGTGGCGCTGGCCGCAAAGAGGGCTTTGAGGATCATCAGGCGAGTCTCCCAAAATGTTATCCGGGGCGCCGATTGGTAGCATGGCACCCGCAGGCCGGCCTTTGAGGCGGCGGGAGGGACTATTTCATGGAAGATGGGTTCCGACTAGTCATATTATTTGACTATTTGAAGGAAAACGCGCCCGAGCGGCGGCAAGCGGTTCTAAGACACGCCAAGCGCGATTTTGTTCCACCGATGCAACGGGAAGATGAAGGAAGTTTGTGGTTGGGTCCAGGCCGCGGACACCGTCATGGCCGGGCTTGTCCCGGCCATCCACGCCTCATCTCGCATGACGAAGAACGTCGATGCCCGGGACAAGCCCGGGCACGACGGCCTCATAGACGTTCACTTGGGAGATCAGCTGCGAGACGTGAAGCGTTAAATCAACTTCCGCTGCGCCAGGTTCTTCATCAGCGCACCAATGCCGAAGGTCCAGGGCTCGCACTCGTCGCTGGTGCGCATGCGGTTGACGAGCTTGCCGAGTTGCGGCGCTGCGATCGTGACGATGTCATCGCGCTTGTGGGTGAACCCCTGCCCCGGCGCATCGCGATCCTTGACCGGCGCGAACATCGTGCCGAGGAACAGCACGAAGCCATCAGGATATTGATGCACCTTGCCGATGGTCTGCTCGACCAGGTCGGTCGGATCACGGCTGATCTTGCTGATCGAGGAATGGCCGTCGAGAATGAAGCCGTCCGCTCCCTTCACGTTCAGGCTGATGTCGAGCTTGCGCGCATCGTCGAGCGTAAAGCTGTCGTCGAACAGGCGCAGCAGCGGTCCGATCGCGCAGGAGGCGTTGTTGTCCTTGGCCTTCGACAGCAGCAGCGCGGAGCGTCCTTCGAAGTCGCGCAGATTCACGTCGTTGCCGAGTGCGCCGCCGACGATCTTGCCGCGGCTCGACACGAACAGCACGAGCTCCGGCTCCGGGTTGTTCCAGGTCGATTTCGGATGCAGGCCGGCATCCATGCCGGTGCCGACCGAGGACATGGTCGGCGCCTTGGTGAAGACTTCGGCATCGGGACCGATGCCAACCTCGAGATATTGGCTCCAGGCGTTCTGATCGATCAGCACCTGCTTCAGATGCATCGCCTGGTCGGAGCCCGGCTTGAGCTTTGACAAATCGTCGCCGATCAGCCGCGTCACCTCCTTGCGGATCGCTTCGGCAGAGGCCGGATTGCCCTTCGCCCGCTCCTCAATCACGCGCTCCAGCATCGAGATGGCAAAAGTCACGCCAGCAGCTTTCAGCGTCTGCAGGTCCACGGGCGCAAGCAGCCACGGCTTTTGGCGATCGCGCTGGTCCGGCGCCGTGTTGGCCACGATGGCGTCGAGATCGCCGATGCGCTCGCCCTTGGTCAGGCTCAGCGCCTTGGCTGGGTTGCCCTCTTCGCAGAGCGCGCTGATGGTCGGAAATCTTGCGGTGACGTCGAACACGCCATCGCCACGGACGGCGACCACGGCCGGACCGTTCGCCTGCGGCAGCCAGACGCGGCCGGCGAGTGTGCCGCGTGTTCCGTCCTCGGGGAGAAGGTCTTTCACCGTCAATATCGTCATGGCCGCGCCCTCACTGTTTCTCGGATCAGCCGCAGCCGATCATATTGGCGAAGAGCAATAAACTTCTGGCGGGGGAAGTCCAGAGAGCGCGCCCTTCACTTGAACCAATGCACCAGTGCGATGCTGATTCCGAGCAGCAGCATCAGCGACAGCGTCACCGCGGCCGTCACCCGCCCGCCGACATTGGCGAGCACGCGCACGTCGACGCCGAGTCCGAGGGCCGCCATCGACACCACAGTGAGAAAACTCGTGATCTTGGTCACCGGCCCAACCACCGTCCCCGGCACGATCTCGAGGGAACGCAAGGTCGCCAGCGCCAGAAAGCCGAGGATGAACCAGGGCACGAGGCGGAAGAAGCCGACGCTGGTCTTCTTGGCATCGCTCTGCCAGCGCGAGGCAACCAGCGACAGGCCGACGACGACCGGCCCGAGCATCAGCACACGCATCAGCTTCACGAGCGTGCCGATCTGCGTCGAGACGAGCCCGGCCGGGACCGTCGCGGCCAGCACCTGCGGCACCGCATAGACCGTGAGGCCGGCGAGGATGCCGTATTGCGTGGCAGACAATTGCAACAGCGGAATCAGCAGCGGCAGGCCGAGCACCATCATCACGCCAAGGATCGCGGTGAAGGAGATCGAGGATGCGATCTCGTCATTGTTGGCGCCGATAATCGGCGCCACGGCGGCGATCGCCGAATTGCCGCAGATCGAGTTGCCGCAGGCGATCAGGATCGACAGCCGCGTCGACAGGCCCATCATCCGGCTAATGCCAAAGGACACGCAGAGTGCAATCACCACGACGGCTGCGATCGACGCCAGCAGCGCGACGCCGGAAGCCGCGATGGCGGCGAAGCTGATCGAGGCGCCCAGCAGCATGACCGCGACTTCGAGCAGCTGTTTTGCGCTGAAGGCGATGCCGGCCTGCCAGCGCGGCGCGGGTTTCCAGAAGCTGCGCAGGGCCATCCCGAGCAGGATCGCCATCACCAGCGCCTCGACATAGGGATGCTCGAACACCCCGAGCTCAGCCCTTTCTAGCAGGGCCGAGACACCGGCGACGGCGATACAGAGGAGGATGCCTGGAATCAGTGCGAAAATACGGCTCGCGGCGGTGGCCGGCTTGGCATCGGCCGGGCTGGATGCTTGATTCTGCGACACAAATCTCTCCCAGGGGAGAAAGATTTATACGCAGCGCCAGCTCAATGGGGAATAAGTTTTCGACATATCAGGGCCGAGGGAAGTTCTGTCCTCAACCCGGAATAAACGGCCTCAGAAGATCAGGCTCTTGGCGAGCGAGGCCACACGGCTGAACCCGTCGTAGACGCCGGGTTCGAAGAACGCTGCACGCGCGAGCACAATTCCGGCCACGAGCGACCAGAACAGGCCGGTGCCGACCCGCAACAGGAGCTTTGACGCGCGCGACTTCGGCTGGGCATCCGTTGCGGACACCAATTGCTCGCCGAAGGGCTCAAATCCAGTGCGTTCCATAGCAGGCCAATCCATCAATTCGTGGCTGAAATGTCGTCTTTTCGACCCCAAACAGCAATGGAAGCGATTGGCTTTTTTGGTCCCCCGCGGGGAAACTCCTTCCGCCGGAATGACCCCGGACAACCGTTTTCTTCTTCGGGCCTATTCGGGCACCGCCCGCCGGGCTCAAAGGGCCAGATAACGCCGGCGGATCGCCTCATTGGCTTTCAGCTCGTCGATTCCGGCGGCGTAGACGATCTGGCCCTTGTCGATGATCGTGGCGTGGCTCGCGAGCCCCAGGCAGAAATGCATGTTCTGCTCGGCGATCAGCACGGTCGATCCGATGCTTCGAAGCTGCCGCAACAGCTCGCCGATCCGCTGCACGATGATTGGCGCGAGCCCCTCGCTCGGCTCGTCCAGCAGCAACAGCGCCGGATTGCCCATCAGCGTGCGCGCGATGGCCAGCATCTGCTGCTCGCCGCCCGAAAGACGGCCGGCAATGCGATGGCGCAGCGGCTCCAGCAGCGGGAACACCTCATAGATGCGCTTGATCGGCCATTCGTCCTGGCCCTCCGGCCCCCTCTTCTTTCCGATCACGAGATTGTCCTCGACGGTGTGCTCCGGAAAGATCTGGCGGTCCTCCGGCACGAAGCCGAGGCCGGCACGCGCGATATGGTGCGGCTTCCAGCCGGAGATCACCGAGCCGCGGAGGCTCACCCTGCCGCGCCGCGGCGGCGCCAGCCCCATGATCGCCTTCATGGTCGTGGACTTGCCGGCGCCGTTGCGGCCCAGCAGCGCCATGGTCTCGCCCTGCCGCACCGAGAGGCCGACGCCGAACAGGATCTGGCTGGTGCCGTAATAAACGTCGAGATCGACGACTTCGATGACGACAGAACTCATGCGGTCGCTCCAGCATGCTCGGTGCCAAGATAGGCCTCGATCACGGCGCTGTTGTTGCGGATCTCCTCGGGCGTGCCGGTCGCAAGAATGCGGCCATAGCAGAGCACGACGATTTTGGGCGCGATCTTGAACACGATGTCCATGTCGTGCTCGATGAAGACGACGGTGATCTTCTGGGTCTCCCAGAGCTCGCGCACCTTGTCGATCATGCGCCAACGCTCTTCCGGCCCCATCCCGGCGGTGGGCTCGTCCAGCAGCAGCACTTTTGGTTCGAGCACCAGCGCAAGGGCAATATCGAGCAGCTTCTGATCGCCATGCGACAGTGTCGCGGCGGTGCGATGGCGTTTGCCCGCAAGGCCGAGCAGCTCCATCACGTGCTCGGCGCGGTCGCGCGTCTCCGCCAACGGAAAGCGCTTGTGCAGCACCGCCGAGCTGCGCTGGTCGGCACTGACCGCAGCGAGCATTGTTTCCTGCACCGTCAGCGACTTGAAGATGCTCGCAACCTGGAAGGCGCGGCCGATGCCGTGCCGGACGATCTCCGGCGGCGAGCGGCCGGCGAGATCGACGCCGTCGAGCAGCACCTGGCCGGTGTCAGGCTTCAACGCGCCGGTGATCAAATTGAAGAACGTGCTCTTGCCGGCGCCGTTCGGACCGATCACCGCGGTAAGCGAACCGTCGGGGAAATCGAGCGAGACGTCGTTGGTTGCCTTCACGCCGCCAAAGGACTTTGCGAGGTTGCGGATCTCCAGCATCGTTAGCGGCCCTCGCCTGCGTCGCGCCGCTGCGAAAACCATTCCGCGACGAAATCCAGCAAGCCTTTGCGCAGGCCCAGCGCGAAGAACAGGATGACAACGCCGAGCACGATGCCATGGTACTCGGTGAACCGCGTCACGGTGTCGTTGAGCAGCAGCAAGAGCACGGTGCCGACCATCGGCCCGAGGAAGGTTGAGACACCGCCGAGCATGTTGATGAAGATGCCTTCACCCGAGATGGTCCAATAGGCGAATTCCGGATAGGCCCCGGAAACGAACAGCGCCATCACCATGCCGCCCATCGCCGCGAACAGCGCTGCCAGCACGAACACGGTGAGCTTGGCGCGCCAGACGTCGATGCCGAGAAAGCTCGCGCGCGCGGCATTGTCGCGGATCATCCGCAACGTGTAGCCGAACGGCGATTGCGCGATCTGGCGCATTCCGAGCAGTCCGAGGATCAACAGCGCGCAACTGGCGATGTAGAGATGGACGTGGTTGGCCAGATCGATGCCGAGAAAGACCGGTCGCGGAATGCCGCCGCGCAGGCCTTGGTCGCCGCCGGTGAAGGAAGCCCAGGACAGGATGGTCGAGTGGATCAGCATCTGGAAGGCGAGCGTGACGAAGGCGAAATAGATCTCCTTGAGCCGCACGCAGATCGCGCCGATGACGGCCGCGACGAGCGCCGTGATCGCCAGCGTCGCCACGAAGGCGACCGGAACGGGCACGCCGAGCTTTTGCATGATCAGGCCGAAACTATAGGCGCCAAGGCCGAAGAACATGCCATGGCCGAACGAGGTCAGGCCGGTGTAGCCGACCAGTAGGTTGAGTGAGGTCGCGAACAGCCCGTAGGCGGAGCAGCGGATGACGAAATCGAGCAGCGCCTTGCTGCCCGTCAACAGCGGCAAGCTCGCCAGCACGGCAAAGGCGATCAGCGCGATCAGGACGTCGCGATAACGTTGCAGCACCGAGCCACCGCGCACGGGTGCCAGCCCTTGCGCACGTCCGGCCTCCAGCTCGGTCATGCCGCCTCCTTGCCGAACAGGCCGGTGGGTTTCGAGACCAGCACGATCACCATGAACAGATACATCAGGCCTTCGGTGAACAGGGGAAAGCCGAGCGAGCCGAACGAGCGGATCAGGCCGAGCAGCAGCGCGCCGATCAGGGCGCCCAGGATCGAGCCCATGCCGCCGATCACGGTGACGATGAAGGATTCGATCAGCACCGAGAATCCCATGCCGGGCGTCAGCGAGCGCACCGGTGCGGCGAGTGCACCCGCGAGCCCCGCCAGCATGCCGCCGAGCGCGAACACGCCGCCATAGATCAAGCCGGTGTTGATGCCGAGCGCGGACACCATGCCGGGATTCTGCGCGGCGGCGCGGATCACCTTGCCGATCCGGCTGCGCGACAACCCGATGCCGAGCACGATCGCTGCGACCAGCGCGACACCGATCAGCAGCAGGTAATAAGGCGGCACCACGCCTCCGGCGATGAACAGCGGCATCACCTGGAACGCGGACGGCATGCCCATCGACTTGAATTCCGGCCCCCAGATCAGGCGCACGACATCGTCGAAAATCAGCACGAAGGCGTAGCAGACCAGGAGCTGCATCAAGACGTCGGCGCCATAGACGCGGCTCATGAAGACGCGCTCGAAGATCAGGCCGAGAATAGCGGTGCCGGCAGCGCCCGCCAGCATCGCCAGCGCGAAACTGCCGGTGAGCTGATAGGCGGTCATCGCGAAATAGGCGCCGAACATGTAGAAGGCGCCGTGGCTGAAATTGACCACCTTGAGCACGCCGAAGATCAGCGTCAGCCCGACCGCCACGAGAAACAGCAGCATGCCGATGATGAGGCCGCTGGTGGTCTGCGTCACCAGGCAGGCGGAACTGGAGAGGCAGCCGGCAAGCGCGTCGAAATCCACGAGAGCACTTTCATTATCGGGCGCCTGACACGGCGCGAAAAATCAAACGAAACGGCGAAGACGGTCGCCCGTCTCCGCCGCACATCAGATCAGGTGTAGCCCTTGCTCTTCTTCCACTCGGCCTCCAGCTCGAAGATCGTCTTCCAGTCGCCCGCCTTGACCTCCGGCACATATGGCTCCTGCGGGATCGTGGTGCCCCAGCCGATGGCGTAGCCGACCAGCGTGTGGTCGTCGCCGCGCATCGTCACGGTGCCGTCGGCACCGAACGGGCACTTGATGGTGAGGCCCTTCAACGCCTCCGCGATCTTCTTGCCGTCGGCGGAGTTCGCCTTCTTCGCGGCTTCCGCCATCAGCATGATGGCGGTGGCGTTCTCCCATGACCAGTTGGTCGGATATTCGTTGTACTTCGCCTTGTAGGCGTCGCCCCAGGCGGCATTCTCCGGTGTGGTCGGGAAGGTCTTGATGTAGCGGTTGCCGGAGTGGATGCCCTTGGGCAGGTTCTTCACGACAGTGAGCGCGGTGTAGTCGGCCATGTTGACCGCGAACACCTCCATCTGGCCGAACATCGCGTAGATGTTGGCCTGATCGATATAGGAGGTGAGATCGCCGCCCCACAGGCAGGAATAAAGCGCCTGGGGTTTGGCCTGAAGGATCTTCGTCACCACCTCGGTGTAGTCGGGCTGGAACAGCTTGGGCCAGGACTCGCTGATGATCTCGACCTCGGGCGCGAAGCGCTTCAGGTACAGCGTGAACTCCGCCGTTGTGTCGCGGCCATAAGCATAATCGGGCGAGCAGGTCGCCCATTTCTTCAGACCCTTGGTCTTGGCGATCGCCGCGGCATAGCTGCCGCCGATGATGGAATCGTGCACGCCCTGTCGCGCAGTGCGGAAGGCATTGGGAATGTGCTGCTTCGGGTCCGCAGTCAGCGACGAAGTTTCCGAATTGGTGTGGATGCAGAACACGCCGAGATCGCGTGCAACCTCATGCACCGCGAAGGCGCCAGACGAGGCTTCGGCGTCGATCAGCAGCTCACAGCCATCGGTATTCACGAGCTCGCGCGCGACGCGGGCGGCTTCCTGCGGCTGGCCCTTGGAATCGCGGATCACCATCTCGATCTGCCGGCCGCCGAGGCCGCCGGCGACGTTGACCTTCTCGACCTCGAGCATCACCGCATTGCGCGAGGACGTGCCGAGCTGGGCCACGCGGCCCGACAGGATCGTCGGCATACCGATCTTGATGGTCTTGGCTTGCGCACGCGCCACCCAAGGCGCGGCAACGCTCATCGCACCGGCGCCCATCAGCGCCAACGTTGAACGGCGGCTGATGCCCGGCGTGCGGGTCCTCGTCATTTTTCCCTCCCTCTGTCGGGTCGGCGTTTCAAATCCCTGTCGGAGATCGTGTCGTCTCCGTATTCCGGAGGATTTCAGAGGGTGGGGGGTGACGTCAAGCCGAAGATGAATTACGAGTCAGAATTCATTGTAGGAGGAAGTGCGGCCGACAAACGGCCCAAAAGTCCGCAAATGATCAATCTTTCGAGTTTCATCGCCTTTCATGCCCGGCGCACGCCGGACCGGCCCGCGCTGAAATATCGCGGCGAGGAGATTTCCTACGCGGCGTTCGATGCGCGTGTCCGAACGGTGG
The DNA here is from genome assembly GCF_000379585.1 of Bradyrhizobium sp. WSM2793. Taxonomy (NCBI): domain Bacteria; kingdom Pseudomonadati; phylum Pseudomonadota; class Alphaproteobacteria; order Hyphomicrobiales; family Nitrobacteraceae; genus Bradyrhizobium; species Bradyrhizobium sp. WSM2793. The sequence continues at coordinate 409,577 of NZ_KB902768.1, read as the reverse complement.
CGGGCTGGCTGGCCGCGCAGGGCATCGGCGCCGGCGATGTCGTGGCCGTGCTGATGAAGAACAGTGCGGCTTTCCTGGAGCTCGTCTTCGCCACCAGCCATCTCGGCGCGGTGTTCTTGCCGATCAACTTCCGCCTCTCCCGCGACGAGGTCGGCTACATCACCGGCAATGCCGGCGCACGGCTTCTGATCGTCGACGAGGAATTGGCTGCGAATGCCGCGGGCACAGAGGTTGTCGTGCTCGACGAGGCCGCGCAGCAGAGCCTTGCGCGTCTTGCTGGCGATGCGCTGCCCGCGCCGATGCATGTCCGCGCACCATCGGACCTGATGCGGCTGATGTATACCTCGGGCACGACCGACCGCCCCAAGGGCGTGATGCTGTCTTACGATAATTTCTACTGGAAGTCCGCCGACCAGACGATCGCGCTCGGCCTCAGCGCCGAGACCCGCCTTCTCGTCGTCGGCCCACTCTATCACGTCGGCGCGCTCGACCTGCCCGGCATCGCCGTGCTCTGGCACGGTGGTTTCATTCGCATCGAACGCAATTTCGAGCCGGAGACGGCGCTTGCAGCGATCGCCGAGGACAAGCTCAACGCAGCCTGGTTCGCACCTGTGATGACCAGCGCGATGCTCACCTGCCCGACGCGCGAGCGCTACGACGTCTCCAGCCTGCAATGGGCCATCGGCGGCGGCGAGAAAACGCCGGAGCTGCGCATCCGCGCCTTCGCCGAATATTTCCGCAACGCACGCTATATCGATGCCTATGGCCTCACCGAGACCGTCGGCGGCGACACCTTCATGGAAGCGGGCCGCGAGATCGAGAAGATCGGCTCGACCGGGCGTGCGATTGCCCATGTCGAGATCGAGATCCGCGACGAGGACGGCAAGGCCGTGCCGGCGAACGTTAACGGCGAGATCTGCCTGCGCGGACCGAAGATCACGCGCGGCTATTGGAAGGATCCGGACAAGACGGCGTCCGCCTTCTTCGGCGACTGGTTCCGCAGCGGCGACGTCGGTTATCTCGATGAGGATGGCTTCCTGTATCTGACCGACCGCAAGAAGGACATGATCATCTCCGGCGGCGAGAACATCGCCTCCTCCGAGGTCGAGCGCGTCATCTATGAATTGCCTGGGGTGCGCGAGGTCGCGGTGATCGGCCTGCGTGACGCACGCTGGGGTGAACGGCCGGTCGCGATCGTCGTGCTGACCGAGGGCGCCAGGCTCGAGCTCCCTGCTCTCACCGAGCACTGCCGCGCGCGGCTCGCAAGCTTCAAGGTGCCGAAAGAGCTGATCATCCGCGACAGCCTCCCGCGCAATCCATCTGGAAAAATTCTCAAGCGCGTGCTGCGCGCCGAACTGGAGACCGTGGCATGACGCAAGGCCCAGCCACCGCGAAAGTCACAAAGCTCAACCGCATCGAGCGCAACGCCTGGACCAAGCAGAAGATCTTCGAGGCCGCCACCAAGGTCGTCGGCAAGCATGGCTATGCCGAAGCCTCCGTCGCCCGCATCACCGAACAGGCCGGCGTCGCGCAGGGCACCTTCTACAATCATTTCGAGAACCGCCAGGAGCTGCTCGACCAGCTGCTGCCCAAGATCGGCCTCGACATGGTCGAGTTCATCCGCGTACGCACCGGCACGGCGGATGCGGCGCGGCAGGAGATCGAGCGCTTCGCCGCCTTCTTCGACTTCATCCGCGAGGTCCCGGAATTTTTGCGCATCCTCAACGAGGCCGAATTCTTCGCACCCATCGGTTACCAGAAACATCTCGACAACATCTCGGTCGCCTATGTCCGCATCCTCCGCCGTGCGCGCCTTGCCGGCGCCATCGCGGATTTCAGCGACGAGGAGTTCGAGGCGATCGTCCACATGCTGATGGGTGCGCGCGGCTATCTCAGCCGCCGCTACTCCTACTCGGCCGGCGGCGTCACCGCTGTGCCCGAGCACGTCATCTCCGCTTATCGCAAGCTGATGACGCGCGGCCTCTTCACCGGCTCCGGAGACCAGGACACGCCATGAACATTGAATCTCCGCACAGGCCGCTCGACCTTGCCTCGACCATCGCAGAAGGCGACATCCGCTGCCTCCTGATGGTGCTGGTGCATATGACCGGCGACGAGAAATGGCTCGCGGCGCCGTACTTGCCCAAGCGCGACATCCGCCTCATTCCCGATCCCGAGGCAGGCGTGCCCAAGGAAATCCAGGACGAGATCCGCGCCGCGGTGGTGAAGCTCTTCGCCAATGGCACGCCGAAGCCCGTCATCACTGATCCCGGCGACGAGCTGCTGCTGAAGATGATGCGCGGCTGCCTCGGCGAGAATGTCGCGCCGGAATACGCCCCGCTGATGCGCGAGGAGATGGGGTTTGTTGCGCGCGAGGCGCGTTGGACCAAGCAGCCATCGAGCGACAAGCTCGCGGAGCAGCACGTGCTGATCGTCGGTGCCGGCGTCTGCGCCATTGCGCTCGGCGTGGCGCTCGGTCATCTCGGCATTCCCTACACCATCGTCGAGAAGAACGCCGAGCTTGGCGGCACCTGGTGGATCAACCGCTATCCCGGCTGCGGCGTCGATACGCCGAACCATTCCTATTCCTATTCCTTCGGCTCCGGGAATGCATGGACCCGCTACTTCTGCCAGCGCGAGGAACTGCTCGGCTATCTTCAGAAGGTCGCCGACGAATACGGCATCCGCGAGCACCTGCGCATCAAAACCGAGCTGACCTCGTCGCGCTGGGACGAAGGCAAAAGGCGCTGGATCTCGACGCTCAAGACCGAGAGCGGCGAAGAGACCTTCGAATCCACCGCGCTGGTCTCGGCCATCGGCCAGCTCAACGATCCCTCCCGTGCACACTTCGAGGGCGAGGACAAGTTCACGGGAACGATCCTGCATTCGGCGCTGTGGTCCGATGACATCAACATCGACGGCAAGCATGTCGCCGTGATCGGCACCGGCGCGACGTCGATGCAGCTGGTGCCGTCGATCGCCGGCCGCGTCGCCTCGGTCACCGTCTATCAGCGCAGCGCGCAATGGGCGCGGCCGGTGAAGGGCTATGCCGATCCGATCAGCGAGGGTGCGCGCTGGCTGTTGGCGCATCTGCCTTTCTACGTGCAATGGTACCGCTTCAACATGTTCTGGCGCTATGGCGACGGCCTCTTGCCTTTCCTGCGCAAGGACCCGGCCTGGCCGCATCCCGAGCGTGCCGTCAACAAGGGCAACGACCGGCACCGCCAGGAGCTGACCGATTTCATCCTGTCGGAATTGCAGGGCCGGCCGGACCTGATCGAAAAATGCGTGCCGACCTATCCGCCCTACGGCAAGCGCATCCTGCTCGACAACAACTGGTTCAAGACGTTGACGCGGCCGCACGTGGAGCTCGTCACCGACGCAATCGACCATTTCGACCAGCGCGGCATCGTAACCGCCGATGGCAATCACCGCCCTGCCGACGTCATCGTGGTCGCAACCGGCTTCAAGGTGACGGAAATGGCGGCGCGCCTCAACATCAGCGGCCGCAAAGGCAAGGATTTGCGCCAGGCCTGGAGCAACGACAATCCGACCGCGTTCCTCGGCCTCACCGTGCCCGATTTCCCCAACTTCTTCTGCATGCTCGGCCCCAACTCCGGCCCGGCGCATGGCGGCAGCGTCATCTTCCAGTCGGAATGCCAGAGCCGCTACATCGCCGCCTGCCTCGCCGAAATGATCGAGCACGACGTCGCTGCCATCGACGTCCGCCAGGACGTGCTCGACGACTACGTCCGTAAGGTCGATGTCGAGCACGAAGCGATGATCTGGACGCACCCTGGCATGAGCACCTACTATCGCAATTCGAGTGGTCGGGTGTTTTCGGCGATGCCGTGGCGGTTCGTGGACTATTGGCGCATGACCCATGATCCCGATCTGCGGCAGTACAGGCTGACGAAGGCGTGAACGTTGATCGCTCGGCAGAACCGGTGCCCCCTCTCCCCTTGTAGGAAAGGGTGAGACATCCGCGTACGCCGCGCCGCTAAGCCGCCAGCCCACTCTCCATCGGTGCGAACTCCAGCCCGAGGCTCTCCGCCACCGCCTTGTTGGTGATGCGCCCGCGATGGACGTTCAGCCCATTTCGCAAATGCGGGTTTTCCAGCACCGCGGCAAAGCCCTTGTTCGCGAGCATCAGGCCGAACGGCAGTGTCGCATTGTTCAGCGCCTGGCTCGACGTCACCGGCACCGCGCCCGGCATATTGGCAACGCAATAGTGCACGACGCCGTCCACCTCATAGGTCGGGTCGGTATGCGTGGTCGCGTGCGAAGTCTCGAAGCAGCCGCCCTGATCGATCGCGACATCGACCAGCACGGCGCCCGGCCGCATCGACTTCAGCATCGCGCGCGTGACCAGCTTGGGGGCGCTGGCGCCCGGCACCAGCACCGCACCGATCACGACATCGGCGGTGAAGACCTCGTCCTCGACCGATTCGATGGTCGAGAAGCGGGTACGCACGCGTCCGGCAAAAAGATCGTCCAGTTGGCGCAAGCGCGGGATCGAGCGGTCGATCACGGTGACTTCGGCACCGAGGCCTGCGGCCATGCGCGCCGCCTGCGTTCCGACCACGCCGCCGCCGAGCACGACGACGCGCGCCGGCTGCACGCCGGGCACGCCGCCCAGCAACAGGCCGCGGCCGCCGGCCGAGCGCTTGAGCGCGGCGCCGGCGGCCTCGATGGCGAGTCGACCGGCGACTTCGCTCATCGGGGCGAGCAGCGGGAGGTGACCGTTCGCGTCCGTGACGGTTTCATAGGCGATCGCGGTGCAGCCGGAGGCAAGCAGGCCCTTGGCCTGCTCCGGATCCGGCGCAAGATGAAGATAAGTGAACAGGATCTGGCCGTCCCGGAGCTGGGCCCATTCGCTCTTCTGCGGCTCCTTTACCTTCACGATCATGTCGGACTTGGCAAAGATGTCGCGGGCGCTCTCGGCAATGGTGGCCCCTGCCCGCCGATACACCTCGTCGGATGCGCCGATGCCGCCGCCGGCGCCGGTCTCGACCGTGACCTGGTGCCCGGCCGCGACATATTCACGGACGGCGCCCGGGGTGAGCCCGACGCGATATTCCTGCACCTTGATCTCCTTGGGCACACCGACGCGCATCTTCCGGGCTCCTTTGCCGACGCCTTGATTCTGTTCCTCATCGTAGCGACGGGACCGGTTTGGTTTCGTGCAAATATCCGCTAGTTTCGGCAGGCGCGCGCCGGTTTCCGGCGCCAAGCTGCCCTTTCACGCTGGAAACGAAACATTGGCCCTCGACCGGAAAGACCTCGCGATCCTCGCGGAACTCACGACCAATGCGCGTGCCAGCCACACCGAGCTTGCCAACAAGGTCGGGCTCTCCAGCACGGCGCTGGCCCGGCGGCAGAAGGCTCTGGAGGACGAGGGCTACATCCAGGCCTACCAGGCCGCACTCGATCTCGCCCAGTTCGGCCTCACCATCACCGTGTTGGTCCGCATCGCGCTGGAAAGCCAGAGCGACGACGCGTTGAAGGCGTTCGAGGCGGAGGTGGTGAAATGCCCTTCCGTCGTGCGCTGCTTCCTGATGTCGGGAACCGACGACTACATCCTGATCGTGCTTGCCCGCGACATCCAGGATTTCGAGCGCATCCACCGCACCGAGCTGTCCCGCCTGCCGCGCGTCGCGCGCGTGCAATCGAGCTTTGCCCTGCGCGAAATCGTCAACCGCGCGGTGCCGACGGTGGTATTCGGCGAAGTGAAGCGCTGACCTCGTCTATCCGGTCGGGGGAATCGGTCTGGAACCAAGCAACGCGTCATCCGTTGGGCGCTATCGGCCAGCGGCGGCAGCGCATTCTTGCGTCACTTCCACTATTTGTCCAGCTCGGCCTTTCCGCAAGGAATTAGGATATGGCCGACACTACGATCCCCGAGCGCATTCTGATCAACCTCGTCGTCAATGGCGAAAGGCGCGCGCTTCAGGTCGTGCCGTGGACCACGCTTCTCGATGCGCTGCGTGACCGCCTGGAGTTGACCGGCACCAAGAAAGGCTGCGATCACGGCCAATGCGGCGCTTGCACCCTGCTGGTCGACGGAAGACGGGTCAATTCCTGCCTGACCCTCGCGGTCATGAAGGATGGCGCCGAGATCACGACGATCGAAGGCTTGGCCAGGGACGGCACGTTGCATCCCCTGCAACAGGCCTTCATCGACCACGATGCCTTCCAGTGCGGCTATTGCACGCCGGGACAGATTTGCTCTGCCGCGGGCTTGTTGGCCGAAGGTCGGGCGCGCGATGCCGACGAGATCCGGGAGTTGATGAGCGGAAATCTTTGTCGCTGCGGCGCATATCCCAACATCGTGGCTGCGATCGAGCAGGCGATGAGCCGGTCATGAATAATTTTCAGTATTCCCGCGCCAACGATGTCGCCGACGCGATCCGCCTTCTGGCCGCCGATCCTGGCGCAAAACTGATTGCCGGCGGGACCAATCTGATCGACCTGATGAAGGAGAACGTCGAACGCCCCTCGCGGCTGATCGACATCTCCCGCCTGCCGCTCCGCAACGTCGAGGAGACACCCGATCAGGGGCTGCGCATCGGCGCCCTGGTGCCGAATTCGGACCTTGCTTACCATCCGTTGATCGAACAGCGCTATCCCCTGCTCGCCAGCGCCATCCTCGCCGGCGCCTCCGCGCAATTGCGCAACATGGCTTCGGTCGGCGGCAATCTGATGCAGCGAACGCGTTGCGCCTATTTCTATGATACGACCACCCCTTGTAACAAGCGAGAGCCCGGCAGCGGCTGCTCGGCGATCGACGGTCTCAACCGCAACCACGCGATCCTAGGCGCCAGCAATTCCTGCATCGCGACCAACCCATCCGACATGAGCGTGGCGCTGGCCGCGCTCGGCGCGCTGGTGCACATCGCAGGCCCCACCGGTGAGCGCACCATCGCGCTGACAGATTTCCATCGGCTTCCAGGCGACAAACCTCACGTCGATACCAATCTCAGCACCGGCGAGATCATCACCGCGATCGGGCTGCCGCCGCGCGGCTTTGCCCGGAACTACAGCTATCTGAAGATCCGTGACCGGCTGTCGTACGCCTTTGCCTTGGTCTCGGTCGCGGCTGCGCTCGAACTGGAGGGCAACGCAATCAGCGAAGCGCGCCTGGCACTCGGCGGTGTGGCTCACAAGCCGTGGCGCAGGCTCGAAGCTGAAGCGGCGTTGCGCGGCCAGGCGGCAACGCCGGATCATTTTGGACGCGCTGCCGATCTGCTGCTGCAGGGAGCGGTCGCTGGTTCGCACAACGGCTTCAAGCTCGAACTCGCACGCCGGGCCGTCGTGCGTACGCTGATGCAGGCCGCAAGCGGCACACCACAGTCACAAGCTCACAAGAAGATCGCGTGAGGGACCGATGAACGGCTATGTCGGAACACCAACGTCCCGCGTCGATGGCCGGGCCAAAGTCACTGGCGCCGCCAAATATGCCGGCGAATTCGCGGCAGACGGCCTCCTCCATGGCTTCATCGTCGATGCCACGGTTCCGCGCGGGCGCATCGCTCGGCTCGACACCAGCGACGCGCTGAAGGTGAAGGGCGTGGTCGACGTGCTCACGCATACGCATCGCGTGGCCCTCGCCGACAAGGATGAGGCCTGGAAGGACGAGGTGGCGCCGGAGAAGGGTTCACCCTTCCGCCCGCTTTACGACGACAGGGTCAAGTTCAACGGTCAGCCAATCGCGCTCGTCATCGCGGAGGACTGGGAAACTGCCAAATTCGCGGCAACGCGCGTGCGTGTCGAATACGAGCAGGAGGCGTTTGCGACCGATCTCGAAACCGAACGCGGCACATCCGCCAATGTGGACCAGCCGCACAAGCCGCGCGGCGACGCCGCAGCGGCGCTGGCTGGGGCAGCGGTTCGCCATGAGGCCGACTACGTCCTCCCGACCGAGCACCACAACCCGATGGAGCTCTATGCGACGACAGCGGTCTGGGACGGCAGCGGCAGCCTCACGGTCTACGACAAGACGCAGGGCGTCCAGAACGTCCATAAATATCTCTGCGGCGTGTTCGACATGAAGCCGGAGGACATCCGCGTGGTCTCGCCCTATGTCGGCGGCGCCTTCGGCTCCGGCCTGCGGCCGCAGCACCAGGTGGTGCTGGCAACGCTTGCCGCCCTCGCGCTGAAGCGATCCGTTCGTGTCGTATTGACGCGGCAGCAGATGTATGGGCTCGGCTACCGGCCGATGACCATCGAGCGCGTCGCGCTCGGCGCAAAGTCGGACGGCACGCTCGATGCGGTCACGCACGAAGCCATTGCCGTCACCTCGCGCTACGAGGATTTCTCACGCAATGACACCGGCTGGGCGCAGCAGCTCTACAAGAGCCCCAACAGTCGCCTCTCCCACAAGCTCGTCCACCTGGACGTCCCCACCCCCTGCGACATGCGTGCGCCGGGCGCGGCAACGGGCGTCTGCGCACTCGAATGCGCCATGGACGAGCTGGCCGTCGCACTCAAGCTCGATCCGATCGAGCTGCGCCTGAAGTGCTACTCGGATCGCGACCAGAGCGAAGACCTGCCCTTCACCAGCAAGCAGCTGCGCGAATGTTACGCCCGTGGCGCGGAAGCCTTCGGCTGGGCCCGCCGCAATCCCGCGCCGCGTGTGATGCGCGATGGCAAGGACCTGGTCGGCTGGGGCATGGCGACAGGGGTGTGGGAGGCGCTGCAGATGCCGGTCGCCGTGCGCATCGTGCTGACCGCCAACGGCCACGCCGAGGTATCCTGCGCCGCGTCCGATATCGGCACCGGCACCTACACCATCATGGCGCAGGTCGCGGCCGACGCCCTCGGGCTGCCGATCGGGAATATCGACGTGAAGCTTGCCGATTCAACCCTGCCCCAAGCGCCCGTCGAGGGCGGCTCCTGGATGGCCGCTTCGAGCGCACATGCGGTCTTGGGAGCGGCCGAGGACATTCGCCAGGAGCTCGCGCGTCTGGCCAAGGCGATACCTGACTCGCCACTTGGCGGCCTCAATGCATCGGAAATGGTTCTTGTTGACGGCACGATTTCCAAGGCCGGCGACAAGAGCCGCGCTGTCTCGATCGCCGATGTGATGCGTCACGGCAAGCTCGAGCGGATCGAGAAGCAGAAGCTCAACCAGTTCGCGGAGGACAAGTCGCACGCCCGCAACACGCATTCGGCTGTCTTCGCCGAGGTGAAGGTCGACGAGGAACTCGGCGTCATTCGGGTCACGCGAGTCGTGAGCGCCGTCGCGGCCGGGCGGATCCTGAATACCAAGACAGGCCGCAGCCAGATCATGGGCAGCGTGGTCTGGGGGATCGGAATGGCGCTGCACGAGGAGACGGTCATGGACCACCGCTTCGGCCGCATCATGAACGCGAACATCGCCGAGTACCACATCCCGGTGAATGCCGATATTCACGACATCGACGTCATCTTCGTCGACGAGCCGGACGACCGAATCAACAAGCTCGGCGTCAAGGGTCTCGGCGAGATCGGCATCGTGGGCGTGCCTGCGGCAATCGCGAACGCCGTCTATCATGCCACCGGCAAGCGTGTCCGGCACTTCCCGATCACGCTGGACAAGCTGCTCGGCTGACCTGCCTTGTCATCCGAGCCATGCCTGGATCGGGTCAGTGTCATCCAGCTGTCATCGAATGTGTCGATGAGCTGTGTCTCTGGCACATTCAGGACCCGACATGGACTATTTCAAGCGCTTCAACTTCCTGTTCGCCGCACCAGTGTTCGACGCCGACGATCTCGAAGGCGTCCGCTTCAACCAGATCATCGAGGAGATCCAGCGCTCCGGCTTCGAGGTGGTCCGGGCGCGCAAGCTCGAGGATGCCGAGATGGCGGTGCAGACCGACGCCGCGATCGGCTGCATGGTGGTGGACTGGGGCAAGAAGGGCCTGGAGGGCAAGACCTCGGCGCTGATCAATTTGATGCGCCGCCGCGGCCTCGATTTCCCGATCATCCTCCTGATCCGGCGCAAGCGCTTCGAGGACCTGCCGGTCGAGGTGCTCGATTTCATCGACGGCTATGTCTTCCTGTCCGAGGAAACGCCGACCTTCATCGCCAAGAATCTAATCAGCCGGCTCAAGCAATATGCCGAAACGCTGAAGACGCCGTTCTTTGGCGCGCTGGTCGACTATGCCGAGGAAGGCAACCAGCTCTGGACCTGCCCGGGGCACAATGGCGGCGTATTCTACAACCGCAGCCCGATCGGCCGGGTCTTCGTCGAGCATCTCGGCGAATCCGTGTTCCGGGACGACCTCGACAATTCCGTGCTCGATCTCGGCGACCTCCTCACCCACGAGGGGCCGGCGCTGAAGGCGCAAAAGGAAGCCGCGCAGATTTTTGGCGCGGAGAAGACCTATTTCGTGCTCAACGGCACCTCGACCTCGAACAAGGTCGCGCTCGGCGCCCTCGTCACCGACGGCGACCTCGTGCTGTTCGACCGCAACAACCACAAGGCTGCCCATCACGGCGCCCTGATGATCAACGGCGGCGTCCCGGTTTACGTGCCGACCATCCGCAACGCCTGGGGCCTGATCGGCCCGATGCGCTGGGACGTGCTGGACGAGAAGACCTTGCGCGAGGCGATCCGCAATCACCCGCTGGTCACGGACAAGGAGGCCTGGCGCAAGGAGCGGCCGTTCCGCGTCGCCGTCGTCGAACAGTGCACCTATGATGGGACGATCCACAGCGCCGAGATGATCCTGAAGCGCATCGGCCATCTGTGCGAGTACATCCTGTTCGACGAGGCCTGGGCCGGCTTCATGAAGTTCCACCCTCTCTATGCCGGCCGTTTCGCCATGGGGCTGGCGAACCTTCCGCCGGAAGCACCGGGCATCATCGCGACGCAATCGACTCACAAGCAGCTTGCGAGCTTCTCGCAGGCCTCCCAGATCCACATCAAGGACCGCCACATCCGCGGCCAGAAGCGACGCGTCGAGCACCGCCGCTTCAACGAAAGCTTCATGCAGCACGCCTCCACGTCACCCTTCTATCCGCTGTTCGCCTCGCTCGACGTCGGTGCGCAGATGATGAAGGGCCGCTCGGGCGAAGTGCTGTGGGACGACACGATTCGCCTCGGCATCGAGCTGCGCAAGAAGATCCGCGCGATGCGCAGGGAGTTCGAAGAGAAAGAGCAGAATCCGGACCGGCGCTGGTTCTTCGAACCCTTCGTTCCCGACCGCGTCGCCATTCCCGATGTCGGCCGCCCGGGCGCCGTCCACAACGTCGCCTGGGAAACCCTCTCGACCGATGAGCTCGCCACCAACGCCGCGCTGTGGCAGCTCTCGCCCGATACCAACTGGCACGGCTTCCCCGGCATGGCCGAGGAGTTTGCCATGACAGATCCGAACAAGCTGACGCTGCTCACCCCCGGCTTCGACCGCTCAGGTGCCTATGCCGAGCACGGCATCCCTGCCCCCGTCGTGGCGCAATATTTGCGCGAGAACCGCATCGTCCCCGAGAAGAACGACCTCAACTCCCTGCTCTTCCTGCTGACCCCCGGCGTCGAGGCGAGCAAGGCCGGCACGCTGATCTCGGGCCTTGTCGCCTTCAAGAAGCTCCACGACGACAATGCACTGCTGGCCGACGTCATTCCGGAGTTCTATCAGCGGCGGCAGGCGCGCTATGCCGGCGTGCGCTTACGCGATCTCTGCGGCGAGATGCACCGGTTCTTCCGCGCCGCCGACGTCAGCGCGCTTCAGGCCCGGCAGTTCATGCCCGAGCACATGCCTGAGATCGCGATGTCGCCCCGCGATGCCGCGCGCTATCTGTTCAAGAACGATGTCGACTATTTGCCGATCGAGGCCATCGCGGGCCGCATCGCGACCACCCCTTTCGTGGTCTATCCGCCGGGCATCGCCACCATCGTGCCCGGCGAGCGGCTGACGGAACGGGCCAAGCCCATGGTCGATTATCTCAAGATGTTCGAAACCTGTTTCAACACGTTTCCGGGCTTCGACGTCGAGATCCAGGGCGTCTACAAGGAGATCGATGCCCAGGGGCGCATCGGGCTCTATACTTACGTCGTTGCCGAGTAGGTGCGAATGAACGAAACAGCGGCGCGCGCGAGTGACGAACCCGTCCTGGTCAGACCGTCACGCGACAGCGATGTCGAGGCGATGCTGGCGATCTACCGCCATCACGTCCGCAACGGCGTGGCGCGCGACATCGAGGGAACCGGTGCGCCCGAGCCGGACGATCTGCGCGACCGGCGCAAGAACCTCAGGCAGATCCGCCTGCCGCATCTGGTCGCGACGTTTCGCGGCGAGGTGGTCGGCTATGCCTATGCCGTGCTGTTCCGCAAGCGCCCGGCCTATCGCTACACGGCCAAGCACTCGATCTACGTCCACCACGAGCAGCTCGGCCGCGGGGTCGGACGGCTGCTGCTGCACGAGTTGATCGATGCTTGTGCGGCGGCCGGCTTCCGCCAGATGATCGGCTATATCGACGCCGACAACGCGCCCTCGCTGGCGCTGCACGAGAAGTTCGGCTTCGCGCGCGCCGGCCTGCTTTGCGGCGTGGCCTATCGCCACGGCCGCTGGTCCGACACCGTCATGGTGCAGCGATCGCTCGGCGCGGGGACCACGGCGCCCCCACCCCTCGTGGCGCCGGGCCGGTAGACCTCAGGACGGAAAGTCGGCCGCTCTCACATGGATGCGGTCGGCATGCAGCGACCAGTGATGCAGGGCCTGGTCTTTGCAGAACCTGGCCTTCGCCCGCTCCCTGGCCTCGTCCTCGTCGGAGGCGTCGATTTCCAGCGTACCCTGGCAAATCTCGCTCTGCCGGCCGTACTCGCCGAGCACATCTTTCATGAACTTGACGACATAGGTTGACATGGGACCTCCCTGCTGCCCCGGCCGCACTCTAATCCCATTTAAGCCGGACCGGGGAAGGAGATTTTGACGCGGATCAAGGACCGGCAAGGTTCCCGCCGCCCATCCAGGCAGCAGTCCGCCCTCATGTGGTGATGTCGAGAAGCGACTCTGTCGTTTCCGCGTAAGCCTGAATGACTTTCGCATTGGCAATGAAGCTGTACTTGGCTGCCGCCAGTTGAACGAATTCGCTGGCGATATCGACATTCGGCGCTGCGACCAGCCCATCCTGGTTTGCGAAGGGAGCGCTTGGGTCGGATTGCGCGGTATAGCTCGGCGATACCGTCGACACCTTCGCGATCGTGCCGCCCGGCGTTTGGTCGACCTGGTCGACGCGCAATGGCACGTAAGCCGCGGGAAATGTCGGAGCAATGCCCGGACTGCCTGTAACGGCCGATGGGCTCGACCCGCCCGACCCCGGCAGCGGGCCGGTCGTTTGAACATTGGCGATGTTGCTCGCGGCAACGTTCACGCGCAAACTCGCCACCGAAAGTCCGGATGTCGCAATCGAAAATATGCTCATGGACTTTCAACTACAGGACAACTGATACGCGTTCACTTACCCGCTCGATAAGATGCGGCGCTTTGCCTTTCCGTCGTGGTAACCAATGATCGGAGCGCGCTGAGCCTTCGCGCCCTACCCCGGCGTCACGCCAAAAGCCTGCTTGAAGCGCTCCGCATAACGCGGCCAGACCTCGGGATTGATGATGCGCGGCGGGCGCCTGCCGTCGAGCGTGTCCAGCACCTGCTCGGCCGCGATCCGCCCCATGTTCTGGCGCGCTTCGATGGTCACTCCCGCGGTGTGCGGGCTCGCCAGCACGTTGTCGAACTGGAGCAGCGGATGCTCCGGCGGTGGCGGCTCCTTGGACCAGACGTCGAGGCCGGCACCGGCGATACGCTTGTCGCGCAGGGCCTGGAGCAGCGCATCCTCGTCATGGATGAAGCCGCGCGCCGTGGTGATGAAATACGCATGCGGCTGCATCAGCCCGAACTCGCGCGTGCTGATCATGTTGCGGCTGCCCTTGTCGAGCGGACAGGAGATCGAGACGAAATCGGCGCGGCGCAACAGCTCGTCGAGCTCGACCTTCTCGCCGCCCCGTTCGGCCATCACTTCGGCCGACAAATACGGGTCGTAGGCCAGCACCTTCATGCCGAGCAGGCCCTTGCACAGCGCGGCGATGCGGCGGCCGACATTGCCGAGGCCGATGATGCCGACGGTCTTGTGCTCGACCTCGTTGCCGACCAGATCATTGCGGTTGACGTCGCGCTCGCGGCGCAGGCGGCGGTCGGACTGGATGATGCGCTTGGACAAGGTCAGCATCATCGCCAGCGCGTGCTCGGCAACCGAATGGGCATTGCCGCCGGACTGGTTGACGACCAGCACGCCCGCATCCGTGCAGGCCTCGACGTCGACAGGGTCGAAGCCCGCGCCATTGCTGGAGACCAGCAGCAGGTTCGGCGTCCGCTTCAGGAAGGTGGCATCGACATGGAAATGCGGGGCGAGCTCGTCCCGGGCGGCACCGATCTGGTAAACGTGCGCCGCATTCAGGATCGGCGCGTAGACATCTTCGGGACTCCCGTTCTCGATGCGGTCGAGCCGAACGTCGGGCCGCGCCTTCAGGATGTCGACATAGATCGGATTGGCCAAATAATTGGAGTAGAAGACGCGCTTGCTGTTGACGGACATCAGGACCCTTCCGGCTCTCCAGGGAGATCCGCAAGGTCGGCGCGATGCGCGCCCGTCCGTGCCCCCTCCCGTTTTCTCGTTGTCGCCGCTTATGACATGGCGGCGCCGACCGCGGCAGGCCGTCCAGCGCAGATCACGGTGCGGCCCGGACATGTTGACAATCCCGCCTGCTCCGTCAAGTTCGACCGATCGCCGCGACGGCCAGAACCAAGAAGCATGCGCGGCCCAAGAAAATACGCCAAGGGAGAACGCAATGGCGATTGCGGAACAGCAGACGCAGGGACAGGCGTCCGGTGACCAGAGCTGGCACGGCATCGTCCTGCAAACCCTGAAGCGCAACGAGATCAGCCTCATTCCCTACGTGCCCGACCGGGTGCTGACGCCCCTGATCAAGAACCTGCACGCCGATCCCTTCTTCACCACCTTCGCCACCGCTCGCGAGGAGGAAGCCGTCGGCATCGTCTCGGGCGCCTGGATGGGTGGGCGGCGCGGCGCGGTCCTGATGCAGACCTCCGGCTTCGCCACCCTCGCCAATGTGCTCGCCTCGCTCGCGGTGCCCTACCAGATCCCGCTGATCATGTTCGTGTCCGAGCGCGGCACGCTCGGCGAGTTCAACTACGGCCAGTCGCTGGTCTGCCGCACCATGCGTCCGGTGCTGGATTCGCTGGCGCTGGAGCACCACACCATCACCCGGCTCGACGAGCTCGAATTCATCGCCGACCGTTCGATCAAGCAGGCCGTCACGACACAGGCGCCGGTGGCCCTGATCCTCAACCCGCTGCTCACCGGCGGCAAGGTTTTCGACAAGTGAGCGCCGCCATGAACACTGGCAATACCAAGGTGATGAACCGGTTCGATGTGACCTCGCGCCTAATCGCAAAGCTCAAGCACGAGGAAGCCGTGATCGGCGGCATCGGCAACACCAATTTCGACCTCTGGGCCGCCGGGCATCGCCCGCAGAATTTCTACATGCTGGGCAGCATGGGGCTCGCCTTCCCGATCGCGCTCGGCGTGGCGCTGGCGCAGCCCGACCGCCGCGTCTTCGCGCTCGAAGGCGATGGCTCGCTGTTGATGCAGCTCGGCGCACTCTCGACGATCGCGACGTTGAAGCCGAAAAACCTCATCATGATCGTGATGGACAACGGCATCTATCAGATTACCGGCGCACAGCCGACACCCGCGGCCAGCGTCGCGGATATCGTTGCCATCGCCGCAGGCTCCGGCCTTGCGAATAGCGCCTGGGCTGCGGACGAGGAGGATTTCGAGCGCCTGGTCGATACGGCGATGTCCGCCGCCGAGCCGAGCCTGATCGCGGTCCGCATCGACGACAAGCCGGGCGTCGGCACCACAAGGCGCGATCCCGTACAAATCCGGGAGCGCTTCATGCACGGGCTTGGCGTGCGCGAGCCGCTTTAACTTTTTGTCATTAACTACACAGCGATCTGATGGAGGGACTGTACCGGCCCGCTGCCAATCTGTGCTAAGCGAACCGGATGTCCATTTTGATCCGTTCCTTTGCCTGGCTGCTCGCGGCCGCCGTTACTTTCGCCACCCTCGGTCCCCCTGGCCTGCGGCCCCATTCCGACCTCGGCCAGGACGGCGAACACGCTCTCGCATTCATCCTGGTAGGGCTGGCCTTCGGCCTTGCCTATCCGCGGCGGCGCCTGCTGGGCGCGGGGGCCGCAGTCGTCCTGATTGGCGTGCTCGAACTGATGCAATTTTGGGCACCCGGACGCCACGCCCGGCTGGAGGATTTTCTGGTCGACGCGCTGACGGCCTGCCTTGGCTTTGCGCTCGCGGCGATCACCGATTGGGTTGTGACACGCTTTCTCGCAAGCCCCTCTGCAGCAAGCGAAAGCCCCGCGGAGTAGAACTCCGCAGGGCCCTTTTCTCTCCACGCCTGTGGTCGGCCTGGATCAGTCGATGATCTTGACGACGCGACGCGTGCGCGGTTCGACGATCACGCGGCGATCGTTCACGACCGCATAGCGATACTCGGTGTAGTTCGGTACGGGGCGGAGCACCACGGTCGGCGGCAGCGGCTCGCCCACCACGACGCGCTCCTCGACCACGACGGAGTCACTCCGCGGGATTCCGCCCAGCACCGCATTCGGAATCTCGAGGCCGGCTCCGACGGCCGCACCAACGGTGCCGCCAACCATCGCGCCGATCGGTCCGCCGATGTCGCCACCAGCACGCGCGCCGTCCCTGGCGCCTTGTTCGGTCGTCGACTGAGCAAAGGCTGCGCTCGACGCCAGCAGCGACGCTGCAGCCAACGTAATCGCAAGACGGGTTTTCATGTTGTTTTGTCTCCAGTGATTGTCCTGCGCCTTCAACCGCGGGGCCGGAGCATTGTTCCGGTTCCCCCGTGTCGAAGAGGCTTCAAAACTGGAGACTGTTACCGCGTAACAATTCAGGCCGCCGCGATCTCGTGGCCTGCCATCAGTTCCAATGCCCGCACCATCGCGGAATGATCCCAGCCCTTGCCGCCATGCGCGGTGCAGGCCGAGAACAATTGCTGCGCCACCGCCGTGCTCGGCAGCGACAGGCCGAGCGTGCGCGCGCCCTCGAGCGCGAGATTGAGATCCTTCTGGTGCAGCTCGATGCGGAAACCAGGATCGAAATTGCGCTTCACCATGCGCTCGCCGTGCACTTCGAGGATGCGCGAGGAGGCAAAGCCGCCCATCAGCGCCTTGCGCACCAGCGCCGGATCGGCCCCGGCTTTGGATGCAAATAACAGCGCCTCGCTCACCGCCTCGATCGTCAGCGCGACGATGATCTGGTTGGCAACCTTCGTCGTCTGCCCGTCGCCATTGGCGCCGACGTGAGTGACGTTCTTGCCCATCTTGTCGAACACCGGCTTCATGGTGCCAAAGGCCCGCTCCGGCCCGCCAACCATGATGGTGAGACTCGCCGCCTTGGCGCCGACCTCCCCGCCCGACACCGGCGCGTCGAGATAATCCGCCCCGAGCGCCTCGATCTTCTTGGCGAACTCCTTCGTCGCCAGCGGCGAGATCGAGCTCATGTCGACGACGATCTTGCCTTTCGAGATACCGCTCGCAACACCATCCTTGCCGAACAGCACCGCTTCCACATGCGGCGTATCCGGCACCATGATGATGACGGCATCCGCGCCCTCCGCGACTTCCTTGGCCGACTTGCAGGCGATGCCGCCCGCGGAAATCAGCTCAGCCGCAACCGGCGCAACATCGTGCAGGAGAACACGATGGCCAGCGCTAAGGAGATGGCCGGCCATCGGCCGTCCCATGGTGCCAAGTCCGATGAAGCCGATGTTGGTCATGTCTCATTCCTCCAGATTTAGGCTAAGTCGATCCACAAGCTCGGTGCACCTCTCCCGCTTGCGGGGGAGGTCGGCGCGTAGCGCCGGGTGGGGGCTCTATCCGCTTGGGGTCTTTCAGCGCATCTCGATCGAATCTTTTCGCGGAGATACCCCCACCCCAGCCCTCCCCCGCAAGCGAGAGAGGGAGCGCACCGTCGCTGTGGGTGCGTTCTCAGGTCTCAAAGGTCTGCGCGGCGTGCCAGGACAGCCCTTCCAGCGTCGTGGTGCGCGGCTTGTATTCGCAGCCGATCCAGCCGCGATAGCCGATCGCGTCGAGATGGCGGAACAGGAAGGGATAGTTGATCTCGCCGGTGCCGGGCTCGTGGCGGCCCGGATTGTCGGCGAGCTGGATGTGCGCGATCTCAGGCAGATATTCCTGCATGGTGCGGGCGAGATCGCCCTCCATGATCTGCATGTGATAGATGTCGTACTGGACGAACAGGTTGTTCGACCGCACCTCGGAGATCAGCTGTATCGCCTGCTCGGTGCCGTTGAGGAAGAAGCCGGGAATGTCGAGCGTGTTGATCGGCTCGACCAGCAGCTTGATGTTCTCGCGCGCCAGCGTCGAGGCCGCAAAGCGCAAATTTCCCACCAGCGTCTCGTTCAGTTCGCGCGGATCGGCATTCACAGGTGCAATACCCACGAGGCAATTGAGCTGCTCGCAATCGAGCGCCTTGGCATAGTCGATGGCGCGAAACACGCCGTCGCGGAATTCAGCGGTGCGATCGGGCAGGATCGCAATGCCGCGCTCGCCCCCTGCCCAATTTCCGGCCGGCAGATTGTGCAGCACCTGCGTCAGACCATGGGCTTCCAGCTGCTCGCGCAGCTGCGCCTTGTCGAAATCATAGGGAAAGAGATACTCGACCCCGGAAAAGCCCGCCGCCTTCGCCGCTGCGAAGCGGTCGAGGAACGGCATCTCGTTGAAGAGCATGGTGAGGTTGGCGGCGAATTTCGGCATGATGAGGTCCTTCCCTATTCCGCCGGCTGCAGCACGCCTGGGCGCGCCCGCTCGACCTCGTCGAGCGGCAGGTCCAGCACCTCCTCGAACTCGACGATGTTGTCGATCTCCGTTCCCATCGCGATGTTGGTGACGCGTTCGAGGATGAACTCGACCACCACGGGCACGCGGTGCTTGGCCATCAGCTCGCGCGCGGTCGCGAACGCGGCCTGCGCGTCCTTCGGATCGGTGACGCGGATCGCCTTGCAGCCGAGGCCTTCGGCGACCGCAACGTGGTCGACGCCGTAGACGCCGATCTCGGGCGCGTTGATGTTCTCGAAAGAGAGCTGGACGTGATAGTCCATCTCGAAGCCGCGCTGGGCCTGGCGGATCAAGCCGAGATAAGAATTGTTCACGACGACGTGGATGTAGGGCAGATTGAACTGCGCCCCGACCGCGAGCTCCTCGATCAGGAACTGGAAGTCGTAGTCGCCGGAGAGCGCGACGATGTCGCGATCCGGGCACGCCGCACGCACGCCGAGCGCGGCGGGCAGCGTCCAGCCGAGCGGACCCGCCTGCCCGGCATTGATCCAGTTGCGCGGCTTGTAGACGCCGAGGAACTGGGCGCCGGCGATCTGCGACAAGCCGATCACGGTGACATAGCAGGTGTCGCGACCAAAGGCCTTGGTCATCTCCTCATAGACGCGCTGCGGCTTGATCGGGACGTTGTCGAAGTGGCTCTTGCGCAGCATCGTCTTCTTGCGATCGCGGCAGGCCGCGGGCCACGCCTGGCGCTCGCGGAGCCTGCCTGACCGGCGCCACTCCCTGGCGACGGTGACGAACAGCTCGAGCGCGGCCTTGGCGTCCGAGACGATGCCGAGATCCGGATTGAACACGCGCCCGATCTGGGTCGGCTCGATGTCGACATGCACGAAGGTGCGGCCCTTGGTGTAGGTCTCGACCGAGCCGGTGTGGCGGTTGGCCCAGCGGTTGCCGATGCCGAGCACGAAGTCGGATTCCAGCATGGTGGCGTTGCCGTAGCGGTGGCTGGTCTGAAGGCCGACCATGCCCGCCATCAGCACGTGATCGTCGGGGATCGCGCCCCACCCCATCAGCGTCGGCACCACAGGAACGTTGGCGATCTCGGCGAATTCGACCAGGAGGTCGGACGCATCGGCGTTGATGATGCCGCCGCCCGCGACGATCAGCGGACGCTCGGCGGCGTTGAGCATCTCCAGCGCCTTCTCGACCTGTTTTCGCGTGGCAGCGGGCTTGTAGACGGGCAGCGGCTCATAGGTCTCATCGTCGAACTCGATCTCGGCCAGCTGCACGTCGAGCGGCATGTCGATCAGGACCGGCCCGGGCCGGCCCGAGCGCATGACATGAAACGCCTGGCTGAACACGCGCGGCACCAGCGCCGGCTCGCGCACGGTAACGGCCCATTTCGTCACGGGCTTTGCGATCGACTCGATGTCGACGGCCTGAAAATCTTCCTTGTAGAGCCGCGCCCGCGGCGCCTGCCCGGTGATGCAGAGGATCGGAATGGAATCGGCGATCGCCGAATAGAGCCCGGTGATCATGTCGGTGCCAGCCGGCCCCGAGGTTCCGATGCAGACGCCGATATTGCCGGCCTTGGCGCGCGTATAGCCCTCGGCCATGTGCGAGGCACCCTCGACATGCCGCGCCAGAATGTGGTGGATCGAGCCGCGCTTCTTCAGCGCCGAGTAAAGCGGATTGATCGCGGCCCCGGGAACTCCGAAGGCGGTGGAGATGCCTTCCTTTTCCAGAATTCGCACGGCAGCATCGATAGCTCGCATCTTCGCCATATCGGACCTCGCTCGGTTCAAGTCAGCGAGCGAGATCATCGGGTGCGCGTGATGCGATCTCAACGAGATCGATTTTATTTTCCACGATGTGGCAGCCGCGGAAAAATCTTGGGCGTCTCAAACGGTTAGATCGAGAGTCGCGTGAAAGCGGATCACTCGAACAGCGGCGCCAGTTCCATCTGCGGCACCAGCACGAGGCCCTTGTCGGTGATGCGAATTTCCGGAATGACCGATAGGGGAATCAAATTGAAGCCCATATAGGGAATGGTGCAGCCGGCCTCGGCCCATTCCTTCTTCAACGCCTTGACCTCTTCGGCCACCTCCGTGACGCGCTTGTCCGAGAGCAGCCCCGCGATCGGTAGCGGAACCAGCGCCCTTACCTTGCCATCGGCGACGACGCAGACGCCGCCCTGCAGGTCCTTGATGGCCGCGATCGCGACTTGCATATCGGGCTCGTTGGTGCCGGCGACAATGATGTTGTGGCTGTCGTGTCCGACGCTGGAGGCGACCGCGCCGCGCTTGAGGCCAAAGTCCTTCAGCAGTCCATAAGCGACGTTGCCGGACGACTTGCCGTGGCGCTCGATGACCGTGACGAAGCAGAGGCCGTAGCGCGCGAACAAAGACGGCCAGTCAGTGGCGGGTTCGATCGCGACTTTGTCATGGATCAGCGTGATGCCCGGCAGCGCCGTCTTGATGGCATTGACGGTGCAGGCCTTCGCCGGGAGATCCGGCGTCAGCTTGACCTTCTTCGGCAGCTTCACCGTCGCGTAAGCCGCCTTTGGATATTGATAGCGGTGCGACAGCGCCTGATCGAGCAGCCCGGTGATCTTGCGGTTCTCGACCACGAGCTCGCCGCCATACCAGGTGCATTGTGGCTTGAGCTGGTCGTCCATCAGCACGAGGTCGGCGCGGCGGCCGCCGCCGAGGCCACCGATGTCGCCATCCATGCCGAAGCGCGTAGCGCCATGCAGCGAGCCCATCGACCAGGCCTGCTCCGGTGACATCCCGGCCTTCACGGCTTCGCGCACCACCCAGTCGAGGCCAAACATGAGCAAATCGTCGGCGTCGCGGTCGTCGGTGCACACGGCCGTGCGCTTGTGCGACGCACCGAGCTCGGTGATGGTGCGGATCGCCTGCGGCAGCGAATGCCATGGCGTCGTCGGCGGTCCGCCGCGCAGGAATACCCAGACGCCGGCATCGAGCAGATCGTCGGCGATGTCGCGCTCGATCGCCTCATGGGTGTCGCTGACACCGCTCGCCGCATAGGCCGCGACGAATTCGCGGCCGTAGACGTGGCCGGACACCGGACGTCCCCGCTTCAAGGCGGCCGCAAGGATGGCATGGCTGCGCTCGTCGCCCATCGTGACAGGCACGAAATCCATCTTCTCACCAAGCCCCACGGCTTCGGGCCAGCGGTCGAACAGGCCGGCGATCTTGTCCGGTGTGAGGTCGCCGCCGGCCGTTTCCAATTCGGCCGACGTTGCCGGCACCGTGCTCGGCACCGTCAAAAAGATCGAGAGCGGCGCCTCGCGCGCGTCCTCCAGCATCGCCTCGACACCGGCGACGTCCATGACATTGCCGATCTCGTGGCTGTCGCAGAAGATCGTGGTGGTGCCGTTGAGCAGCGCGGCCTCGGCATAGGCGCAGGCCGTCACCATCGAGGATTCGATGTGGATGTGCGGATCGACCAGGCCCGGCGCGACGATGCCGCCAGCGGCATCGTAGAGCGGCACGCTGGGCCAGATTTTCTTCGCCGCACCTGATGGCTTCACCGCCGCGATGCGCCCGCCGGTGATCCAGATCTCCCGACCGGGATGAATGCGTTCCGAATAGGTCGAGAGCATCCGCGCGCCGGTGATGACCAGATCTGGCGCGAGGCGAGCGGAAGCGACGTCGGCCAGGCGCCGGGTCATCGCATGCAGCGGGGCGACGGTGAAGCGGGTGAGTTTGGGCATCGGGACCCTCGCGCGGCGTTACGGCCCGGCGATGGTTACGCCCTGCACCAAACCGGGCAAGTGCAAATATGACGGCACGCCCTGCTTACGCCTTAGGCGCCGCGCCGCCTGCCCCCGACCTGGCAGGCCGGCGCGGGTTCCGCGTTCTTGCCGGCGGTGCAGCAATGGGCTTGACCCGAATCCGCATCGACCGGCCCTTCGGCTCATCGATCTCGAACGAATTCGTCTTCCGCACGAGGTCGCTCAGCTTGCGGAAGCCGTAGGTCCTCGGATCAAAATCGGAAGCGAGATTGGCGAGCTGCCGTCCGACTTCACCGAGCGCGACCCAGCCGTCCTCGCTCTCCATCTGGGTGATGACCTTCTTGATGATGGGCGTGGCGGCATCGGGCGGCTGAAGCGGCGCTGAGCGTGAGGATGCGTCCTGGGTGGTCGCAGTGCCGGCGAGCAGGTTCTCCGTATAGACGAATCTGCGGCAGGCCTGCCTGAAGCTTTCGGGTGTCTTCTGCTCGCCAAACCCAAAGACATCGATGCCCTGCTCCCGGATGCGGGCGGCAAGCCGGGTGAAATCGCTGTCCGATGACACCAGGCAAAAGCCGTCGAACCGGCCGCTGTGAAGCAGGTCCATGGCGTCGATGACCAGCGTGATGTCTGATGCATTCTTTCCCGTCGTATAGGCAAATTGCTGCTGCGGGATGATGGCGTGTTTGGACAGAATGTCGGCCCATCCCTTCGACCGCGCATTGGAGAAGTCGCCGTAGATGCGGCGAACGCTGGCCTCGCCGATCTTGGCGATCTCCTCGAACAGTCCGTCCGCGATTTTCGCCGACGCATTATCGGCATCGATCAGGACGGCGAGACGGGGCGAGCGAAGTTCTGACGGCATGGGGCATGTCCCTACGGATGGACGCGGCATCAAAAGACGCGTGCGCCGGGATGACTAATCTTCGGTCGCTTTGAACCGGCCCAGCCCCTTCAGCACAAACGGCGCCAGCAGCGCGATCAGGGCCAGCGCCAGCAGCGTCGCCGAGATCGGGCTCTGCAGCAGCGTCATGGGATCGCCGAGGCTGATCGCGAGCGCCCTGCGCAACTGGCTCTCGGCGATCGGGCCCAGGATCAGGCCGACCACGACGGGCGCGATTGGAAAATCGAACCGGCGCATCAGGAAGCCGAGCACGCCGAAGCCGGCAAGCATCGACAATTCGACCACCGACGGCTTTGCGGCGATGGTGCCCATGGTCGCGAACACGAGGATGCCGGCATAAAGCCACGGCTGCGGGATTGCGAGCAGCCGCACCCAGAGGCCGACCAGCGGCAGGTTCAGCACCAGCAGCATGCAATTGGCAATGAACAGACTGGCGATCAGGCCCCACACCAAGTCAGGCCGCTCGGCGAACAGCAGCGGCCCCGGGTTGAGGCCGTATTGCTGGAAGCCCGCCAGCATCATCGCTGCCGTCGCCGAGGTCGGCAGCCCGAGCGTCAGCAGCGGCACCAGCGTGCCGGCGGCGGAGGCGTTGTTGGCGGCTTCCGGCCCCGCGACACCTTCGATCGCGCCCTTGCCGAACTCTTCGGGGTGTTTCGTCAGCCGCTTCTCGGTCGAATAGGACAGGAAGGTCGGGATCTCCGCGCCGCCCGCCGGCAGCGCGCCGATCGGAAAGCCGAACATCGTGCCGCGCAGCCACGGCTTCCACGACCGCTTCCAGTCTTCCTTGGTCATCCACAGCGAGCCGCGCACCGGCTCGAGCTTCTCCTCGCTGTGGTGGCGTCGCGACGCGACATAGAGCGCCTCGCCGACCGCGAACAGGCCGACGGCCAGCGTCGTCACCTCGACGCCGTCGAGCAGTTCAGGGACACCGAACGCAAGCCGCGCCTGCCCCGTCAGCTTGTCGATGCCAACGAGACCGAGCGTCAGACCGATGAACAGACTGGTCAGGCCGCGAACCGGGGAATCGCCGAAGGTCGCCGACACCGTGACGAAGGCGACGCACATCAGCGCGAAATAGTCCTCAGGGCCGAAGCGCACTGCGAAATCGACCAGCCACGGCGCGAGGAAGGCCAGACCGATGGTGGCGATGGTTCCGGCGACAAAGGAGCCGATCGCGGATGTCGCAAGCGCTGGCCCGCCGCGGCCGGCCTTGGCCATCTTGTTGCCTTCGAGCGCAGTCGCCATCGAGGCGCTCTCGCCGGGCGTGTTGATCAGGATCGCGGTGGTCGAGCCGCCATACATGCCGCCATAATAGATGCCGGCGAACATGATCAGCGAACCGCCGGGGTCGAGCTTATAGGTGACGGGCAGCAACAGCGCGACCGTCAGGGCGGGGCCGATGCCGGGCAGCACGCCCACGGCAGTGCCGAGGAACACACCGATCAGCGCGTAAAGCAGGTTCATCGGCTGAACGGCGACCGCCATGCCGTGGGCCAGCGCGGCAAAAGTGTCCATCACAGCAGTCGCTCCAGCGGGCCGGTCGGAAGGCTGAGCGTGAGCAGCCGGTCGAACGCGAGATAGATCAGGGTCGACATCACGAGGGCGATGATGGAATCTACCAGGATGGCGCGGCGGCCGAAGGCGGCCGACGTCGTCACGAACAGCGCCGACGTTGCCAGGATGAAGCCGCCGCCAAAGCCGATGATGGCGATCAGCAGCGCAAGGCCGATGAGGATCAGAACCACGGGCACCGGATCGGCGCTCTCGCGCGCCGGCAAATTGCCGCGCAGCGCGTCGATGAAATTGCCGATCGCGAGCAGCGCGAGGCCGCTGGCGACTACGACCGGCATCGCCTCCGGCCCCATGCCGTACATCGCGGTGGATGACAGGCCGCGGGCGTCGAAGACCAGCAACGCAGCGAGACCTGCGAGCAGTGCAGCGATGACGATGCCGGCGCGATCGACGCGCCGCGGCGGCTGGGCCGGATCGCCCGAGGTCATGACTTGACCAGGCCGACCGATTTCAGCACGTCGGTGACGCGCACGGTTTCCTTCTTCAGGAAGTCGGCGAAGGCGTCACCGCCGAGATAGGCGTCTTCCCAGCCCTTCTGCTTGAGGATTTCCTTCCAGGCGTCCGACTTCACCATCTTCTCGACCGCATCGCTCAAGGTCTTGCGCTGCTCCGGCGTGATGCCGGGAGGCGCCACCACCGAACGCCAGTTGGCGATCACGAGGTCGATGCCCTGTTCCTTGAAGGTCGGGATTTCGCTGCCGGAGATGCGCTTCTCCGAGGTCACGCCGATCGCGCGCAGCTTGCCGGACTTGATCTGCCCTTCATATTCGCTGAGCCCCGAAATGCCCGCGGTGACCTTGCCGCCGAGGATCGCAGCCAGCGACTCGCCACCGCCGGAGAACGGGATGTAGTTGATCTTCTTGGCGTCGGCGCCGACGGCACCGGCGAACAACGCCGCCATCACATGGTCGACGCCGCCGGCCGAGCCCCCGGCGAAAGTCACCTTGGCAATATCGGCCTTCACCGCGGCGGCCAGATCCTGCGCGGTCTTGATCGGCGAATTCGCGGGAACCACGATTACCTGGATTTCCTCGGTGAGGCGCGCGATGGGCGTCACCTGCTCGAGCGTCACCGGCGACTTGTTCATGGCGAGCGCGCCCACCATGACGAAGCCGTTGACCATCAGCTGGTTGCCGTCGCCCTTGGCGCCATTGACGAACTGGGCGATGCCGACGCTGCCGCCAGCGCCGGGAACGTTGGTGACCTGCACGCTGCGCGCGACGCCCGCCGCCACCAGCGCCTGCTGCATCGAGCGCGCGGTCTGGTCCCAGCCGCCGCCCGGGGCCGCCGGCGCCATCAGCTTGAGCTCGAGCTGCTGGGCAAGGGACGGCGTCGCTGCCGCAAGGGTCAGCGCGACGGCTGCGCCGGCAAGGCGCGCGGAAAATTGGAACATAAGGACGCTCTCCAGGCTCATGCGGACGTTTGCCGCATTGTGTCGTTTGGTCGCATATCAGCCAAAACGGCCGATGCTGTCCAGCGACAGTGCCCGGGTTCCCCAATTAGCGCGGTATCGGCATCACCCCGCCGAGCGCGACGGTCAGCTCGCCGGCGACCTCGCGCACGATCTGGCCGATCTCCGGCAGCCTGTCGTCGGTCAGGCGGCTGGTCATGCCTGAGACGGAAATCGCCGCAAGCGGCTCGGCGCAGTCGTTGTAGACCACTGCGGCAATACAGCGCAGCCCCATGCAGGCCTCTTCATCGTCGAGCGCAAAACCTTGCTTGCGGATTTTTTCGAGCTCCTTGAACAGGTCGCTCGGCCGCACGATGGATTTCTCGGTCAGCCGGGGCATGCCGTGATGGCGGATGACGGCGCCGACGTCCTCATCGGAATAGGTTGCGAGCACGGCCTTGCCGACGCCCGACGTCACCATGGGAACGCGGCCGCCGACCTGGGTCAGCGAGCGCATGATCTCGCGGCTCTCCATGCGGGTCAGCACGATGATGAACTCATCGTCGACCACGGCGAGATTGGCGGTCTCGCGGGTGAGATCACGCAGCTTGCGCAAGTAGGGAATCGCCTGCGTGGAGAAATTACGCCGCCGCGCGAAGCTCGCGCCGACCGTGAAGGCGCGCGAGCCGACGTGCCATTTGGATTCGGTGCGGTCGAACTGCACGAAGCGGCGGCTTTCCAGCGTCGCCAGCAGGCGGTGCACCGTGGAAGCCGACAGGCCGGTGCGCACCGCCAGATCGCTGAGGCGATAGCCTTCGTCGTCCTCGGCCAGCGTTTCCAGGATCGACAGCGCGCGATCGACGGACTGCACGCCGCCGTCGCGCGTGTCGTTATCGGCCTCCGATGCCGATCGAGGCTCGAGCGATTTGCGCCGGATCACGTTCTTGCTCATCGCGACCTGCATTCGTTCTTCTTCCCCTCTCCCCGCTTGCGGGGCCGAGACGAGCTCCGCTCGCTCTGAGAGGGTCAGGGTGAGGGGGAGCCTCCGCAAGGACGGCAGCAGTCAGACTCGCGGAGAGTCCCCCTCACCCGGAATTTGCTGCGCAAATTCCGGCCTCTCCCCGCAACCGAGGAGAGGCGAAGGTCGTCATACTCAGAGCAGCCCTGCCCCGCGCGCCCATTTGTACTTGGCGCCGAGCACCTCGACCGGCAGCTCGGTCGAGTAGGCGTAGGCCGGAATGCCGTTCTGGTAGAGATATTCGGCGGCTTCCTCGACCTCGACGTCGCCGGCGAGCGAGGCGACGATCGGCTTCACGAAGCCTTTCGCCTCCATCTCCTTCTTCACCTCGACCATGTTGCGGGCGAACACCATCGGCGGCGTGACGATGGTGTGCCAGTAGCCGAGGATCAGCGAATGGATGCGCTCATCGGAGAGGCCGAGCTTCACCGTGTTGACATAGGTGATCGGCGGCTCGCCGCCGGTGATATCCACAGGATTTCCGGCAGCCCCGAACGGCGGGATGAACTTGCGGAAGGCCGCATCCAGATCCGCCGGCATCGACATCAGCGACAGGCCGTTGTCGACGCAGGAGTCCGACAGCAGCACGCCGGAGCCGCCCGCACCGGTGATGATCAACACGTTCTCGCCCTTCGGCGTCGGCAGCACCGGCACGCCGCGGGCGAATTCGAGCAGTTGCCGCAGCGAACGAGCGCGGATCACGCCGGACTGCGCCAGGACGTCCTCGTAGATCTTGTCGTTACCGGCGAGCGCGCCGGTGTGCGACGAGGCCGCCTTGGCACCAGCCGAGGTACGACCGGCCTTGAGCACGACGACCGGCTTCTTCTTGGAGACGCGCTTGGCGGCTTCCGCGAAGGCGCGGCCGTCCTTGAGGTCTTCGCAGTGCTGCGCGATCAGATTGGTGTTCGGATCCTGCTCGAAGAAGGCGAGCAGATCGTCCTCGTCGATATCGGACTTGTTGCCGAGGCCGACGATGGCCGAGACGCCCATCTTCGCCGAGCGCGAGAAGCCGATGATGGCCATGCCGATGCCGCCCGACTGCGACGACAGCGCCGCGTGGCCCTTGACGTCGTAAGCCGTGCAGAAGGTCGCGCAGAGATTGGCCGGCGTATAGTAGAAGCCGTAGATGTTCGGCCCCATCAGGCGGATGTCGTACTTCTTGCCGACCTCGACGATCTCGGCCTGCAGCTCGGGCGCGCCGGCCTCCGCAAAGCCGGACGGAATCAGCACCGCGCCCGGGATTTTCTTCTCGCCGCATTCGGTGAGCGCCGCAGCGACGAACTTGGCGGGGATCGCGAACACCGCCGTGTCGATCACGCCAGGCACGTCCTTGACGCTCTTATAGGCCTTGTAGCCGAGGATCTCGGCGGCCTTGGGGTGGATCGGATAGATGTCGCCCTTGTAGCCGCCGTTGATGAGGTTCTTCATCACGGAGTTGCCGATCTTGCCGTCCTCGGCGGAGGCGCCGACCACGGCGACCGCCTTCGGCTGCATGATGCGGCTCATCGCCGCGACAATCTCTTCGGTCGGGCGCGGCTTCGGCTTCGGCACATAGGCGAAGTCGACGACGATGCGCACATCGGCGGCGGTCGCGCCCTTCGCCGTCGCGAACACCGGATTGAGGTCGAGCTCGACGATTTCAGGGAAATCGGTGACGAGCTGCGAGACCTTGACGATGACATCGGCGAGGGCGTTGCGGTTCACCGGCTCGCCGCCGCGCACGCCTTTCAGGATCTCATGTGCCTGGATGCCGTCGAGCATCGAGAGCGCGTCTTCCCTGGTCGCAGGCGCGAGGCGGAAGGTGATGTCCTTGAGCACCTCGACCAGCACGCCGCCGAGGCCGAAGGCGACGAGCTTGCCGAACGAGCCGTCGGTGATCGAGCCGACGATGACCTCGGTGCCGCCAGCCAGCATCTGCTGCACCTGGACGCCGTCGATCTTGGCATCGGCCTTGTATTTCCTGGCGTTGCCGAGAATGGTCTCATAGGCCTTCTCGGCTTCTTCGGCGGTCTTGAGGCCGACGATGACGCCGCCGGCTTCGGTCTTGTGGAGAATGTCCGGCGAGACGATCTTCATCACGACCGGGAAGCCCATCGACGAGGCCATCTTGCCGGCCTCGCCCGCCGACTTCGCCACGCCCTCCTTCGGCACCGGAATGCCATAGGCGTCGCAGACCAGCTTGCCTTCCGGGGCCGTCAGGCTGGTGCGGTTGTCCGCCTTGACCTGGTCAAGCACCTTGCGGACGGCTTCTTTGGAATTGGACATGTGGCTTCTCCCTTGACCTCAGTTCGTTCTTTTCAAAGCGCGCGCGTGGTTTTGCGGCTGCCCGTGATGCTTGCCATTCGCCGCGCTCTGTTCCATTCCGCGGAACGGAGCGGCATAAGCGCCAGACTACTCCGCCGCCGTGGATCAAAAATGGCTGGCGATGGCATTTGGTATGCCAGAAGCCAACTTGTCAAGCTGCAGCATTGCTTGGAACGCCGCAAAAAATAGCCAGCTTGACATTCTGGCATGTGGTATGCCAAAAACTTTCCCGTTAATAATCCTGTAAAAGACGACTCCCACTGGAGGAGATTCGTCGTGTCACTGCGGAAACCAACCAAGGCGTTGCCGAACATGGCCGAGGCAGATATCGCAATCGTTCGTATTGCCCCGGAGAGCAGCTTCAAGAACAAGGCCTATGACGCCTTGAAGGAAGCCATCCTCAGGATGGACATCTATTCGACGCCCGAGCCGGTGATGCTCGACGAGCGCGCGCTGTCCGAACGTCTGGGTGTCAGCCGCACCCCGATCCGCGAAGCCATCGCGATGCTCGAGCAGGACGGCTTCGTGAAGACGGTGCCGCGCCGCGGCATCATGGTGGTGCGCAGGACCAAGAGCGAGATCGTCGACATGATCCGCGCCTGGGCGGCGCTGGAGAGCATGGCCGCGCGCCTCATCACCACCACGGCGCGCAAGAAGGACATCACGGCGCTGCGCGACTACTTCAAGGACTTCGGCAAGGATCGCCTGCCCGAGGATCACGTCGAGGAATATTCGCGCGCCAACATCGCCTTCCACCAGGCGCTGATCTCGCTGTCGGAATCTCCGGTGCTGGTCGATCTCACCAACGACCTGCTGCTGCACGTGCGCGGTTATCGCCAGCTGACCATCGGACGCAAGGACCGCACCGCGACCTCGCTGCCCGAGCATCTCGGCATGATCGAAGCACTGGAGGCGCGCGACACCGAGCTCGCCGAGAAGCGCGCCCGCGACCACACTCTCGGCCTTGCCGCTTACGTCGAAGCGCACGGCCAGGAACTGTTCACGTAACCAAGCAACGTTCACCAGAAGGGCGAACAATTCGCCCCGCTATATGAGACCAGGGAGACAAGGCCCATGCTGAATACCGCGACCAAGTCCGAGGCACCGGGCACCGAGCAGGAGCTGACGGATGGCTTCCATCTCGTCATCGACGCGCTCAAGCTGAACGGCATCAACACCATCTATAATGTGCCGGGCATCCCGATCACGGATTTGGGCCGCATGGCGCAGGCCGAGGGCATCCGCGTGATCTCGTTCCGCCACGAGCAGAACGCCGGTTACGCCGCAGGCATCGCCGGCTACCTCACCAAGAAGCCCGGCGTCTGCCTCACGGTCTCCGCGCCCGGCTTCCTCAACGGTCTCACCGCGCTCGCCCACGCCACCACCAACTGCTACCCGATGATCCTGGTCTCGGGCTCGTCCGAGCGCGAGATTGTCGACCTGCAGCAGGGCGACTACGAAGAGATGGACCAGCTCGCGATCGCAAAGCCGCTGTGCAAGGCGGCCTATCGCGTGCTGCACGCCCAGGACATCGGCATCGGCCTGGCCCGCGCCATCCGCGCTGCGGTCTCGGGCCGTCCGGGCGGCGTCTATCTCGACCTGCCGGCAAAGCTGTTCGGCCAGGTGATGAGCGCTGATGCCGGCCAGAAGTCGCTGGTCAAGGTGATCGACGCTGCGCCCGCGCAGATCCCCTCGCCCGCTTCGGTCAAGCGTGCGCTCGACGTGTTGAAGGGCGCAAAGCGTCCGCTCATCATCCTCGGCAAGGGCGCGGCCTACGCGCAGGCCGACGAAGAGATCAAATCCTTCGTCGAGAAGAGCGGCGTGCCCTTCCTGCCGATGAGCATGGCCAAGGGCCTCCTGCCCGACACCCATCCGCAATGCGCCGGTGCGGCCCGCTCGACCGTGCTGAAGGAATCCGACGTCGTCATGCTGATCGGCGCGCGGCTGAACTGGCTGCTCTCGCACGGCAAGGGCAAGAGCTGGGGCGAAGCGCCCAAGAAGTTCATCCAGGTCGATATCGAGCCGCGCGAGATGGACTCCAACGTCGAAATCGTCGCGCCCGTCGTCGGCGACATCGGCTCGGTCGTCTCTGCCTTCAATCAGGCGATGGGTACGGGCTGGACCGCCCCGCCCGCCGAATGGACCAAGGCGATCTCGTCCAAGCGCGAAGAGAACGTCGCCAAGATGGCGCCGAAGCTCATGAACAACAAATCGCCGATGGACTATCACGGAGCGCTCGGCGTGCTGAAGAACGTCATCAAGGAGTACCCCGAGGCGATCCTCGTCAACGAAGGCGCCAACACGCTCGATCTCGCCCGCGGCGTGATCGACATGTACCGCCCGCGCAAGCGTCTCGACGTCGGCACCTGGGGCGTGATGGGCATCGGCATGGGCCAGGCGATTGCCGCCGCGCTCGAGACCGGTCACCCCGTGCTCGCAGTGGAAGGCGACTCGGCCTTCGGCTTCTCCGGCATGGAGGTCGAGACCATCTGCCGCTACAATCTGCCGATCTGCGTCGTCATCTTCAACAATGACGGTATCTATCGCGGCACCGACGTCAACGGCGCCAACGCCGATCCGGCGACGACGGTGTTCGTCAAGGGCGCGCGCTACGACAAGATGATGGAAGCCTTCGGCGGCGTCGGCGTGAATGCCACCTCGCCGGACGAGCTCAAGCGTGCCGTCAACGAAGCCATGAAGTCCGGCAAGCCGACGCTCATCAACGCGGTGATCGATCCGGCCGCGGGCTCGGAGAGCGGCCGCATCGGCAACCTCAATCCGCAGAGCGTTCTGCAGAAGAAGAAGTAAGTCCACCCCTCAACCCTTAATTCCCTGCGGTTGGCGGGGGCAGACACAGAGTACGGAGCAACACGATGACCAAAGCGCTTACGGGCGTTCGCATTCTCGACTTCACCCACGTTCAATCAGGACCGACCTGCACGCAGCTGCTCGCCTGGTTCGGCGCCGACGTGATCAAGGTGGAACGTCCGGGCGTGGGTGACATCACCCGCGGCCAGCTGCAGGACATCCCGAACGTGGACAGCCTGTATTTCACCATGCTCAACCACAACAAGCGCTCGATCACGCTCGACACCAAGAACCCCAAGGGCAAGGAAGTCCTCACCGAGCTGATCAAGAAGTGCGACGTGCTGGTGGAAAACTTCGGCCCCGGCGTGCTCGACCGCATGGGCTTCCCCTGGGAGAAGATCCAGGCCATCAACCCGAAGATGATCGTCGCCTCGATCAAGGGCTTCGGCCCCGGACCGTACGAAGACTGCAAGGTCTATGAGAACGTCGCGCAGTGCACCGGCGGCGCCGCTTCCACCACCGGCTTCCGCGACGGTCTTCCGCTCGTCACCGGCGCGCAGATCGGCGACAGCGGCACCGGCCTCCACCTCGCGCTCGGCATCGTCACCGCGCTCTACCAGCGCACCGTCACCGGCAAGGGCCAGAAGGTTACGGCTGCGATGCAGGACGGCGTGCTCAACCTCGCCCGCGTCAAGCTGCGCGACCAGCAGCGCCTCGCCCATGGCCCGCTGAAGGAATACAGCCAGTACGGCGAAGGCATTCCGTTCGGCGACGCCGTGCCGCGCGCCGGCAATGATTCCGGCGGCGGCCAGCCCGGCCGCATCGTCAAGTGCAAAGGCTGGGAGACCGATCCCAACGCCTACCTCTATTTCATCACCCAGGCGCCGGTCTGGGAGAAGATCTGCGACGTGATCGGCGAACCCGGCTGGAAGACCCATCCCGACTACGCCAAGCCGCCGGCCCGGCTGTCGCGCCTCAACGAGATTTTTGCGCGCATCGAGCAGTGGACGATGACCAAGACCAAGTTCGAGGCGATGGAAATCCTCAACAAGGACGACATCCCCTGCGGCCCGATCCTGTCGATGAAGGAGATCATCGAGGACCAGTCGCTGCGCGCCACCGGTACCTTGGTCGAAGTCGACCACCCCACCCGCGGCAAGTACATCTCGGTCGGCAACCCGATCAAGCTGTCGGATAGCCCGAGCGACGTCGAGCGCTCCCCGCTGCTCGGCGAGCACACCGACGAGATCCTGCGCTCCGTGCTCGGCTTCTCCGACCACCAGGTCGCCGACATCCACAAGTCCGGCGCGCTCGACCCGCCGCAGAAGCAGGCCGCGGAGTAAGCGGACCTATCAGTGAACGACGAAAGGCCGCCGGTTTCGGCGGCCTTTTTGTTTCGGACCGAAGGAACTGAACCACACGCCGGCCGTTACTCCTTCGACCGGCATGCTCTCAGAAGTGCGAACGTGCCGCCTCCACGGCGAGTGACCAAACCTCGCGCCAAACCGCCCAACACTGAAGGATTGTCCACCCTCCCGTTCAGAGGGTGACTAATCCGCTCGCAAGCGGGTGGCGTCGCGTTCGGCGCTCGCGGGCCACGCCCATTGATCGAAGTGAGGTCGAAATGTTGAGAGATCAATCCTCTGATCGGGCCAGGCGTGAAGCCAACAAGGCGTTCAAGCCTGTCAAGACGCAGAAGCCCATGACTGACTATGCCAAGCACCAGCACTCCCTCAACGAGAACCGCGAGCGGCTCAAAGCAGAGCGATTGGCCCGCGAGGCAAAGTCGAAAGAGCTGCTCGAAAAAGGCTTGCCCGAATAGGAAGCGCCCCGTCGCTGGTTACGATCTGACATCCGGCCGGTTGAAAGCCGCCGAAATCGGCGCCGGATAGCCACCTAGAGCATCGAGAGAACGACGATGCCGTCTTCGAGCTCCCCGGACGCCAGCCGGGTTCGCGCGA
This sequence comes from Bradyrhizobium sp. WSM2793, assembly GCF_000379585.1. Classification (NCBI taxonomy): domain Bacteria; kingdom Pseudomonadati; phylum Pseudomonadota; class Alphaproteobacteria; order Hyphomicrobiales; family Nitrobacteraceae; genus Bradyrhizobium; species Bradyrhizobium sp. WSM2793. The sequence goes on along the minus strand of NZ_KB902768.1, from coordinate 374,976 downwards.
TGCGCTCGAACTCGGTGCGGTGCTTCTGAAGATAGCTGAAAGCCTGTTTCTGCGTTTGGAACGTGGTCGCGAGCCGGCACATCTGCCGGCCTGCGCCAAGCGCCAGGAAAAAGGTGATTGTGCCACCGCCGTCCGACTTGGCTCTAGGCACGACCCGCACTCTTCGGCATGTGACCGGTCCTTCCAGATTTCGTCGGCGGCGCTGCTGAAGTCGACTATTGCGGCGGCTTCTTCTTGCGCTTCGTCGGGGTTGGTGCCGGTAACGATGCGCGAAGAGTTGCATCGGCCGCTTCCTTGGCTTCGCGCAGTTCGCGAAGCCTTGCCATGTTCTTGCGAACGTCCACCGCCTGCTTTTCGGCATCCGCCATCGCGCGTGCTCCTTCCTCGGCCGCCAGGCGCTGGCGGTTGGAACGCGCGATGCCTTCGGGTGACGGTTCTGCCGATTTCCTGGCGCTCATCCTTCACCCTGCTCCGAATAGACAAAACCCGCTCAATCCTTACGATCGAGCGGGCAGCGTAACCGTTTCAGTACATCCGTGAAACGGTACCAAAGCGCGATGCGATCACGATGAACCGTCATCGCGCTTCTAGATTGTTGTCTAACATGATCCCTTCGGAAAACCGCTGCGCAGTTTTCCGGATCATGCTTTAGCGAGCTCAAGCCAGCGAGAGATTCTCAGCGCTGACTTTGCCCCGCATCTTGTCGGTCTTGGCCTCGAAGTTGACCTTTTGGCCTTCAGCGAGACCCGCAAGACCAGCCCGCTCGACCGCGCTGATGTGAACGAACACATCGTTGCCGCCGTCGTCGGGCTGAATGAATCCAAAGCCCTTCTGGCCGTTGAACCACTTCACGGTACCTGTCGTCATTTTCTTCTCCAAAGCGCGCAAGCGCACATTCCGCGTGACGCTCACGCAGAACCAATTCAATTCGTCGATGTCTATGGAAAAGGAGCCCGCGGGCGCATTCAACAAGGCACAGCGGCTGAACGAACGAATTCAGGGTATACCCCACCATCCCCACTTGCAAGGCTTGGCCAAGCTTAATTGCACCAGGGACCTCGGCGGAACAGTCCCAGGTTTGAGGCGACTACGCGGAGCCTCCCTCTGGCGAAACGGATTGGGTTTGAACGAGGAACGGCTGCGGAATTGTGGCTTCCGTTGACGCGGCGTAGACATTCGGGCTGATCTTGCTGCTCAGGATGGGAGGTCACCATGTCACTACTGGGCAAGGCCGCCGTCGCGATGTGGTGGAGCGTTCGCCCCGAGCAGCGCACCGAGTTCGGCGACTGGCATTCGCATGAACACTTCCAGGAGCGGATGAGCATTCCCGGCTTCCGGCGCGGGTCGCGCTGGACCAGCACGACGGACGCCGAAGGTTTCTTCGTGCTCTACGAGCTCGAACAATACGAGGTCCTCACGTCGAAGGGATATCTCGACCGGCTCAACGCGCCAACGCCGTGGTCGACCAGGATGATGCCGCATCATCTCGGCATGGTCCGCAGCCAATGCCGGATCGTCGCGAGCTCTGGCGGAGGTGTCGCGACCTCGCTTGCCACCATCAGGCTGTCGCCGGAAACCGGACGGGATGCGCAATTGCAGACGCGCCTGTCGGAAACGCTCAGCGCATTGGCGCTGCAGCCGGGGCTGACAGGCGCCCACCTCCTCTTCACCGACACGCCTCGCACGAGCGCGCCCACGACTGAACAACAGATCCGCGGCAAGGACGGCGCTGCCGACTGGATCGTGCTGCTCTCAGGCTACGATGCCGATGTGGTTGAGGCTGTGATCGCCAGCCCGCTTTCGCCAGGATCGCTTGGCGATCTCGGCGCACAGAACAATGCGACGATCGGCCGCTACAGGCTGGCATTCACGATGACGCCACAGGATGTCACAGCGATCTAGCAACCCGGCCAGAAGGACCGCCGACAAAAAAACGAGATGCCATGTCGGATCGGCGCCTTCCCGGTCGTCCTCGTGACATGAATGGGCCATAGACGCCAATCTCGGGCCCATCAATCACTGAGGATAACAACCATGCCCAGCACGATCCACCTGCATCGCGTTCTCGCCACCAGCCCGCAAAAAGTCTATCGCGCTTTCCTGGAGGCCGATGCGATGGCGAAATGGCTGCCGCCGAACGGCTTCACCTGCACCGTGCATCATTTCGAGCCCAAGGTCGGCGGCACGTTCAAGATGTCGTTCCGGAATTTCACGACGGGCAACAGCCATTCGTTCGGCGGCGAATATGTCGAGCTCGTGCCCGGCGAACGCCTTCGCTACACTGACAGGTTCGACGATCCCAACCTGCCCGGCGAAATTCAGGTCACCGTGATCCTGAAGAAGGTCTCGGTCGGCACCGAAGTGGACATCACGCAGGCCGGCATCCCCGACGTCATCCCGCCGGAGGCCTGCTATCTCGGCTGGCAGGAATCCCTGCGCAATCTGGCGAAGCTGGTCGAGCCGGAGATCAATCAGTAGCGACGGCCTTGACGTCGTAGGGTGGGCAAAGGCGCAACTGCGCCGTGCCCACGATCTTCCGACACAGCGACAGACGCGTGGGCACGCTTCGCTCTGCCCACCCTACGGCACTGGTCGAGCCGATGCGCCGTTCTACCCACGCCGTCATTGCGAGCGTAGCGAAGCAATCCAGAGTGTTTCCGCGGAGGGATTCTGGATTGCTTTGCTGCGCTCGCAATGACGGAGAATCGTTAAGCTCCCGCCTTCGCCTCGAGCCCGCCGCCGGCGGTCCAGCGGTCCGGGTCGGAACTGTGTCCGATCAAGGCGAGCCCATAGGCGATCGACTCGAACTGGTCGCCCGACGTCAGCCGTTCGTTGCCGAACCGCTCGGCGAATAGTTTTCGGACTGCCGGTACGAAGGACGTGCCGCCGGTCAAGAACACCTTCTCGATCTCGCGCGCGGTGATGCCGGCTTCGGCCAGCACCTTGTCGACGGTGGCCCCGAGCCGGGCGATGTCGTCGGCAATCCAGGATTCGAAATTCTTCCGCGTGATGGCCGCGCCGATGTCGACGCCGCCGCCCTTGAAGCGGAAATCCACCTCGTCCTGCGCCGACAGCGCGACCTTTGCGTCGGACACCGCGCGGTATAGCGAAAAGCCGAGGTCGAGATCGACGATGGTGATGAAATCCTCGAGCAGCTTCGGCTTCAGCGCGGTGCGCGCAAGCTCCCTGAGCTCGCGCAGATCGCCGTTGCTCTTCATCATCGCCAGTTGATGCCAGCGCGCGAGGTTGGTGTAATGGCCGCTGGGGATCGGCAGCACCTTGTCGAACGAGCGGAAGCTGGAGCCCTTGCCGAGCCGCGGCGAGACGACGTGGTCGACGATCCGGTAATCGAACGTGTCGCCGGCGATGCCGACGCCGGCGTGGCCGAGTGGCTCGGCGCGAAGGCTGCCGCCCGCGCGCGAGAAGCGCATCACGGAGAAATCGCTGGTGCCGCCGCCAAAATCCGCCACCAGCACGGTGGCATCGTGCTCCAGCCTTCGGGCAAAGGAGAACGCCGCGCCCACGGGCTCGTAGACGTAGCGCGCATGGCCGGCGCCCAGGCGCTCGAACGCGGCGCGGTAGCGCTGCATCGCCAGCTCTTCATCGGGATTGCCGCCGGCGAAGCGCACCGGGCGGCCGACCGTGATGGTCGAGGTCTCGAAGCCGAACCTGTCGCCGCCATGGCGCGCCAACGTCCGCAGGAACGCCGCCAGAATATCCTCGAACTTGAAGCGCTGCCGGAACACTTGCGTGGTGTTGAAGCTGCTGCTCGCCGCAAACGTCTTGAACGATTGCAGGAAGCGGTAGACGTGGCGTCCTTCGAGGAATTGCTCGATCGCCCAGGGGCCGCCTTCGGCCTGGGCACCGGCGCCCGGCCGGTCCTCCCAGAAGCACAAAGCCGATACATAGACGCTATGGCGCTGTCCGCCGTGGTCGAAGCGGATGGCCTCGACCCGGCGGTCGTCCGCGGCAAGGGCGACGACCGTATTGCTGGTCCCAAAATCGATGCCGATCGAGACGGCGGGCGAGGCGCTCGACATGAACCACTCTGACAGATGATTGGAAGGGGGCAGACCACTAGCGACTTTGACCTGCCCTGCCAAGCCTTGCCCCGCCAAGAAAGCCCTTGCCCTGCAAAGCCCTCGGCCATTGAGGCTCGCGTCAGGTTCGCGCCGGAGGGCACCGTTTTCCGCTTCAATCGTCTGAATTTGCCTCTGATCGGTGTGCTTTCGGCGTCCGAAGATGGCGTCTAAGACGGAAAAGCCTCTTTTGGTGGGCCTTTTAAGCCCGAACCGGCCGGATTAACCCGGCATTATGCTGCAATGCGGGACTTTGTATGCTGCTATGCAAACAAGCGCATAGACAGTGGCATCTGGTATACATAGTTTCATCCCCAGACGAGACGCCAAGACTGATCGTCTCAAGAAAGGGAATTCCAATGTCCAAGACCGCTTCCGTCGCTTTCGCCCCCTCCTCCTCGCTGTTCAGCCGCTTTATGGCTGCGGTCGATCGTTTCCTGATGGCGAGCGCCGCGATCTCGAACCACAACGGCGACCTGCCGCGTTTCGGCCTGTAAGAAAGGCCTTTCTCGCGCAGCCGAAACGGCGCGCGGCCGGCAATCGCAGGCGCTACGTTTGATAATGGCCCCCTCGTCGGGGCCATTTTCTTTTGGTCCCGCTTCGCCCGCGAACACAACTGCGACGATTGGTCCGCCGATCTGGCCAGCTGTCCAATTGTGAGCCAGCTGGTATCTCGCATACCATTCGACAACCAAAAACGATTGCACGACCAAGGTGCTAGATGGGGATGCAGAGCGCGGGACAGGAACGGCCAAGGACATGGCACGTTTGCCAATCATGGCGGAGCCTTAGCCCAAAGGAGCGGATGTCGCGCCTTGTCCCCGCTCATAAACTTCTGGTTGGTGAGGCTGCAATGGGAGATCGACCGCAAAGGTGACCCCAAGCGTGTGAATCCGGATGGGCTGACGCGAGCCGGCAAAGAACGGCCGCGTTTCGACAGGGAGTGAAACGAGATGAAGTCATTCGTTCTGAATGTCGCTTTGGCGGCAATGGCGATGTCGTGCGCAGGCAGCACCGCAAGTTTTGCGGCCTGGGAGCCGGTTCGTCCGGTCGAGTTCATCGTGCCCGCGGGCACCGGTGGCGGCGCCGATCAGATGGCACGAACCATCCAGGGCATCGTCACCAAGCATAATCTCATGAAGCAGCCGCTGGTCGTCATCAACAAGGCCGGCGGTGCAGGCGGCGAAGGCTTTCTCGACGTGAAGACGTCGTCGGGCAATCCGCACAAGATCATCATCACGCTCTCGAACTTGTTCACGACACCGCTGGCAACGGGGATTCCGTTCAACTGGAAGGATTTGACTCCGGTCGCGATGCTGGCGCTGGATGAATTCGTGCTCTGGGTGAATGCCGAAAAGCCGTACACTAGCGTCAAGGATTATGTCGACGCCGCGAAGAAGGCACCAAGCGGCTCGTTCAAGATGGGCGGCACCGGCTCGAAGCAGGAAGACCAGATCATTACGGTCGGCATCGAGAAGGCGATCGACGCGAAGTTCACCTACATCCCCTACAAGGGCGGCGGCGAGGTCGCGGTTCAGCTCGTCGGCAATCACGTCGATTCCACCGTCAACAATCCGATCGAGGCGGTCGCGCAATGGCGCGGCGGCAAGCTCCGTCCGCTCTGCGTCTTCGACGCCCAGCCGATGGCCTATGACGAGCCGATCGCCGAGGGCAAGGCCTGGAAGGATATTCCGACCTGCAAGTCGCAGGGCCTCGCGATGGAATATCTCATGCTGCGCGGCATCTTCATGTCGCCCAAGGCCACCAAGGATCAGGTCGAGTATTACGTCGAGCTGTTCAAGAAGGTTCGCGCCACGCCGGAATGGCAGGATTTCATGAAGAGCGGCGCCTTCAACACGACCTTCCTGACCGGGGCCGACTACGCCAAGTGGGTCGAGGCGGAGGAGAAGCGGCACGAGGGCTTGATGAAGGAAGCCGGTTTCCTCGCATCGAATTGAGCCACGGCATCGATGACGGCCGAGGATGCTGTCGTCCTCAGGCCGTCGGCGAATGCGACGACTGCATTTCTGCGCGGAGGTCTCATGACTGAACGATCCGGATCCGAATCTGGCCCGGCACACAAGACGATGGAAATCGGCATGGCGCTGTTGATCGGCGCCTTTGGTCTCGTCGTTATCTTCGGCAGCCTGAAGGCCGGCATCAACTGGGGCGCGGAGGGTCCGCGAGCCGGGTTCTTCCCCTTCTATATCGGCGCCGCAATCGTCGGCGCCAGCGCCATCAACCTGTGGCACGCGCGACGCGACGACGACGGCCGCCTGTTCGCGGAATGGGGACAGCTTCGCCAGGTCATGAGCGTCGTCGTACCCACCGCGATCTATGTCGGCTCGATGCCGTTCATCGGCCTCTACATTGCCTCGATGGTCTTCATCGCCTGGTTCATGCGCTGGCTCGGTGGCTATCGCTGGCTGACGGTCATCGCGGTGGCGGTCGGCATGCCGGTGGTGACCTATCTCGTTTTCGAGCGCTGGTTCCTGGTCCCGCTTCCCAAGGGGCCGTTCGAGGAATGGCTCGGTCTGTAAGGGCCACGCATTCATTCAATTGCTGCTGCAGGACGTATCGATATGGAAGAGTTGGCCAATCTATTTCACGGCTTCGCGGTCGCCCTGCAGCCCTATAATATCATGCTGATGATCATCGGCATCACGCTCGGGGTCATCATCGGCGTGCTGCCGGGGCTCGGGGGCGCCAACGGCGTGGCGATCCTGCTTCCCCTGACCTTCAGCATGCCGCCGACATCGGCGATCATCATGCTGTCATGCATCTACTGGGGCGCCTTGTTCGGCGGCGCCATCACCTCGATCCTGTTCAACATCCCCGGCGAGCCATGGTCGGTGGCGACCACCTTCGACGGCTATCCGATGGCGCAGCAGGGCAAGCCCGGCGAAGCCCTGACCGCCGCCTTCACCTCTTCCTTCGTCGGCGCACTGTTTGCCGTCATCATGATCACGCTGGTCGCGCCGCTGGTCGCGGGCTTTGCGCTGCGATTTGGTCCGGCGGAGAAGTTCGCAGTGTACTTCCTCGCCTTCTGCAGCTTCGTCGGCCTCAGCAAGGAGCCGCCTTTCAAGACCATCGCGGCGATGATGATGGGCTTCGCGCTCGCGGCGGTCGGCCTCGATTCGATCACCGGGCAATTGCGGCTGACCTTCGGCGTCACCGAGCTGCTCAACGGTTTCGACTTCCTGATCGCCGTGATCGGCCTGTTCGGGATCGGCGAGATCCTGCTGACCATGGAGGAAGGGCTCGCCTTCCGCGGCGGCAATGCCAGCATCAACCTTCGCGTCGTGCTTCAGACCTGGCGCGAGCTGCCCACCTACTGGATGACCTCGCTGCGCTCCTGCCTGATCGGCTGCTGGATGGGCGTCACGCCCGCCGGAGCGACGCCGGCCTCCTTCATGAGCTACGGCATCGCCAAGCGCCTGGCGCGGCGCGGCAACAATTTCGGCAAGGGCGAGATCGAAGGCGTGATCGCGCCGGAGACGGCCGCGCATGCGGCGGGCACCTCGGCGCTGCTGCCGATGCTGTCGCTCGGCGTGCCCGGCTCGCCGACGGCTGCCGTGCTGCTCGGCGGCCTCCTGATCTGGGGCCTGCAGCCGGGCCCGATGCTGTTCGTGGAGCAGAAGGAATTCGTCTGGGGACTGATCGCCTCGATGTATCTCGGCAATCTCGCCGGCCTCATCGTCGTGCTCACCTGCGTGCCGCTCTTCGCCGCGATCCTGCGCGTACCGTTCGGCATCATCGCCCCGCTGATCCTGGTGCTGTGCGCGATCGGCGCCTATTCGGTGCACAACAGCACCTTCGACGTGATGCTGATGCTGGTGTTCGGCGTGCTCGGCTATCTCCTGAAGAAATGCAACTACCCGCTCGCACCTCTCGTGCTCGCCATCGTGCTCGGCGACAAGGCGGAGGAAGCCTTCCGCCAATCGCTGCTGGGATCGCAGGGCTCGCTCGGGGTGTTCTTCTCCAACGGCCTCGTCAGCACCATCATGGCGCTCGGTCTGATCGCCCTGTTCTGGTCCGCGATCCAGGAAGGCTACAGCCGGCTGCGCATGTCGATGGCGTGAGGCGGGCGCCGGCGCAATCGGCGTCGGCGGCCGCCGTTGAACCCGGCCATGCGGCCAAACTTCTGGAATACAGAATTCCACGACTGAGCAGTCACGCCACAGCCGCGCACCGATGTGCGAGGGGGCCGCGCGCTCGACCGACCCAGAAGCTGAAAATTGTGGATGCGTAGGTTCCCACCAGCTGCTTGCGGCTTCGCCGCAACGGGGAAGACTTCTCACGAAATCAATGCGTTGATCACAGGCCGAAAGCGAATTGGGCTTTACAATCGCCCAGCCATGGCGCATGTGATAAAGCCGCGATATTTCGCCGCACCCTCCAGTCCTTCGCTTGAATCTTGGCATAATGAATACCAGGATGCGACCAGCGCACGCATAAAAATGATCGGCGCCTTCGGGAGGGTTTTTTATGACAGACATGGTGCAGTCAACAGCGGCCCCAAGCGTCGCGCGCGTCAGCGACGCCTATCGCTGGACGCAGTTGGCAGTTGGCGTCGCCGCGATGGTGATGATCGCCAATTATCAGTACGGCTGGACGTTCTTCGTCCCTGACATCCAGAAGAAGTTCGGCTGGGATCGCGCGTCGATCCAATGGGCCTTTACGCTCTTCGTCCTGTTCGAGACCTGGCTGGTCCCGGTCGAAGGATGGTTCGTCGACAAATACGGTCCGCGCATCGTCGTGCTGGTCGGCGGCGTGCTCTGCGCCATCGGCTGGGCGATCAACGCCCAGGCCACTTCGCTCAACGGCTACTACCTCGGCATGATCATCGCCGGCATCGGCGCCGGCGGCGTCTACGGCACCTGCGTCGGCAACGCGCTGAAGTGGTTTCCGGACAAGCGCGGTCTTGCCGCGGGCATCACCGCCGCGGGCTTCGGTGCGGGCTCCGCGCTCACCGTCGCGCCGATCCAGGCCATGATCAAGGACAGTGGATTCCAGACCACCTTCCTCTATTTCGGCCTCGGACAGGGCATCATCATCTGCATCCTCGCCTTCTTCCTGCTCGCGCCGAAAGCAGGCCAGGTGCCGACCGTGGTGGCCAATGCCAACTTGCTGCAGACCCGGCGCAACTACCAGCCGACCGAGGTGCTGCGTCAGCCGATCTTCTGGCTGATGTATTTCATGTTCGTGATCGTCGGCGCCGGCGGCTTGATGGTGACGGCCAACCTGAAGCCCATCGCGGCCGACTGGAAGGTCGACAACGTGCCGGTCACGCTGATGGCGGTGACGATGACAGCAGTGACGTTCGCGGCCACCATCGACCGCGTGCTCAACGGCCTGACGCGTCCGTTCTTCGGCTGGATCTCCGACATGATCGGCCGCGAGAACACGATGTTCATCGCCTTCGGCATGGAAGGTTTCGGCATCTGGATGCTCTACCTCTGGGGCCACGATCCGATCTGGTTCGTGCTGCTCTCGGGCTTCGTGTTCTTCGCCTGGGGTGAGATCTACTCGCTGTTCCCCTCGACCTGCACCGACACGTTCGGCGCCAAGTTCGCGACCACCAATGCCGGCCTGCTCTACACCGCGAAGGGCACCGCCGCGCTGCTGGTCCCGATCGGCAACTACATGCAGCAATCGTCCGGCACGTGGGACAGCGTGTTCATCATCGCGGCCGGCGCCAACATCCTGGCTTCGCTGCTGGCGATCGCGGTGCTCAAGCCCTGGCGCAAGGTCGTGGTGGCCAAATCGACCATCTGACACGCTCCATCACAGCTCTTCATCAAGCAGACGCCCGGCCTCACGGCCGGGCGTTTTCGTTTTGGCGACGTTCTTGCAGCGCCGTTCCCCTCCAATGGAACCGCAGATTTGTGAACAATCCGCCGCAGTTAGGTCTTGCATTCTGGAATATGGTATACCAAGCTCTGTGCCGCGCTTGCGACGATAAGCCACAACATTTGCGACACTGGGTCATCTTGCCATCCAAAGTCGCGATCAATCAGGCGCGTTGGGAGGTTTCTTGATGATTTCCAGCACGGACGGCGCCGTCACGGCCGCGCCTCTTCGCACCGGTTTCCGTTGGCTCCAGCTCGTCATGGGCATCGTCTGCATGGCGATGATCGCCAATTTGCAATATGGCTGGACGCTGTTCGTCGATCCGATCGATGCGGCCCACCACTGGGGACGCGCCGCGATCCAGCTCGCCTTCACCGTCTTCGTCGTCACCGAGACCTGGCTGGTGCCGATCGAGGCCTGGTTCGTCGACAAATACGGCCCGCGCATCGTCGTCATGTTCGGCGGCGTGATGATCGCGCTGTCCTGGATTCTCAATTCCTATGCCGACAGTCTCACCCTGCTCTACGCGGCCGCGATCATCGGCGGCATGGGCGCGGGCGCGGTGTACGGCACCTGCGTCGGCAACGCGCTGAAATGGTTTCCCGACCGCCGCGGCCTTGCCGCCGGCGCGACCGCCGCCGGCTTCGGCGCCGGCGCCGCGCTCACCATCGTGCCGATCGCGACGATGATCGCATCGAGCGGCTATCAGCACGCCTTCTTCACCTTCGGCATCGGCCAGGGCGTGATCGTGTTCGTGCTCGCCTTCTTCATCCAGCCGCCGCGGCTCTCGATCCCGCCGAAGAAGAAGCAGCTCAACCTGCCGCAGACCAAGATCGACTTCACCCCGCCGCAGGTGCTGCGCAGCCCTATTTTCTGGGTGATGTATCTCGTCTTCGTCATGGTCGCATCCGGCGGCCTGATGACAGCGGCGCAGATCGGCCCCATCGCGCACGACTTCAAGATCGCCGACACCCCGGTCACGCTGGCCGGCTTCCAGATGGCGGCACTGACCTTCGCGATCTCGCTCGACCGCATCCTCGACGGTTTCGGACGCCCCTTCTTCGGCTGGGTCTCCGACACGATCGGCCGCGAGCACACCATGTTCATCGCCTTCGGCACGGCGGCGCTGATGCTGCTGACGCTGTCGGCTTACGGCCATGTCCCGGTCGTGTTCGTGCTCGCGACCGCGGTGTATTTCGGCGTGTTCGGCGAGATCTACTCGCTGTTCCCCGCGACCTGCGGCGACACCTTCGGCTCGAAATTCGCGACCACCAACAACGGCATGCTCTACACCGCGAAGGGCACCGCCTCCCTGCTCGTCCCGCTCGCCAGCGTGATCTCGGCGACCTACGGCTGGAAGGCCGTGTTCGTGGTCGCCGTCGCCCTGAACGCGACGGCGGCGCTGACGGCGCTGTTCGTGATCAAGCCGATGCGCCGCTCCTTCATCCTCGGCAAGGAAGTCGAGAGCGCGAACACCGCAACCGGCAGCGCCAAGACCACTGCAAAGACCGAGACGGCGTAGCCGCCACTTACATTGCAGGGATCGACCAAGGGGCGCAGCGATGCGCCCCTTTTCTTTTTCGCGCACGGCAAACGTCAGTATTACTGTCGCAAGATTTTTCGGATCGCCCAAACCAGCGCTTGACGATTGGCATTATGTATACCACACTTCTCGCAACATTCACCCAGGGAGGTTGCAATGCTGGTCGGAGACATTCTGCGCAAGAAGACGCCGCGCGTTGTCACGGTGCGGATGAACGAAACGGTGGGTATCGCCGCCAAGCTGATGCGCGCCAACAACATCAGCGCTCTCGTGGTCAAGGACGTGGTCCGCTCGGAGGGTAATACCGCCGTCGGCATGTTCACCGAGCGCGACGTGGTGCGCGCCGTCGCCGAGCACGGCGCGAATGCCGTCAACGTCAAGGTCTCGCAGCTCGTCTCGGTGCAGCAGCTGGTGTCCTGCAGCTCCAGCGATACGATCGAGCAGGTCCGGCATCTGATGAATCGGCATCATATCCGCCATTTGCCTGTTATCGACGATTACAGCCTCGTCTCCGTCATCAGCATGCGCGACATCGCAGCTGCCATGGACGAGGCCATCAACGGCAAGCCGCAAGCGGCAGCCTGAAGCGACGCACTCTTCCCCTGTGACTACCGGCCGGCTCGGACGCGTTCGAGCCGGACCGGATCTTTCGTCCCAAAATTCCGGTCTCCCGCGAGGATTTCATGAAGATCTGCATCTACGGCGCCGGCGCAATCGGCGGATATCTCGGGGTTCAGCTTGCGCGCGCAGGCGCCGATGTCAGCCTCATCGCGCGCGGCGCGCACCTTGCCGCAATGCGCGAGCGCGGCCTGACGCTGCTCGCGGGCGAGGAGAAGCACACCGTGCATCCGCGCTGCACCGACGATCCCGCCGAGCTCGGCGTGCAGGACTACATCATCATCACGCTGAAGGCCCATTCCATCACCGGCGTGATCGAGAAGATGCAGCCGCTGCTCGGGCCGCACACCCGCATCGTCACCGCCGTCAACGGCATCCCCTATTGGTACTTCTACAAACACGGCGGCCAATACGAGAATTCGACGCTGGAGAGCATCGACCCCGGCGGGCGGCAGTGGCGCGAAATCGGCGCCGAGCGCGCCATCGGCTGCATCGTCTATCCCGCCACCGAGATCGAGGCGCCCGGCGTGATCCGCCACGTCTACGGCAACAACTTCCCGCTCGGCGAGCCCTCCGGCGAGATCACCAGCGACGCGCAGCGCCTCGCCGATCTGTTCGTCGCGGCCGGGCTGAAGGCGCCGGTGCTCGACCGCATCCGCGACGAGATCTGGCTCAAGCTGTGGGGCAATGTCTGCTTCAACCCGATCAGCGCGCTGACCCATGCAACGCTCGACGTGATCTGCACCGATCCGTCTACCCGTGCGCTGTCGCGCGCAATCATGGTGGAGACACAAGCGATCGCCGAGACCTTCGGTGTCAAATTCCGCGTCGACGTCGAGCGCCGCATCGAGGGTGCCCGCAAGGTCGGCGCGCACAAGACCTCGATGCTGCAAGATCTCGAGCGCGGCCGCCCGATGGAGATCGACCCGCTGGTCACCGTGGTGCAGGAGATGGGCCGCCTCACCGGCATCGCGACGCCCGCGCTCGATTCGGTGCTGGCGATGGTGACCCAGCGCGCCCGCATCGCCGGCCTCTATGACGGCGTCTCGACGCCGTCAGATCCCCGCGCACTGGCGGTGGCGTGATGGCGGGCGAGATGAAGCAGTGGCTGCGCTTCCGGAATAATGGCGCGACCGGTTTCGGCACGCTGACGCCATCGGGCATCAGCGTGCACGAGGGCGAGATGTTCGGCCGCAACACCGCCACCGGCAAGATCCTGGCACTGTCGGAGGTCGAGCTGCTGGCGCCTTGCGCGCCCAGCAAGATCGTCGCGCTCTGGAATAATTTCCACGCGCTCGCCGCCAAGCTGAACCAGCCCGAGCCGCCGGAGCCGCTTTATCTGCTCAAGGCCACCACCACCATCACGACGCCGGGCGCCGTGATCCGCCGTCCCTCCTATTACGACGGCAAGACCACCTATGAAGGCGAGCTCGGCATCGTCATCGGCAAGACCTGCGCGCGTGTCTCCCCCAGCGAAGCCAACAGCTTCATCTTCGGCTATACCTGCGTCAACGACATCACCGCCAACGACATCCTGACCAGCGACCCTACCTTCCCGCAATGGGCCCGCGCCAAGGGCATCGACGATTACGGCCCGTTCGGTCCCGTCATCGCAACCGGCCTCGATCCGGCCAAGCTGACCGTCCGCACCATCCTCAACGGCGCGGAGCGGCAAAACTACCCGATCTCCGACATGATCTTCTCGGCGCAGCAGCTGGTCAGCAAGATCTCCCACGACATGACCCTGCTCCCCGGCGACCTCATCGCCGTCGGCACCTCGGTCGGCGTCGGCGTGATGAAGGAGCCGGTCAACACCGTCACCGTCGCGATCGACGGCATCGGCGAGCTCACGAACGAGTTTCGGCTGTAGCTGCAGACGCAGTGCCGTAGCCCGGATGAGCGCAGCGACATCCGGGACGGCTCTTCGCTTGGTCCCGCATGCGCTACGCTCGTGCGGGCTACTCACTTATTCTCGCTGCAGCGCGGCAAAATTGATCCGGCGCAAATCGCACCGGCACGGCCGCCTTATCCTTCCCGGGCAATCCATTTCTGACGCCAGGGAGGACGCCATGACGAATGCAGGTAATGCACTTTTGTGGACGGCTCTGTACTTTGCTCTCGCGTTCGGTGCGATCTTCGCGGTCTGGTTCGCCGACAAGATGCGCTCGAACTTCCTCGGGAAATGATAGCGCGCACGGCGCCGCAGTCCGGATGAGCCAAGCGACATCCGGGACGATTCTTCGCATGGTCTCCCATGTCGCTCCGCTCATGCGGGCTACTAATGCTGCTCGCTCCGTCATGGCCGGGTTTGTTGTTTAGAGTCCGGGGACATGGCTGACACCTGTTCGGACACATCACTGACTAGGTTGGTCGGGCCTTCGCCGCGCCGAAGCGGCTTCGGCCGCGCAGGCGGGACAAGCCCGGGCATGACGCGTGTGTGGGGAACGTCTGTCCGGGAAAACCCGGCACTCCCCGCGCCGCCTCCACCCATAGGCCCAACGCAACCAGCCGTGGATCACGCCGCCCGAAACAGCCTACAAGCCTCTCCGCCCCTTGCGCCCGGTTCCGCTCTTGGCAATCATGGCGAACGGCGTGAGGAATTCACGATGTGGCTGTTTTTCCTGGTTGCCTGGTTCGGCCTGTTGGCCATCGTCGCGGTCTTCGCCCAGCAGGCGCTCGGTCACGACTTCAGTCACCTGCCCGCCTGGTTCGCGAGCCTGCCGGTGCCGCAACGCGTCGCGACCGGAGTCTTCCCCGCCCTCGCTTTGGCCCTGATCGGCGCTTCAGCCTGGCGGCTGTCGCGCCAGGACCGCAGCCTGAAGACGCTGCGTGACCGGCTCAAGAAAACCCGCGAGGACGTCGTCGTCGCCCACGCCCTGCAAACCATCTCGACGCCACCGTCCAGCATTTGATCGAGAGCGACCCGAGGGAGGCGGTCTCCGCGCTCCACGACAAGCTGGGCGAGACCGAGCAGCGCGCGCTGCTCCAGCAGGGGCGCAACCAATCCACCGACATGCACGACCAGCTCGCCGAAATCCGCAGTCGCCAGCAGCACCTGCGCGACATGGTCGGCAAAATCGCCGAGCAGCGCCGCGCGGTCGAGCCGATCTTCACCGAGATCCGCGACCGCCAGAATCAGCTCGAACGCTCCCTGCACGATCTCGAGACCGACGATCGCAAGAACAACCTTGCCGACCGGCAAAGGGACATCGCGCGCGACGTGGCGGCGCTTCTAGGACGGGTGAACAGCGTCCAGGAGACATTTGCGACCCTCAACCAGTACAAGGAGGATCTGGCCAAATCCCACGCGGAGCTGGTGCCGCTGCGGTCAACCGACGCCGGCATCAACGCCCTGATCGGCGAGCTCAGCCTCGGCCACGAGCGCCTTGCCAAGACCATCGACGAGCTCGAGACCGGCGGCGAGACGCCGCTTCCCACGCGCGTCGAGACGCTGTCGAAGAACAAGATCGAGATCGAGCAGCGCCTCGCCCGCATCGACGACAGCTTCAACATTCTCAAAAGCATCCGGCTCGACTTCGAAGAGCTCGGCCAGCGCCAGGCCCAGCTCGAACGCTCGCTCGCCGACGTCGAGACCGACCCCGACGGCAAGACCCTTGCCGACCGGCAGAACGCGCTGAACGATTTCGTCCTGCAGTCGCGCCAGCGCCTCGGCGCCCTGCAGGAGACGCTGGCGACGCTGAACGCCTTCAAGGCGGAGCTGTCGAAATCGCAGGCCGACCTCGTCCCGCTGAAGGCGCCGGTGTTCGGCATCGAGGCCCTGATCGCGGAGGTCGGCAGCACCCGCGACCTCCTCGCCAAAACCGTCGGCGAGATCGAGGCGAACGGCGACGTCACCCTCGCCTCGCGCGTCGACGCGCTCACCAAGAGCAAGCGCGAGGTCGAAGACCGCCTCGCCCGCATCTTCGACAATTTCAACGCGCTCGATGCCTTGCGCAAGGACATCGGCGGCATCTTCTCGACGATCAGGAATAGCCTCAACCGGATCGGGTGAGTTGCCGCGTAGGACTGACAGCAGCACTCCGAAACATCCAGACACATCACATCTGTGCGCGTCAGAGATATGCCGCCAACATGTCCCGCGCGCGCCGCAACTTGGTCGCATTCGGCCGCCCTTCTGTGAGGCGTGTCTGGGGGGCACGGCACTGCCGTGTTTGGACCAAACCTTCTAGGGGTATCGCTGTGAAGAAGATTGTAATTGCTCTGGGTGCCACGCTTGCTCTGGTGACGGCTGCGAACGCTGCGGATCTGCCGCGCCGCCAGCCCGTGCCGGTCTATCCGGCCGAGCAGGCGCCGATCGGCAAGATGCCGATTGGCAAGAGCCCGGTTGGAAAGGCCCCGATCGGCAAGGCGCCCGGCCCGGTCGCTGCGCGTTACTGAAACGCAAGCAAGACTAGCGTAAGCGGCCGACAGTCGAGGGGCACAGCGTGACGAACAAACCTGATCGATCGGGACCCTGCATCCTTGCGGGGTTCGCCCTCGCGGCCATGATCGCGTGTACGACGCCCTCGGCCTCGGCCCACGAAGCGAACAAGCGCGTTGCCGATGCCAACGCGCTTGCCACGACCGGCTCCACATCGCGGCCTCAGCCGCAAGCGGCGCGGCGCTCCGTCGCGCGTGTGGAGAAAGGTCCCTATTACGTCGACTTCCGCGCCCGCACGGCCGCGAGCTGGGGCCACGCCTTCGTCTGGTACGGCAAGACCAGCGAGAAGGCGGTCGAGGTCGCAGGCCTCACGCCCGCCGGCGACACGCTGGCTTACGTGCTCGGCCACATCACCTTCGTGCCGTCGGAGACCGGTGCAAGCTACGGCGATCTCGATCCGGAATATCTGACCGCGAGCTACCGGGTCTATCTGAACGAGGCCGACGCCAAGCGCGTGTTCGCCTACATCAAGAAACTGCAGGCGAGCTCGCCGGTCTGGAACGCCGAGACCACCAACTGCACCGGCTTCATCGGCGACATCGCCGAGTTCATGGGCCTGAAGGTCCCGTATCGCTGGCAGCGCCCGGAAAACTTCGTCAACAGCCTCAAGGACATGAACGGCGGCCGACAGATGGTGCGGCTGTCGGCGGAGTAGCTGCCCTGTAGCGGCGGCCTCGTAGCCCGGATGGAGCGAAAGCGAAATCCGGGACCGCCTTCGCTCGTCGCATGGGCCCCGGATTGCGCTACGCTCCATCCGGGCTACGAACCGCCGCCGTCACCTCCGGCGTCATTGCGAGGCAAGCCCTTGCGACGAAGCAATCCAGAGTGTTTCCGCGGAGGGATTCTGGATTGCTTCCGCCTTCGCCAAAGGCTTCGGCGGACAAGTCGCTGCGCTCGCAATGACGGTGGTTGACGCAGCGGTGCGCATAGCGCTCCGGCACGTTCGGAGCACCCTCGCCCGTCGGGCAAAACACCCTGCCAATTTCTCTACTCCGCCTGTCAAGCCCGCCCGCCAAAATATTCCACTTTACCGAAATTCGGATTTGTCGTACACACAAGCCACCCTGGCCCGAGACAAGGGGCGGATCGCGATCGTCACGAACCGCGGGCCGGGGTGCGATGGACGCGACGGCGTCGGGCGCGAGCAGCATTGCAGGGCGGGAAACCGTGAGCAAAGCGCTTCGCGCATACGACCCGGCGCCGACAGCGTCTTCGCATGGCTTCGGGCGTGAGCACGCGCCAGCACTCGAAGCGACATGCGAAGACGTGCGCGGACGGTCAAGTCGTGTGGTCCTGACGCCCGGGGTCTGTGCGTCAAGTCCTGCGGTGATGTGGCGGCCAACCGGTGCGCGCATCAGTCATCCGCAAGGCGACGGGGGCAATAGTGCATCGCTCCCCGGGGAGAGCACGAAGTACGCCGTAAACCATCGCGCAGGGGAAGGCCGGGCGTTCGGCTCACCTGTGGTCCACCCCGTGTGCATCTTTTTCGCGCACGGACTTACGGGTGCCAGCCGGCGCCCGGCCTTCCCTGCGCCCTTGTCTTTCATGAGGGCAACGCGACGAAGCAAAACTCGGGCGCAGATGCCGCGAGAGCGCGAAGGTGTGTCTGCGATGAGCACAAACTGCTTATTGCCGCGGGTCCAAATCTATGATCGTCACCCTGAGGTGCGCGCTCGGGGGCGCATCGCGCCACTGAGCAAGCCTCGAAGGGCGACAGCCCGGCTTTCGCAGCGTGGCCGTTCATCCTTCGAGGCTTGCTGCACCTTGCTTCGCACCGTGCAGCTCGCACCTCCAGCGACAGCCGCTTCGCGGTTGCGCGGGGATGACGGAACAAAATTATCCGCCCCGCGGAATCATCCCCACCGCCCGCATGATCGCCCCGCCCCCACCGCACGCCCGCGCAATAGACATTTCCCGACCCGGGCGGCATCCTTGCGCCATCAACCGACAACAGAGCCTGCGGGCCATATCAGGGGAAACACATCATGTTGCAGACACGGTTCACGAAACTCGTCGGCGTCGAGCACCCGATCGTCCAGGGCGGCATGCAATGGGTCGGCCGCGCCGAGCTGGTCGCGGCGGTCGCCAATGCCGGCGCGCTCGGCTTCATCACGGCGCTGACCCAGCCGACGCCGGAGGATCTAACCAAGGAGATCGCGCGTTGCCGCGACCTCACCGACAAGCCGTTCGGCGTCAACCTCACCATCCTGCCCGCGATCAAGCCGCCGCCTTATGCCGAATACCGCGCCGCCATCATCGAGGCCGGGATCAAGGTGGTCGAGACCGCCGGCAACAAGCCGCAGGAGCACGTCGACGAGTTCAGAAAGCACGGCGTCAAGGTCGTGCACAAATGCACCAGCGTCCGCCACGCGCTCTCGGCCGAACGCATGGGCGTTGACGCCATCTCGATCGACGGCTTCGAATGCGCCGGCCATCCCGGCGAGGATGACACGCCCGGCCTGATCCTGATCCCCGCCGCCGCCAACAGGATCAAGATCCCGATGATCGCCTCGGGCGGCTTTGCCGACGCCCGCGGCCTCGTCGCCGCGCTGGCGCTGGGCGCCGACGGCATCAACATGGGCACGCGCTTCATGGCGACCAGGGAAAGCCCGATCCACCAGCTCATCAAGGAGAAAATCGTCGCCAATGACGAGCGCGAGACCGAGCTGATCTTCCGCACCATGCGCAACACCTCGCGCGTCGCCAAGAACGAGATCTCGACCAAGGTCGTCGCCATGGAGAAGGAAGGCGCCAAGTTCGAGGACATCCGCGAGCTCGTCGCCGGTGCCCGCGGCAAGATGGTCTATGCGACCGGGAATTCCGACGAAGGCATCTGGTCGGCCGGACAGGTGCAGGGCCTGATCCAGGACATTCCGACCTGCGCCGAGCTCATCTCCCGCATCGCGCGCGAGGCGGAAGCGATCATTCGCAGCCGGCTGGAGGGCATGATCGTTCAGCCGCAACGCGAAGCCGCCGAATAATCACCGCAAGAAGCGAGAGCAATCCATGAAGGCTTACGTCTACGGCCCTGAGGGCGCTAGGATTTCCGACGTCGCTCAACCAAAACCGAAGGGCACGCAGGTGCTGGTGCGCGTCCGCGCCTGCGGGCTCAACCGCGCCGACACCGGTATGCGCAAGGGGCACGCCCACGGCGCGGCCGGCGGCGCCGGCACCGTGCTCGGCATGGAATGGGCCGGCGAGGTCGCCGAGCTCGGACCGGATGCCAAGGGCGTGAAGATCGGCGACCGCATCATGGGCTCGGGCGGCGCTGCGTTTGCCGAGTACACACTGGCCGATCACGGCCGGTTGTTCCGCGCGCCGTCGAACATGAACTTCGAGGAAGCCGCCACCCTGCCCGTCGCGCTCGCGACCATGCACAACGCCGTCGTCACCGTCGGTGGCGTGCAGGCGGGCCAGAGCGTGCTGATCCAGGGCGCCAGCTCCGGTGTCGGCCTGATGGCGATGCAGATTGCAAAACTCAAGGGCGCAAAGCTCGTGATCGGCTCGTCGACCGACGCCACGCGCCGCGGCCGGCTGAAGGAGCACGGCGCCGACCTCGCCGTCGACAGCTCCGATCCGAAATGGGTCGACGAGGTGCTGAAGGCGACGAACGGTGAAGGCGTCGACCTCATCGTTGACCAGGTCTCGGGCAAGGTCGCAAGCCAGAACCTTGCGGCGACCAAAGTGAAGGGCCGCATCGTCAATGTCGGCCGGCTCGGCGGCACCCATGCCGATTTCAACTTCGACCTGCACGCCGCGCGCCGCATCGACTATGTCGGCGTCACCTTCCGCACCCGCACCATCGTGGAGGTCCGCGAGATCTTCGAGGAGGTCAGGAAGGACATCTGGGGCGCGGTGGAATCGCGAAAACTGCAGCTGCCGATCGACCGGGTGTTCGCATTCGACGACATCGACCAGGCGTTCGAGCACATGGAGGCGAACAAGCATCTGGGGAAGATCGTGGTGACGGTGCCGTAGAGCGCCGACAGCGGTCCCGTAGGGTGGCAAAGCGAAGCGTGCCCACGATCGGTATCCATCACGGACGAATGGTGGGCACGGCGCCAACGCGCCTTTGCCCACCCTAGGAGGCCGGAGCAAGACGCGGATCGCTCCTGCAAATCACTAGCGACAACAGCTGTGGATCGCCGCTTGATGTTCACCCCCGGGCTGCTAAATCCCCCGCCATGACCTCCCAGCACAACAAAACCTCGGTCGCCGCGATCTCGATCTTCGCCAGCGGCGGCATGGCGGCGGCCAAGTTCGTGGTCGGCATCGCGATCGGCTCGCTCGCGCTGATCTCCGAGGCGCTGCACTCCTCGATCGACCTGGTCGCGACCATCATCACCTGGGCGGTGGTGCGGGTGTCGGACAAGCCGGCCGACGAGGAGCACCATTACGGCCACGGCAAGCTGGAGAGCGTTTCGGCACTCGGTGTTACCGCCCTGCTCTACGTGCTCGCCGGGGGCATCCTGGTTGAGGCCTACAGCCGGCTGCGCGAGGGAACCCCGCCGCCCACCATTTCTGCCGTGCCCTTCGTCGTGCTGGTGATCGACATCGTCGTCAATCTCTGGCGCGCTCGCGCCCTGCATCGCGCCGCGCGCGAGACCAGGAGCCAGGCGCTCGCCGCCGACGCGCTGCATTTCGCCTCCGACGTGATGGGCTCGTTCGCCGTGATCATCGGCCTGATCCTCGCCGCCCTCGGCTTCTGGTGGGGCGACGCCGCGGCGGCCGCCGCGGTCGCCGTGATGATCGCAGCGCTCGGCCTGCGCATGGCCGGCTCGACCGTGCAGACGCTGGTCGACCGCGCCCCGGAGGGCGCGCAGGAGAAGGCTACGGCCGCGATCCGAAGCGTCCCGGGCGTGATCGACGTGGAGCGGCTGCGGGTGCGCATGGTCGGGGCGACCACGTTCATCGACACCATCGTCAAGGTGCCGCGGACCTATCCGATCGACCGCGTCGAGGACATCAAGCACAACGCGCAAGCCGCCGTCGCCAAGGCGTTCGGCGACACCGACCTCTCCTTCACCGCCGTTCCCGTCGCACGCGACAACGAGACCGTGCGCGACCGCATCATGGTGATCGCGCGCAATTCGGGCCTCGCCGTCCACCACGTCACGGTGCACGATCTCGGCGCCAAGCTGATCGTCAGCATCGACCTCGAGGTCGACGCCGGGATGCAGTTAGAGGCCGCCCACGACGTCGCCAACACGCTGGAGCGCAACATCCAGGAGGAGTTCGGCGAGGACGTCGAGGTCGACGTCCACATCGAGCCGCTGGAACCGGAACTGCCGTTCGGGGTCGATGCCGCGCCGGAACGCGTCCAGGCCATCGCCGCCGCGCTGACCGAATATGCCGCTGGCGGCGAGATCCACGACATCCATAATGTGCGCGTCCGCAACACCGACGCCGGCGAGATCGTCAATTTCCACTGCCGCGCCGCGCCGTCGATGAGCGTGATCAAGGTGCACGAGCACGTCGACGCCATCGAGCGCGCGCTGCGGCGCGCGTTCCCGAGCGTGAAGCGCGTGATCAGCCACGCCGAACCGCCGCGTGCGTGACGGAGAGCGTGCGAGGAGTCACACGTTCTCGTTTCGGACTCCTCGCGCCCGTGCGTTTGCGGACGCGCGATGCGCAAACTGCGCGTGGGATAAGAATAATTTCGCGTTAACGATTCATTGACTCTCGACACCCCGCGAAAACTGGATTCAAATCGCTGTGATTCGGAAGCGATGTGGGGCTGCCTCCGAACTTCAGTTGCAAGCTAGGTTTTTAGGGGGCCGAAGGCATGTCGCGTGCAGACGCCGCGAACGCGTGCGTCCAATCCGATTCGATCAAGGGATTGGCGCAATCGATCGCGAAACCTGCCTATCATCGGCTCTTGATTGCAGAGCCGGCGCTTCGTCGCGCCGTGCCGACGCTCATCATCGCGTTCCTGATCACGATCTGCCTCGGCGCCTTCGTGCAGGTCGTCGATCAGACGCGTCAGAAGCGGCTGGTGATCCGGCACGACATCTCGGCGCTGGCCGACCTGCTCGCCGAACGCATCGACCGCCTGACCTCCGCCCGTCAGGAGCGGCTCAAGAACATCGAGAGCCTGCCGGCGCTGTTGCCGGATATGATCCCGTCCTGGGGCACGGCCTCGGGCCGCCACGTCATCGTCACCTCGGCCGGCGTCGATCGCCGTCTCCTCGCCCGCGTCCCAGTCGACAGCGACCCTTCCGGTAACGACCGCCTGCTCGATGCCATCACGACAGCACAATTGCTCGCGGCGCCGACACGCGACGGCAACGTCTCCGACATGACGCTGCCGACCGGCAACGCCGCGATGGCGACCTCGCGGCAGATCAAGTCGCTGCCGGGCTTCGTCACCGTGATCCAGGAGCGCAACGAGCCGATCTGGGGCTCGGACGCCGCGCTCTCGGTGACGCTGTCGGCGACCACCGGATTCGTCGTCCTGATCCTGGGCTTCGCCTTCCACTGGCAGTCCACCCGCGCCCGCGAAGGCGACCTCATCAACGACGCCGTGCGCGGCCGGATCGACACCGCCCTCAACCGCGGCCGTTGCGGGCTGTGGGACTGGGACCTGTCGCGCGGCCGGATCTTCTGGTCGCAGTCGATGTTCTCGATGCTAGGCCTCGACGGCCGCAACGAGCTCCTCACCTTCGGCGAGGTCAACGCGCTGGTGAAGTCCGACGACATCGACCTGTTCGCGATCGCCGACCAGCTCATCTCCGAGAAGATCGACCACATCGACCAGACCTTCCGGATGCAGCATGTCGACGGCCACTGGATCTGGCTCCGCGTCCGCTGCGAGAAGACGCGCGGGGCGACCGATTCCAGCGTGCACCTGATCGGGATCGCCGTCGACATCACCGAGCAGAAGAGCCTTGCCGAGAGGACCGTGGAAGCCGACCTCCGCCTGCGCGACGCGATCGAGACCATCCCGGAAGCCTTCGTGCTGTGGGACGCGAGCGACCGCCTCGTGCTCTGCAACTCGCACTTCCAGCGCCTGCACAAGCTGCCCGACACCGCCGTCATTCCGGGCACCTCCTACGAGACCGTGCTCGAGGTCGGCCGCATGCCGGAGGTGCGCACCCGCCACAACGAGACCGCTGCCCAAGGCCCCGGCGCGCGCACCTTCGAGGCGCAGCTCGACGACGGCAGCTGGCTGCACATCAGCGAGCGCCGCACCAAGGACGGCGGCTACGTCTCGGTCGGCACCGACATCACCCGCATCAAGGAGCACGAGCAGAAGCTGGTCGACAACGATCTGCGCCTGCGCGCCACCGTCATCGACCTGAAGCGCTCGCAGGCGGCCCTGGAGCGCCAGGCGGTCGAGCTTGCCGACCTCGCCGAGAAGTACCAGCGCGAGAAGACCCGCGCCGAGGAAGCCAACCAGACCAAGTCGAAATTCCTCGCCAATATGAGCCACGAGCTGCGCACGCCGCTCAACGCCATCATCGGCTTCTCCGAGATCATGGGCTCGGGCATGTTCGGCGAGCTCGGCAGCGAAAAGTACCAGGAATACTGCCAGGACATCCTGACCAGCGGCCACTATCTGCTCGAGGTCATCAACGACATCCTCGACATGTCCAAGATCGAGGCGGGCCGCATGAAGCTCGACATGGAAGAGCTCGACCTGTCGCGGACGCTGGCGGAATCCCTGCGGGTCGTCACCGGCCGGGCCCAGGACAAGCACATCACGTTAGATGCCGACATCGCAAAATCCATCTCCGTCGTCGCCGACCGCCGCGCCACCAAGCAGATCATCGTCAACCTGCTCTCCAACGCCGTGAAATTCACGCCGGACGGCGGACGCGTCGTGGTGCGCAGCCGGCAACTCGACGACCGGATCGTGCTGATGATCGCCGACACCGGCATCGGCATCGCGCCGCATTCGCTGGCGCGGCTCGGCCGCCCGTTCGAGCAGGTGGAGAGCCAGCTCACCAAGACCTATCACGGCTCGGGCCTCGGCCTTGCGATCGCCCGCTCGCTGGCGCAACTCCACGGCGGCTCGATGCGGCTGCGCTCCAAGATCGAGGTCGGCACCGTCGTCCGCGTGACCCTGCCGCGCGACGCGATCAAGGCTGCGTCCGGGATTTCGGCGGCGGCGTGATCCCTACAGCTGCAGCGACGGCGCGACTTCCCGCGCGACATTGACCAGCGCTGCGATCAGCGGCGTCATCGGATCGCGCTGCGGGATCACCATGCCGATGCTGTAATTGACGTCAGGATCGGTGATCGGGATCGAGCGCACCGTGTCGGACAGGCCGAGCGTCTCGGCAAGCTTGGCCGGCATCACGCTCGCCCAGCGCCCCGTCTTCACATGCGTGAACAGCACCAGCAGCGAGTTCGAGGTCAGCGTCGGCGTCGCCTCCGCGCCGACCGAACGCAGCGCGCGGTCGATGATGCGGCGGTTCTGCATGTCGGGCGTCAGCAGGCACAGCGGCACCTGCCCGACTTCCTTCCAGGTCACCGTCTCGCGGTCGCCAAACATGCCGTCCGGCGACGTCAGCAAACGATAGCTCTCGTTGTAGAGCGGAATGGTCCGCACCTTGCCGATCGGCTCGTTCTCGATATAGGTCAGCCCCGCATCGACCTCGAGATTTTCGAGCAATCCCAGCACCTCCGATGAGGTCGTTGAGCGGATGCTGAAACGCACCTCGGGATGCCTTGCGCGAAACGGCGTCGTCAGCGCGGCCACCATGCCGAGCACGGTCGGTATCGCCGCGATGCGGATTTCGCCGGAGAGCTGATGCTTCAGCCCGTTGATCTCGTCACGCATCGCGCGGGCATCGCCGACGATCCGCCGCGCCCAGTCGAGCGCCCGCTCGCCTTCCGGGGTGAACCCCTGGAAACGGGAGCCGCGCTGCACCAGCATCACGCCGAGGATCTCCTCGAGCTGCTTGAGCCCGGTCGACATCGTCGGTTGCGTCACGCCGCAGACCTCCGCCGCGCGTCCGAAATGCCGCTCCTTCGCCAGCGCCAGCAATAGTTCAAGTTTGTCGATCAACCGGTCGTCCCCTCGAATTCCATCGTGGCATGCAAGCTAGCACGCCGGGCCTGCGCCAACACGCAAAAACCGGCAGCCGATCCAACTTCCATTACCAATTCGTATCGGTCGATTGCGGTTGCAAATCGATCCGAATTCGCAATCGCAGCACGGGACAGCTTTATTGATCTTCGAATGATTCCAACTAGTTTGCGCCCAAGGAAACGCTCTGGTTGAGAACGAAGAATGACAGCGGTTTTTGAGCCTTGGAACGAGACGCGCGGCGCCGAAATCATCGCCGAGCACGCCAACCAGGAGGGCGCGACGCTCGTCATCTTGCACGCGCTGCAGGAGGCGTTCGGCTACGTGCCGGAGGCCGCCATTCCCATGGTCGCGCAGGCGCTCAACCTGTCGCGCGCCGAAGTCCACGGCGTATTCACGTTCTATCATGATTTCCGCCACAAGCCGGCCGGCCGCCACGTGCTGAAGCTCTGCCGCGCGGAGGCCTGCCAGGCCGCGGGCGGCGATGCCTTGGCGGCGCGCGCCGAAGCAAAACTCGGCGTGTCGCTCGGCAACACGACGGCCGACGATCGTGTCACGCTGGAGCCGATCTACTGCCTCGGCCTGTGCGCCACCGCCCCGTCCGCAATGCTCGACGGCCGCCTCATCGGCAGGCTCGATCAGAAGCGCCTCGATGCGTTGATTGTGGAGGCACAGCGATGAGCTTGCGTCTGTTCGTCTCACGCGACGCCGGCGCGATCGCCGTTGGTGCTGATCAGGTTGCGCTGGCGCTTGAGCAGGCAGCAGCCGGGCGCGGCATTGCAGTCGAGATCGTCAGGACGGGCTCGCGCGGCATGTACTGGCTGGAGCCGCTGGTCGAGGTGGCGACGCCACAGGGCCGGATCGCTTTCGGCCCGGTTACTGAAGCCGATGTGCCCTCCCTGCTCGACGCGCTCGCGAGCAACACGCCACATCTGCTGCGGTTGGGGGCGACCGACGAGATTCCCTGGTTGAAGCGCCAGACCCGCCTCACCTTCGCCCGTTGCGGCGTGATCGACCCGCGTTCGCTCGACGACTACCGCACCCATGGCGGCTACAAGGGGCTGGAGTGCGCGCTGTCACTCGGCTCGGATGCGATCCTCAACGAAGTCACGGCCTCGGGCCTGCGCGGCCGCGGTGGCGCCGGCTTCCCGACCGGCATCAAATGGAAGACGGTCACGCAGGCCAAGGCCGACCGTAAGTTCATCGTCTGCAACGCCGACGAAGGCGACAGCGGCACTTTCGCCGACCGCATGATCATGGAAGGCGATCCCTTCCTGGTGATCGAGGGCATGACCATCGCCGGCATCACCGTCGGCGCGACCAAGGGCTACATCTACATCCGCAGCGAATATCCGCATGCGGTCGAAGCGATGAACGCTGCGATCCGGGCTGCCAAGCGCGGCGGTTATCTCGGCGACAAGATCGGCGGATCCACCCACAGCTTCGACCTCGAAGTCCGGGTCGGCGCCGGTGCTTACGTCTGCGGCGAGGAAACTTCGCTGCTGGAGAGCCTCGAAGGCCGCCGCGGCATCGTGCGGGCCAAGCCGCCGCTGCCGGCGCATCACGGCCTGTTCGGCAAGCCGACCGTCATCAACAACGTGCTGTCGTTCGCGGCCGTCCCCTTCATCCTCGCCGAGGGTGCCAATGCCTATGCGGATTTCGGCATGGGCCGCTCGCGCGGCACGATGCCGATCCAGCTCGCCGGCAACATCCGCTATGGCGGGCTGTATGAAACCGCTTTCGGCGTGACGCTTGGCGAGCTCGTCGACGACATCGGCGGCGGCACGTTCACGGGCCGGCCGGTCCGCGCCGTGCAGGTCGGCGGTCCGTTAGGGGCCTATTTCCCCCGTGCCCTGTTCGACACGCCGTTCGACTACGAGGCCTTCGCAGCGCGCGATGGCCTGATCGGCCATGGTGGCATCGTCGTGTTCGACGACAGCGTCGACATGCGCAGGCAGGCGCGCTTCGCCATGGAATTCTGCGCCGTCGAATCCTGCGGCAAGTGCACGCCCTGCCGGATCGGCTCGACCCGCGGCGTCGAGACCATCGAGAAGATCATCAACGGTGAGCGCGTCAGCGAAAATCTCGCGCTGGTCGAAGACCTCTGCAACACCATGAAATTCGGCTCGCTCTGCGCGCTCGGCGGCTTCACGCCCTACCCTGTGCTCAGTGCATTGAAGCACTTCCGGGAGGATTTCATTCCGGCACCGACCACGCTTCAGGCCGCGGAATAGGAGAACGACAATGTCTCTGATCGAAGAAATCGACTTCGGCACGCCGGCTTCCAAATCGGAAACGATGGTAACGCTGACCATCGACGGCAATGAGGTCACGGTGCCCGAGGGCACCTCGATCATGCGCGCCGCGATGGACGCCGGCCATCAGATCCCAAAACTCTGCGCCACCGACATGGTCGATGCGTTCGGCTCCTGCCGGCTCTGCCTCGTCGAGATCGAGGGCCGCGCCGGCACGCCGGCCTCCTGCACCACGCCGGTGATGAACGGGCTCGTCGTGCACACCCAGACCGAGCGGCTGAAGAAGCTGCGCAAGGGCGTGATGGAGCTCTACATTTCCGACCATCCGCTCGACTGCCTCACCTGCGGCGCCAACGGCGATTGCGAGCTGCAGGACATGGCCGGCGCCGTGGGCCTACGCGACGTGCGCTACGGCTATGAGGGCGAAAACCACGTCTTCGCCAAGTCACCTGGCAAGAGCCACGGCTGCGACAACGACCATTGGATGCCGAAGGACGAGTCCAATCCCTATTTCACCTATGATCCCTCCAAGTGCATCGTCTGCTCGCGCTGCGTCCGCGCTTGCGAGGAGGTGCAAGGCACCTTCGCGCTGACCATCTCCGGCCGTGGCTTCGACAGCCGCGTCTCGCCGGGCATGAGCGAAAGCTTCCTCGGCTCGGAATGCGTCTCCTGCGGCGCCTGCGTGCAGGCCTGCCCGACCGCAACGCTGACCGAAAAATCGGTGATCGAAATCGGCCAGCCCGAGCACTCCGTCGTCACCACCTGCGCCTATTGCGGCGTCGGCTGCACTTTCAAGGCCGAGATGCGCGGCGAGGAAGTCGTGCGCATGGTGCCGTACAAGGACGGCAAGGCCAATCGCGGCCATTCCTGCGTCAAGGGCCGCTTCGCCTGGGGCTACACCAACCACGGCGAACGCATCCTCAATCCGATGATCCGCGAACGGATCGAGGATCCCTGGCGCGAAGTGTCCTGGGACGAGGCGTTCTCGTTTGCCGCCGCCAAGATGCGCGGCATCCAGAAGACATACGGCCGCGATGCCATCGGCGGCATTACCTCGTCCCGCTGCACCAATGAAGAGACCTATCTGGTGCAGAAGCTGATCCGCGCCGGCTTCGGCAACAACAATGTCGACACCTGCGCCCGCGTCTGCCACTCGCCGACCGGCTATGGCCTTGCCACCACCTTCGGCACTTCCGCAGGCACGCAGGATTTCGACTCGGTCGAGGACACTGACGTCGTCCTTGTGATCGGTGCCAATCCGGCCTCCGCTCATCCGGTGTTCGCGTCCCGCCTGAAGAAGCGGCTGCGCCAGGGCGCCAAGCTGATCGTGATCGATCCGCGCCGCACCGAGATGGTGGAATCGCCGCATGTGAAAGCGCTGCACCTGCCCCTGATGCCCGGCACCAACGTCGCGGTCATGACCGCGCTGGCGCATGTCATCGTCACCGAGGGCCTCGTCAACGAAGCCTTCGTGCGCGAGCGTTGCGACTGGAGCGAGTTCGAGGAATGGGCGGCCTTTGTCGCGCAGCCCAAGAACAGCCCGGAAGCCACCGCCATCCTCACCGGCGTCAACCCGAAGGATCTGCGCGAAGCCGCCCGCACCTACGCCACCGGCGGCAACGGCGCGATCTATTACGGCCTCGGCGTCACCGAGCACAGCCAGGGCTCGACCACCGTGATCGCGATCGCGAACCTTGCGATGGTCACGGGCAATATCGGCCGTCCCGGCGTCGGCGTGAACCCGCTACGCGGCCAGAACAACGTGCAGGGCTCCTGCGACATGGGCTCGTTCCCGCACGAGCTGCCCGGCTATCGCCACATCTCCGGCGACGCAGTGCGCGATCAGTTCGAGGCGCTGTGGAACGTCAAGCTCAACCCCGAGCCGGGCCTGCGCATTCCCAACATGTTCGATGCCGCGGTCGAGGGCACCTTCATGGGGATCTACGTGCAGGGCGAGGACATTCTGCAGTCCGATCCCAACACCAAGCACGTGGTGGCTGCACTGTCCGCGATGGAATGCGTCATCGTCCACGACCTCTTCCTCAACGAGACCGCGAACTACGCCCATGTCTTCCTGCCCGGCTCGAGCTTCCTCGAGAAGGACGGCACCTTCACCAACGCTGAGCGCCGCATCCAGCGCGTGCGCAAGGTGATGACCCCGAAGAACGGCATGGCCGATTGGGAGGTCACCATCGGCCTTGCCAAGGCGATGGGTTTCGAGATGAACTACAGCCATCCTTCCGAGATCATGGACGAGATCGCGGCGCTGACGCCGACCTTCTCCGGCGTCTCCTACGCCAAGCTCGACGAGCTCGGCTCGGTGCAGTGGCCCTGCAACGAGAAGGCGCCCGAAGGCACGCCGGTGATGCATATCGACGGCTTCGTCCGCGGCAAGGGCAAGTTCGTCGTCACTGAATATGTCGCGACCGACGAGCGCACCGGTCCGCGTTATCCGCTGCTGCTCACGACCGGCCGCATCCTCAGCCAGTACAATGTCGGCGCGCAGACAAGGCGCACCGACAACGTGGTCTGGCACGCCGAGGACCGGTTGGAGATTCATCCGCACGATGCCGAACAGCGCGGCGTGCGCGACGGCGACTGGGTGCGGCTGAAGAGCCGCGCCGGCGAGACCACGCTGCGTGCGGAGATCACCGATCGCGTGGCGCCCGGCGTCGTCTACACCACCTTCCACCATCCGGACACGCAGGCCAACGTCATCACGACCGACTATTCGGACTGGGCGACCAACTGCCCCGAATACAAGGTGACGGCGGTCGAGGTCTCGCCCTCGAACGGCCCGTCCGACTGGCAGAAGGCCTATGACGCCCAGGCGCGCCAGTCGCGGCGCATTGCGCCGGCCGAGGCCGCGGAGTAACCGCATGCATGTAGCTGTCCAGGCGATCGATCGCGGAATCTGGCGCAACGGCGTCGCGTCCGAAGGAACGCGGTTCATTCCGGAGGAGACGCCGCTGGCTCTGACCTATAATGGCGGCACTTACGCCGTCATGATGGGAACGCCGCAGAACCTGGAAGATTTTGCGGTCGGCTTCAGCCTGAGCGAAGGCATCGTTAAATCGGTCGACGACATCCGCTCGCTCGAAATTGTTCGCCTCGACGACGGCATTGAGCTGCGGATGTGGCTGGCGTCGGATGACGCGGCACTGATCAGCGAGCGCCGCCGCCACGTCGCCGGTCCCACCGGCTGCGGCATCTGCGGTATCGAGTCGATTGCCGAAGCCGTGCGACCCGCTGCGGTCGTGCCGCAGGGGCAGAGCTTCACGCCGGAAGAAATCATGACGGCGATGCAGGCGATCGCGCCGCTGCAATCGATCAATCTGCAGACCCGCGCGGTTCATGCCGCCGCGTTCTGGTCCCCTGCCGGCCACATCGTCGCGCTGCGTGAGGATGTCGGCCGCCACAACGCGCTGGACAAGCTCGCAGGCGCCCTCGCGCGCAGCCGCACCGACGCAGGCGCCGGCATGGTGCTGCTAACGAGCCGTGTTTCGGTCGAGATGGTGCAGAAGACTGCGGCGATCGGCGCGCCGGTGATGATCGCGGTGTCCGCGCCCACCGCGCTCGCGGTGCGTACCGCGGAAGCCGCGGGCATCACGCTGATCGCCATTGCCCGCCAGGATGGGTTCGAGGTGTTTTCGCATGGTGACCGGATCGTCGGTCGCCATGCCACGGAGGTTGCCGATGTCGCCTGACCGCCTGATCTACATGGCCAACCAGATCGGCAAGTTCTTCGAGAGCCAGGGCCACGGCAAGGCCGTGCCGGGGATCGCCGAGCACATCAAGAAGTTCTGGGATCCCAGGATGAAGCGCGCGATCTTCGCCCATCTCGATGCCGGCGGCGCGGGGCTCGAGCCTGACGTCCGCGAGGCGCTCAGCTCGTTGAAGGCAACGTCCCTTCCAGCAGCGCCCTGAACACGCGCCGCACCTCGCTCTGCGTCTCCTTCACGCGCGCCTCCAGCGACGAGAAATCCGGCGCGTCGCCGGCCCGCGCCATCACGCGTTGCAGATCGGTGCCCGCGGTTTCCGGCTTGAAGCGGTCGCTGACGCAGAGCCGCAGGATCTGCGTGAGGTCGTGATAGAGCCGTGCGGCCGCACGCAATATCTCGGTCTCCGATTGCGGGAGGACGCCGAGCCTGCATGCATTGTCGAGCACCTGCAACGTGCTGACGTCGAGGATCTCCGGCTTATCGTGCGCGTGCACGAGCTGGAGATATTGCGCGATGAAATCGATGTCGACCATGCCGCCGGCGGCATGTTTGAGATCCCAGCAATCGGCCTCGCCCTTCTCCTGGGCGATCGCGCGTCGCATGTCGGCGACGTCGTTGGCGGTGATTGCGGAATCGCGGCGGCGGGTCAGGACGCCGCGGATGACGCGTTCGATCCGCATCCGGAATTCGGGCGAAGCCGACACCACGCGCGCGCGCGTCAGCGCCATGTGCTCCCAGGTCCAGGCCTCGTTGGCCTGGTAATCCGCGAATGAGACGAGGCTCGAGGCTACGGGACCGGCGCGCCCTGAAGGACGCAGCCGCATGTCGATCTCGTAGAGCACGCCATAATTGGTGCGCGTCGTGAACGCGCTGATCAGGCGCTGGGTCAGCCGCGCAAAATAATGCGGACCCTGCAGCGATTTCGGCCCATCGGAGTCCGGATTGTCGCTGTCGAAATCGTAGAGCAGGATCAGATCGAGATCGGATGAGGCCGTCATCTCGCGGCTGCCGAGCCGGCCCATCGCGATGATCGCGGTCTCCTGCCCCTTGATCCGGCCATGCTGGGCCGCGAAGCGGTCGGCAACGAGGCCATGCACGGTGTGGACGATTCCTTCGGCGACGTCGGCAAAGGCCGTGCTCGCCTGCTGCGCCGAGACGGTGCCGGAGAGAATGCGCGTGCCGATCAGGAACAGGCTCTCCTGCCCGAACAGGCGCAGCCGATCGAGGAACTCTTCGTATGAGCCGGCGTCCTGCACGGTCGCAGCCAACCGCCCCGACAATTCCTGCCTGTCCGGCATGGCGCCGAAGAAGCGCGGATCGATCAGGCCATCCATCAGCTGCGGCTGCCGCGCCAGCATCTCGCCGAGCCGCGGCGCCGCACCGAGCACCAGCGCGACCAGCGCGACGAGCTCGCGGTTCTGGCCGAGCAGGGTGATCAGCCGGCCGCCGCGCTGGAGCGCCCCAAGGAATTGATCGAACGCCACGACGGCGCGATCCGGCTCCTCGGCATGGGCAAGGCCGTCGATCAGGGCCGGCACGAACTCGACGAAGGCGCTGCGCGTCGCCTCATTGCGGAACACGCGATAGTCGCCGGTGATCCAGTCGCGCACCGTCTGCGCGACCGCGGCAGGCTTCTTGAATCCGAGCGTCGCGAGGTGCTGGAGCAGGCGCGGATCCTCGGGACCCGCACGGTAGTCGAGCGCGGGCAGCTTTGCCGTGCCGGTCGGATCGTCGCCTTCGAACAGTTTTTCGTAGTGCCCCTGCACGATCTTGAGCTGTCGCAGCAGCTCGCCCGCGAAGGCCTCGCGATCCGCATAGCCGAAGAAGCGCGCAAAGCGCTCGACCGCGTCCTTGTCCTCAGGCAGCGCATGGGTCTGCTCGTCGGCGATCATCTGGAGACGATGCTCGACCCGGCGCAGGAATTCGTACGCAATGGTCAGCTCGTCACGCGCCGCAACGGTGATCCAGTTGCTGGAGGCGAGAATGTCGAGCGCCTCGAGTGTCGGCCGCACCCGCAATTCCGGATGGCGGCCGCCGGCGATCAATTGCTGGGTCTGCGCGAAGAACTCGATCTCGCGGATGCCACCGCGGCCGACCTTGACGTTGTGCCCTTCCACCGCGACCTCGCTTTGGCCGCGATAGGTTTGCATCTGCCGCTTCATGTCGTGGACGTCGGCGAGCGCGGCGAAATCGAGATGCTTGCGCCAGACGAAGGGCGCGATCTCGGCGAGCAATGCCTCGCCCGCCCTGGCATCACCGGCGCAGGCACGCGCCTTGATCATCGCGGCGCGCTCCCAGGTGCGCCCTTCCCGCTCGTAATAATTCAGCGCGGCGTCACGGGAGATCGCGACCTGGGTCGAGGATGGATCGGGACGCAGGCGCAGGTCGACGCGAAACACATAGCCGTCATAGGTGCGCTGCTGCAGGATGCGCGCCATCCCCTGCGTGACCCGGACGAAGAACGGCTGCGGCTCGATGTCCGCTGAAAGCGTTGTCTCGTCGGGATCGAAGAACACGATGAGATCGATATCGCTGGAATAGTTCAGCTCGCCCGCCCCCATCTTGCCCATCGCGAGCACGATCAGGCCGCAACCCTCCTCGGGCGCCTCGGGATTGGGCGGCGAGATCTTGCCCCGTGCGGCTTCCTGCCGCAGCAGGTATTGGAGCGCCGCCTGCACCGAGGACACCGCGACATCGGTCAGCGCCGCCGTCACCCGCATCACCGGCCAGACCCCGCCGATGTCGCACAAGGCGGTCAGGAGCGCGGCCTCAGCCTTCATGCGGCGGAGCAGTCGCATCACCTCGGCCTCGTCAGGGGCCGCGAGCACCGCCCCCCTCGCCTCCGCGATGAGCGCCGTCAGATGCGCATCCGGATCGCATTCGAGCAACCGGATCAGGCGCAAGGCATCGGCGCGCACCAGATCGAACAGATAGGGCGAGAATTCCGCGATACCGGTCAGGATGTTCCGGGCGAAGGGCTGCGTCAGCAGCGTTTCGAGACGCGCCGATTGGGTCGGCTCGAGCTCGGACAGCCAGCTTTCAAGACGTCGTTCGTCGGTTGTGGAAGCGGCAATATGGGGAGCCTCCGCGAAGCGCGCGGCCAGCCTCTCACCATGCTTGTCCGCGTTTCCCGGCGCGGAGTGGTTCATGCCACCTTCTGTGGCACATCCGGTATTGGCGGAGCAACCCTGTCGCCGGCCCCGGCGCGCGCGGGCAGCGCCAGCGTTGCGACGAGACCGGGTTGGGCGTCGCCCAGCCTCAACTCACCGCCGTGCAATGTCGCAACCGCAGAAGCGAGGCTGAGACCGAGGCCGGAGCCCGGCAGCGTGCGGCTCGCTTCCAGGCGAACGAATCGTTCGACGGCATGCGCGCGGTCGGCTTCGGGGATGCCGGGACCGCGATCGGTGACGCTGAGCAGCACCTTGTCGCCGTCGCGTCGGGCCTCGATCGTGATCGGCCTCGCGTCCATGCTGACCACGGTTCCGCCGGCCTGCGCGACCGGCTTGCCGTATTTGATCGCATTCTCGACCAGATTGGCGAGCGCCTGGCTGATCAACTCGCGATTGGCGTGAACCGGCGTCGGCTCGGCCTTGACCTTCAAGGTCATGCCGTCGTCTTCGGCGAGCGGCTCGTAGAGCTCGTGGATGCCGTTGGCGACCTCTGCGGCGTCGAAATCATCCATGTTGCCGCGCGCCTGCCCTGACTCCGCGCGCGCGATCATCAGCAGCGCGTTGAAGGTGCGGATCAATCCGTCGGATTCCTCGATGGTCCGCTCCAGCGCCGCGCGGTAATCGGCTTCGCAGCCCGATTTCGCCAGCGCCTCCTCGGCGCGGTTGCGCAAGCGCGTCAGCGGCGTCTTGAGGTCGTGGGCGATGTTGTCGGAGACTTCCTTCAAGCCGGCCATCAGCGCCTCGATCCGCTCCAGCATGGCATTGAGATTTTCCGCGAGGCGGTCGAGCTCGTCGCCGCTGCGTCCCACCGGGAGACGCCCGCTGAGATCGCCGGTCATGATGCGCTGCGCGGTCCCGGTCATCGCGTCGATGCGCCTCAGCACGCGGCGCGCGACGAAGATGCCGCCGCCGAGACCGAGCACGACGACGATCAGGATCGACCATTGCGCCGCCTTGGCGACGATGCCGAACAGGCGACGCCGTTCGGCGAGGTCGCGGCCGATCAGAAGCCGGAAGCCGTTTTCCAGTTCGGTGACGCGCACGAGCGCGCGATGGTCGCGGTCGTCGGCGTCCTCGATCCGCCGGTAGGCCGTCTCCGACCAGCCCCGCGTCGCCATCACGCCGGGCGCCAGCGAGCCGACATTGCCGGCGATCGCCTGCCCCGTCGGCGTCGTCACGAGATAGAGGTTGGCGCCCGGGCGCAGCGCGCGGTATTCGATCGTGCGCACCAGGCGAAACATGCCGCCGCGGCCGTAGATCTCGTTGATTTCCGAGGTCTCGGCATTGACCGTCTGCGTGATTTCCTCGGTGATCAGCCGCCGCGTATTCCAGGCGAAATAGGCCAGCAGCGAAGCCGCGAACATCGCGAACAGCAGCAGATAGACCAGCGTCAGCCGGAACGCCGTGGTGCGGACGAGTTTACCGAATGCCGTCACGGATCATGTACCCGGCGCCGCGGATCGTATGCAGCAGCGGCCGCTCGAAGCCCTTGTCGATCTTGGAGCGCAGCCGCGAAATGTGCACGTCGATCACGTTGGTCTGCGGATCGAAATGATAGTCCCAGACGTTCTCGAGCAGCATCGTGCGCGTCACCACCTGGCCGGCATGCTTCATCAGATATTCGAGCAGGCGGAATTCGCGCGGCTGCAGCGTCAGCTCGTCCTTGCCGCGGGCGACGCGATGAGAGAGCCGGTCGAGCTCGAGATCGCCGACGCGGTAGAGCGTGTCCTCGGCAGGTCCCCCGCGGCGGCGCGACAGCACCTCGACCCGGGCCAGCAGCTCGGCGAAGGAATAGGGTTTTGGCAGATAGTCGTCGCCGCCGGCGCGCAGGCCCTTGATGCGGTCGTCGACCTGTCCGAGCGCGGAGAGAATCAGCACCGGCGTCGTGTTGTCCTGGTCGCGCAGCGCACCGATCAGCGACAGGCCGTCGCGCTTGGGCAGCATGCGGTCGACCACCAGCACGTCGTAATCGCCGTTCTCAGCCATGGCAAGGCCTTCCTCGCCGTCGGCGGCGTGGTCGGCAATGTGTCCGACTTCGCGAAACGCCTTCACGAGGTAGTCGGCGGATTCGCGGTCGTCTTCAATGATGAGGAGGCGCATCGTGCGTTCGGCGGCGGTCAAGGAGGTCAACCTTCTCTAAACATGGCGCGAGCGGCAATCGCATGCAAGCCGAGGGGGAGACTCTGGCATCGAGAAAAAGGCGGGCGGTGAAGCTGGGGGGACTTCACCGCCCTAGGCCTTCCGACGGAGGGGGGCGTAATTCCACCGGAAGGTAGACAGGGGAAGCGAACGTTGCGCTGCTTCCCAGAAGGGCGCCGTCGGCGGGGGCGACTGATGCCGGCGACACCCTTCATCTCGTAGGCCTCCTGAAGCCTCAGCCCTTGGCGAGGGGCACCGCGACGAAGCGCGACTGGCCGCCGCTCTTCACGCGCATCAGGACGCTGTTCTTGTTGTCGGTCCGCGCCATGTTGATGGCATCGCGAACTTCGCCGGCGGTGGCCACGCTCTTGCCGCCGACTTCGAGAATCACGTCGCCTTCCTTGAAGCCGCGCTCGGCCGCGGCGCTCTTCGGATCGACTTCGGTGACCACGACGCCTTCCTTGCCGGCGCCGGCCACCGAATTGGCGGGCGCAACGGTCATGCCGAGCTTGGGCACGTCGGTGCCCTTGCTCGCACCCTTGCCGCTGTCATTGTCGTTATCGGCCTTGGCCTCGACCGTGTTCGGCAATTGGCCGAGCGTCATGTTCACGACCTTGTCCTGGCCCTTGTGCAGCACGTTGAGCTTCACGGTCGCACCGGGTGCCATGCCGCCGATGGTGCGGGCAAGCTCGCGGGCGTCCTTGACCGCCTCGCCATTGACCGCGGTGATCACGTCGCCGGACTCGATGCCGGCCTTCGCGGCCGGACCGTTCGCTTGCGGCTCCGCCACCAGCGCGCCTTCGGCCTTCTTCATGCCGAGGCTGTCGGCGATGTCGGAGGTGACAGGCTGAATCTGCACGCCGATCCAGCCGCGGCTGACCGAGCCCTTGTCCTTGAGCTGGGCGACCACGCTCTTCACGGTGCTCGCGGGAATCGAGAACGCGATGCCGACGCTGCCGCCCGAGGGCGAGTAGATCGCGGTGTTGACGCCCATCACTTCGCCGTTGGTGTCGAAAGCGGGACCGCCGGAATTGCCCTTGTTCACGGGCGCGTCGATCTGGATGAAATCGTCGTACGGACCGTTGCCGATGTCGCGGCCGCTCGCCGAGACGATGCCCGCGGTCACGGTGCCGCCGAGGCCGAACGGATTGCCGACCGCGAGCACCCAGTCGCCGATCCGCGGCTTGGCGTCGGCGAGCTTGGCGAACGGGAAGTTCGAGCTGCCCTCGACCTTGATCAAAGCGAGGTCGGTGCGCTGGTCGGTGCCGATCACCTTGGCGGTGTGGGTCTTGCCGTCATCGGTGGTGACCTCGACCTTGTCGGCGCCGTCGACCACGTGGTTGTTGGTCACGGCAAAGCCGTCAGCCGAGATGAAGAAGCCCGAGCCCTGACCCTGCACGACGCGGCCACGGCCGCCCTTCAGGCCCGGGAAACCATCCGGACCGCCGAAGCGGCGGAAGAAGCGCTCCATCGGCGAGCCCGGCTGGAACGGCGAGGAGGAATCATCGCCGTCGTCGTTGCTCGCGGTCTTCTCCTTGATGTTGACCTTCACCGAGATCACCGACGGCTTCACACGCTCGACGATGTCGGCGAAACCGACCGGGCGTTCGACCTTGCGGACCTCGTTGTTAACCTGCGCATGCGCCGGGGTCGAGAACAGGTCGGCCGGCGAGGTCGAGGGGCTGAAGCCATAGACGGCCGCGCCGAGACCGGCGACGACCGAGGCCATCAGCGCGAACTTGCGCGCGGAAAACACCGACCGGCGCGGCTGCCGGTAGGACGGAAGGTTCGAGAGGTCGGGACGGTCGGTCATGCGGAGATCTCCAGGGCCTTGAAATCCATTTGGTGCCCGATGGCGGCACCTTACGGTCCTGAAGATGGGGGCTCCCGCCTTACCGTGCGCTGGCGGCGGGGTTAAACTTTTGTAATGAAGGGCCATGCGTGATGCGGCAGTTCAGCGCAGACCGAAAATTGTGGCCTCACAGGAACTTAACCGAGTTCCCGTGATGGCGTCGCAGGCGCGTTTTGGCGCGCTCAGCTTGCCCTGACGCTGACGATGAACTCGTCGACCTCGCGCTTCAGGGTCGCGGCCTGCTGCGACAGGTCGACCGCGGAATCCCGCGCCTCGGCGGCCATGCGGCCGGTCTGTGCGGAGGTCGAGGTGATCTGGACGATATGGTTGGAGACGTCGAGGGTTCCGTGCGCGGCGTTCTGGGCGCTGCGCGTGATCTCCTGCGTGGCGTTGCGCTGCTGGGCGGTATCGACCTCGATGCCGGACATGATGGACGAGATCTCCGACAGCGTCTTGGAAATGCCGTCGATCGCGCCGCGCGTCTCCGCGGTGATGCCCTGAATGCTGGCGACATGAGAGGTGATCTCCTCCGTCGCCTTGCTGGTCTGATGCGCCAGATTCTTCACCTCGGAGGCGACCACCGCAAACCCCTTGCCGGCCTCTCCTGCCCGCGCCGCCTCGATGGTGGCGTTCAGCGCCAGCAGATTAGTCTGCGATGCGATCGCCTGCACGAGCTGCACGACCTCGCCGATCTTGTCGGCGGCATCCGACAGCGTGTGGATGGTGTCGCGGCTCTTCTCCGCCTGGGACGCCGCGCCCTCGGCGCGCTGGGTCGCGTCGGTGACGCGGCGGCTGATCGTGCCGATCGAGTTCGTCATCTCCTCGGCAGAACCTGCGACCGTCTGCACGCTGGCGCTGGCCTGGCTCGCCGCGCTCGCGACTGCATTGGCCTTGGTGCTGGTGTCGTTGGCGGTCCGCGACAGCGTCTCGGCGTTGCTCTTCAGATGCACGGCCGATGAGGCCACGCTGTCGACGACGCTGGCGACGAGATCGTTGAAGCGCTTGATCCGGTCGTCCAGGAATTTCGATCGCTCGGCCTGGTGCTGGGCTTCGCGCAGCTGCTGCTCGGTGAGATGGCGCCGCTCGAGCCCGTTGGTCTTGAAGACCTCCAGCGCACCGGCGAGCAGGCCGATCTCGTTGGTGCGGCCAAGCCCCGGAACCGATGTCTGGAATTTCTGGTCGGCGACCTCGCGCATGGCGTGCACGATCGCGGCCAGCGGACTGAGGATGCCGTTGCGCACGGCGAACCAGGTGGTGAAGCAGATCGCGACGGCGACGACGGCGATCACGCCGCAGGCCATCAGGAAATAGGAGAACGCAGTCTGCGCCTGCTGGTAGATCTGCATGGCGTGGTCGCGCGCGGGGCCGCTCAGCGTGGCGAAGTCCGCCGACAGGCTGGTGATCTCGTTGTTGAGATAGAGCACCGCGATGAAGCCGGTGCCGCCGCCAATGCCCAGCAGAAACAATAATGCAGTGACGACGGCGCCGACCAGGAAGCGGATCGTCAGATTGCTGTTCGCGAACATGGGGGACCCAAAGGCTGGAATCGAATCTTGCGACAAGCTTCCAGACAAAGGTCAACAGAGCATGAAACAAGCTGCGCCAAGCGGCTTAAGTATCATTACGTAGCCTAGGACGACTTCGCATCATCGGACATCAACGCAGCGAGCCGCGCCTGTTCGTCCGCAGTCAGCGGCGGAGCAGGTACGTCTGCACCACTGCGCGCACGACGCCGGATTTGCAGCCAAAGCGCCACTCCGCCGCCGATCAGCAGCAGCGGCCCGAGCAGCCACAGCAGCAGGGTCTGACGTTCGAAGCGTGGTTTCAGCAGCACGAACTCGCCATAGCGCGCGACCAGGAAGTCGAGCACCTGCGAGTTGCTGTCGCCGGCGCCGATGCGCTCGCGCACCAGGAGCCGCAGGTCGCGCGCCAGCGGCGCATCGGAATCATCGATCGACTGGTTCTGGCAGACCATGCAGCGCAGCTCGCGCGACAGCTCCCGCGCGCGGGCTTCCTTGGCGGGATCCGGCATGATCTCGTCGGGCTGCACGGCGTGGGCCGCCGGCAAGGCCAGCAGCATCAGCAGGACGAACGCGGCCATCATCCGGCGCATCGGATCACTCCGCCGGCTGGAGGCGCTGCTTGGCCCGCGCCGGCTTCGGCGCGCCGACCCGCAGGCGCCGGTCGGACAGCGACAGCACGCCACCGAACGCCATCAGCACCGGCCCCCACCAGATCAGCAGCACCAGCGGCTTGTGATAGATCCGCACGGCGATGGCGCCCTCGGCATTGGCCTCGCCGAGCGAAATGTAGAGCTGGCTCGCGCCGCGCGTCAGTAGCGCGGCCTCGGTGGTCGAGGAGCCGCGGGTGGTGAAGCTGCGCTTGGAGGGCGTCATGACGCTGAGCGGCTTGCCATCGAGGCCGACGTTGAACTCGGCGATCATCTCGCGGTAATTCGGGCCCTGACGCTGCAGCAACCCGTCGAGCTTCACGTCGAAGCCGGCGATGTGGGCGACGTCGTTCTGCTTCATGGTCGCGATATATTCGCTATTCCAGGTGGTTTCGCAGACGATCCCGATCAGCGCGACGCCGAGGCCGGCATGCGCGAACGCCGTGCCCCAGGCCGAGCGCGGCATGCCGCGCGCCCGGTGCAGCACCGTTGCGAACGGCAGCCGCACGAAGCCGGTCCGTTCGACGATGTCGGTGACCGCGCCGCCGATGACGAAGATGCCAAGCCCGATCGCGAGCGGCGCCAGCGTGCTGCCCCCGCTGGCCCAGCCCCAGGCGATGGCGACGGCGACGAGCCCGGCAACGCCCGCAGCTAACAGGCGCTGCGTCACGCCGAGCAGATCGCCGCGCTTCCACGCCAGCATCGGCCCGAACGGCACGGCAAGCAGCAAGAGGGTAAACAGCGGCGCGAAGGTGAGATTGTAGAAGGGCGCACCGACCGACATCTTGAAGTCGGCGAGCATTTCCATCGCGAGTGGATAGAGCGTGCCGAACAGCACGACCGCGCAGGCGACCGTGAGCAGCAAATTGTTCAGCACCAGCGCACCCTCGCGCGAGATCGGCGCGAACAGGCCGCCCTGCTTCAACGACGTGGCGCGGCCCGCGAACAGGGCCAGGCTGCCGCCGATGAACAGGCAGAGGATCAGCAGGATGAACACGCCACGGGTGGGATCGGTGGCGAAGGCGTGCACCGAGGTGATGACGCCCGAGCGCACCAGGAAGGTGCCGAGCAGTGACAGCGAGAAGGTCAGGATCGAGAGCAGGATGGTCCAGACCTTCAGCGCGTTCCGCTTCTCCATCACCAGGGCCGAATGCAGCAGCGCGGTACCGGAGAGCCACGGCATCAACGAGGCATTCTCGACCGGATCCCAGAACCACCAGCCGCCCCAGCCGAGCTCGTAATAGGCCCAGTACGAGCCCATGGCGATGCCGAGCGTCAGGAATATCCAGGCGACCAGCGTCCACGGACGCACCCAGCGCGCCCAGGCCGCATCGATCCGGCCCTCCATCAGCGCCGCGATTGCGAAGGAGAACGAGATCGAAAAGCCGACATAACCGAGATAGAGCATCGGCGGATGCACGGCGAGCCCGATGTCCTGGAGCACCGGATTGAGATCGCGGCCCTCGACCGGCGGGGTGGCGATGCGCAGGAACGGGTTCGATGTCACGAGGATGAAGAGGTAGAAGGCGCTGGCGACCCACGCCTGCACGGCGAGCACGTGCGCGCGCAGCGACAGCGGCAGATTGTTGCCGAACGCGGCGACCAGTCCGCCGAACAGCGCGAGGATCGACACCCACAACAGCATCGAGCCTTCATGGTTTCCCCACACGCCGGTGATCTTGTAGAGCAGCGGCTTCATCGAGTGGGAATTCTCGTAGACGTTGGCGACGGAGAAGTCCGAGTTCACGTGCAGCATCACGAGAGCGACGAACGAGGCACCGACGAACAGCAGCTGCGCCAGCGCCGTGGAGCGCGCCACATTCATCAGCGCGACATCGTTCAGGCGTGCGCCGATCAGCGGCACGATCGACTGGATCAATGCGAGCCCAAGCGCCAGCACCAGCGCGTAATGTCCGGATTCTGCGATCACCGCATTGCTCCCTGCGGGTTGCCCTGCGCGGTCGTCGCCGCGGGCTTGCCCGCGTCAGACGTCTTGCCGCTATCACACGGCTTGCCGCCGTAATCGTCCTTCCAGTGCCCCTGCTTCTTCAGGGCGTCGGCGACGTCCTTGGGCATGTAGGTCTCGTCGTGCTTGGCAAGCACCGTATCGGCCTTGAACACGCCATGGGCGTCGAGCGCGCCTTCAGCGACGACGCCCTGCCCCTCGCGGAACAGGTCGGGCAGGATGCCCTTGTAGGCCACCGGCAGCTTGGCATTGCCGTCGGCAACCTCGAAGGTCACCGCGAGATTGTCACCGCGCTGGAGCGAGCCGGGCTGCACCAGTCCACCGAGGCGAAACCGCTTGCCTGGCTCGACGTGCTTCTCGGCGACCATGGTCGGCGTCGAGAAGAACACGATGGAGTCGCGAAGTGCATTGAGCACCAGCGCGGCCGCGAGCGCGAGCACGGCGAGCGAGCCGCCGATGATGGTCATACGTCGCTGCTTGCGCGTCATGGCGTATCCGTTCTCCACTTCGCTCGTCCCGACATCGTCATCCGCCGAGCCCGAGAGTCCTGAGGCCTTCGTTGAGCTGGCGCAGCCGCTCGGCGTCGCTGGCAACCGCCTGCCGGGCATCGGCCGATGCCCCCATGGCTTTGTCCCGCTCGCCCATCACGAGATAGGCGCGCACCAGGCGCAACCATCCATCGACGTCGTCGCCGTTCTGCTTCAACCGGGTGGCCAGACGATCGACCATGCCGCGCACCATCGCGTTGCGATCGCCTTCGGCCATATCCTTGGACGCAGCGATCGTCTCGTCCGACAGCGCCGGCATCGTCCCGCCACCGACCCGCGCCAGCGAGGATTGCACCAGGGCACGCCACGGCGCATCCGCGGGCGCTTTCACAAGCAGCGCGCGCCAGATCGTGACTGCATCGCCCTTGCGACCATCCTGCTCGGCGGCAAGGCCCAGGAAGTAGTTCGCCTTGGGATCGTCCGCGTTCAGGGCCTGCGCACGCTCGAACTCCGCCTTGGCCTCGACGGTCACCACACCGCCGGCGGCAGCCGAGATCGCTTCGCCGAGATCGGACCGGCGCTCCGCGCTCTCGCCATTGTAGGTGAGCGAGTTGCGATAGGCGCGCACCGCATCGTCGAAACGGCCGAGCCGCTCCAGCACCGGCGCGAGCACATTCCAGCCGCGCCCGTCGGTCGGATTCTTCTCCAGATGCTGCTGGACCTGCACGACGAGATTCTCGAGCGACTGCGCCACG
Source organism: Bradyrhizobium sp. WSM2793 (assembly GCF_000379585.1). Taxonomy (NCBI): domain Bacteria; kingdom Pseudomonadati; phylum Pseudomonadota; class Alphaproteobacteria; order Hyphomicrobiales; family Nitrobacteraceae; genus Bradyrhizobium; species Bradyrhizobium sp. WSM2793. Next base: position 330,891 of record NZ_KB902768.1, on the reverse strand, counting down.
CCGGACCCGGATCCGCGCTCGCGCTCCGCCAGGGGAAAGTCCTGAAGCCGGGGCGAGCCGAGTGGCATGTAAATGCCGATCGCAACGAGCGGCAGGCCCGCGAGCGCCAGCACGGCCGCCGCGCGGCGCCATTTGAGATTCGATTTCGGCGCCATGGCTGGCTCGCTGGCGGCCGCAGCGAGCAGCCTGCGGCTGATCTCGACGCGCGCAGCCTCGGCGTCCGGCGCGGGAATCAAGCCTGCGGCGAGATCACGCTCGATCTCGGCCAATTGGTCCTTGTAAACCGCGACCTCGCTGCCCTGGTCTTGCGCGCGTCCATTGCGGCCAAGCGGCCAGAGCACGGCGAAAATCGCCGCGACCGTCATCAGCGCGAACACGAACCATAGCGTCATCTGGCAAGCTTCCGGCAGCGCACGAACCGCGCCCATAGGTGGCTTTACACCACGGCCGGACGATGCGGCAATTGACAATTGTCAATTTGGCGCGACCGCGCGCGGTCTCGAAACGGTGAAAATCCAACGGCTTAGCCGATCTCGAAGTCCGTACTTTGCGCGGCGTCCTCACCGTGGCCGTTGATGGCCCTCAGGAAGTATGTTCCCGGCTTGACTGCATCCGGCAATCTGATGCGCAGCGCTCCGACCGGAACCGGGGATGCAACCCTCGTGATTGTCTCGGAGAGTTGCCGACCGCTTGCCTTCTCGACCAGCACCACTTTGGCACCGACCATCAGTCTCTGATACTTGGCAACAATGATGCGGTTCTCGATTTCAATGGAGCTGATAACGGGTTTCATGCGCCCACAAATAGAAGTTCCCCAGACTTGCACGGGGACCGTACGGCGCACCACCGATACCGTCAACCACAAATTGTGATCACGAAAATATGCGCTTAGGTTAGCTCGCGCGCGACGATTTGCGCTCGCCGGTCGCTGCGTTCTCCGCGGCCCGGCTCATCAACGAGGCGTAATCATCGCCAAACAGCACCTGGCAGAAGCGAATCGCGGCCTGCACCTGCTGCTGCCGATAGGTGCGGACCTTGTGATCGGCGGCGCGCAGCGACTGCACCAGCTGCTCGGTCGAACGTTCGACATATTGCTGGAGGTCGGAATAGGTGCGCAGCGTCACCTCGTTGATCGCAAGCTCGCTCGCATAATTGCGGCAGGTCGCGACGAAATCGATCAGCGCCGCCGTTTCCTCCACCTCGGTGCTGTCGATCCGCGCCCCCGGCGGAATGTCTTTCTCGGGGCGCTGGCGCAGGATGCGGCGAACGCGGCCGGGAACGCTGTCGATCTCGGATTGCAGCGCATTGGAGATGTCGGCCCGGATCGAGGTCAGTTGCTTGCCCCAGGCGGAATCGTTGCGCAGGTCGAGCTCGGTGCGCAGGCCGCGCACGCCGTCGTGCAACGCCTTGAGGTTGCCGGCAACATTGTCGAAATGGCCGCGCTTGATGTCCATGCGCAGGGTGGCGGCAACACAGGACAGGTCGTGCAGCGCGATCGTGACGGCAACGCCGTAAGGCGTCGCCGCGACGCGGATCTCGTCGTCGGACGCGGCAATCTTGATGGCGAGGCGGATGATCTGCCACGGGGCCGTCATCCGCTGCACCACGATCGACAGCGCGAAGGGCAGCATCTGCGGCGTCTGCAGGACCGGAATGTTGAGCGCCGACGTCACCGAGGCGATCTGGGGATCGCCGAAAGCGCGCAAGGTGCGCGGCAGCTTCTCGTTCAGGCCGGCGATGGCCTCCCGGACCTGAAGCACCGCTCCGATCGAATAGAGGTCCTCGATCACGTTGGGCGCGCCGACCCGGGCCAGCGCGCGCGATTTGTCGCCGCCGCCCGGTCCCGTCAGCTCGAAAATGGCATCCGCAGCCACCCCCTGGAGCTTCTGCGCGAGGGCCTCGACCTGCCCCGCACTATCGGGGGGCATCCGCGCCAGCGCGGCTTCGAATTCGTTCACCTTATCCGGTGCGCCGTCGCGGCCGAGCCATTGCCAGATCGGCTGGAGCGAGGTGCGGCGGATCTGCCCGACCCGCAGCGGGACGCCAGCCTCGATCAGGAACGGTTCCAGCGCCTGGAACAGCAGCCGCGACAGATCGTCCGTGCGCGGCGGCGGAGCTTCATCGGCTTCGGACTTGCGGACGATCTTGCGCAACTGCTCGAGCACCAGGGTCGCGACAGCCGTGTCCTGGCCGCGCTCCAGCGCGCGCTCGAACTCCCGCATCAGCAGCGCCTGCGCCTGCGGCGGGAGCTGCGCGAGATATTCCCTCAGCCGCTCGATCGATGTCTGGCTCATGCGCCCGGGTAATGCACGGTAAAATGGCGGACATGGGATGGGTCCGGCGCGATCATAGGAGGCCCCCACTTAAGAAGCCGTTTAGGACGTCGGACCGAATCCCACCAGTTTGCTGCGGCCGGGCATCGACGAGGACGAAATAATCTTGTCGGAACAATGGATTACATGCCGGGAAGGACCAGTTCAGCGCGCAGGCCGCCGGTCGGCGCACCACCGAGCGAGAGGCTGCCGCCATAGAGCGCGGCGAGGTCGGTCACGATCGACAGCCCCAGACCCGAGCCGGGCTTGGACTCGTCGAGCCGCTGGCCGCGCCGCGAGACCTGCGCACGCTCGGCTTCCGACAGGCCGCGGCCGTCGTCATCGACGATGATCCGCAGCCGCGGGCCCACCCCCGCCTGGTGCGGCGGCTCCACGAGGACCTCGATGAAGACGCGCAAGGCCGCCCATTTGCAGGCATTGTCGACGAGATTGCCGACCATCTCCTCCAGATCCTGCCGCTCGCCGCGAAATTTTGCCGACGGATCGGCCTTGGCTTCGACCACGATGCCGCGGTCGCGATGGATCTTCTCCATGGTCCGCCGCAATGCCTCGATGGCCGGCGCCACTTCCGTCACGGTCGCGACCACCGAGACCCGCGCGGCGATGCGCGCACGCTCCAGGTGATGAGCGACCTGGTCGCGCATCACATCGGCCTGCTCCATCACCTTGGCCGCGAAGGGATCGGTGATGTGGGCGCCGGCCTCGTTGACGATGACCGAGAGCGGCGTCTTGATCGCGTGGGCGAGATTGCCGACATGGGTGCGCGCGCGCTCGACGATCTCGCGATTGGCATCGATCAGCGCGTTGGTCTCGCGCGCCAGCGGCGCGATCTCGACCGGGAATTCGCCCTCCAGCCGCTCCGCCCGCCCGGAACGGATGTCGGCGATCGATTCCGAGATGCGCTTGAGCGGTGCGAGGCCGAAGCGGACCTGGAACACGGTCGTCAGCAGCAGCACGATGCCGAGCGCGGTGAAGGTGCCGCCGAGATAATAGTCGAAGCTGCGCGTCTCGTCGAAAATCTCGGTGTCGTCGCCGGCGACGCTGACCAGAAACTTGCCGTCGGCGCCGAGATCGACGGGACGCTCGACCATGCGCAGATTCTGCCCCTCGGGCCCGTCGACATAGGCCAGCCGGATGCCGGCGGCGGTGAGCTCGGCGCCCTGCTCTTCCAGCTTCGGCAGCTTCTTGTCCCAGAGCGAGCGCGAGGAGCGTACCTCCGGTTTCTCGGTGTCGGTCCGCGTGATCTGCCAGTACCAGCCGGACAGCGGCAGCTCGAACAGTGGCTCGCCCAGCGACTGGAACTGGCGGTCGGGCGGCTCGTCGGGAGTTGCGACCTCGGCGATGAGGGTGCGGAGATAGAGATTGAGCCGCCTGTCGAAGGCGCGCTCGGTGGCGTTCTTGTAGACCGACGACAGCACCACGCCGGTGATGGCCAGGATCACCACGAGCCAGGCGGTCGCCGACAGGAACAGGCGGGTCGCAAGCGAACTAGCGGCCATCGGAATGATCCCGGGAGGCGCAGGATGGCGGGGCGTCAGAGCTCATGACCGGACCAAGGCCCCTGCCGGGCTGCCCGTCAAGCCCCGGAACGCGTCAGGCGGCCGGCGGGGTCAGGAGATAGCCGAGGCCGCGGACGGTCTGGATGATGTCGACGTCGAGCTTCTTGCGGATGCGGCCGACGAACACCTCGATCGTATTGGAGTCGCGGTCGAAATCCTGATCGTAGAGGTGCTCGACCAGCTCGGTGCGCGAGACCACGCGCCCGGAATGGTGCATCAGGTAGGCCAGAAGCCGATATTCGTGCGAGGTCATCTTGACCGGATTGCCGGAGACGCTGACGCGGCCGGTCCTGGTGTCTAGCGTGACGGGACCGCAGCTCAGCTCGCTCTGGGCATGGCCGGTCGAGCGGCGCAGCAGCGCGCGGATGCGCGCCAGCACCTCCTCCAGATGGAACGGCTTTGCGACGTAGTCGTCGGCACCGGCATCGAAGCCCTGCACCTTGTCGCTCCAGCGGTCGCGTGCGGTGAGGATCAGGACCGGCATGGTGCGGCCGTTGCGGCGCCAGGCCTCCAGCACCGAGATGCCGTCCTTCTTCGGCAGGCCGATGTCGAGCACGACGGCATCATACGGCTCGTTATCGCCGAGATAGTGCCCCTCCTCTCCGTCGAAGGCGCGATCGACGACATAGCCGGCGTCGGTCAACGCCTTGGTGAGCTGGCGATTGAGATCGGGGTCGTCCTCAACAACGAGCAGGCGCACGCTTCTCTCCAGACATAGGCCGCATCAACACCACACCAGATGAGCAATTCCGGCGTGAACTGAATATGAACGCGGGGAACCGGGCGCGTTACTTTTTGGTCATATACGATAGGTCAGCAGCCGATGCGACTGCGCCCGCCATGCTACCGGACGAGCCGGCAACATGGCGGGCGCAGTGTGCCGCGTGCCGCGGCAGGTCGGAAGGTCCGCCCTTCCCGTGAATTCGGCGGTCAGGTCCGGAAGAACACGAACCAGATGACGGCGAGGATCAGGATCGCAAGCCCGGTCGAGATGGCGAGCAATGCGGCAACTGACGGCCCAGGTTCGCCCTGACGCGCCTCGGTTGGTGTTTCGACGATCTGACGCTGCTCTCGCGTGGTTGCCATGATGCCCTCAATCTCTGCGTGTCGCCTCCGATGACCGCGACCTCCTCGCAGCCGTGTATGCGGAGCCAACGCCCGATCCGATGTGATGTTCCGGCTTTTGCCACCCGATCGGGACAGCAACCCAACGCCCCACGGCCGGTTAACGCAGTTGCAAGATCAACGCCCGACCTTGCTATGATTCGCTGTTGCCCGATGGTATCCTCGTAAGTCTGTCCTTGTTGCGTTTGGAGTAGCCCATGGCCCCCCGCGCCAATTGGAAGGGTTTTCTGCGTTTGTCGCTCGTGACCTGTCCGGTCGCGCTCTATCCGGCCACTTCGGATACTGAGAAGGTCTCCTTCAACCAGATCAACCGCAAGACCGGCCACCGCATCAAGTACCTCAAGGTCGACGCCGAGACCGGCGACGAGGTGACCTCTGAGGACATCGTCAAGGGCTACAAGGTCGACACCGACACCTATATCGAGGTCACCAAGGACGAGCTCGACGACATCGCGCTCGACTCGACCCACACGATCGATATCGACGAGTTCGTGCCGAAGGCCGACATCGACAACCGCTATCTGATCCGCCCCTATTATCTCGTGCCCGACGGCAAGGTCGGCCATGACGCCTATGCAGTGATCCGCGAGACCATCCGCAGCATGGACAAGGTCGCGATCGGCCGCGTGGTGCTGACCAACCGCGAGCACATCATCGCACTCGAGCCGCTCGAGAGCGGCCTGATGGGCACGCTGCTGCGCTATCCCTACGAGGTCCGCAGCGAGACAGAGTATTTTGACGACATCCAGGACGTGAAGCTGACCAGGGACATGCTCGACCTCGCCAAGCACATCGTCGAGAAGAAGTCCGGGGCATTCGAGCCCGAGCTGTTCGAGGACCATTACGAGACCGCGCTGATCGATCTCATCAACAAGAAGCGCAGCGGCGCCCCGATCACCGCCAAGGCCGCGCCGAAGAGCGGCGGCAACGTCATCAACCTGATGGACGCGCTGAAGAAGAGCATCGCGAACGAGAAGGACGCCGCGCCTGCGGCGAAGGTCGCCAAGGAAGCAGCCAAAGCCAAGAAGCCGAAGAAGCGCGTCGCAGGCCAGCGCGAGATGCTGCTGCCGATCGCCGGCAAGGGCGGCAAGGACGCTGCTGCGAAGACGGCGACCAGGGAAACTTCGAAGAAGGCCGACAAGCCGGTGCGCGCGCCTGCTCGGGCGAAGAAGGCCAGCTAGCCGCATCCCCCCGCGATTGCGCCGTGATGCCACCCCTCGCCGATCAGGCGGCCTGACATGCCCTGGTCGACGGCGTTCGACGATCCCGTTCGCGTGAGCAACAAGCGCCAGCTGCTGACGCTTCAGGAGGCGGCCGACTACATCATGCGGCTGCCCGAGGACGTCCAGCACGAGCCGCGCTGGCAGACCGCCATCGAGACCTTGATCAATGCGGCCGAGACGGGCGGCGGCTGGGTGATGTTCGCCCGCATCGCCATGTTGCGGGCGTTGAATGCGGACGACCGGCGCGGATGAGCGCCATGGTGTCCTTGCCGGCCCGTTGACGAACAGGCTCAACAATCGGTTAAGCGGCCGCACGATCGCGCCCTGACGGGCGCTGCGCCCGCGCAGCCCGGCGGAGCCCTGCCGGTATGAATCCATTTGGACGGATCGATAGAACCTTAATTTAATGAATGCCGTCGTATGAGCAGGAACGCGTTCGCCGGGGCTTAATTCTTTTGGCGCGCATGAATACTTATTCGATCCTTTTGCAAGTCCGATAACGACGCGACCATACGTTGGATCGGATGAATGGGAGTTGGCAATGCGTTTGCTTAGGTCCTTCCTTGCCGATGAGAATGGTGCAACCGCGATCGAGTACGGCCTCATTGCCGCAGGCATCGCGCTGGCGATCATAACGGCCGTGAACACCATGGGCGGCGCCCTCCTCAACAACAAGTTTGTCGCGATCAGCACGGGGATAAAGTAACGGCCTGGGGCTGAACGAACCAGGCCGACATCGGCGATATCGCCGCCGCATTCCCTCCCTCTTCGCATCATCTCCGGACCGGCGCGCTTGCCATGACGAGCTTCGCTCGCAATGACGGAGTATGGAGAGATGACGTCGCTCTAACGGCTTGCGCTTCATCCGCCAACATACCTTCGCATCCTCGCGGCTTGTTTCGCCCGAGCTTTGCTGTCTTCTTCCGCCCCCGTCAAAAGCAAGGGCGCAGGGAAGGCCGGGCGCCGGCTGGCACCCGAAGTCCCGCGTGTGCTCAAGAAGCGCGCACGGGGTGGACGACAGGTGTGCCGGTCGCCCGGCCTTCCCTGCGCGATGGTTTTCACGGTGTCCTTCGTGCTCTCCTCGGGGAGCGATGCACTATTGCCCCCGTCGCCTTGCGGGAATGATCGATGCGCGCCGGTTGGCGCGACATCACCGCAGGACTTGACGCACAGACCCCGGGCGTCAGGACCACACGACTTCTCCGTCCGCGCACATCCCCATCCGCATTCCCGATTGCTGGCGTGCGCTCGCCATCGAGACTGGACAGAGACGCTGTCAGCGCCGTGTCGTATCGCGCCTGTCGCCGCTCACGGGTTTCCCCGCCCTGCAACCAACATGACGCGCCGACGCCGTCGCGGCCACCGCATCCCGGCCCGCGTCCCGTGACGATCGCGAAACGCCCCTTGTGGCGGGCGGGATGTTTCGGCTTGTACGGGAAAACGGAATTTCTGTAAATACGAATATTTTGACGCGAGGGGTGGACCCACCGCTGGTGTGTTTTGCCCGTCGGGCAACACAACGAATGGTGGTTGGGATGGTCGAGCGCCCCGAAACCCGCGCTCCTTCCGAAAATCAAGCTGTTCTCAAGAAAAACAGGAGGCCCTCGGAAGAGCTTCGTCAAGCCGGAACCGGCATCCCGGCCTACAGATGAGATCGTCTGCCGTTCGCCTCGGCAATACCGCCGCACGGCCCATTTCGATCACGCAAAGCGAGTGCACATGGCTGTCACAGCAAATTTTTCTGCCGGAATCCTCAGCGTCGTTGGCAACGGCCACAACAACACGGTCTTGTTGGGCCGCAACGCAGCCGGGACCATCGTTGTCAACCATGGCACGGTCGCAATCAAGGGTGGCCCCGCGACGGTCGCCAACACCAAATTGATCCAGGCCTTCGGCCTCGACGGCAACGACATCATCACGATAGACGAGAGCAACGGCGCGATGCCTGCGGCGAACCTGTTCGGCGGCGCGGGCAACGATACGCTGACCGGCGGATCCGCTGGCGACATGCTGTTCGGCCAGTCCGGTCACGACACGCTGTTCGGCAAGGGCGGCAACGATTTGCTGTTCGGCGGCTCCGGCAATGACGTGCTGATCGGCGGCGACGGTAACGACCAGATGTTCGGCGAAGCGGGCAACGACCGCATGATCTGGAACCCCGGCGACGACAGCGACCTGATGGAAGGCGGCGAAGGCATCGACACCGCCGAGGTGAACGGCGGCAACGGCGGCGAGACCTTCGCCATCACGGCCAACGGCACACGCGTGCGCTTCGACCGGGTCGATGTGGCCCCGTTCTCGCTGGACATCGGCACCACCGAGAACCTCGTGCTCAAGGCCGGCGGCGGCGACGACGTCGTCACCGCAACTGGCAATCTCGCCGCACTCAATCTGACGATCGACGGCGGGGCCGGCAACGACACGATCCTCGGCGGCAACGGCGCGGACCGCCTGCTGGGCGGCGATGGCAACGACTTCATCGACGGCAATCAAGGCAACGACACCGCCCTGCTCGGCGCCGGCAACGATACCTTCCAGTGGGATCCCGGCGACGGCAGCGACAAGGTCGAAGGACAGGCCGGCACCGACACCCTGTTGTTCAACGGCTCGAACATCGGTGAGGAGATCACCCTGTCCGCTGCCCATGACGGACGCACGCTGCTGACCCGCAATGTCGGCAACATCACGATGGACCTCGACGGCATCGAAACCGTCACCATCAACGCGCAGGGCGGCAGCGACAACATCGTCGTCAGCGACCTGACGAGAACCGACGTCAGGCAGGTCAATATCGATCTCGGATCAGGCGGCACCGGAGACGGGGCAGCCGATACCGTGACGCTCGAAGGCGCCCGCAGCGCCGATACCATCGAGGGGTCCGGCTCCGGCAATTCGGTTGCGATCACGGGATTGCCGGCCGATGTCGCCATCAGCAGTGCGGAAGGCGCGAACGATGCGCTTCTCATCCAAGGCCTCGGCGGCAACGACACGATCTCGGCGGCGGCATTGGTCGCAGGGATCGTGCACCTGACGATCGATGGCGGCGCCGGCAACGATACGATCCTCGGCAGCGCCGGCAACGACACGCTGATCGGCGGCGACGGCAATGATTTCATCGACGGCAACCAGGGTAACGACGTCGCCCTGCTGGGCGCCGGCAACGATATCGTCCAGTGGAATCCGGGCGACGGCAGCGACACCGTCGAGGGCGGCACCGGCGTCGACGCGCTGCGGTTCTTCGGCGCCAACATTGCCGAGAACATCGCCATTGCCGCCAACGGCGATCGCGCGCTGCTGACGCGCGATGTTGCAAACATCACGATGGACCTGCACGGGGTCGAGCAGGTCGATATCCACGCGCTGGGCGGGAGCGATCATGTCACGGTCGGTGATCTGACCGGCACCGACGTGACGCGGGTGAACATCGACCTCGGCGGTTCGGCCGGAACGCCCGACGGCGCCGTCGATACCGTCGCGGTCGATGCGACCCAGGGGGCCGATACGTTCGGCGTCAGCGGCAATGCCGCCGGCGTCACGGTGTTCGGCCCGCACGCGGCCAGCCACCTGACCGCAATGGACGCAACCGATCAGCTGACGCTCAATGGCCTTGCCGGCGACGATACCATCGACGCCAGCGGGCTCGCCGCCGGCGTGCTGCAGCTGACGATCAACGGCGGCATCGGTAACGACACCATCATTGGCAGCCAGGGCGACGACCTGATCAACGGCGGCGACGGCAACGATGTCGCGCTGATGGGCGCGGGCAATGACACCTTCGTCTGGAATCCGGGCGACGACAACGACACGATCGAGGGCCAGGCCGGCAGCGACACCCTGCTGTTCAACGGCGCCAACATCGCGGAAACCATCAACATCTTCGCCAACGGCGCCCGCGCCGAGCTGACGCGCGACGTCGCCTCAATCACGATGGACACGGGCGGCGTCGAGACGATCGCGTTCAATGCCCGCGGCGGCGCCGACAAGATCATTGTCGGCGACATGAGCGGCACCGACGTGACGCAGGTGAAGATCGACCTTGGCGGCGTCCCCGGCACTCCCGGCGGCGACGGCGCGGCCGACAACATCGTGATCAACGGCACCACCGGCGACGACGTCATCACGCTGTCGCTCAACAGCAACGGCGCGCTGGTGATCGACGGCCTGGCAAGCCAAATGGTGATTGAGAATTTCGACTTCAACGACACTATCACCATCAACGGCCTCAGCGGCGACGACGTGATCGAGGCGTCGGGCGTCGGCCCCGGCGGGCCGCATCTGGTCTTCGACGGCGGTGGCGGCGACGACGTGCTCATCGGCAGCGCCGGCAACGACACGCTGCTCGGCGGGGTCGGCGACGATGTGCTGATCGGCGGCAGCGGCCTCGACGTGCTGGATGGCGGTCCCGGCGACAATGTCGTGATTCAATCGCTGCTCGCTCAAGCAAGCTTCCATGCGGGCACGCTGATCTGAGCCGACGAGGCGCGCTTCGCCCGGCGCCGGCAGGTCTTGCCTGTCGGGCCATGCAGCCGAATACCGCCCGGATGGCGCAGCGCGCTGTCCGAGCCATGACGCTTTGACGGCAAGGCTGGTCCTGATACTCTGTCCGCGTCGTGGTTCGGCGGGCCATGCCATCGATCGTTGAACCTGAGCTGCCGAAAGGATGCGGATGAGACGCGTGACGCTCCTGGCTCTCGGCCTCATGTTTGTCGTCGTATGGCCGCACCAGAACGCGAGAAGCCAGACTTCGGTCGCCCCGCCGGTTTCGCTTGCTGCGCCCGATGCGTCGCCGCGTCCGGGTGCCACCAAGCCGGCACGCGTGACGACAAACAGGGCTCCGCCGGCGGCGTCCGGCAGAGAGACTTTGACACCCACGATAGGCGGGCCTCAAGCGATACCGAATCCGGCCGCCGACTACGACGGCTTCAGCATCGGCACCGTCGATGACAATGACGCCCCGCACCAGGCGACGCCGCCAATGAGGTCACGCGCCGCAAAGAACACCGGGTCCCATGCGGATGCGGATGGCCCCGATCAGGAAGATGGGGCGTTAAAGCGAAAGCTGATGATCTGCCAGGGCTGCAGATAGGACGTCACCGATCCTTAAGGGCGGACAGCAACTCTTTTCCCAACGGTCCGGCCGAAGCGGGGTTCTGCCCCGTGATGAGCCGGCCATCGACGACGACGTGAGGTTGCCAATTGGCGGCCGACGAGTAGTCGGCGCCCTCGGCCCTCAACGCGTCCTCGAGCTCGTAAGGCACATCATCGCGGGCGTAGTCGTATTCTTCCTTCCTCGAGAAGGACGTGAGCTTCTTGCCGCGCACGAACGGGATGCCATCACCGAGGTTGACGCCGAGCAGCGCGCACGGCCCGTGACAAACAGCGGCGACGAGCTTGCCGGTGGTCCAGGCGCGCACGACGGCACTCTGGACCGTTGCATTGCGCTGGATGTCCACCATGGGCCCAAGACCGCCGGGCACCAGGATGGCGTCGTAGTCGGCAGCGTCCACCTCGGACAGTCTGCGACTGTGATTCAGGCGACGAAAGGCCTTGCTCGCGAGAAAATCTCTCTGGGCGGGATCTTTCTCGTCATACGCATCGTAGGGCGTCCATCCCCCGGCCGGGGATGCGAACTCGACCGCGACCCCGGCCTTGTCAAGCACTTCGAAAGGATGGGCGATCTCGGCGAAAAAGAATCCGGTCTTGCGGCTATGCGGACCGATCACGGCTGCGTTGGTGACGATGAAGAGGACATGCTGGGTCACGTTTTCTTCCTTTCGATGACGCCGTGTGGGGTCGCGCTGGTGCGACGCGGGGAACGCATCAGTTCGGACAGGGCTGCCCGTGCGGTTGATCCCGTTCACCCTGAGCTCGATCATGTCGATATGCCCCCCTTCGCAATGTCGACGCCAGCGTGCTTCGAGCATCCGTGACTGTCAAACCGAATCCCCTTTGCATCGGTGCGCGGTTTCAAATTCGCACGGCAACGATTACAGATGCCAATTCGGAAGCAAGCCGGATGCGGTGAGTTCCCTATTGCGACAGCAGCGCAGCGCATGAGTACGTCTCGTCGCGACATTCTGATCAATGGTGAGACGGCGCGGCGAATCTCAACGTCACGATGGCGCCCCGTCCTGCGCGCGCGTTCTGCATGGCTGACCTCTCCGCCGGTGTGATCCACCGCGCTTTACGCCTCCTGAATTTCCTGATCCTCTCCCCGTAATCGCCGGATCAACCGGTCAAGCCTCAAGGGAGAGAGACGCCATGAAGCTCGGCACCGCCATTGCGGAAATCATGAGGCGCGAGGGAATCGAGATCCTCTGCGGCTATCCGGTCAACCATCTGATCGAGCATGCGGCCAAGGCCGAGATCCGTCCGGTGATGGTGCGGCAGGAGCGCGTCGGCATCCACATGGCGGATGCGATCTCGCGCGTGACCTCGGGGCACAGCATCGGCGCGTTCTGCATGCAGCATGGGCCCGGTGCGGAGAATGCGATGGGCGGCGTCGCACAGTGCTTTGGCGAATCCGTGCCCGTGCTGGTGCTGCCGATGGGTTATCAGCGCAGGCTTGCGCATGTCGAGCCGAACTTCAATTCCAGCGAGGCGATGAAGCCGTTCGCGAAATCGTCGGAGCCGATCATTCTGGCCGCCGAGGTCGCCAACATCTTCCGCCGCGCCTTCACCAAGCTGAAGAACGGCCGCGGCGGTCCCGTGATCGTCGAAATCCCCTCGGACATGTGGAACGAGGAGGTGCCGGAGCCGCTCGACTACACGCCGGTGCTGCGCACCCGCTACGGCGCCGACCCCGTGCATGTGAAGGAGGCGGCAGCCCTGCTCGTCAACGCCAAGCGTGCGGTGATCTATGCCGGCCAGGGCGTGCATTACGCGCGGGCCTGGCCGCAGTTGCAGCGGCTCGCGGAGCGGCTGGCGATCCCCGTCACCACCAGCTTAGGCGGCAAATCCTCGTTTCCGGAAACGCATCCGCTCTCGCTCGGCTCCGGCGGACTTGCGGTGCCGCGCGCGGTGCCAAAATTCCTCGCCGAGGCCGACATCATCTTCGGCATCGGCTGCTCCTTCACGGAAACGAACTTCGGCATCGCGATGCCGAAGGGCAAGACCATCATCCATTCCACGCTCGATCCCAACCATCTCAACAAGGATGTAGAGGCGAAGATCGGCCTGGTCGGCGACGCCGGCCTCGTGCTCGACGCGCTGCTGGAGGAGATCGGCAAGACCGTCACTGCTGATCGCGATGCGTCAGCGGTCGCGGCCGAGATCGCGGCCTCGCACAAGGAGTGGCTGGCGAAATGGATGCCGAAGCTCACCAGCAATGACGCGCCGCTCAGCCCGTATCGCGTGCTGTGGGATCTCCAGCACACCGTCGACATCGAGAACACTGTCATCACGCATGATGCCGGCAGTCCGCGCGACCAGCTCTCGCCGTTCTGGAAATCGGTAAACCCCCTCACCTATCTCGGCTGGGGAAAGACGACGCAGCTCGGCTACGGCCTCGGCCTGGCGATGGGGGCGAAACTGGCAAAGCCCGACAAGCTCTGCATCAACGTCTGGGGCGATGCGGCGATCGGCTTCACCGGCATGGATTTCGAGACCGCGGTGCGCGAGCGCATCCCGATCATGTCGATCCTGCTCAACAATTTCTCCATGGCGATCGAATTGAAGGTGATGCCGGTCTCGACCGAAAGATATCGCTCGACCGACATTTCCGGCGACTACGCCGCAATGGCGCGCGCCTTCGGCGGCTATGGCGAGCGGGTGACGAGGCCGGAGGACATCATCCCCGCGATCAAACGCGGCATCGAGAAGACGAAAGAAGGCATCCCGGTGCTGCTGGAGTTCATCACCAGCAAGGAGACGGAGGTGTCGCGGCCGGGGACGTGAGGCAAGCCAGACGCTGGCTCCGGCCGCAGGGAATGTGATAATCCGCCCCGGTGCCGCGCCTGTCGCGGCATCAAGCCGGATTGCAAATGACCAACCTTTCCCATGACATCGCCGATGAGCTCGCAGCCGAGAATGCGCAGCTGCGCAACGCGCTGGCAACTGCGCGGGATCGCCAAAGCGCCAGCGCGGAGATCCTGCGCACCATCGCGGCCTCGCCCTCCGATGCCCGGCCGGTGTTCGAGGCGATCGCGTCGAGTTCCAAGCGCCTGCTCGACGGCTTCTCCGCCACCGTGCTTCAATTCATCGGCGACGAGCTGCATCTCGTGGCGTTCACGCCGACCAGTCCGGAAGCGGACGAAGGGCTCAAGGCGTCGTTCCCGCGCAAGATCACGGAGTTTCCGACCTTTGCGCTGGTACGCGGCGGCCAGACGATCCAGTTTCCCGACAGCGAAGCCGCCGACGTGCCGCAGCTGAACCGCGATCTGGCGCGGCTGCGCGGCTTCCGCAGCGTGCTGTTCATGCCTCTGATGAACCAGGGCACGCCGGTCGGCATGATCAGCGTCACCCGCGCCGAGCCTGGCGCGTTCGCGCCCGACCTCGTGCAGTTGCTCCAGACCCTGGCCGACCAGGCCGTGATCGCGATCGAGAATGCACGGCTGTTCAACACGACGCGCGAGGCACTGGAGCGCCAGACCGCCACGGCGGACATTTTGAAGGTGATGGCGGCCTCGCCGTCGGACGAGCAGCCGGTGTTCAAGGCCATTGCGGCCAACGCCAACCGGCTGATCGGCGGCTTCTCCACGGCCGTGCTGCGCTATGTCGACGGCGCTGCGCACCTTGCCGCGTTCACGCCGACCGATCCGGCCGGCGATCGCGTGCTGCAGGCCTCGTTCCCGGTGCCGTTCGCGCAGTTTCCGCCCTACCAGCTCGTAGCCAAGGGTGCGGCGGCGCAATTGCCCGACACCGAGCTCGAGCCGGCCGCGCGCGACATCGCGCGCGCCCGCGGCTATCGCAGCATGCTGTTCGCGCCGCTGATGAGCGAGGGCGAAGCGATCGGCATCATCATCGCGACGCGCCGTGCGACCGGCGCCTTCACTGAGCATCATGTGCGGCTGCTGCAGACCTTCGCCGACCAGGCGGTGATCGCGATCAAGAATGTCAGCCTGTTCAATGCGACGCGGGAGGCGCTGGAGCGTCAGACCGCGACCGCCGACATCCTCAAGGTGATCGCGGCTTCGCCTGCCGACGTCACGCCGGTGTTCCAGGCCATCTCCGACAGCGCCAAGGCACTGATCGGCGGACATTCGTCCACCGTCACCCGCGTGGTCGACGGCAAGCTGCATCTGGCCGCCTTCACCACGGATAATGCAGCCGGCAATGCCGATCTGCTCAGCTCGTTCCCCGCACCGCTGTCGTCGCCAGGCATCCACAGCCGGGTCGCTCGAAGCGGAGAATATGCCTTCCGCAGCGACATGCAGAACGAGCCTGATCTCACCGACGCCATGAAGGAGCTGGCGCGGACGCGGGGCTATCGCAGCATCCTCGCGGTGCCGATGCTGCGCGACGGCGTCGCAATCGGCACCATCGCCGTGACGCGGCCGCAAGCCGGCCAATTCCCGGACAAGGCCATCAACCTGCTCAAGACCTTTGCCGACCAGGCCGTGATCGCGATCGAGAACACGCGCCTGTTCAACGAGGTGCAGGCGCGGACGCATGAACTCGCAGAGTCACTGGAGCAGCAGACTGCAACATCGGAGGTGCTCAGCGTCATCAGCCGATCGGCCGGGGATCTCGCGCCGGTATTCGAGGCGATGCTCAGCAAGGCAATGCAGCTCTGCGGCGCCAGCTTCGGCGTGCTCAATACCTACGACGGCACGCAGTTCCGCACAGCCGCCACTTACGGACTGCCCCCCGCCTACGATGAATACCGGCGCAAGGCGCCCCTCAACTATGGTTCGGCCACCGCGCCCGCGCGTCTTTTGAAGGGCGAACCGTTCGTCGAAATTGTCGACCTGCTGGAGTCAGACGTCTATCGCAGCGGCGAGCCGAATGGTCGGGCGCTGGTCGATCTCGGCGGCGCCCGCTGCCTGCTCGCGGTGCCGTTGCTTCAGGATGAGCGCGTGGTCGGCAACGTCATGATCTTCAGGCAGGAGAGCCGACCGTTCTCGGAGAAGCAGATCACCCTGCTGAACCAGTTCGCGGCGCAAGCCGTGATCGCCATCGAGAACGCGCGGCTGCTCAGTGAATTGCGCCAGCGCACCGAGAATTTGACCGAGTCGCTGCAACAACAGACGGCGACTGCCGACGTGCTCAAGGTTATCAGCCGCTCGGCGTTCGACTTGCAAGCCGTGCTCGATACGCTGGTCGAATCGGCGGCGCGACTATGCGAAGCCGATATGGCGGCGATTACCCGCAAATCCGGCAGCTCCTATTTCCGGGCGGGCTCCTACGGCTTTCCAGCCAAATTCGTCGAATATGTAAGAGACCTTCCGGTCCGGCCGGATAGGCGCACCATCACGGGCAGGACTCTGCTCGGCGACAAGGTTGTTCATGTCACCGATGTGCTCGAGGACCCCGATTACTCCTTTGAAGGCCAGGAATTGAGCGGCAATCCGCGTAGCTTCCTGGGTGTGCCCCTACTGCGCGAAGGCAGCACCGTTGGCGCTATTGTTCTCGCACGTCGCGCGATCCGGCCGTTTAGCGAAAAGCAAATCGAACTCGTTACCAGTTTCGCCGACCAAGCCGTCATCGCGATCGAGAATGTGCGCCTCTTCGACGAAGTGCAGGACCGCACCCGGGAGCTTGCGAAGTCGCTCGACGATTTGCGCGCGGCGCAGGATCGCCTGATCCAGACCGAGAAGCTCGCTTCCCTCGGCCAGCTCACCGCCGGCATCGCGCATGAGATCAAGAACCCGCTCAACTTCGTCAACAATTTTGCCTCGCTGTCCGCCGAATTGACCGACGAGCTGAACGAGGTGCTCGCGCCCGTGACGCTCGCGGACGATATCCGCGGCGAAGTCGACGAGCTCACCGGGCTTCTCAAGGACAATCTCGGGAAAATCGTCCAGCACGGACGGCGCGCCGACTCCATCGTCAAGAACATGCTGCTGCATTCGCGCGCGGGCGGCGGCGAGCATCGGTTGAGCGACGTCAACGCCGTGGTCGAGGAGAGCCTCAACCTCGCCTATCACGGCGCACGGGCCGAGAAGCCGCAGTTCGACGTGACGCTCAGACGCGAGCTCGATCCGGCGGCAGGCTCGGCCGACGTGTTCCCGCAGGAGATCACGAGGGTGCTGCTGAACCTGATCGGAAACGGATTCCATGCGGTCGCCAAGCGCAAGGCGGAGACCGAGGCGGCCGGTTACGAGCCGGTCGTGACCGCCGCGACCCGCGACCGCGGCGATCACGTCGAGATCCGCATCCGCGACAACGGCACCGGCATCCCGGACGAGGTGAAGGAAAAGATGTTCAATCCGTTCTTCACCACCAAGCCGGCCGGCGAAGGCACGGGCCTCGGATTGTCGATGAGCCACGACATCGTGGTGAAGCAGCATGGCGGCACGATCGACGTCGCGACCACGCCCGGCGAGTTCACCGAATTCACGATCGTGCTGCCGCGCAAGAGCAGCTTTTCAGACAAGCCCTGAGGACAAGTTCGCCCGGGAGGCGTTTTGATGAATCTGGCGCGGTTCATTCGGCGGCAACTCCTCTCGCTATCCGGCGTCGGCCTCATGCTTGGCGCGCTGTTCTTCGCGGCTGCACTGACGCCGACGCTGATCCCCAGGAGCTATCTCACCCAAGGCGTCCTGGCCGGCGGCTGCTTTGCGATCGGCTATTTCGCCGGCGTGCTGTGGCGGCGGCTGTGGCACTATCTCGAGCTGCCCGAGCCCTCGGCGCGCGCCAGATCGATTGCGAATGCGCTGGCGGCAGCCGCCTGCCTGCTCGTCGTGATCGTCTTTCTGTGGCGAGCAGCCGAATGGCAGAACTCGATCCGCGCCGTGATGAAGATGGCGCCGGTCGAGACCGCGCATCCGCTCAAGGTCTGCGTCATCGCCCTGATAACCTTCGTCGTGCTGCTGGTGCTGGGGCGGCTGTTCACGCTCCTCGCCCGCTTCCTCGCCGAGCATACGAGGCGCGTCATTCCGCGGAAGCTCGCCAACGTCATCGGCGTGCTCGCCGCAGGCCTGCTGTTCTGGTCGATCGCCAGCAATGTCCTGATCCGCACGGCGTTCAACGCGCTCGACTCCTCCTTCCGCGAACTCGACGTCCTGCTCGAGCCCGAGCGGCCGCAGCCGACTGATCCCGGTCGGACCGGAAGCCCGGCATCACTGGTGAAGTGGCAAGAGCTCGGGCGCATGGGGCGCCGCTTCATTGCCTCGGGTCCGACCGCAACCGAGATCAGCGCCGTCAGCGGAAGGCCGGCGCAGGACCCGATCCGGGTCTATGTGGGCCTCGCCGGCGGCGCCACCGCGCAGGCGCGTGCCAGGCTTGCGCTCGAGGAGCTCAAGCGCCAGCACGGTTTTGATCGCAAGATCCTGATCGTCGTCACGCCGACCGGCACCGGCTGGATCGACCCTGCTGCGATGGACACCGTCGAATATCTCCACCATGGCGACGTCGCCAGCGTCGCAATGCAGTACTCCTATCTCAACAGCCCGATGTCGCTGTTGTTTCAGCCCGAATACGGCGCGGAGGCGGCGCGCGCGCTGTTCGCGGAGATCTACGGCTACTGGACGACGCTGCCGAAGGACGGGCGGCCGAAACTGTATCTGCACGGGCTCAGCCTCGGCGCCATGAACTCGGAGAAATCCGCGGAGCTGTTCGAGATGATCGGCGATCCCATCGCCGGCGCGCTATGGAGCGGGGCGCCGTTCGAGAGCCGCCTGTGGCGCTCGATCACTGCGAACCGCAATCCGGGATCGCCGGCGTGGCTGCCGGAATTCCGCGACAACCGCTTCGTGCGCTTCATGAACCAGAACGGCCCGACGGTCCCGGCAGACGCGCCGTGGGGTCCGATGCGCGTCGTCTACCTGCAATATGCCAGCGACGCGATCACCTTCTTCGCCTATAGCGATGCCTACCGTGCCCCGGCCTGGATGAGCGCGCCGCGCGGGCCGGACGTGTCGCCGGAGCTGCGATGGTATCCGATCGTGACGATGCTCCAGCTCGCCCTCGACATGGCGGTTGCGACCAACACGCCGATGGGCTTTGGCCATGTCTATGCGCCCGAGCATTATGTCGATGCCTGGATCGCAGTGACCGATGTCCATGACTGGTCCGCCGGCGCGCTGGCGCAGCTCAAAGAGCAGCTCGCGGCGAAAGCGCGGAAGACGGGTGCGGGCACTATCGACGAGGATCCCGACCGCGGCGGCTAGAGCATGATCCGGAAAAGTGCGCAGCGGTTTTCCGAAGAGATCATGCTTAAACAACAACCTAAAGCGCGATGACGATTCATCCTCATCGCATCGCGCTTAGGCGCCTACTCCGCCATCTCCACCGGCGGCGCCGTGGCGGGACCGGCCAGCGGCCGCTCCTCCATCGCGATCAGGCACAGCGCGGCGATGGTCATCAGCGCGGTGGCGGCGCCGAACACGTAGCGGAAGGCGTGGCGCATGTCGTCAGCGGGGATAGCGACGGCGCCTGCGGCGTGGTGCTCGCCGGCGAGCGGCACGTCGATGCCGAGCGCGATCAGCAGGATCGCGGCGAACGCGGCGACCGTGAACGAGGACATCAGCGAGCGGAAGAAGTTCATCGCGCCGGTGATGGTGCCGACCTGCGGGCGCGCCACCGAGTTCTGCAGCGAGACCACGCACACCGGGAAGGTGGTGCCGAGCCCGAGCGCGAACGCCGCCATCAGCGTCAGCAAGCCCCACAGCGGCAGGGTAGTGAGCGTGAGGCCGAGGCCGCACAGCGCGGCCCAGGAGGTGCCGATGATCGCGACGCGCTTGTAGTGCTTGGCACGGGCCATGGTGCGGCCGGCGACGGCCGCGCCGACGGTCGAGACCGCCGCGAGCGGAATCAGCGCGAGACCCGCCTCGCTTGCGCTCAAATGGTAGACCGACTCGTAATACAGCGGCAGCTGCACGGTGAGGCCGGTGATCGCCCCGAGTCCGCAGCCGCCGGCGGTCAGCGCGAACGGCGCGACCGATCCGGTCAGCAGCTTCAGCGGCAGGAACGGCTCGTCGGCCCGCCGGGCGTGCCACACGAAGCTGACCGCGAGCGCGACGGCGCCTCCCACCATCGCCAGCACGGTCGGCGACAGCCAGGGGTAGCGCGAACCGCCCCAGGTCAGCACCAGCATGAAGACGACGGCGGAGGCCATCAGGAGCACGCCGCCGAGCCAGTCGACCTTGCGCTTACGGTGGAACACCGGGATCTTCTTCATCTTCGGCAGCAGCATCACGATCGCCGCGGCCGCGAGCGGCAGGTTGATCCAGAAGATCATCGACCAGTGCAGATGCTCGGCGAACACGCCGCCGATGACCGGGCCCAAAATGCCGCCGACCATCCAGACGCTGGAGAAATAGGCCTGGTACTGGCCGCGCTCGCGCGGGGAGACGACGTCCGAGATCACGGTCTGCACGACCGGCATGATGCCGCCGCCGCCGAGCCCCTGAAGGCCGCGCGCCAGAATCAGCATCGGCATGTTCGGCGCGACTGCGCACAGCACCGAGCCCGCCACGAACAGGCTGAGCGAGATGATGATCATGACGCGGCGGCCGTAGATGTCGCTGAGCGTGCCGAACACCGGCGCGACTGCGGTCGAGGCGAGCAGATAGGCGGTGATGACCCAGGAGAGATTGGATACGTCCTGGAACTGGCGCCCGATGGTCGGCAGCGCGGTCGCCACGATGGTCTGGTCGAGGGCCGCCAGGAACATCGTCAGCATCAGGCTGATGACGATGGTGCGGACCTCGTCCTGCGACAGCGGCACCGGCGGCGCGATGGAGGGCGCATCATCGACGCTGATGACTTCGCTCGGAAGCCGGGACAGCTCCTCGGCGATATCGTCAGGCAAAGTCTGGATGTCGGCAGAACTGCTCTGCCGGTCGAACTTGTTCATCTCGCTCGGACGTCGTGGGGCGGCGCAACGCCGCAAAGGATTCGTTCTATGCAGCCCAATGTAGACAGCAAAGTTTGTCCCAGGCAGACGCCGCGGCGCATGGGTGCATCCCGCCCCCGGGCCATCCCGAAGACGTGATCGCCGCGCAAGACCTGACGGCGGTTCAGTCCTTCGGACGTCGCTTCAGGCGAGCCCGCTTCGGCAGCAGGGCCGGCCATTGCACGATGTGGTCCTCGAGCTCCTCGTCCGGGATCTCGTCCTCGCTGCCTTCGACCCGGCCGCGCACGGAGACGCCGGCGTCATGCACGGTGTTGGGATCACCGGAGACCAGCGGATGCCACCAATAGAGATCGCGCCCTTCGGCGACGAGCTTGTAGCCGCAGCTCGGCGGCAGCCAGTTCAGGGTGCGGACATTGGCCGGGGTCAGGCGGACGCAGTCAGGAACCTTGTCGGAGCGATTCGGATAGTCCTTGCAGGCACAGCTCATCCCATCGAGCAGCTTGCAGCCGATATGGGTGAAATAGATCTGCCCGGTGTCCTCGTCCTCGAGCTTGTTCAGGCAGCAGCGCCCGCAGCCATCGCACAGGCTTTCCCATTCGCCCGCCGACATCTCTTCCAACGTCTTGGTTTTCCAGAAGAATCCCTCCTGGCCTGAAGGTCGTTTGGGAACTGCGGTCATGCGCCTCAACAAAGGTTCGAAAGAGCTACGGCTCAAGCCATCTAGGGCGTGCGGCCGGGGTGGTGCAAGCAAGGCGCCTTTGAGGCCCGTAATGACCCGGGGTCAATTAGGCCTGTTGTTCAAAATCGCGAGCCTGACCATTGGTTTATGGGCCCCGCTCGGCTAGAAGGAACAGCAAGTCCCTCGGATGCTGGCCGGGCGCCTTGGGTTTGCCGCAACATTCCCTCAAGACGTCTCGATGCCGCCCCCGGCCGGGTGCTTGAACGCTTTCGAACCAAGCCTCAAGGGTTCTAGGTGCGCCAGATCATACCACCGCATTGGAAGCAGAAGGTCCGGAATTTCTTCCTGGACCTTGATGCGCGCATCGACTCCTCGCTGTTCTCCTCGGCCAAGGGCATCCGCGAGCTCTACGAGCGCTACTCGACCTTCATGGACCGCTTCTATGTCGGACGCTGGAAGCGCTGGGTGTTCATCGAGCCGCTGTCGGAGGCCGCCACCCTCGGCCTCGGCGGCCTGGTCGTGATGCTCACCCTCGCCATCCCCGCCTTCCGCGAGACCGCGGACGAGGACTGGCTGAAGAAATCCGATCTCGCCGTGAGCTTCCTCGACCGCTACGGCAACCCGATCGGCAGCCGCGGCATCAAGCACAACGACTCGATCCCGCTGGAAGACTTTCCGGACGTGCTGATCAAAGCGACGCTGGCGACCGAGGACCGCCGCTTCTACGAGCATTTCGGCATCGATATCGCCGGCACCGCGCGCGCGCTCGTCACCAACGCGCAAGCCGGCGGCGTCCGCCAGGGCGGCTCGTCGATCACCCAGCAGCTCGCCAAGAACCTGTTCCTCAGCAACGAGCGCACCATCGAGCGCAAGGTCAACGAGGCCTTCCTCGCGGTCTGGCTGGAATGGCGCCTGACCAAAAACGAGATCCTCAAGCTCTATCTCGATCGCGCCTATATGGGTGGCGGCACCTTCGGCGTCGACGGCGCGGCGCATTTCTACTTCAACAAATCCGCGCGCGACGTGACCTTGGCGGAAGCCGCAATGCTCGCCGGCCTGTTCAAGGCCCCGACGAAATACGCACCGCACATCAACCTGCCCGCCGCCCGCGCCCGCGCCAACGTCGTGCTCGACAACCTCGTCGATGCCGGCTTCATGACCGAGGGCCAGGTGTTCGGCGCCCGCCGCAACCCGGCCTTCGCGGTCGACCGCCGCGACGAGGCTTCGCCGAACTACTATCTCGACTACGCCTTCGACGAGATGCGCAAGCTGGTCGACACTTTCCCGAAGTCCTACACCGAGCGCGTCTTCGTGGTGCGCCTCGCCATCGACACCAACGTGCAGAAGGCCGCGGAAGACGCGGTCGAGAACCAGCTGCGCCAGTTCGGCCGCGATTATCACGCGACGCAGGCCGCGACCGTGGTCTCCGACCTCGACGGCGGCATCCGCGCCATGGTCGGCGGCCGCGACTACGGCGCCAGCCAGTTCAACCGCGCCACCGACGCCTACCGCCAGCCGGGCTCGTCGTTCAAGCCTTACGTCTACACTACCGCGCTGCTGAACGGTTTTACGCCGAACTCGATCGTGGTCGACGGCCCGGTCTGCATCGGCAATTGGTGCCCGCAGAACTATGGCCATTCCTATTCCGGCTCGGTGACCCTGACGCAGGCGATCACGCGCTCGATCAACGTGGTGCCGGTGAAGCTGTCGATCGCGATCGGCCAGAAGGAGCAGCCGAAGGCACCCAACCCGGCCAAGATCGGCCGCGCCAAGATCGTCGAAGTCGCGCGCCGCTTCGGCCTCAAGGCGCCGCTGCCCGACACGCCGTCGCTGCCGATCGGCTCGGACGAAGTCACCGTGCTCGAGCACGCCGTCGCCTACGCGACCTTCCCCAACCGTGGCAAGGCGGTGACGCCGCATTCGGTGCTCGAAGTGCGCACCGGTGCCGGCGACCTCGTCTGGCGCTGGGACCGCGACGGCCCGAAGCCGCGGCAGGCGATCCCCGCCTCCGTCGCCGCCGACATGGCGGGCATGATGAGCCACGTCGTCAGCGAAGGCACCGCGCGCCGCGCCGCGCTCGACGGCATTCCGACGGCGGGCAAGACCGGCACGACCAATGCGTATCGCGACGCCTGGTTCGTCGGCTACACCGGCAATTTCACCTGCGCGGTCTGGTACGGCAACGACGACTACTCGCCGACCAACCGCATGACCGGCGGCTCGCTGCCGGCGCAGACCTGGCACGACATCATGCTCGCGGCGCATCAGGGCGTCGAGGTCCGGGAGATCCCCGGCATCGGCATGGGCCAGAAGCTGCCGCCGCAGCATGTGAGCAACGCGCAGGCCAACGCGGCGCCGAAGGTGCTGGAGACCAAGCCGGGTCCGCCGCCGGTGCTGACCAAGCGCGGCGCCGACATTTTGGTGCGCGTCGAGAAGCTGCTGGATGACGCCGCCAAGACGGCAAAGAAATCGGCGGATGCCGACACCAAGGCGGCCAGGCCGCCCTCGGCGACGAGCGCGCTCGCCTTCCCGCAGAACTATGCGGAAGAGAATGCCAACGCCTCCGCCCCGCGCAAGAACTGATCGAAACAAGTGCGGCTGATCCTGATCACATTGACGGCCCTTCTGCTCGCGACGGTGGTGGGCCTCGGCGCAACCTGGATGACGACGACGCGCGGCACCGAGATCGGCGCGCTGACCATCGGCGCCTGGACCGCGCGGCCGCGCACCGGCACCGCCGACGTCGATCCCTATTCGCGCGCCACCATCGTGCGCAACGGCGAGCTGCCGATCGGCACCGGCGACGGCGTCGCCTTCACCGCGACCACCGACGACAAGAAAAAGGCGCTCGACGGCCGCTGCGACGTGATCGTCTCCGGCGTGACGCCGCCGGCGCGGTTCTGGACGCTGACGCTGTACGACCGCAAAGGCCACCTCGTCGCCAACTCGCTGGCCCGCTACGGCTTCACCAGCCAGGAGATCGTGCGCCAGTCCGACGGCTCGTTCGAGATCCGCATCGCCTCGCGCTCGCGCGCCGGCAACTGGCTGCCGACCGGCGGCATCGAACGCTACGCGCTGATGCTGCGCCTCTACGACACCCCGGTCGGCGTTGCGACGCGCACCCAGCGCGATGCGCCGATGCCGACGATTTCGACGGTGGGCTGCTCATGATCCGCCTCTTGTTCACCGTCGTTGCCGGCGTGGTGCTGGGCCTCGTGGTCCACCTCGTCAGCGTGCTGGCGCTGCCGCGGATCGCGACGCAGGATGCCTATTCGCGACTAACGCCGATGACCAAGCTCAACGGCGTCAGCCAGCTTCCCCTCGCCGATCCCAACACTTCACCGATGCCGTTCATGGACCCGGCCTTTGCGCTGGCGATCTGCCGCTACGATCTCACAAGCGGACCGATCAAGCTGACGGTGCCGGTGAGCCAGGCCTACACCTCGGTGTCGTTCTACACCCGCAACGAGATCGCCTATTACGCCATCAACGACCGCTCGGCGGGCCGCAAGGTGATCGAGCTCGATTTGATGACGGAAGCGCAGCACAACGAGCTGCCCGAGGACGAAGAGGTCACTGCGGCCGACCGCCTGATCATCGACTCCCCCAGCACCACCGGCCTGATCGTGATGAAAGCGCTCGCCCCCGAGCCCGGCCTGATGCAGCAGGCGCAGGCAACTCTTGCAGCCGCGAGTTGCGGCCCGCAGACCGAACAGCCCGCCAAGGCCGAGGCCCCCCGCGGCCGGCGCTGAGCGCGGCTGGTTCGGCGGCCCTCAAAACAAAAATCTGAAAAACAACCCCATGCACAGTAGGGACGTTGAGATCATCGGGCTTGTGCGTGAACTCCTACGCACGCCCGGCGCCCCAATATCGGCTCAGTGTCCAACAGCGCCGCGAAAGTGGCCGCCACTGAACTTCGCTTTTGGGCCATTAGCGGTCATAAGACTTTCCGCCCCCCGCATGGATCACTGCGCGAAAACGATCAAATCTACCAAGTAATGCGCGAATGCCACCGGCCATAGCGCACCCGACCGCCGCAGCATTAGCATGAGGAAAACGCCTATTACCGTGGCGAGAAGAACATTGCCGAGCCCGGCCCACCAATGATAGGCGCCGAATAGAATTGACGTGGTCAGGACGGCGAACATGCCGTTACCGACAAACGGCTGGAATGCTTGCCGGATGTATTGGCGGAATATGATCTCTTCGCTGCCAGCGACCAGCGCTAGGCCAAAAACAAGATCGAGTGCGTTTAGCCATCCAGTCGGCTGCGGATATGCACCGAGCACAGTTGCGGGGAATGCTGCATTGAGGAGCTGTCGCGGCCACTGGCCAAAACGGGCTAACAAGCAAATTCCGACAATCCAGGCGATGATCTCAAAAAGGGAAATTTGACGTTTATCTGATCGGAAGGCTGCGACACGCGCAGAAGGGACCGTCGCCAAAACGGTGAGTGCAATGATCCGACCCGCATAGTCCCAGAGAAGCCAACTTGCCGCTTGATGTTGATGCAGTCGCATAACTTGCGACGCAACTAGCGCTATAAGGGCCAGGACGAACCACCAAATCAACGGGCGCGTATCGGAGCGATTGTTCCCACGCTCTTTAGACACGACGAAGGAGTGTTCTTCCATGCTCGCCTGTAGATTGCCTTAGACTTGAACCTAGGACAGTTGGAACGAAGCGTCCATGTTCCCTGATGACCGCTTAGGGTCAAAAGCGGCCCTCCGGCGGCGTCACCGTGAACGTCCGCTAGGCGACATCGAAGGCCCTTCGCCGTCTCGGACTAAGTTGGCGTGTCGTTAAATGGGAACGCTGCCACCTGAAACTCATCCTCGTACAGAATGTACCCTAATCGCTTAGCTTTAATCATCTCGACTGGCACGCCGTAGCGCACAAGCACTTTCGCTAATTGTCGCATTTTTGCGATGTGATCGGTGGCGGTGTCTTTGAACCAACTTAGTGCTTGTGCTCTTCCATGATGGCGAGAAGAAATTGCCAAACGCTCTGGCTCGCGCAGATGCTCGTCAAACCAGCCGAAGATCGCATTGAGGTGTTCCGCATCCTCAGCGTTCAGCGCGCCCGATTCCTCAAGAGTTTGTACGGCCCGAAATAGACCTTGCCGCTGCTGCGAATTGCTGTCGATTTCGATTACAACAAATCTTATGAACATCGAGAACCCTGAAGATGGTATACTCAACGTCTATGCGAAAATCAGCTTCGGCGGATTTAAAGATCTCGTTCGAAGTGTATCGATCGCTTGGGTGTACCAGTGCGCCGAGCCGACGCAGATTTGCCTCCGATGTCACGTCTCCTCTGGGTCAAAGGCTGCCTTCGGCAGCCAGAAGACCTTGGTCGGGTCACCTCTATGAAGCGGACATCGACGCAGCTCTGGGCTGAGATCAGCAACGGCCACAAGCTGACTCGTGCACCGCAGCAACAACTCCCCTAATCGATCACCTCGTCGGCGCGGGCGAGCAGCATCGGCGGGACAGTGATGCCCAGCGCCTTCGCGGCCTTGAGATTGATGACCAATTCGAATTTGGTCGGCTGCATAACCGGCAAGTCAGCGGCCTTGGCGCCCTGAAGAATTTTGCCGGTATAAAGTCCAATCTGCCGGTACGCGTCGGCCAGGCTGATCCCGTAGCTCATCAGGCCGCCGGCCACCACAAACTCCCGGAACTCGTAAATTGCGGGAACGGCGTAGCGTGCTGCCATTGTGACGATCTGCTGGCGGTGAGCGTTGAAGAACGGATCGGCCGCGACGAGGAGAGCGTCGGTATGGTGCTCGGCCAGGATCGCGAAGGCCCTGTCGAGCTCCGGCTCGTTGTGTGCCCTTAGAACGTGAATCTCCCGCGCGAGGGTTTGCGCAGCCGTCTTTGCTTCCGTCAACTGGCTGTCGGCGCCGGGAGTGCCCGGATTGACCAGCATGGCGATGGTCGCGGCGTTTGGCACCAGTTCGTGCAGCAGGCCCAGCCGCTTGGCTTCCAAAGAGTTGGTCATCACATAAACGCCGGTGGCGTTTCCGCCGGGTCGGTTTAGGCTGACAACGAGGCCCAGCTCGACAGGATCAGTGGCTGAGGAAAACACGGTCGGAATTGTGGTGGTCGCAGCCTTCGCGGCTAGCGCCGAGGCGCCACCGCCGGTCGCAACAACCACCGCAACCTGGCGCCGGACCAGATCGGCAGCCAGCGCGGGCAAACGATCATTGTGATTCTCGGCCCACCGATATTCGATCACGAGGTTGTGGCCTTCGATAAAGCCGGCTTCCTTCAGGCCCTCGCGGAACGCGGCTACGGGGCGGGCGATCGCACCAGGCGACAAGTTGTTGAGGAATCCAATGACCGGTGTGGCCGGCTGTTGCGCGCGTGTCGAGAGCGGCGCGACGACGATGGCCGCTCCCATTAAAGCTATAAAACACCGGCGCCCACTCATGATCGCTCTGATGGTGCATTTCCAATTTCGGCAGCGCGCGCGCTTGCCATCATAGCCGTTGAAATGGTGGATTGAAACGTTGGTGATGTCTGGTGTGGGTCACCAGTTCGAAGTGGGCATGGCCCCGCGTCCGGTCTGCCGCGGATAGCCGACACCACAATGGCCTCAGCCTTGTGCGGTTGAGGGCCACTTCCGGGACGCCCGCATTGCAACAGGATACGCTATGCGGTCCTCAGCGGCGCGGTGAGCGCCAGCGTCGCCACGGCATCCGCTATTCCCGGCGAATCTGCATAGGTAACCATGTGACCGGCATCCTCCACCAAGTGTAGCACTGAGCGGGGCAACGCCTCGTGCAGGCGGCGCGACTGGTCGGCCTCGATGAGCCGGTCACTCTTCCCATGCACGATCCTGACGGGACACCGGATACCCTGATACTGAAGCTGCAATTGCGCAGCAGCGGGAATAAGGAACGCGCTCTCCTCGGCTGCCGCCCTCAACTGCTTGGGCCGGAGAGCCAACGAGATCGGAAATTCATTCTTGAATTCCGGCGGAATGGCACGCGGCGCGAACAGCGTGCGCATCAGCTTCGGCGCGATAGCCCACGATATGATCGGCGAGATCGTGTAGCGCATAAGATCGCCCAGCAGCGGCAGTGCCGGACCTGACATGAGCCAAAAGTCCATCCGAGAGGTTGGAAAATAGTAGCCGGACACAAGCACCAGCCCGCTCACGGCATAACCGCTTCTCAGCGCCAGCGCGATTGCCACCAGCGTTCCCCAGGAGTGGCCGAGCACCACGGGATTGCGCACTCCGAGCTGATCAAGGGCCTTCGCGAACAAGGAAGCTTGCGTTGTGGGCGTCCAGATGCGCGTGCGCGGACGGTCGCTGTAGCCAAACCCTGGCCGGTCGAAGCAAACAACGCGATAGTTGCGGGCCAGGCGGTCGACCAACCCGCTGAGGACGAGATCCTGAACCATGGTGCCATTTCCGTGGAGCAGGACCACGCAAGGCGCTGCGGCATCGCCCCGTTCGATATAGTGAATGCGCACTCCGTCGCACACGGTGAAGACGCCGATAGGCGGATTCCTTCGCTCCGCTGTCACCTGAAACGTGATGTTGCAGAGGATCAGAACGACAAGTCCTGCCAAAACGATCAGCAGAACGGCTTCAGTTGTCGACATGGTGTCAACCTCCATTCCCGATCGCGGGTCCCTCGGATTGGCGGCATCGCGCCCTCTAAGGGCTGCTGATTCCGCTCCCTTCTAGCCAAAAGAACCGTGATCGCCCCGTGCGTGATCCGCGTTGCGTCCATCCTTTGCCGCAGCGGGCACGGCTTGCAGTTATCGTCCCGGCAGAGCCGTGAGCTCTCGGAGCGGCTCGATGCGCCAGAACGGATATGCCGCCAATTCTTTCGAATGCTGCCCGAACATATCGACCCGTCTGGTTGTAAACTCCATAATGACGGGGAAAAATTCAGCTGGTGACCTGATCGTCGCAAGTCTCAGGCCGAAATCGAAAGCAAATTGCACGTTGGCCTGAGCTATCTCAAGAAGCTTTGCTTGGTACGCCTGCATGTTTGCCGTGGCTAAGGCAAAGCCTTTCATTGGATCGCTATTAATCATTCTCCGACTGAGGTCATTTGGCAGGGCATCCACCCGAGACTCAATGACAGGAACCTCGGGTCTAGGATCGTTATGAAGCTTAAGAGGTGGTTCAATCGAGGTTGCCGCAACAGAGCGAGGTCCGTTCTCTTTCGAGCTTTTAACAATGGCCTGCTTGTTCCGTTGGGCCCGCGCGGCCGTTTTCGGATTGGGGGCGCGCTTTGACGCTGGTGGCGGTTTGCGTTTGCTCATCTGACGCTCCAAAGAATATGGGGGGCGACCACACAGTCATTTCTGAACGGACAACAGGCTTTGTGATGTGGCGTTCCAAACCCGCGAATTGTTGGAGTTCCGCATGAACTGAGACACGCAGGTTCTGCGACGTGGGCGTTGATTTCAGGTAGCAACTCCAACCAACAAACGTCTAGCTGGCGATCTTCCAGACTATGCTCAATGGGCCTCGGCCTGAGAACAATCAGCTTTCCGACCGTTGTGCTTTGCGGCGACTACGCAAACATTCATGCCTTGATCGCGAGGCCTCCTCGTATCGAACCTTCGGAGAGCAGCATCGATTGCGGCCATTGATGGGCCGCATCGCTGGCTTTGCGAGATCGTCCGGAGGACATTGTTGGTTCCGGTAGCTTCAGATCGGGCGGAGGCGTCGCCTTGACCAATCGAGCATGGGCGCTCAAAGGTTCTCGATCTCTCGAAAAATCTGCGGCCCCTTTCGAGTTGAAGGCCTGAAAGGTGACTTCATCCCGCAGGCACATGGCGCGCCGCGCTGGCGGATAGAGGCGGCAAGCTGATCCGGAAGCTCGGCGACGTGCTCGAGGACAACCTGAGCGCCCTTGCAATAAGGCCAAGTGGCCTAGTCATGAAGGGGAGCGAGGGTAAACTGGAAGACGGCGCCCCGCGGTGTATTCAGGGTGACCCACAATCGTCCGCCATGAGCCGCAATGATCGACCGACAGATGGCAAGCCCCATGCCTAGGCCGTTGGACTTGGTCGTGTAAAACGCGTCGAAAACACGTTCCGCATTCGTCGGCTCGAGCCCCGGGCCTGAATCCCGTACAGCGACGAGCACGCCGCCTGCAACATCCCTTTCGGTACTGATCTGCAACTCCCGCTTGCCATCCTCAAGGCTGTTCATGGCTTCCACGGCGTTGAGGATCAGATTAAGGAGCACCTGCTGCAGCTGAATGCGCTCACCTTCGATTTGCGGCAGGTCCTCAGCGAGTTGTATCTGTACCGAGATTCCATGCCTCACCGCCTCGCTCCGGACCATGGCGATGACGTCCAGAACGGCTGCGTTGACGTCGAGCCGACTTTTGGGCAACGGCGCTTTCCTGACCATAGCACGGATCCGGTGGACGATGTCGCCGGCTCGTTGGCAATCTGTGACAATGTGGTGGAGGGACTCGCGGCCCTTGTCCAGGTTTGGTGGGTTCGCGGCGAGCCAGTTCAAGGCGGCGTCGGCGTTAGTAAGCGCAGCCGAGATCGGCTGATTGATCTCATGGGCAATCGAGGCCGTCAGCTGCCCCATTGTGGCTACGCGACTGACATGAGCGAGCTCGACCTGTGTCTTCTGGCGTTCGATAATGCCTTTCTTGAAAACATTTACCGCGGCCGCCATTGCGCCGATTTCGTCACGCCGATCAATTCCAGGCACGTCGATGCTCGTGTCTCCCTTGGCAAGCGCCGCCATAGCCCCGGTCATGCCTGTGATCGGCCGCGCGATCGCGCGTGTGAGTAGTATGCCCATCAACACTGCGATCATGAGCGAGGCTGCGGCGCCCATCACGGTTGCCGTATATGCAGTAGCGTATGCCAACTTCTGGACGGCGTCACGCCTTGCCAACAGATCGCGCTCAACCTGCTCGATTTCGCTCGCCTTGGCGCGGATTGCGTCCATGGCAGCTTTGCCGGTCGCCCCCTCCAACGTGCGCGCCTGCTCCCGAGTCGTGGGATGCGCCATCAGCGCGATCTCCCGCTCAGCGGTCTCGACGCGCCAAGTCATCGCCAGCTTGTTCAATTCATCTAGACGACCTTGCTGGTCTGGGTTATCCGAAGTCTGTTCTTTTAATTTTCGGATTGCCGCGCTGAAGTCGGCGCCGCCTCTGCGGTACGGGTCCAAGAACTTCTCGTCGCCGCTGATCAAATAGCCGCGTAAACTAGTTTGTTGATCCAGCGCTGCGGCTACTGCCGCCTCTAACGTGTCCAACACGTCAGTGGTATGGACCCGCCGGTTTTTGGCCTCTTCGATCAGGCTAAGTCTGTCGTAGACTATTGCGCCGCTCACGAATATGACCGCTACCACGGCGGCAAATGCCGCCATCAATTTGTGCAAAATCAGTAAACTCGAAAACTGGGGCACTTGACCCTCAAGGCCGAAGTCCGCGACCGACCAGACAGCTAGCTCAAGCTTGCTCCCAAGCGATGGCATTCGCAAGAATTGGTATGGGACCGGGACGGGGCAAAGCGGCGCAGCCTCCGGAGTGGAGCGCAGTCAGTGTGTCTCGTCGGGCGTCGCCCAGGCGCCGAAGAAAGCCGTCGCTTCTCCTGCCTTGCAGAAGGAATTCGACGGCTTCATCGAGAAGTTTCGTGCGGCGCTGCCTAGCCGGCCAGCATGAGCTTGGTCGGGTCACCTGTCGGAAGCAGGCGTTCGTTGCTCTGGGGGGTAACGGCAGCCACGGGCCAATTCCGAGCTCGGCATCGCGGCAAATCCTCTTCTATTCGATTACTTCGTCAACGCGGGTCAAGGCCGAGGCCCCGCACGGCCGGCGCTGAGCGGGGCTGTTTAGGCGTTCGCAAAACAAAAGCGAGAAAACAACCCCATGCACAGTAGCAGGGGCATCTCCCTCAGATGCCGGAACTCGCCGTTTCGGCTCTCATCGCCGCCTGATGCATATCGATGACCGCCACCGCGATGAACGTAATCGCGACGCAGAAAGCGATGACGGCGAAGAACACGGTCGCACCATAGTTCAGTGCGAATGTGCCGACATACGCGCTGACAATGGCCCCCGCCCGGCCGAAGCCGGCTGCCGCACCGACACCGGTCGACCGGACGTTGGTCGGATAGATGTGGGCCGCCAGCGCATAGAGAGAGCCCTGCGCGCCGAGCAGACAGAAGCCTTCGATGCACAAGAGAGCCATGAGCAACGGCTGGGTTTCGGTCGATAGCGGTATCGATGCCAGGATCATCGCGCCGATGATCGCTGCGCCGGCAACAGTCAGGATCGCAACGCGCGTCCCATACCTGCCGATCGCCCAACCGGTGACGATGCAGCCACCGACGCCCCCGAAGTTGAACAGTGCCAGACCGAAGCTCGCCGTCTGCACGTCAAAACCCTTGCCGGTCAAGAGAGTGGGAGCCCACGCGTAGAGGACGTAGACCGGCAACAAACAGAAGAAGAACGCGATCCAGAGCGCCGTCGTCGTACGACGAAATCCGGCGGTGAATAATGCGGTGAGCGAAGCACGTTCGACACCGACGTCGCGCCGGTCGATGAAGGCTTTGGAAGCGGCAGCGGCCTCGTCCAGGATCCGAACGGATTTCGCCACCCTTTCCATGTCGGCGCCACGCGCCAACAGATATTGCGGCGATTCCGGCAGTGCAAACATCAGGATCGCGGCGACGATCACCGGCAACACGCCGCTGACCACGAAGAGCATGCGCCAACCATATTCGGGCTGCAGCTGAGCGGCGATCAGGCCACCAATCATGCCTCCGATGGGGATGCAGACAATGCCCAGCATCACGGAAAGACTGCGATTTCGCCTAGGCGTGAATTCCGCGATCAACGCGGTCGCCGCCGGAAGGGCACCGCCAAGCCCAAGGCCCGCCAGGAAACGATACAGGCCGACCTCGCCGACGCCATGAGCGACCGCAATCGCGAAGGTCGCCGCACCAAACAGGAAGACGGATGCGATGAGGGCAACCTTGCGTCCGAGCCAGTCGCCGACGACGCCCCCGATCGGCGTGCCGATCGTCATGCCCACGAAGCCCAACGCGAGGGCCGGAGCGAAATCGCTGCGCGTGACGCTCCACTCCTTGATCATCGATGGTATGGCGAAGCCGAGAATTTGATTGTCCAGACCATCGAGGACGATGGCGAGAGCGCAGAGGAGCAGCACCTGCTTTCGCGAGGCGTTCCACGTCCCCTCCTCTGCGAGCGAACCGATGTCGATAACCCGCTGCTGCGGTGTGTCCAGGACCTGTGTCGTCATGTTCGTTCTCCCCCTTTTGTAAACGCTTTCGAATATCTGTGCTCGGGCGGCCGCAACTCGGCCGCCCGATTCTCGCCAGGCACGTTCGTCCGCGGTTGCAGTCAGGCAGCCGTCGTCACGTCCGCCTCATTCGCCTTCGACCGGGCGGCTTCCATTCGGGCCGCGGCCAACGTGTTGGCGAGCAGACACGCGATGGTCATCGGCCCGACGCCACCCGGGACGGGCGTGATCGCGCCGGCGACCTCAATTGCCTCGTCGAAAGCGACATCGCCGACAAGCTTCTCGGCTCCTGAACCGGACTTGATGCGAGTGATGCCGACGTCGATGACCGTTGCGCCCGGCTTGATGAAATGACCGCGGATCAGGCCCGGAACGCCGGTTGCGACAACGAGGATGTCGGCTTCCCTGCAGCGCCGTTCCAGATCGGTGGTCCGAACGTGCGCGATGGAGACCGTGCACATCTCTTGCAACAGCAACCGCGCCATCGGCCGGCCCACGACGTTCGATGCTCCGACGACCAGTGCTCCGAAGCCGGTGATGTCGTCGTGCACCGATTTGATCAAACGC
Organism: Bradyrhizobium sp. WSM2793; assembly: GCF_000379585.1. Classification (NCBI taxonomy): domain Bacteria; kingdom Pseudomonadati; phylum Pseudomonadota; class Alphaproteobacteria; order Hyphomicrobiales; family Nitrobacteraceae; genus Bradyrhizobium; species Bradyrhizobium sp. WSM2793. Next base: position 296,180 of record NZ_KB902768.1, on the reverse strand, counting down.
AGGATGCCTAGAGGCGTGCACGGAACCAGGGCACCTTCCATTCCGGCGGCCGTCCGCCCCACGTTCAACGGGTTGAATCCATCGACATCCTTGTCGGGCCGGATAGCCGTCACGACGCGTGCGGCATCGATCTGCGAGGGCAACGGAAACTGAACCAATATCCCGCTCACCGCGGGATCGCGGTTCAACTGCTCGATCAGGTCGAGCAACAGTCGCTCCGGCGTGTCCGCAGCGAGCACGAACCGGCGTGATCGCATGCCAACAGCTTCGGTCTGCCGCACCTTGTTCGAGACATAGACGTGGCTGGCGGGGTCGTCGCCGATCAGCACGACGGCCAACTCCGGGACCGCCGCGCCGCCGGCAACCAGGGCGGCGACGCCTTTGGCCACTTCATTCCGAACCTCGGCAGCGAGCGCCCTTCCATCGATGATGCGCGCGGACATGGGCGGGTCAGACCTTGGAGAGATCAGCGCGCCGGTTGTCCTTCTTGTAGGGCGCCGGCGCCACCTTGGCGCGGATCTGCTTTTGCCGACGTCCGGGCTCGCCCCAGACCACGACGACCTCATTGCCAATCTCGGAACGATCGACGTCGATGGTGCAGAGCGACAACATTTCGCGGAAGAAGTAGCTATATCCCCGCGACGTCGTCACGCCGACGTCCTTTCCGCCACTCAGCACGCGGTCGGCGTACATGAAGCCGCGCTGGTCGCGAGGCATCTCCATGTACTGGTACGGCTCATGCTCCTTCTGAAAGAGGGAGGCGTGCACGTCGGCCACGTCGTCTCCGTTCCAGACGAGCGTGCGGATCACGCGCTTTGGATGGGCAACTTCGTCCTCGAGCGCCGCGCGTCCGATGAAGTCATGATCGAACTTGATGTTCTTGGCCCAGCCCAGCTCGACCGGGCTCCGGTACCAGTCGCGGACGTCGTCCGATTGGAAGCTGCCTGCGATGTTGAAGGTCGAGGCGAACCCCGGCATCGCTGCGCGGAACTCATCCTGATACTCCTTCATGTCCTCGTCGAAGATCGCGGGCATGTAGTCGGTGACGATGGTCGGGAAGCAGGCCTCGAGATGGTTGATGAAGATCGCGCGGCCGCCGATCCGGCGCAGGCCGAACTCCTGGCCGGCAGCGACGATGGCGTCGTAGACGGCCGCCGCCTGCCCCATCGGCCCCTGAAGCTCGAAGCCGATCTCGCCGGACATGCCCTGCCGCAGCGCGAGCATCTTGCAGCCGGCAATCTCGATCTCGCCCGAATGCATGAACTTGACGTCTCGCAGCGATTGCTTCGCGACCTTTTCAAGGAGCGCGAGCGATGTCGGCCCCTGGACCTGGAAATTGAACCAGTCATCGGCTGCGGACGTCACCTTGTAGTCGCCGTGCCGGCGGATGTAGTCGACCCAGAATGTGCCGCGCCCGAACAACATGAACTCGTCTTCGGACAACCGCGTGAGGATGCCCTCGGCGATGACTTTTCCCTGCTTTGTCGTATGGACGACGTGCTTGGACTGACGGATGTCGAACTTCTGGAAGCTGTTGACGGAGGTATCCGAGAAAAGCTTCAGGGCATCGGGTCCCTTGAAGCGCCGCTCCCAGAGGAACGACCAGTCGCCGATGGCGCAGGTCTCCTTCCACGACATGCTCTCGTCGATCCAGTCGGTGTATTCGGGAAGGCCCCAACGCGAGGTGAAATAGCCTTCGGGGGTCTTGCGCATACCCTTGGGGGTCAACATTGTCGTGCTCCGTTTCTCAATTGGAGAAGACGATCGTTCGATCGCCGTTGATGATGACGCGGTCCTCGAGGAAGAGATGGACCGCGCGCGAGAGAACGCGCCGTTCGATGTCGCGCCCCTTCCGGACCAGATCGTCCGGCGTATCGCGGTGGCTGACGCGCTCGACGTCCTGTTCGATGATCGGACCTTCGTCCAGATCGCTCGTCGCGAAGTGCGCGGTCGCTCCGATGAGCTTCACGCCGCGCGCGTGCGCCTGGTGATAGGGTTTTGCGCCCTTGAACCCCGGCAGGAAGCTGTGGTGGATGTTGATGCAACGGCCATGGAGATGGCGCGAGAGATCGTCCGAGAGGATCTGCATGTAACGCGCGAGAACGACGAGATCGGCATTCGTCGTCGCGACAAGCGCCTTGATCTGCGCTTCCTGCTCCATCTTCGTTTCCTTCGTAACCGGAAGGTGATGGAAAGGGATGTCGCCGACGAGGCTCACGGCAAGGGCCGAACGCGGATGGTTGGAAACGATCCCGACGACGTCCATCTGGAGCTCGCCGAGCCTGTGGCGATAGAGGAGATCGCCCAGGCAGTGATCGAATTTGGAGACGAACAGGAGCACGCGCTTGCGTTCGGCCTGGGATCGGAGCTTCCACTCCATGCCGAACCTTCGGGCGATGATCTCAAGGCCTGCTCGCGCCTTCTGCGCGCCCTCGTCCGACAGTGTGACACCGACCCTCATGAAGAAGCGTTCGCTCATGATCTCGTCGACCTGCGCCGCCTCGATGATGTTGCCGCCGTTCTCGAACAGACAGCGCGAAACGTCGGCCACGATCCCGGGCACATCGCGGCATGACAGGGTCAGGATGTATTGAGAGCTTCCAGCAAGTTCAGGCTGCATCTGCGGACGATTCCTCGCGCCACGCGCGGTCGTGCTCCGACGCACCGACGGGGTGAGCGGATGTGGGAAAGGTTGAGAGGCGGACTGAGGAAGGGGACCGGACCAGCCTGTGCGGCCGACGACCTACGGCTTTGATTTCACTCCCAAAGTCGCCCTGCGGGCGTTGCAGGAGACCATCGCGCATAAAGCCGTCATTGAAAATCCGGTATTATTCAATACAAGCTATCAATGTGATGGATATCAGACGGCTCGACCTGAACCTTCTTCTGCTGCTCGACGGGCTCTTCCGCACCCAGAACCTGTCGGCGCTCTCCCGTGAGCTCGGAATGAGCCAGCCAATGGCCAGCACCGGTCTGCGCAAGCTGCGGGATTTCTTTGGCGATCCGCTGTTTCTTTCGACCGGCCGCGGCATGCGGCCAACGCCCTTCGCGGAATCGATCGCCGAAGCCGTGCGGACGGTGCTGTCCACCGTCGATCAGCAGATACTGCGCAAGCCGCGTTTCGTGCCGGAAGACAGCGACCGCGTGTTCACGGTCACAACCTCGGATATCGGCGTCCTGATTTTCATCCCGCCGATCCTCCAACGCATTCGCAGCATGGCTCCCGGAGCGAGCTTGCGGTGCCTGCCGACGTCGCACGAGGATCTGGAAGACGCGCTCGAAAGCGGCGAGATCGATCTGGCGATAGGCTATTTTCCGGACCTCGTCGGTCCGAACATCGTGACGGAGGATCTGTTCGATCATCCCTTCACCAGCATCGTCCGAAAGGACCATCCAACGATCGGTGACACCCTCTCGCTCGAACAGTTTCTCGCCGCGGACCATATCGTCGTAAACCAGCAGGGGCGCAGTCAGGAGATCTTCGAAAGGCGCGTTCGCGAGCTCAAGCTGCAACGCCGCGTCGTGCTGCACCTGCCGCATTTCATGAGCGTGCCGCAATTGATTGCGACGAGCGACATGATCTCCACCGTGCCGTTCTCGCTCGGGGCCTGGTACGCGAACGCCGGGCTGAAGCTGCTACCCCCGCCGGTCTCGATACCTCTCATCGAGTTGAAGCAGCACTGGCACAGGCGGATGGACAACGAACCCGCCGTGCGCTGGCTTCAAACAATCGTGGCCGAGGAGCTCCGGGACCGCGACCCCGCGCTGGCGATGTCGGCCGATTATGCCAAGTCGCGCGCCAAAGCCGCGGCACCCATCGCCGGGCGGTCTGCGACAACGACCGCGTCACGGCGGCGGTAACGCGTCACGAAGAGTTCACCATTTGGAGGAAACCGCACCAGTCCGCGCGTACCGGCTACATCAGCGGGGAAAATGTAGTGAACGCGGTCTTGGCATTTAACGCTGCTGGAAAGATCAAGACCCTGAGCTGTGGTCCGCCAGCACCAACTCATGCGTCATGTCGTCTTTGACGCGGTGCCTTTCAATGAGGGCGCCGGCGACCATTTCATCCATATTCCGGTACCAGACGCCAGCTCGCGGCGCGGGTGGCCGGCTCGTCGACCCAGGCTTCCCGCGCGAACCATGCGTGATCGGTGCGGCAGATCGGACACCGGGTGCGGGAGAAAAACACCGCGCGGCGTCCAAAGCTCTCGCGATCAGTCTTGATGCCGGTGGGAATCGCGTGTCCGGTTTGTGGACATTTGACCATGACCATTCCCATGTTGCCCTCCCTTGCGATTTGTCTTTGTTGTGGTTTGCAGAAAAACACCGGCCGGCTGGAATGCGCCTCTCGTCGGTGCGAGGCCTGAGAGGCATCGCGCACCTTGTTGGTCGAGCATGGGGCAGTGGGGCGTGCTCGCTCAGTTGGGCGTGGTCCAACCAGCCGGATCTCCTCCTCAGACGAATCCGAATGTGAAATTGAACGCGCTTTTAGCCGCCTGGGTGGAGGACCCTGGTGAAATGCTTCCTGATCGGCTCACCCGTTTCCGTCGCGAGCTTCTGGGCAAGCGCCCACAATTCCCTGTTCTGGTCAGAGGCGGTGTCGAAAGCCTTGCGCGCTTGCGCCGCCGACAATGTATAGGCATCGGTCGCGGACTTGCTGCCGAACAGATCGACGAAGAAATCGAGCGCAGAAGCGGCATTGGCGTTTGAGATTTCGAACACCTTGAGCCCGTAGTCGGTCGTGCATCTCGCATTGCTCGAATAGGTCTCACGCAGCGCCTGCGTCATTTCTTCCGATGCGGCCTTGATCTTCTCGCAGCCTTCCCGTGCGCGGGCGAGGCCCTGCTCGGCAAGCTCGCGCCCCACGCCGGGCAACACGACCTTCGAGAAATCCAACCATGGCATCGCGAAAATGTTCGTTCCGTTCGGCGGCAGTTTCGTTTGGCTTTCAGTCACGCAACATTTCCTTTCTCAAGCGAAAGCACTCCTCGCAACGCTCGCTTGCGTCACGAGAGCTCACGCTCTGTGTTCGATCAGATTTTGGATGAGCCTTGATCTAGCCCCGACCCGCCACGACTTTGTGCTGCGAGAAGCGGGAAGTCGGTTCGGTTTGTGACTCTCGCTCAAACTTTTTTTGGGATTGTCAACACAGACGAAGGTATGTCGGGGAGTGACTGTGCATAACTGGGATATCGCAAGGGGCAGGAAGTTCCTTCCTTAGCGCAAGCCTTGCAAAGGAGCCCCGCGCTGGCTGCGTTGGGATGCGCTACGTTTGCGCAAGAACGGACATCACGCGACGTGCCTGCAACGGTAGCTTGCAAGCCTCAAGCCGCCTGCCCCTCTGCTTCACCCTGCCTATCGCTCACGGGCCACTTTCGGACAAACGAAACCGGCGGAGTGTGCTGGCGGAGTTCCTGAACGGCCCTTTCAGTAGCTTGTGCTCATCATCGCGTAGATCGCGCCGATCGCGGTGAAAGGCATGGTTCGCCCAACTCTCTCACCGCTGCGTTTGCCGCGCTCCGGAAATTGGAACCCCTTATGGTGTTACCCATACGCATTTTGCAATTGTGCCACATAGCGCTTGAATCTAAGTCCTGAATGATGGCGTAAGGCAAAACGCGCCTCGCGGTCGCGTGTGTTCGGAGTTTTATTTTTGAAATTGAGAGCTTCCGCAGCTGAATTGGATTTCGGAGAGCGAAGCGTACGCGGTTTCAAACAAAGTTCGAGTTTGCCGTCCTATGCCGCTCGAAATGCGGTTCGCGGTGGGCTACCGTGACGCATCCCAGCGGAATTGGTAACCGACTTCTCGCCGCCCTACCGGCGGCAGATCTCGGTCTGCTAGCACCCGAGCTGGAGATGGTCGCGCTCGATCGGGACGCGGTCATCTCGCGGGCGGGTGACCAGACCGAGCACGTCCTCTTCCCTCATAGTGGGGCCATTTCGGTGATGATCGACATGGCGAACGGGGAGACGGTCGCCAGCGCTGCGATAGGGCGCGAGGGAGCAGTAGGCACCCTTTCCGTGCTGGGGCCGTCCCCTGCGGCCCTTACCGCCATCGTTCGTGCCGCCGGCACCGCCTCGCGGATCCCCGTATCGCGATTCCACGCGGCTTTTAGCCGTAGCCCCGCGATCCGCCACGCTGTCCAGCTTCACTTCAAGGCAATGCTGATACAGCTACAAATCGGTGGAGCCTGCAATGCGCTGCATCCGGTCCAAGCCCGCATGGCACGCTGGCTGCTCCATCTTCACGACCGCGTCGACCACGACGTCCTCCCGCTCACGCAGGAGACGCTTTCGCAAATACTGGGTGTGCGACGGACGACGGTGACGCTCCTGATGCGCAATCTGCGTGCTTCCGGAGCGATCAGATCTGAGCGGCGAGGCGAAATCGAGATCGACCCATCGCGGCTCGCAGCGGCGGCGTGCGAATGCCGCGACACCATGCGTCTCGAAGTCGACGATATCTTTTCTATCGATCCAGCTTGAACTCGCGTTTGGTTCTGCCGAGGCAGATTTGACCGTGACGATGACCGGTCTAGCCCGAAGAGCCGACGCCCCAGCGAGGAACGACATCCGGCGCCAGCGGCAAGAGATCGACAAGGCGCGCGGGCTGTTGTCGTCGCAGCGCCTGATTACCGCTCCTCGGTCGGATGCACCCATTTGTAGGGCGTGATGCTTTGCGTGGCCGTCAGCTTGATCATGTGGACGGGCGGCGCGGAACGTCCCTTTCGGCATGACCGGCACTTGAGCGAGGCTTCCAGCTTCCAGATCGGCGTATCGCGGGGACGGCGGATCGCATCGAGCGGCAGGCTCGCGCGCGCCTTGCACCTGTTGCACTCGACCTCGAGCCAGCCCATGCCGCCGTTCAGGCATTGGCCGATCGTCGGCGAGGGTTGTGAGGGACCACCGTAACCTTCCATGCGGACCGACCAGGCTTCGGCTTCGGCCCGATCAGCCTCGCGAACCGCCTTCCTGGCCTCCTCGCGCGCGTGCTTGGCCGAAATTTCCGCACCCAGAATCCGGCCGCCCCAGATGACCTCGCGTGATTTGGTGCTCATGCCGTCATCAAAGCTGCGCCCGACGGCGCTGGCAAATTATCGATCGCTAGTAGGTTGGATCCGCAATTCGATACTGCGGGTCGTGGGTGTGGAAAACCGAGGCTGAAGATCCCGTGGCGAAGCCGCGGCGCCGAGGGCTTGGCGTGGCAGCAGCTGTCAGGCGACAGTAGGACGCAACTTCAAATCGCTTGCGCCGTTGAAGCCGCGCGTCTCGCGAGTTATCGATCCACCAAACCCGCCTTCCATCGGAGGAATGCATGAGCACCATCACCGGCGGCTGTCACTGCGGCGCAATCCGTTACGAGGTCGAGGGCGAGGCGATCGTGCATGCGCTGTGCCACTGCCGCGATTGCCGGCTCCACGCCGGCGCTCCGGTGGTCGGCTGGACGATGTATGCGGAGAGCGCTCTCAAGGTGACCAAGGGCGAGCCGAAGGTGTACCGCTCCTCTGAACATGTCCGGCGGCACTTTTGCGCCAATTGCGGCACCGGCCTGTTCTACGACAATGCCAGCCTGATGCCCGGGATCATCGATATCCAGAGCGCGACCTATGACGATCCCGAGGCCGTGCCGCCGACGATGCACATCCAGGTCGCCGAGCGCCTGCGCTGGATGGAGCACGCGCACGAACTGCCGACGTTCGACCGCTTTCCGCCGCAGCCGTAAGCGCGAGACATCACCGCCGGCTCGGCCCCGCCGTCAGCCTTTGGTGCTTGCAGTCTTGTCCAGCGCGGCGCGCAGGCCGTTCGCGAGCTTGACCGCGTCGTCATTGGCCCAGAAGTGCATGAAGAACAGTCGCGGCTGCTCGTCCAGCATATGGCTGTGCAGCGCCGTGACCTCGATGCCGTGCGTGCGCAGCGCCACGATGACCGGATTCACCTCGTCGCTGGTCAGGACGAAATCGCCGGTGATGGCGGCCTTGCCTGCTCCGGTCGGCTGGAAGTTGATGGCGATCGCAACGCCCATCGCACCGACGGGGGTCAGCAGCATGCCGTCCTCCGTGATCGGGTCGCGCCGCTTGACGTTGAACTGGTAGACGCCGCCGTTGGCCTGCCCCTTGACGCCGATGACCTGATCGAGCTTTGCGGTGTCGAGGTCGATGGCAGGCGGCGGGCCTGCCGGCGCCGCGACCGTCAAGGGGGTTTTGCTTTCGGCCAGCGCATCGTGGATCGCCGAGGCCAGCTTGACGGGATCGCCGTGTCCGGCGACGTGCATGTAAAACGTCGCCGGGCTCGCGCGCAGCAGATGATTGTGCACGGCGGTGATCTCCAGACCGCTCGCGATCATCTTCGCCATCACGGGATTGATCTCGGTCTCGAGGAGCACGAGGTCGCCCATGACCATGGCACCGCCATGCGCGGGCTTGAACGCGAGCCAGCCGCCGAGCGCCAGCGCCGGCTTGATCGTCACCCCGTCCAAAGTCACGGTGAGATCGGTGCGGGGAAAGGCGTAGCGGTGGACATCGTCCGCAACGGCGGGCTTGCGGCCCAGTGTTTCATCGACCTTCTTCCAGTCGAGATCCTGCGCACGAGCGCTCGAGATGAAGCAGGCACTGACGCCGATCAGTGCCAAAATTGTCTTTCGCATTGAACTGCTCCCTAAGCTTGGATTTCAGGCTCCCGTGCCCCAGGGTTCACTTCTGCTCCTTGATCTGGCCGGCGCTGTCGACGACGAGCCGCACGTCCTTGCCGTTCTTCACGGCTTTTGCGGTCGTGCCCTCGGCTGTCGATTTGATGTCGCTGACCTGCGTGTAGCCGGCCGCCTGGATTCTGGCGACGACCTCCTCTTGTGTCAGAGCGCGTGCACTCGACAGCCCGCTGGCGATCGCCAGAAAGAGGATTGTGTGAAAGATGACCCTTCTCCGCATGACATTCTCCTGGCGTCTCCTGCCCCAGGTGAAGTCGTTCGGCGCGGCGCGACGAGATGACGCCAACGCGCTTCGGCGCGGCCGCCGTGCACGAATGAAAAATCCCGATTTGTCTGATGAGATTGGGAAACGATGACATGCTGCGTCCTTGGTGATCAGGACGCGATGCTTGGGCATGTCGCCTCGCGGGGAGATCGCAAATCCCCGTCGCGACGAATAGAAACCCGGGTGGCCCAGCTGTCAACCGGCGCATCGCCGAGGCGCGTCACGAAGAGTTCACTCGGAACGGAACCGCGCCAACCGGCATCTTGAAACGACCGGACGATCTCATTAGGGTTCGTCACGTGGGGACGAAGCAGACTCCCCGTGAGACCCCGGTCCAAGCTCTGCGCAGCACGCCATTCGTGGAGCTTGCGCATGGACACCGACTTCTCTTCCCGCAATGTTATCGCCATCCTCTCACGCGGAGACGCCGCCGCCCGCCAGGATGCAACGCCGCAAAACAGCCGCTTCGTCCGCGTCTTCGAAGCGCTCGCCGCCGTCGGCATCGACGCGCGTCCCGTGATCTACGACGAGAGCTTTGCCGACGCAGTCCGCGATCAACTGCTGGCGGCCGAGGGCGTGCTGGTCTGGGTCGATCCGATCCACCAGGGCAAGACGCGCGCCGAGCTCGATGCCCTGCTGCGCGACGTCGCCGCGCAGGGACCGTGGGTGAGCGCCCATCCCGACGTAATCCAGAAGATGGGCGTCAAGGAGGTGCTTTACCGAACGCGCCACCTGGGCTGGGGGACCGATACGCATCGCTATGACACCGCCGCTGCGTTCCGCGCCGAATTTCCCCCGCGCCTTCGGGCGGACGGCCCCCGCGTGCTCAAGCAAAATCGCGGCAATGGCGGCCAAGGCGTCTGGAAGGTCGAAGCGCTTCCGCACACGACCGAGCCGGTTCGCGTGCTCCCGGCCCAGCGCGGGAGCCGGCCCGAGGACATCAGGTTCGACGATCTGGTGGCGCGCTGCGCACCGTATTTCGGCTGGGGCGGCTGCATCATCGACCAGGCGTTTCAACCTCGCCTGCCCGACGGAATGATCCGCTGCTACATGAGCGGCGCCAGCGTCGCGGGCTTTGGGCACCAACTGATCAAGGCCTTGATCCCACCGCCTCCGGAAGGCCCCGACGCGCCCGAGGCGCAGCCGGGCCCGCGGATCATGCACGGCCCTGATGCCCCGCCGTTCCGGGCGCTGCGAAGGTCGATGGAGGATGAATGGACGCCGCAGATGGTGGAAACGCTCGGCATCGATGAATCGTCACTGCCGGTGATCTGGGATGCGGATTTCCTGTACGGGCCGCGCGATGCGGCGGGCGCCGACACCTACGTGCTGTGCGAGATCAACGCGAGCTCCTGCTTTGCGATCCCCGAGGAGGCGCCGGCGGCGATCGCACGAACGGTGACGCACCGCCTGCTGCGGAGCCAGGAGACACGGTCCGGCTGAGCCAAAGCCCGGGAAGCCGGACAACGTCTAGCGATCCTATTCGGCCGCTTGCGGAGCGTGCATGCCGTTTTCCGTTTCAACGGCATATTCGTCGACGAGCGCCGGTTGCTCGCCATCAGGCAGTCCCCGCCCCTTCACCAGCCCGAAAATCGCCGGGATCACGATCAGCGTCAGCAGTGTCGAGGAGATCATCCCGCCGATCATCGGCAGCGCGATGCGCTGCATGATCTCCGATCCGGCACCGGTGCTCCACATGATCGGCAGCAGGCCCGCCATGATGGCGACAACCGTCATCATCTTGGGCCGGACGCGCTCGACCGCGCCCACCATGATGGCGTCATGGAGATCGCGCCGGGTGAAGACCCCGCCCTCGGCCTCGCGCCTCGCCTTCATCTCGGCCAGCGCGTGATCGAGGTAGATCAGCATCACGACGCCGGTCTCGGCGGCAACGCCGGCGAGCGCGATGAAGCCGACGGCGACCGCGACGGACAGATTGAAGCCGAACCACCACATCATCCAGATGCCGCCGACCAGCGCGAACGGCAGCGACAGCATCACGATCAGCGTCTCGGTGAGTGCCCTGAAATTCAGGTACAGCAACAGGAAGATGATCGTCAGCGTCACGGGCACGACGATCTTCAGGCGCGCTGCCGCGCGCTGGAGATATTCGTACTGGCCGCTCCAGACGACATAGGTGCCGGCGGGAAACTGGATGCTCTCCGTCACCGCGCGTTGCGCGTCCGCGACGTAGCTGCCGATGTCGCGGTCGCGGATGTCGACATAGATGTAGGTCGCCAGCTGGCCGTTCTCGGTGCGGATCGACGTCGGCCCGCGCGCCGGCTCGACCTTCGCCACCTCGCCGAGCGGCACGGCGCCGCCCGCCGGCATCGGAACCAGGATATCGCCAGCGATCGCCTTGGGATTGTCGCGCAGGTCACGCGGATAGCGCATGTTCACCGTGAACCGCTGCCGGCCCTCCACGGTCGTCGTCACCGTCTGCCCGCCGAGCGCGGCCGCGATGGTGTCCTGAACGTCCTGGATCAAAATGCCGTAGCGGGCGAGCGCCTCGCGGTCCGGAACGATCTCGAGATAGTAGCCGCCGATGCCGCGCTCGGCGTAAGCCGAGGACGTGCCCGGAACGGTCTTGATCACCCGCTCGACCTGCCGCGCCAGCCGGTCGATCTCGACGAGGTCGGTGCCCATGACCTTGACGCCGACAGGCGTACGGATGCCGGTGGAGAGCATGTCGATGCGCGCCTTGATCGGCATGGTCCAGGCGTTGGAGACACCGGGAAACTGCAGCGCCTTGTCCATCTCCGCAATCAGACTGTCGACGGTGACGCCGGGCCGCCACTGCTCCTTCGGCTTCAGATTGACCACCGTCTCGAACATTTCGGTCGGGGCCGGATCGGTCGCGGTCGCCGCCCGTCCGGCCTTGCCGTAGACGGAGGCGACTTCGGGGAACGACTTGATGATGCGGTCCTGCGTCTGCATCAGTTCGGCCGCCTTGGTGACGGAGATGCCGGGCAGCGTCGTCGGCATGTAGAGCAGCGTGCCCTCGTTCAGCGCCGGCATGAACTCGGTGCCGAGCTGGCGGGCCGGCCAGATCGTGACGGCAAGGACTGCGACCGAGACCAGGATCACCAGCGTCCTGGCGCGAAGCACGCCCTTGATCACGGGCCGGTAGATCCAGATCAGGAAACGATTGATGACATTTTTGCTCTCCGGCACGATCCGGCCGCGGACGAAGATCACCATCAGGGCGGGCACAAGCGTCACGGACAAGAGGGCCGCGGCCGCCATCGAGAACGTCTTGGTGAACGCCAGCGGGCTGAACAGCCGTCCCTCCTGCGATTCCAGCGTGAAGATCGGCATGAACGACACGGTGATGATCAGCAGGCTGAAGAACAGCGCGGGGCCGACCTCCGCGGCGGCATCGATCAGGACCTGCACGCGCGATTGGCCGGGCCCGGCGCGCTCGAGATGCTTGTGGGCGTTCTCGATCATGACGATCGCGGCATCCACCATGGCGCCGATCGCAATCGCGATGCCGCCGAGACTCATGATGTTGGAGCCGAGGCCGAGCAGCTTCATGGCACCGAACGCCATCAGCACCCCGACCGGCAGCATCAGGATCGCGACCAGCGCGCTACGGACATGCAGCAGGAACACGATGCAGACCAGCGCGACGACGACGCTCTCCTCGAACAGCGTGTGCTTGAGCGTGTCGATGGCCGCGTAGATCAGGTTGGAGCGATCGTAGACCGGCACGATCTCGACCGATTTCGGCAGGCTGCTCGCGATCTCCTTGAAGCGCTTCTTGACGTTCTCGATGACGTCGAGCGCATTGACGCCGAAGCGCTGCAGCACGATGCCGCTGGCGACCTCGCCCTCGCCATTCAGCTCGGTGATGCCCCTGCGCTCGTCCGGTCCGAGCTCGACATTGGCGACGTCGCGGAGCAGCACCGGCGTTCCGCCGGAGGTCTTCAGCACGATGTTGCCGAGATCGTTGATGCTCTTGATATAGCCCTTGCCACGGATGACATATTCGAACTCGGCGAGCTCGACGGTGCGTCCGCCGACGTCGGCGTTGCTGGCGCGGATCGCCTCACGAATTTTCTGCATGCTGATGCCGCGGTCACGCATCCGCTGCGGGTCGAGCACCACATTGTACTGCTTGACGAAGCCGCCGATGCTGGCGACCTCGGCGACGCCTTCGGCCTTGGCCAGCGCGAATTTCAGATTCCAGTCCTGGATTGTGCGGGTGTCCGCCAAGTTCAATTCCTTCGACAGGACCGCATACTGGTAGACCCAGCCGACGCCGGTGGCGTCGGGGCCGATGGTCGGGGTGACGCCGGCGGGCAGTCGCGACGAGGCGCCGTTGAGGAATTCCAGCACGCGTGAGCGCGCCCAATAGATGTCGGTGCCGTCCTCGAAGATCACGTAGACGAACGAGGCGCCGAAGAAGGAGAAGCCGCGCACCACTTTCGATTTCGGCACGGTCAGCATCGCCGTGGTCAGGGGATAGGTGACCTGGTCCTCGATCACCTGCGGCGCCTGACCGGGATATTCGGTGTAGACGATGACCTGGGTGTCGGAGAGATCCGGGATTGCATCCAGCGGCAGGTGGATCAGCGCATAGAGACCGGCGGCGGCCGCAAAGCCGGTGCCGAACAGCACCAGCAGCAAATTGCGCGCCGACCAGGCGATGATGCGGGCGATCATTTGTGCTCTCCCGTCGCATGGCCCGCATCTGACGGCTGAGGCGCTCCCTCCGCAAACCCCTTGAGCGCGGCCTTCAGATTGCTTTCCGCATCGATCAGGAAGGTGGCGGATGTGACCACCGCCTCGCCATCGGCAAGTCCGTCGCGCACCTCGATGTAGCCGCCGCCGCGCCGGCCGAGCTTCACCTCGCGCGGCTCGAAGCGCCCTTCGCCCTTGTCGACGAGGACGGCCTGCCGCGTGCCGGTGTCGAGCACCGAACTATCCTGGATCGCCAGCACGGGCGCGCTATCGGCCGTGTCGATCTCGGCATCGACATACATGTCCGGCAGCAGCGCCGCGTCGGGATTGGCGAGCTCGATCCGGACGCGAACCGTCCTGGTGTCGCGGTTCACCTGCGGATAGACCACGGCGATCTTGCCGCTGAAGATGCGGCCGGGAAAGCTGCGCGCGCGCACCGCCACGGACTGCCCTACCTCGATGTTGCCGAGATCGCGTTCGGCGACGTCGGCCAACGCCCAGACGACCGAGGTGTCCGCAATCCGGAACAGCACCTCGCCGGAATTGGCGCGCATGCCGTCGATCGCGTTGCGCTCGAGCACGATGCCGTCGCGCGGCGCCGACCAATGCACGGTGACGGGCGCAACGCGCGTCCGCTCCATCTCGGCGATGACCTGCTCGGGCACGTCGAGATTGACCAGCCGTTGCCGCGAGCCGCGGCCGTACAGCTCGACGCCGCCCACCGTCTTCGAGGTGATCGTTGCCAGATATTCCGCCGCCGCGGACGCCACCGCCGAACTGTAGATCTCCATCAGCGGCTGGCCTGCCTTTACCCGCGTGCCGGTGGTGACGTCTGCGACTTTCTGCACGAAGCTTTCGGCGCGCATCGCGATGACAGAGACGCGGCGCTCGTCGAGCTGGATCGTGCCGGGCGCCCTCACCGCGACGCGGATCTCGCGCCGCCGGACGGGCTCGGACTTGACGCCGGTGCGCTGGATCTTGCCCGGCGACAGCTTCACCGTGCCATCGTCGACCTCGTCGCCTTCGTAGACGGGGACGTAGTTCATCCCCATCGGGTCCTTCTTCGGCACCGGCGAGGTGTCGGGCAGGCCCATGGGATTACGGTAGTAGAGGATTTTTCGCGAGGAAGCCGCCTGCGGTGGCTTTGGTGCCGCCGCATTCGCCTGACCGTCCTCATAGACCGGCAGATAATCCCGGCCACGGTCGTCCTGCTTCGGAGCGGCGGACCAGAGCGGCGCGCCGCTGGGATCGCGGTAGTAGAGCGGGGTCCGGTCCGCCTGGGCCGGAGCCGGGGTCGCCTCGGCATGAACGGACCAGTGGCCGTCGTTCGAGAGCCAGTACGCACCCAAAACCAGGCCGCCGCCCAGCGCGAGTGTTGTCAGGAGACGCAGCGTCTTCATGGTGTGCCTTCGCGCGGCGTGCGCGCATCCATGTGAATGGGACAGAGAAGTTCGGACGCCGCTCGCGGCGTCCGCACGCTCACTTGGTCGCCGTGACGATCACCTTGCCGGTGACGGTCTCGGGCTCGCCCTGGACCTTGGCCGACAGCGTGACCTGGTAGCGGCCGGCCATCGGCAGGTCCGTCCGGAAGGCGTAGACGCCCGGCTCTTTCGACGGCAGCGGCGCTACCGCCGATTCCATCTCGGCCATCCCGTCCGGGGCCATGTCGACGCGGGTCTTGAAGATGACGGCGTCCGCCACCGGCTTGCCGGTCTGCTTGTTGGTCAGGCGAACCGAGAGCGTAACGTCGTCGCCCTTCTTCATTTGCGTGGTGACGGCCTCGAAGGCGTAGTCGCCGGCGCCTGCCATCGCCGCGGAGGCGGCAAGCGAAAGGGTGGCGGCGAGCGCCGCGGTGGTGAATTTGGAAAGCATTGTCCTGTCCTCATGATCTGATCTTTCGCCGCGGCGCATGGCGCGCACGCGTCAGTCGTCGTCGCGCGCAAACGTGCTGCGCGCGTTCGGCTGTTGCGAGATCAGATTCGAGGAGGTCGGAAGGGAGGACTGCTGCCGCGGACGGAGACGACCTGATCCTCAGGGATGGCGATCGTGCTTACCGCTACGGCGAAATGCCCGAAGGCGACGGGCCTGATGGCATCGAGCGCGATGGTGCCGCCGACGCAGCAGAAGCCCATCCCGCATTTGTAACCGCCGGTCTGGAACGGCGTCCCCATGTCGGGGCAGCAATCGTCCATCGCCATGTCGCCGGCCGCGCTCATGTGCATGGTCGCCTGCATGTCGTCCGACGACATGGCAAGGCCGGATGCGGACGCGCCAACGGGCAGCATCGCCAGGGATATGGCGATTGCGAATGCCAGGATGGTACGAACGAGGCGCATCTTTATCGAGTTACCTTATCAAGGTCGCAGCGTATCCCTCGTAGCATATCCCAGTGCCGGTGGCGCTTGTTGATCCGGATCAAGCATTCGTGAGCAGGGCCAGCCGGTACCGGCCCTGCCGCCGGCCCGGCTCAGATCTTCGGGATCTTCGCCCGCTCCACCACGCCGGTCCATTTGGCGATCTCGGTCCCGATCAGCTTCTTCATCTCCTCCGGCGAGCTGCCGCGGACCTCGCCGCCGACGGCCGTCTCCAGACGCTGCCTGAGCTCGCGACCCCCGAGCGCCTCCAGAGTCGCGGCATTGAGCGCGGCGATGATGGCAGGCGGCGTTCCCTTGGGCGCCAGCAGGCCGGCCCAGGTGCGCACGTCGTAGCCCTTGATGCCGGCTTCCTGCACGGTCGCAACATCAGGCAACAGCGCGGTGCGCGTCGGCGAAGTCACGGCCAGGCCGCGGATCGCGCCGCTCTGGATCTGCGGAGCCAGCAGCACGGGCGTGCCGACGATGACGGGAACGTCGCCACCGAGCAGCGCGGTGACGGATTGGGAATCGCCGCGATAGGGCACGTGCACGATCTCGATGCCGGCGGTGGCGTTCAGCAGCTCGCCGGCAAGATGATGCGTGCTGCCGAAACCAACCGATCCAAAGCTGAGCGAACCCGGCTTTGCCTTCGCCATGTCAATGAGCTCACCCAGCGATTTTGCGGGGTAGTCGTTGCGCACGGCGATGACGAGCGCGTAGTAGACCAGCGTCGAGATCATCTCGAAGCTCTCGGCCGGCTGGTAGGCGAGGCTCTTGTAGGTCGCCGCGGAAATCGCGTGCGCGCCGGTGACGAGGCCGAGCGTATAACCGTCGGGCGCCGCCTTGGCGACCGCATCCGCCGCGATGTTGCCGCCGGCACCCGGCTTGGCCTCGACGATGATGGGCTGCCCGAGCTTCTTCGACAGCCCGTCGGCAATGATGCGCGAGAGCGTGTCGGCCGCGCCGCCGGCGGCAAAGCCGTGCAGCAGGCGGATCGGGCGCGACGGATAATTGTCCGCCGATGCCGGGATGGTCGCGAGACAACCACCAAGCAGAAAAATGGCCGCAGCAAGCCGCTTCATCCGACGCATGGATGCATCCTCCCTTTGATTGTTATGTCGTTGGCCGCGCGTGCGGCGATCTTCCGTTAGAACTCAAATCCGCTAGCGCGCGAACTCCGTGCATTCAGGCGATGGCGGCATGCCCCAGACGTCGCGCGGCAGCCCGACCCAGACTTTTGGCCGCTGCGGACGATCGCGATGCCAGGGACGCGGCTCGAAATAGCCGAGCTCTTCGTTCACCATCCGGTCGAGGTCATGAAACAACTCGACCAGATGCCCATCGGGATTGCGGTGATAGATAGCCGTGTTGTGGCCCGGGCCGTGACGCACCGGTCCCCAGAGCACCGGGAGCTTGTGACGCGCGAGATGGTCGCAGGCCCGATGCATGTGCTCGGGACCCCGCAGCTCGAACGCAAAATGATGCAGACCGCGGCCAGGCGCGAGCGCGAAATTCAACGTGTGATGCTCGAAGCCGCTGCGCATGAACACGAAGCGATCCTCGATCCAGTCGGAGACCCGCAGCCCCATTACGTTCGCGTAGAACTCCGAAGCGGCTTTGGGATCGGGCGTGCGGAGCGCGACGTGGCCGAGCTTGGCGACAGCAAGCCCACCGATCCGCTCCTGGGCGGGCGTCGGCGTCCAGCCCTGGATCAACTCGAAACGTGTGCCTTCGGGATCGCTAAACGACAGCAGCCGGGACACACCAGGCAAGGGATCGCTCCGAAGCTCGGGCCGCAAGTCCGCCTGCTTGAGCGCGGCGCCCAGCGCCTCGATCTGGACCTCCGGGGAGATCTCAAAGGCGATGCTGCTCAGCGCGGCATCGCCGGGCTCGATCACGAGCGAGAGCTGCTCGGAATCGCTGGCGAGGAACAGGCGGTTGCCATCGCGGGCCACGAGGCCAAGTCCAATCACGCCGCGATAATAGTCGAGCAGCCGCTCCGGATCGGGCGAGGTGAAGGTCGCGTGTCGCAGCCGCGTGAAGCGTGCAATGGGTGCTTGTGTGCTCATCGTGCGGTTCACCCCCTCATGGAATCATGATGATCTTGCCGAGCGCGGAGCCCTGCTCCAGCAGCGTATGGGCCTTCCTGACCTCGTCGAGCTTCAGCACCGCCGAGATCGCCGGCTTGATCGCGTTGCGGCTCAAGGCCTCGATCACGCTGCGCATCAGGGCACGGCGTCCGTCACGATCGTGGTCGTAGATGTGGAAGGAGAAGCAGCGTATCGCCGGACAGATGTCGAGATGATCGCGCATCGCCGCCATCAGATTCTCTTCCGGCAATCCGGCGAAGGCGTTGTAGGACAATAGCGTGCCCCATTTACCGAGCGCGCCGAGATAAGAGGTGAACTCGGGACCGCAGACGTGATCGAGCACGAGGCCGACGCCCTCGCCCTTGGTCAGTTCGCGGGTGCGCGCCACGACATCCTCGCTTCGGTAGAAGATGACATGATCGGCGCCGTTCGCCCTGGCGAATGCAGCCTTCTCTTCGGTGGAGACCGTGCCGATGACGGTCATCCCGGCAAGCTTGGCCAGTTGCACCAGCGCCGTGCCGACGCCGCCGGCTGCGCCGATCACGAGCGCGCTTGCGGGCGCGCGGGGATGACGGCATTCGTGCAGCAGTGCGTAGGCGACCTGATAGTTCGACAGGCACACGGCCGCCTGCAGATCGACATTGTCGGGCAGCGCGTGCACGGCATCCGCGGGCGCGACCACGTAATCGGCGTAGCAGCCGCCGCGCTGGGCCAGATCGCGGGCGCTGAGCAGCACCTTCTGGCCGAGGGCAAGTCCCTCGACGCCGGACCCGAGCGCAGAAATGCGCCCCGCAACATCGTTGCCGGGATTGGCCGGCAACGGCGGCATCCATTTGTAGACGCCGCGCCGGATCAGCACGTCGGGCTGACCGACCCCGAACGCCTCGGCCCGGATTTGCACCTGGCCGGCTCCGGGCACAGGCACCGGAAGCTCGACCACCTCGAGTGCATCCGGCCCACCCGGCTGACGCACCAGCACCGCCCTCATGACTTCACGTGCTCCCTAGACCAGATTTTCGAAAATCATACCGTTTACGAAAATTATTGCAAGATGCTCGTTAGCGCGGCATGTTGAGGCATCGATTCAGCGACAGATCCCCATGCCCGAGAGCGCCATCCGCCCCCGCAAGGAATTCGGCAAGACCATCGCCGCCGACATCACGCATCGGCTGCGCGAGGAGATCATTGCCTGCGCGCTTCCGCCCGGCGAGCCGCTGCGCTTCGACGTGCTGCGCGAGCGGTTCGGCGCGAGTTTCACGACGCTGCGCGAGGCGCTGACCGCGCTCGCCGCCGAAGGCCTGGTCGACGCCCAGGAGCAGCGCGGCTTTCGCGTCGCGCCGGTCAGCCGCCGGGATCTGGTGGAGGTCACCGATGCGCGGGTGCTGATCGAGATGGAATTGATCCGCCGCTCGATCGAGCGGGGCGATGACGACTGGGAAATCGCGGTGATCTCCACCCTGCACAGATTGAAGCGAATCGAGCAGCGCGATCCCGAGCATCCCTTGCGTGATCCCGAGTGGAAGATCGCGCATCGCCAGTTCCATCAGGCGCTGGTCTCCGCCTGCGGCTCGGCGACGCTGCTCGCCATTCGCGCCGAGCTGTTCGATCGGGCCGAGCGCTACCGGCATCTCTCCGCCAATTTCCGGCCGCGCCCGCGCGATAAGGCCGGCGAGCACCAGGCGATCATGCAGGCCGCCATCTCGCGCAACGCGGATCTCGCCGTGCAGCTGATCGAAGCGCATATCCGCTCGACCTCCGACAACGTCGCCAAATACGCCGGCCATCTGCTCGACGCCGAATAGGCGAGCTGCATTTTCACGCGGCGGGCTTGCGCCCGGCTTCATTTTCGAAAATAATACACCCTATCGAAAATAGGAACCCTTGGGGCGAAACCATGAAGCTGCTGTCGTTCTTGGACGGAAATCGGGAAAGCTGGGGCGCCGTTGTCGAAAACCGCGTGGTGGATCTGGGCCGCGCCCTGCCCCGGTACCCGACGCTTGCGGACTTTCTCGGCAGCGATGACTACGCCAGGCGCGAGGCGATCGTCGCCGGGCACAAGCCGACGTTGGCGCTGAGCGACGTCAAATATCTGCCGGTGATTCCGCGGCCCGAGAAGATCGTCTGCGCCGTGCGCAACTATCTCGACCACCACAATGAAGCCGTGGCGTTCGGCATGAAGCGCGAGATTACGGAATTCCCGCCGATCTTCCTGCGGGTCTGGCGTTCCCAGGTTGCGCACAACGCGCCGGTGATCCGGCCGAAGGTCTCGGACAATTTCGACTGGGAGGGCGAGCTCGCCGTCGTCATCGGCAAGGGCGGCCGTCACATCAGCCAGGCCGACGCATGGAATCATGTGGCGGGCTATTCGATCTACAACGACGTCAGCGTGCGCGACTGGCAGCGCCACGCCCAGCAAATCGCTTCGGGCAAGAACTTCGTCGGCACCGGCCCGTTCGGACCGTGGCTGGTCACGCCGGACGAGATCGGCGATCCCACCAAGCTCAAGCTCGAAACGCGCGTCAACGGCGCGACCGTGCAGTCCTCCGACACCTCGATGCTGATCTTCTCGATCCCGCGGCTGATCGAATATTGCTCGACCATTTTCGATCTCGTCCCCGGCGACGTCATCGCGACCGGCACGCCGGCCGGCGTCGGCTTCACCCGCAAGCCGCCGATCTTCCTTAAAGCCGGCGATGTGGTCGAGGTCGAGATCGAGAACATCGGCGTGCTCAGCAATCCCGTCGTGAACGAAGCGTAGGGCCGCCGATGTCCTACGATATTCGCAAGACCGCGCTCGGCGTCGAGACCATCTGGCATGAGCGCGGGCCCCGGCTGGAAAAGCCGCTGCTGGTCGGAACCGCCGTCGCGGTGATCCGCAATCCCTTCGCCGGCCGCTATGAGCCGGACCTGATGCCGTTCCAGGCGTCCTTGCGTCAGCTCGGGCGCGAGCTTGCGAGCGCGCTGATCGCACAGCTCGGCGGCGCCGAGCGCATCGAAGCCTATGGCAAAGGCATCATCGTCGGCGAGGACGGCGAGCTCGAGCAAGGCGCCGTCTGGCATGAAGCCGGCGGCCATGGCATGCGCGAGGTACTGGGCCAGCCGAAGGCGATTGTGCCGGCCGCGAAGACCATCGGCGGTCCCGGCACGCGCCTGATGGTACCGCTCGGCCACATCCATGCCGCCTATGTCCGCAGCCATTTCGGCACCGCGGAGATGACGCTGTGGGATGCGCCACGGCGCGACGAGATCGCCTTCGGCCTCGTGATGGCGACCGGCGGCCGCCCCCACGCGCGCATCGGCGGCCTCAAGGCATCCGAGATCTCCGTGCATGACGGGCAGCGCTGAGCGCCGCCCGTCTCCGCGTCACAGGAAGCCGGTTGAGATCCACGGAATTGCCGCGACGATCAGCGTGCCGATCAGCAGGGCGACGATATAGCCGGCGATCGGCCTGATACCCTCGTCGGGACTGATGCGGCTGATGGCGCAGGCCGCGTAATAGCCGACGCCGAATGGCGGGGCGAACAGGCCGATGCCCATCGCGAGCACGACGACCATCGCGTAGTGCACTTCGTGCACGCCGACCTGGCGGGCGATCGGAAACAATAGCGGCCCGAACAGGACGATGGCGGGGATGCCTTCCAGCACGCTGCCCAGAATGACGAAGGCGAGGATGGTCACGCCGAGAAAGACAGGCGTTCCGCCCGGCAGAGCCGTCATGAACTTTGCAAGCGATGCCGAGAAACCCGATTGGGTGAGAGCCCACGCCATCCCTGTCGCAGCGCCGATGATCAGCAGGATCGCGCCGGAGAGTGACGCCGTCTCCACCAGCATCGGATAGAGCCGGCGCCAGGAGAACTGGCGATAGATCAGAAGCCCGGTGAGAACCGAGTAGACGATGCCGATGGTCGACACCTCGGTCGCGGTGGCGACGCCCTCGACCACTGCGGCGCGGATGACGAAGGGCAGCGCCATTGCCGGAATGGCAATGACGAAGGCGCGGCCGATCTCCCTCCCCGTCGCCCGCTTCACATGCGACAGGTCCTCGCCCCGGTATCGCCACCAGACCACGGCGCAGAGACCGACGGCGAGCACGATGCCGGGCAGCAGCCCCCCGGTGAACAGAGCCGCAATCGACACTCCCGTCACCGAGCCGATGGTGATCAGCACGAGCGACGGCGGAATGGTCTCGGTCTGGGCCCCGGTCGCCGCGAGCAGCGCGACGAGATCACCGGGCCTGGCGCCGCGCTTGGTCATCTCCGGAAACAGCACCGGCGCCACGGCGGCCATGTCGGCCGCCTTCGAGCCGGAGATGCCCGACACCAGGTACATCGCGCCGACCAGCACATAATGCAGGCCGCCGCGCACGTGGCCGAGCAGGCTGGCGAGAAAGCCGACCATGGCCCGCGCCATGCCGGTCATCTCGATCAGCAGGCCGAGGAACACGAAGAGCGGCACAGCCAGCAGGATCAGATGGCTCATGCCCCATGCGCCCGATGATGACCACATCGGGCGTATTCGTCGTCAGCGCCAGATAGCCGACGGTAGCAAGACCGAAGGCAAAGGCGATCGGCACCGCCGCTAGCACCATGGCGCCGACGATGACCACGAAGAAGATCAGCAGGTTGAGATTGCCCAGCGGTTTCAACACCGGCGCGATGAGAACGAGCGCGGTGATGATGCCTGCGACGAGCACCGCGGCCGCGAGCAGGCTGCGCAGGCTCGAGATGCGGGCGAGCCGCAGGACCGCCGCGACCAGCATCAATCCGATGCCGACGGGTAACGCGGCAGCCCGCCAACTGTTGACGATTTCGAGCGCCGGCGTCGTGACGAACACCTCGTCGGCTGCGAACTCGTAGGCGGGATGGATCACCAACAACAGGAACGCCAGCGATGCCGCGGCGGCAACGACGTCCAGGAAGGCACGTGCGCCGGGACGGAGCATGCCAATGATGGCCGTCATCCGCATGTGCTCACCGCGCTGGAACGCGATCACCGATCCCAGCATGGCGAGCCACAGGAACAGGATGCCGGCGAGCTCATCGGCCCAGATGATCGGAGCGTGAAAGACATATCGCCCGACGATGCCGGCCGACAAAACGACGATCTCGGCGAGCACCAGGAGTGCCGCCGGGATCGCAACCACATGACCAAGCACCCTGTTGGCCGCGACGGCCCAGCGGTGCACACCGGATTGAGGCACTGCGACCGCGGCGCCCTGATCGATCCCAGGCATATGGTTGATCGCGGTCATGACAGCTTGCCCGCCGCTTTCTCAAGCTGAGCCCAGGCCTCATCGCCGAACTTGGCCTTCCAGTCGGCGTAAAAGCTGGTCTTGGCCAGGGCCTGGCGGAACGCGCCGCGGTCGACGTCGATGAACTGCATGCCTTTTGCGGTCAGATCGGCGCGCAAGGAATCGCTGAGCTTGGCAACGTCCGCACGCTCGTCCTTGGCGGAGCGATCCAGCTCGCGCGTCACGATCCCCTGCACATCCTTCGGCAGCTTTTCGAAAGCGCGCTTGTTGCCGAGGATCCAGTAATTGTCCCAGACGTGTCCGGTCAGGGAGCAGGTCTTCTGCACCTCGTACAGCCGGGCCGTCGCGATGATCGGCAGCGGATTTTCCTGACCGTCGACCACCTTGGTCTGGAGCGCGGAGTAGACCTCGTTGAAATTGATCGGCGCGGGGCCTGCCCCCAGCGCCTGGAACAACGATGTCAGATTGGGGGCGGCCGGCACGCGCAGCTTGAAATTCTTGAGATCGTCCGGTGTCCTGATCTCGCGACCAGAGGACGTGACGTGGCGGAAGCCGTTATCCCAGGGGCTCGACACCGCCATGATCGGCGTCCGCGCGATCTGCGCGCGGATATAGGCGCCGAGCTCGCCATCCATCGCCTTCCAGACCGCGTCATAGTTCGTGAAGAGAAAGCCGAGGTTGACGATGCCTGCAGCCGGCACCAGCGTCGCGAGGATCAGCGAGGACAGGTTGAAGAACTCGACGCCGCCGTTGCGGACCTGCGTCAACAGGTCGGTATCCGACCCGAGTTGGTTGGCCGGAAACAGGTTGATCTCGAGCCGGCCGCTCGTCGCCTCGCGAATGCGGTCGGCCGCTTCCTTGGCGCGGATGTTGACGGGATGCGTCGGATCCTGCCCCGTCGCGAGCTTGTAGGTGAATTCCGCGGCCGAGGCCGGGCGGGTGAGAATGGCACATAGCGGCACCGCGGCGCCGGCCATGAGCAACTTGCGGCGGCTCAGGGTTATCGGCTTGCGCAAGGTCATCGTTTCCTCCTGTCGAGCGTGGATTGGTTGATCTAAAGGCGGCTCTTCACCGCCCGTGTTGCTGCTGGCCGGCTCTCGATGCGCCGGCATTGGACAGCAGCCGTCGTTCTTCGCAGCGGCGCTGCGAAGCATGTCGGTCGTGGATCGGGAGGGCGGGCTCCTAGCGCAGCCAATCCTTGATCTGCCGCTTCACTTCCGCAGTCGAGATGCCGTAGCGGTCGTGCAAGCTCGGCAGCGCGCCGGCGGCGAGAAACTCGTCGGGAAGTCCGATCTGGCGGAACGCGGGATGAACCCCCGAGCGCATCAGCAGCGTCGCCACGGCCTCGCCGAGCCCGCCGATCACGGTGTGGTTCTCGGCGACGACGACGAGGCGGCCGGGCTTGCCCGCTTCGCGCAGGATCGCTTCGGTGTCGAGCGGCTTGATGGTCGGAACGTGCAGGACCGCCGCACCAATGCGGTCATCCGACAAGGCCTGGGCCGCCTCCAGCGCGCGCATGGTCATGATGCCCGAGGAGATGATCAGGACGTCGCTGCCGTCACGAAGCAAGGCTGCCTTGCCGAGCTCGAACCGGTAATTGTACTCGTCGAGCACCAGCGGCACCTGGCCGCGCAGCAGGCGCATATAGACCGGCCCGCGATGCGCGGCGATCGCCGGCACGACCTGTTCGATCTCGTGCGCATCGCAGGGATCGATCACCGTCATGTTCGGCATCGCACGGAACAGGGCGAGATCCTCGGACGCCTGGTGGCTGGGTCCATAACCCGAGGTCAGGCCGGGCAGCGCGCAGGCGATCTTCACGTTGCGGTCTTCTTCCGCAATGGTCTGGTGGATGAAGTCATAGGCCCGCCGCGAGGCGAACACCGCGTAGGTCGTTGCGAACGGCATGAAGCCTTCGGCGGCGAGCCCCGAGGCTGCGGCGAACAGCAGCTGCTCGGCCATGCCCATCTGGTAGTAACGATCGGGGAAGGCCTGCGCGAAGATATGCAGGTCGGTGTATTTGCCGAGATCGGCGGTCATCCCGACCACGTCCCCGCGGCTGCGGGCGAGCTCGACGAGCGCGTGGCCGAAGGGAGCGGGTTTGGTGCGCTGGCCCTCCGCCGCGATCGAGGCGATCATGGCCGAGGTGGTGAGGCGCGGCTTTGCCGAAGGGGTGGATCCTGCGGACTTCATGGCTGGTCTCCCGCGTTCAAGGCCGACAGCGCGAGCTGCCATTCATGCGGCTCGACGCGAATGAAATGGTTCTTCTCGCGCTGCTCCAGAAAGGGAACGCCCTTGCCCATCAAGGTGTCGGCGACGATCATGCGAGGCTTCGGCTCGGCATGCGCCGTCGCGGCATCGAAAGCCCCCACCACTGCATCGAGATCGTTGCCGTCGACGCGCTGCACGAACCAGCCGAACGCCTCGAGCTTATCGACCAGCGGCTCGAAGCCGAGCATCTGCTTGGAGGGACCGTCGGCCTGCTGATTGTTCACGTCGACGATTGCGATGATGTTGTCGAGCTTGTGATGGGCCGCAGACATGATGGCTTCCCATTTCGAGCCCTCGTCGAGCTCGCCGTCCGAGAACAGGGTGAATATCCGCGCCGCCGAGTTCTTCCGCTTCAGCCCGAGCGCCATGCCGACGGCGATGCCGAGGCCAAGGCCGAGCGAGCCGCCGGACATCTCCATGCCCGGGGTATAGGAGGCCATGCCCGACATGGGCAGTCGGCTCTCGTCGAAGCCGTAGGTTTCGAGTTCAGCCTCGGGAATGATCCCGGCCTCGATCAGCGCCGCATAAAGTGCAATCGCATAGTGTCCGTTCGACAGCAGAAAACGGTCGCGGCCTTCCCAGACCGGATCTTCGGCGCGAAAGCGCATCGCGTGGAAATAGGCCACCGCCAGCACGTCGGCGATGTCGAGCGCCTGGGCGATATAACCCTGGCCCTGAACCTCGCCCATCAGCAAGGCGTTGCGGCGGATGTTGCGGGCCCGCTGTGCGAGCGTCGGCGCGTTTGTGAGCGTCGGTGTTGCCATGATCGTTCTCCCCTCCTCGGCTAGTGGATCAGCATGCCGCCGTTCACATCGATGACCGCGCCGGTGACATAGGCCGACAGGTCCGAGGCGAGGAAGGTGTAGATACCCGCGACGTCGGTGGCCTCGCCGAGGCGGCCGAGCGGTATGCCCTCGAGGATCTTCGTCCGCATCTCGTCGGTGAGCTTGCCTGCGGTGATATCGGTGCCGATCAGGCCCGGCGTCACGCAATTGACGCGGATACCGTCGGGCCCGAATTCGCGAGCCATTGCCTTGGCGAGTCCCAGCACGCCGGCCTTCGCCGCCGAGTAATGCGGTCCGCCGAAGATACCGCCGCCGCGCTGCGCGGAGACCGACGACATGCACGCGATCGACCCGCTCTTGCGCTTCTGCATATGCGGGATCACGGCCTGCGACAGGAACAGGATGCCCTTGAGGTTGACGTCCTGGATACGGTTCCAGTCTTCAGGCGTGATGTCGAGAAGCTTCACCGGCTGCGTCACGCCGGCATTGTTGATGAGGATGTCGATCTGACTGAACCGAGCGATGACCGCTTCAACGGCCTTGATGCAGGCCTGCTTGTCGGTGACGTCCAAGGCGAGGCCAAGATGCGGCTCGCCAGTGCCGGATTCGAGCCCGCGCGCGGCGGCTTCCGCGGCCGAACCGTCGATGTCGAGAATGGCGACCCGCGCCCCTTCGGCCGCAAAGCGGCGGGCCGTTGCAAGGCCGATGCCCCGCGGCGAGGCCGCTCCGGTGATGATGGCTGTCTTGCCGCGTAGCAGCATTGTGATCCTCCCTGAACGGCTGTTGCCGGCACCGACGGCGCCTTGTTCTTGACCCGTTGATTATGCCCCTGCCCCGTCTCCGACAAACGCGCTGTTGTCTTGCATAGGTGAATTTGGTTCACTCGTCGGATGCTGCTGTCCAGTATTCCGATATCGTCCATCCGCGCGTTCGAGGCGGCCGCACGCACCGGCTCGTTCCGGGATGCGGCGAACGAACTTCATTTGACGCCGAGCGCGGTGAGCCACGCCATCCGCAAGCTCGAAAGCGCGATGGGCACGATATTGTTCGAGCGGAGCGCCCGCGCCGTCCGTCTAACGCCGGCGGGCGAGAACCTGATGCGTCATGCCGGCGCCGCCTTCGACAATCTGCGGCGCGGGATCGAAGAGGTCGCGGGCCGCGGCCCGCAATTACTCAGGGTGCACTGCGCGCCGAGCTTTGCCGCGCAGTGGCTCGCCCCGCGCCTCGCCCGTTTCATGGCCGCAGAGCCCCAGCTCGAGGTCCGGCTCGCCGCCAGCACGGAATATGCCCGGTTCAGCAACGACGATTTCGACATCGACATCGTCTACGGGCAGCCGAGAGCCGAGGGTGTCGAGGTCATTCCGCTCGGCGAAGAGATCGTGACGCCGCTCTGCACGCCCGAGCTCGCGAAGAAGATCCGCAAGCCGAAGGACCTGCTCGATCAGGTGCTGATCCGCTCGGAAGTGAAGCAGGTGCAGTGGCACCAATGGTTCACCGCCAACGGACTCGAAGCGCCTGCCATTCACGGCATGCGCTTCGATCGCAGCTTTCTGGCGATCGCGATGGCGTCGAGCGGCCTCGGCGTGACGCTGGAGTCAACCCGGCTTGCCGAACGCGAGATCGCCACAAGGCGGTTGGTTGCCCCCCTCGCCGGACGCTCCGTCGACATCCGTTATATCGGCCATCACCTGGTGTTCCCGCGCGCGAGCCAGCAGCGGCGACCGATCCGCGTATTCGCCGAGTGGATCACGCGGGAGGTGGCGGTCGCCGGGCCGGTCTCAGGCCGATCGAGAGTCAAGTCGACGGGCTGACTGCTCGGGCTTTGATCGCTCCGTGGATCCCGCACCGGCAGCGCTCGTAATCCGCGGGGTCGTGGCTG
This sequence comes from Bradyrhizobium sp. WSM2793, assembly GCF_000379585.1. Lineage (NCBI taxonomy): Bacteria > Pseudomonadati > Pseudomonadota > Alphaproteobacteria > Hyphomicrobiales > Nitrobacteraceae > Bradyrhizobium > Bradyrhizobium sp. WSM2793. The sequence goes on along the minus strand of NZ_KB902768.1, from coordinate 267,892 downwards.
TTGACGATCGTCACGCGATCGCCGTGATCGCGCTTCAGCGCGCGCAGCCGTTCCTGGTTGGCGATCCGCATGTCGCGGTCCATGTCGCCGCGGCGTTGGAAGTAGCCGAGCATCAGGGGCACGCGCGGCGATGCGGCGAGCTGGGCATGGTGGAAGTAACTGTCGCCGGCAGCAACCAGCCATCGCCCGAGCGCACCGCGATGCCGCAATGGCCGAGCGTGTGGCCGGCAAGCGGGATCATCAGGATGTCCGCCTCCTTGTCGCCGAGCGCGCGCACGCCCTTGAAGCCGAACCAGTCCTCGCCGGCTTCACCGTAGAATTGCCAGCGCGGACCGTGGCTCCACTGCCCCGTGACATAGCGGCCTTCCGGAGGCGCGGGCTTGCGCAGCACCGCCATGTCGTATTCGGCGCGGTGGACGTGGATCGCGGCATCGGGAAAGTCGGGCACGCCGCCGGCATGATCGCGGTCGAGATGCGTCAGCAGCACGTGACGCACGTCGTTCGGTGAATAGCCGAGCGCCCTCACCTGCTCGGCCGCCGTCTCCGCGGGATCCAGCTTTGGCGCGGTCTGCCGCACCCAGCGCCGCCCCAGCCGCTCAGGCGAGGCGATGTCATCGAGGCCGATCCCGGTGTCGACCAAAGCCAGCCCGTCATTCGTCTCCATCAGCAGGCAGTGGCAGACCAGGCGGGCGCGCTGGAACAAGCTGCCGCTACCGTTCACCAGGCGGCGGCCGATCGGGCACATCGTGCCGGTGTTGAGATGGTGGATCTTCATCGCGTATCCCTGCCGGTGTTCGTGAGCAGGACGCTCTTGTCATGGCTCGATCCATAGGTAAACTATCGAATATTGATATTATCTCTAGGCCAATCCTATGGATATCCGCGAGCTTCGCTACTTCGCCGCCGTCTACCGTGAGCGCAATCTGACCGCGGCGGCGCGGGCCTGCTTCGTGTCGCAGCCGTCGATCTCGACTGCGATCACCAATCTGGAGGCGGAGCTCGGCACCACGCTGTTCATTCGGCACAAGAAGGGCGTCGCGCCCACTGCCTCGGCCGAGCAGTTTCACACCCTCGCCCGCCGCATCATCGACGAGACCGATGCCGCGCGCAGCCTGTTCAAAAAGCCTAGCACGAAGACCACGGTGACGCTGGGCCTGATGCGCACGCTCGACGTGCCCCGGACCATCGCGCTCTTGAAGCCCCTGACGGCGCGTAGCGACATCGCGCTTCGCCTCGTCGGCAGCGACGAGCGCGCAGACGCGCGGATCATCGCCAAGACCATGGTGCGCGATGACGAGCATTTCGTCGCGCTGTGGAGCGAGCGCTATGTCGCCGCGTTGCCGCCGTCGCACCCGCTGACGCTGAAGGACAAGCTGCGGACCGCCGACCTTGCCGGCGTGCCGCTGATCGATCGCTGCCATTGCGAGCAGAGCGCATTCTTCGGCCGCAATGCGCAGCGGCGCCAGACCGCGGCGATCGCACAGTCGGAAGACTGGGCCATCGCGCTGGTCGCCGCCGGTGTCGGCATCGCCATCGTCCCGGAAGGCGTGGCGAAGGGCAATCTTGATGTCGCGGTCCGCGAGATCGAGGTCAAGGTGAAGCGCGAGGTCGGCCTCGCCTACCGCGCCTCGATGCCGCTGGCGGATGCGCTGAAGGAGTTTGTCGGGAAGCTGCAGAAGCAGCGGCGGCCGGATCGAACCAAGCGCCGGGTCGGCGCGCGCAAAAAGCTCAGCCCTTCGAGATGACCGCACGCCCATAAGGCGGTTGTGCCTGGACCGGCGGGTTGGCGGTCTGGGCGGCGAGCTCGCCGATCAGGCGGTCGGCGTCGGCGGCCATGCCGTCGGGAGCGTGGATCACCAGGCGCTCCAGTGCCCAGCGATAGGAAGAGATGCGCTGCTCCAGGCATTGCTGCACCCACTGCACGATCAGCGAGTTCTCCTGCATGCGCGCCACCGCGTCGTCCCTCTCCCTCGGCGAGAGCGCGGAGACGCGCGCCATGCTGGCGTCGCGCTTCCGGTCGAGGTCGATGACGCGGATCGCGGACGCGAAGAACGGCTCGAAGCGGGTGATGTCGTTGCGCACGTCCTCGATCAGCTGCGCATAGCGCGAGGAATGCGAGCGGTGCGGCTCGTCGATCAGTGTGCGACCATACATGGTACGGTCGAACACGATCTTCTGCCGCCAGGGCGAAGGCATCGCCTTGTAGTCGCCGAACACGCTCTTCCATGCGGGGCGTGACAGCGGCGGCTCGATCATGGGATAGGCGAGGTCGCGCAGCTGGCGCTCCTCGTCGGTGAGCTGGAATTGCGACGGCGTCAGGCCGACGCTGCCGGTGGCTTCGGCCCCTAACCAGCGATGCATGTCGTCGCTGCGCATGTCAGCGCGGGTGCGGCCGAAATCGCCGCCGCTGCACGCACCGAGCGTCACAGCCAGCAGCGTGAGCAGGGCGGCCGATAGAACAGACCGGATCTGGCGGATAGTGTCCGGCATTGCAAAGCCCGAAATCAGCGACGGCGACGACGGCGCCCCGGCGCTGTGCCCTGCTCCGGCCCGTGATCGCCGCTGGTTTCGTCTGCCTCGCGCTCGATACGGATGACGGGAAGGATCAGGATCGTTCCCATGTCCGCGCGCGGAGCGACATCCCCCGACGAGCCCACCCGACGACCGGCCGGAAATTCAATGATGGTCCCCATGTCAGCTCTCTTCAATTGCCGCGCGACCAGGCGCGCTCATGCAACATGCATTCATTAAGATCAGTTCATGGTTAACGGGGTGTAAACGTCGCGGTCGGACCGTAACCGCACGGGCCGGCCGCGACGTCCCGCTGCGGCACGAGATCGCTTCAAATCGAGCGTTCGGCTTCACGCCTCGTTTTCCTTAACGAGCCTTTAAAGGAGCCTGCGATAGGCTGGCGAGCAGTATCTCTTCCAGGTCGCGTATCTCTCCATGACCAAGTCGCTGTTTCCCGGATTCGACGGGCTGATGTCCCTCTCCCGTCGCGAAGGCGTCGATGTTCGGCCGACGCTGCTGCGCGTGCTGACCGACCTCTATGTGCAGACGCGCATCCACAGCGACGACGAGCAGCGCCAGTTCACCGAGCTTGCAACGCGGCTGATCGACCAGGTCGACGATGCGACCCGCGCAGCCATCAAGGCCAAGCTCGCAATCTATCCGTCGACGCCCGTCCCGGTCCTGCAGAAGCTCGGGCTGGTCGCCGCGCAGGAAGGCCGCAGGGTTCCGCTCGCCCGCGAGATCCCCACGCCCGCACCCGCCCCCTCGCCGGCCCGCACGCCGACCGACGCCGAGCTGCGCATGGCCGCCAACATGGCGATGCAGCCGACGGACGCCGCCGAGATCCACGACATGTTCTTCCACGCCGGCGCCTCCGAGCGCGCGCTGATCCTGCACAACCTGGCGCAGACCCCGCTGAAGGCCGCGCCCCGCATTCCGACCGTGCGCGCCAAGCGCGCGATTCAGATCCTGGAGATGGCGGCGATCGCGGGCGACGTCGACAATTTTACCCTCGAGCTCGGCGACAGCCTGATCCTGCCCTCGCGCGTCGCGGCCCAGATCGTCGACGATGCCGGCGGCGAGGCGCTCGCGGTCGCCGCGCGCGCGCTCGACATGCCGAGCCCGAACTTCCAGCGCATCCTGCTGTTCTTCAAGCCGGAGATCGGCACGTCCGTGAACGAGGTGTACCGGCTGTCGCGGCTCTACGACCGCCTCAGCGACCGCTCGGCACTGGTCATGCTGGCAGCCTGGCGCGGCTCGACGCTGGCCGTCACGCGTGCAAAGTACCAGCCGTCACTGCACGATGGCGAACGCCAGCGCGCCCGCGCGGGGGCAAGCCAAACGCGGCCGGGCGTGCAGCCCGGCGCGATGCCGCGCCGCACCGGCACCGACGGGTCATCGGATCGGTAGCGCAGACGGTTTAGCCCGTAGCCCGGATGGAGCGCAGCGTAATCCGGGTCTCCGTCACTCGTGGCGGAAGTCCCGGATTACGCTTCGCTCCATCCGGGCTACAAGGCTGGGTGTCGGGCTCGCAACGACGGAAGAGCAGCAGTTACGTCTTCGCCAGTTCCAGAAAATGCCGCCCGCCGCGATCCTCGGTCTCGACGATCCAGGCGTCCGGATCGAAGCGGATTTCCTTGGCGAGACGCTCCTCGATCGTGTGCTCGGGCAGGGGTTGCTGCGCGACCGGCACGAAGAAGCGATCGACGGGACGGCCGTCGTCATAGACGGTCTGCGGCGCCGGCGCGTAGAGCATCGCATGGCCGTCGAGCAACGACACCTTCACGAACACCGCGCCCGCCTCCTCGGCCCCGCGACGACGCACCGCGCCGAACACGCCCTCGGTCTGGCACCGGCGCAGGTAGGCCGCGACCCATATGTTGGATTTCAAACGCATGAGTCGAACGATAGGCCAGCGTGACGCGCGCCGCCAGTCTCAGCGTCCGATTGTCACGCCTTGCTTACACGTTGCCCGCCGTTGATCTGGCGCGCAACGAGATATGACAGCGGCATCGCAAGCGCGAATCCCACGGCGACTGCATAGGGGATGTTCCTGATCGCGTCGGCGGCGAAACTCGGCACCATCAGCACGACGATCAGGCTGACGCCCGCCAGCGTCGTGCCCAGCATAATCCAGACCAGAACCGAGACCTTGAACATGACAATCTCTCTTCTTCGTTGAAGATGAGCGATCATGTTCCCCAACGCTGTCGACCGTCATTGATCCCAAGCAAATCGCCCGCGCGCGGGCGCGGCTTGGTCTGCGGCGCGCGATGGCCGGAATTGATCGGCGTCAATGACAGCGGGATGCGCGTTATTCGACGGGATGGCCGATCGCGGCGCCGAGCTCGCGCAGCAGCCGGTCGGACAGCTGGCCAGTGACCTGCATCTTGTGCTCGCGCTCGAACTTCTGGATCGCGGACTGGGTCTCACCGCTCATCGTGCCCGTGATCTTCAAATTGCCGTAGCCATATTCGGACAGCGCGCGCTGCACGCCGGCGATACGCCGTGCGGCGGGGCTCTGCGGCACCGGAATCGGCGCGGGCGGACGCATGGCGGACGGCGGCGTCGAGGTCGTCGCCTTGACCAGATTGGTCATGGGATCACTGCCCGCCCGCGGCGTCGATGCAGTCGCCTCGACGGGCTTTTCGGGCGGCTTCTCGGCGGCTCGCTCGGCAGGTTTCGGCTCGGCGCGGAACTCCGTCGCGCGCGGCTCCAGCGGCGAGGTATCGGCACCGACCGGGCGCGGACGCGGCATTGGGTTCGACAGCGCCACGGCGGACGGCGCGGGAAGATTGATCACGGTGCCGAACATCGGCGCCGGATGGCGGCCGGTCTGCAGGAACAGCGCATTGGCAACGATCGCGCCGATCGCGGCGACGGCGACGAGACCGGCCAGCGTGTCCTTCGGGCTGTGCAGCAGCACGCGCATCACGAGGTTGCGCTCGGTCTCGACATCGATGACCGCGGCCTTCGCGCCACGGCGGCGCGGAGCGGCTTCGTCCTTGGCAGACTTCTTAGGCACTTTTCTTCACCAGAGCGGGTTGGTCCTGAGACTGGTCGTGAGTTTGGTCCTGAAGGTCCTGGCGCAGCACCGGCGTCAGCGTCGCGACCTTGCTCTCGACCGGCTTGACTTGCGGCGGCGTGTAGACGAGCGGCAGCCTGACGGTGACGGCGGTGCCCTCTCCCAACCTGCTTTGTACCGTCAATTCGCCGAGATGCAACGCCACGAGACTCTTCACGATCGAAAGTCCGAGGCCGGTTCCCTCGTGACGGCGCTGATAGGTCTTGCCCGCCTGGAAGAACGGCGCGCCGATGCGCTTGAGATCGTCGGGCGCGATGCCGACGCCGGTGTCGCTGATGCGCAGCGTCAGCTGCGAACCCGACACGGCAGCGGTTACCGAGACCTGACCGCCGCGCTCTGTGAACTTGATGGCGTTGGCGACGAGATTGAGCACGATCTGCTTGAATGCCCTGGGATCGCCGGTCATGACAGGCAGATCCTGCGGCGCATCGGTGATGAGGTCGATGCCGTTCTCCCGCGCCTTCAGCGCCAAGAGATTGCAGCAATGCAACAGCGAAGCGCGCGGCGCGAACGGCTCGGACGCGATCTCGAAATTGCCCGACTCCATCTTGGACATGTCCAGGATGCCGTTGACGACCGACAGCAGATGCTGGCCGGAATCGTTGATGAGCTGGGCATATTCCTGGCGCTGGGCCGAGCCCAGCATCAGGGTCTGCTCCTGCGCGATCATCTCGGAGAAGCCGATGATGGCGTTCAGCGGCGTGCGCAGCTCGTGGCTCATGGTGGCGAGGAAGCGCGTCTTGGCGGCATCGGCAGCTTCCGCGGCACTGCGCGCCTGATCCAGCGCCTGCTCGGACAGCTTGTGGTCGGTGACGTCGCGCATCACGGCGACGACTTCGGCCTCGCGCATGACGTCGCCATGAGGATTTTGGCCGATATCCCGGTCGAGCGGGCGGCAGCGCATCTCGACCCAGAGGAAATCGACCTGACCGCGCTCCGAACCGTCGGGCTCTCGCCGCAGCCGGAACTCGATGCTGCGCACATCGCCGCGCGCGGCATCGGAGAGCGCGGTGAGATAGGCCGGGCGATCGGCGACATGGACGCGGTCGAACAGGCCATGCCCGAGCAGTTGCGCCACCGGCGTGCCGAGCATCGCTTCCGCCGCGGGCGAGATGAACTGCACCGCACCGTTGCGCCGATGCCGCGAGACGACGTCGCTCATGTTGCGGGCGAGCAGGCGATAACGCTCCTCCTCACGCGAGAGCAGCGCCACGCTGGTGCGCGCCAGCGATTCGGCGCCGAAGGCAAGGCCGGCGGCATAGAGCGTCGCCGAGACGACGCCGCACGCCATCAGCACGCCGCGTTCAGCAGGGCTGGTGTCTGCAACCGGCAGCCAGCCGAGCTGGCCGACGAGGATCAGGAGTCCTGCACAGGACAGCGCGAGCAAGGATGCGAAGGCCGCGACGCGGCGCGAGGCCGACAGCGCGGCTTCGAGGGGAACCACGACCAGCCAGACCGCGGCGAATGATTCGATGCCGCCCGTGGTGCCCGCGACCGCCATGATCAGGCCGGCGAGCGCCAGCGACGACAGCACATGGGCGCCTTCATAGCGGCCGGTGCGCGACAGGAACCAGGACAGCAGGATCGGCGCGATCAGCCAGGCGAACGCGGCGACCTCGACCGCGCTCGGCGCGCCACGCATGGCGAGATAGACCGGGAATGCGGCAAAGGCGGCCAGGCTGCCGAGCAGCCGCGGCGCCATGAAGGCACGATGACGCGCCCGCATCAGCGCATCGTAACGCGCGGAGGGATGCAGCAGTGCATCGAGACAATCGCGGATGATACTCAAAACTGTCACGGGTCTCGCGCTTCGGCTCAATCGTCTTTTGGAAGACGCGCCGCAACGCCTCCTTGTCGTTGAGCCACCGTGTCAGAGCGACCTTAAACGAGTGCTAAGGCGGCTCGGTGTGCGGCCGGACGCCGGGACATCGCGGGGCTTTTTAGACGATTTGGCGACGTCTTCGGCGAGGATGGTGAACACAGGGTTTCACGCCTCCCGGCATGGTTTCGAATTGGTGGATATGCGTGCCAGCGAAATCACGGGCGCCGGCGTCAATCGAAAATTTACGACACCGTCGATCTCGAAGAATTTTGCGTAAATTTTCCGCGAATTAAGCTCAAGGCAATCACTTGCGATTTATCGAGAGTTGCTAGGTCCGACATCCGCGGAGTTCGCCGTGGACGGGATCGAACGTACAGGTCGCTAAGATGCGCTTTCTGCTCCGCATCACATTCTGGCTCGGGCTGGTGCTGGTGCTCCTGCCCAGGGACAAGACGCCCGAATCGGACAAGCTGCCGCAGATCGGTGCTGCCGATGCGGTGCAGGCTGCGACCGCGGCCGTCTCCGACATGACCCAGTTCTGCAAGCGCCAGCCGGCGGCCTGTGAGGTCGGCGGACAGGCCGCGACCATCATCGGCCAGCGCGCCCAGGACGGGGCGCGCAAGATCTACCAGATCATCAACGACAAGAAAGAGCAGATCTCCAACGACAAGAACGAGAAGACCGACAAGAACGACAAGAACGACAAGAAGGCGCCCGACCATACCGGCTCGATCGCGATGGCCGGCGAAGGCGATGCCGCATCGGCCGAGGCGCCGCGCGATACCCTGAGCCAGGACGACCTCGCGCTGGAATGGCGCGGCCCGGCGGCGGCGAATTAGCGCCCAAACCCTATCGATTTCATCTCCTCGCATCCTTATATTGGCCCTAACGGGAACACGGGCCAACATGACGACGATCGACGAAATCAGGGACAATTTCGAGCTTCTGGACGACTGGGACGACCGCTACCGGTACGTCATCGAGCTCGGCCGTACCCTGGAACCGATGCCCGAGGCGGAACACTCCGCCGAGAACAAGGTCAACGGCTGCGTCAGCCAAGTCTGGCTCCAGAAGCTGGTCGACCGCGGCCATGGCGCGCCGATCTTGAAATATCGCGGCGACAGCGACGCGCATATCGTGCGCGGGCTGGTCGCGATCGTGCTCTCGCTCTATTCGGGCCGCACGCCGCAGCAGATCCTCGATACCGACGCGATCGCGGTGTTCAACGAGTTCGGCTTTCGCGATCACCTGACGCCGCAGCGCTCCAACGGCCTGCGCTCGATGGTCGAGCGCATCAAGACCGATGCGAAAGAGGCGCTGGCGGAAGCGTCGTAAGAAGCTCTCGTAGGGTGGGCAAAGCGGCTTGTCCGCCGTAGCTCGAAGAGCGAAGGCGGAAGCGTGCCCACGATTTGCGTGTGACTGGTGAGAATTCGTGGGCACGTCGCGCAAGCACGCGCCTTTGCCCACCCTACCAGAGCTGGCCGAGCGAGCGATTCTACTTTCCCTTCTTCCGCTGCTGCTGTCCGAGGCCCATCTGCTTGGCCAATTGCGAGCGCGCCACCGCATAGTTCGGCGCGACCATGGGATAGTCGGCTGGCAGGCCCCATTTCTCGCGGTATTGCTCCGGCGTCATGTTATATTGCGTGCGCAGATGGCGCTTCAGCGACTTGAAGCGCTTGCCGTCTTCCAGGCAGACCAGATAGTCGGGCGCGATCGACTTCTTCAGCGAGACCGCCGGCTTGGCCGGCTCGAGCGGCGCGGTCTCGGTGCGACCTGACGACACCCGCACCAGGGCGCCATGCACCTGGCTGATCAGATTCGGAATCTCCGTCGCAGGCGTCGGATTGTTGCTGAGATAGGCCGACACGATGCTCGCCGTCAGCTCGATGAAATTCTTTGCCCCAGCGTCCGACATCGGCCCGCCCCTCCACTTGCGCCTCACGGGATAGACGACGCCGAACTATTCCGTGTCAACAGGACGTTCGGCTGAAACAAGGCGATGACCGACACGGTGGCGACAACGGCGCTCTAGTTCTGCGCGGCAGAGCTCAGGACCGCTGGTCGAGATGGGCGCGCAGCTCGTCGATCGAGGCAAAGCGCATCATGCCCTCCGGCATCTGCGCTTCGATCGAGCCGTCGGAATAGAGCGAATAGGCCATGCCGTCGACGATTCCGGATTTGAGCACGGTGACGGGCGGCTGCTCGACAGGTGGCGGTGGAGGCGGCGGCGGCTCGGGTGCAGGCGGAGCGGCCTCCGCAAAGGTCGATGGCGAGCGCGGCGGCGGCCGGCGCAAGGCGGCCGGCGGCTCCGGCGGACGCATGCGGTCCGGCTTCGGCCAGGCATCGTCGAAGCTTGCAGGCGGAGTATCCAGGGCCTCACCGGGCTCCGCAGGGAGCTGCGGCGGCGCGTCCTCGATGGCCTTCGCCTCCGCACGCTCCCGTTCCTTACGCGAGGTCGAGGCGAACAACAGGTTGCGCCGGCGCGGCGCTTCCGGAGCCGCGGGCGGCGTTGGAGCTTCCGGCACCGGCGGCGTCTCGACACGCGGACGCTCGCGCGCGGCGGCTTCGCTCTGCCACGGCGGCGGGCCTGCGGCGGGCGGCGGCGACGGTGGCGGCTCGATCCTTGCCTCGCCCCTTGCCGCCGCAGCGGGCATCGGCTCGGGCGCAGCAGCGCCTGGCACGGCAAGGCCCGGCCCGGATGCGGCGAGGCCCGGCAGCACGGGCCTGACCCGAACCTCGGACGGCGCACCGGCCAGCCGGCGCGCGAGGCCCTTCAGTTCCGTGACCACGACATAGAGGCCGGCCAGTAACAATCCGGAGCAGACGGAGATCGTGCCCGAGATTATGAGGGGGCTGCCGAGGCTGAACTCCCTGACGGAGAAGCCAAACAGGATCGAAAGGAAGCCCGCCACGACGGCGAAAATCCCCGCGATCAACAATGCCAGATTCATCGAACTCACCCCCGGTCGCCATCCACACGCGACAACCGCTACGCCACGATACCGTCATCCGGTGTTCCACGCCAACGAGGAATTGTCGGTAGCGTTCCTAAAGGGAAGGAAATCAGGGACTTATTCACATTCCCTTCAGCTACAGCTCGCTACTGCTTAGACTGCTCTCAAGTAACCGGAATTGCTGCGTCGCATCAGGAATTTAGCCATAATGCCCAATTACTTGGAAATGGAACTGCGCTATAGGGAGTCCGGGGTTGAGGCCCGCGCGCACCAGCAGGGCCAAGAGGGGATTCCGGGGCACCGATAGCCATGACATCCATCACGACTGCGGCGATCGACACGCCTCTGCGGCGCTCGGTCGAACGGACTTGCGACGATCTCGCCATGCTGGTGCTGGCCGCGGTCGCGGTCATTGCGGGCCTGACGTTCCGCGACTACGGCCTCGGCTGGGACGACTACACCCACGCTGAATATGCCGATTTGCTGCTGCGCATGTTCGGTTCCGGCTTCAAGGACACCGCGGCGCTCTCCTTCGCCAATCTCTACATGTATGGCGGCGGCTTCGACATGGTCGCGGCCCTCCTGCACAAGATCATTCCGCTCGAGCTGTTCGAGACGCGACGACTGGTCGGCGCCATCGTCGGCGTGGTCGGACTTGCGGTGACGTGGCGGCTCGGCCGCCGCATCGGCGGCCCCCTTGCCGGTCTTGCCTCGCTGCTGCTGCTCGCGCTGTGCCCGATCTTCTACGGCCACATGTTCATGAATCCGAAGGATGCGCCCTTCGCGGTGGCCATGATCATCCTGATGCTCGGCCTGGTCCGGCTCGCCGAGGAATATCCCAAGCCGTCGCCGCGCACGATCCTGATCGTCGGCCTGGGTGCCGGCCTTTCGCTGGGCTGCCGCGTTCTCGGCGGGCTCGCGCTGGTCTACGCCGTGCTCGGCTTCATCCCGCTGTTCCTGCAGGAACTGCGCAGCGAGGGCCTGCGCGAGTCGGTCCGCCGCTTCGCCCATGTCGTCTATGTGCTGCTGCCTGGCCTCGCGTTCGGCTACCTCGTGATGGGCCTGATCTGGCCGTGGTCGATCATGGAGCCCGGCAATCCCTTCGAGGCGCTGACCTACTTCTCGCACTTCTTCGAGAAGCCGTGGAAAGAGATGTTCGACGGCGCGATCGTGTCCGTGCCCGACATGCCCTGGTCCTATCTGCCGACGCTGTTCGCGCTGCAACTGCCCGAGGTGATGCTGGTGCTGATGGCCGGCGCCGTGGTCAGCACCTTCGCCATGCTGCCGCGCCGCGAGGTTCCGGCGCGGCGCAAAACCATCATGCTGATGCTGACGCTGGCAGCGACCCTGCCGCTCGCGATCGCGATGGTGAAGCGGCCGGCGCTGTACAACGGCATCCGCCATTTCGTGTTCGTGATCCCGCCGATGGCGGTGCTCGGCGGCGTCGCCTTCGCCTGGGCCATGGAGCGCCTGCGCGCCAATCACCGCACCTGGCAGCCGGTCGTGCTCGCCACGTTCTGCTTTGGCCTCGCGCTCTCGCTCGCCGAGATGATCCGGCTGCATCCCTATCAGTACACCCACTTCAACCACATCGCCGGCACCGTGCGCGGCGCCGACGACCGCTTCATGCTGGACTATTGGGGCCTCGCGCTGAAGCAGGCCTCGGATGAGCTGCGCGAGCAGATCGTCGAACGCCAGGAAGTGCCGCCGACCAATCGCAAATGGAAGGTCGCGGTCTGCGGTCCGCAGCGCCCCGCCCAGGTCGCGCTCGGGCCCGACTTCACCATCGGCTGGGATTCCAACGCGGCCGATTTCGCGATGACGCTCGGCGAGTTCTACTGCAAGGGCCTCACCGCGCCCGTGATGGTCGAGATCAAGCGCGACGACGTGGTGTTCGCCCGCGTCTACGACATCCGCGGCCGCAGCATTTCCAGCCTGCTCTCGATCCCGGCGCCGTAATATTCTTCTCCCGTAGCCCGGATGAGCGAAGCGACATCCGGGATCCCTCTCAGAGCGGTCCCGCATGTCGCTCCGCTCATGCGGGCTACGCTTGACTGCCGCGCGCTTGTCGCGCCTTGCTGCTTGCCACGAGCGGTACTACGCTCCCTCCCCGCAACAACGATGTTCGGAGAGATCAGCCATGTCGCCAGCGGAAGCGCGCCTGAAGGAAGTGCCGTCTCATATGACGGAGGCCGAGTGGCAGCAACGGGTCAATCTCGCCGCCTGCTACCGCCTTGTCGCGCTGTACGGCTGGGACGATCTGGTCGACACCCACATCTCTGCGCGCGTGCCCGGCCCCGACCATCATTTTCTCATCAATCCCTATGGGCTGATGTTCGACGAGATCACGGCCTCGAGCCTCGTCAAGGTCGATTTGCACGGCAACCAGCTCTCCGAGAGCGAATACAGCATCAACCCCGCGGGCTTCACCATCCATTCGGCGATCCACGAGGTGCGCGAGGACGCGATCTGCGTGCTGCATCTCCACACGCTCGACGGCACCGCGGTGTCGAGCAGCGCTGAAGGCCTGCTGCCGCTGAACCAGACCGCCCAGCTCGTCACCCACGACCTCGCCTATCATGACTATGAAGGCATCGCGCTCGATCACGACGAGCGGCCGCGGCTGCAGAAGGATCTCGGCGACCACAACCACATGCTGCTGCGCAATCACGGCACGCTCACCGTCGGTCGCTCGGTCGCCTCCGCCTTCGAGCGCATGTACCACCTCGAGCGCGCCTGCTCGATGCAGGTGCGCACGCGCGCGCTCGGCACGCCGGTCTACCCGGTCGACGATACCGCGATCGACAAGAACACCGAGCTGCTCGCCAACCGCGACCGCGCCGAGCTGCGCGCCACCAACCTCGTGTGGCCGCCGCTGCTGCGCAAGCTCGACCGCGAGCTCCCGGGCTACCGGTCTTGAGATTTTCGGGATTTGGTGTAGGGTAGCGCCCAACTAACCTCTACGCCTTTTGGAATGAAACGCCGCCCAATTCCGGGCGGCGTTTTTATTTTGGGGCGGTGGTCGCCACGACAGCAGAGCCGTAGGGTGGGCAAAGCGCAGCGTGCCCACGTTCTTTCGCGTTTGGTGAGAGATGGTGGGCACGGCGCTGTGCGCCTTTGCCCACCCTACGGCACCGTGCCCTACTTCACCTCCGCCAACGCCGCGAGGATGCGGGCCCATGAGCGGATGCCTTTCTGGAAGCTTCTCAAATCGTACTTCTCGTTCGGCGAATGGATGTTGTCGTCGTCCAATCCAAAACCGACCAGCAGCGAGTCGAGGCCAAGCGTGCGCTTGAAGTCGGCGACGATCGGGATCGAGGCGCCGGAGCCCATCAGCACGGTCTCCTTGCCCCATTCCTCCGTCAGCGCCTTGCTGGCGGCGGCGAGCGGCTTCATGTTCCAGTCGAGCGCGACGGCGGGCGCGGCGGAATGGTCGCCGAACTCGACCTTGCAGTCGCCGGGAATGCGCGCCGTCACGTAGTCGCGGAAGGCCTTGCGGATCTTTTGCGGGTCCTGCCCTTCGACCAGGCGGAACGAGACCTTGGCTGAAGCATGCGACGGGATCACCGTCTTGGAGCCCTCGCCGATATAGCCGCCCCAGATGCCGTTGACGTCGCAGGTCGGGCGCGATGAGGCCTGCTCGATCAGGAGGCGCCCCTTCTCGCCGGCCGGGATCGACAGGCCGATCGGTTTGAGGAACATCTCCGGCGTCAGATTGAGCTTCTTCCACTGCTCCAGGATATCAGGCGGCAGATCCTTCACGCCGTCATAGAAGCCGGGAATGGTGATGCGGTTGTCGTCGTCGAACAGGCCGCCCAGAATTTTCGTCAGCACCCGGATCGGGTTCATCGCGCTGCCGCCGAACACGCCGGAATGCAGGTCGCGATTGGCGGCGGTGATCTTCAGCTCCTCGTAGAGCAGGCCGCGCAGCGAGGTCGTGATCGCCGGCGTGTTGCGGTCCCACATGCCGGTGTCGCAGACCAGCACGTAGTCGGCTTTGAATTCCTCCTTGTTGGCCTCGATGAAGGGCACGAAGTTCTTCGAGCCGACCTCCTCCTCGCCTTCGATCAGGAACGTGATGTCGACCGGCAGCGAGCCCGTCACCTTCTTCCAGGCGCGGCAGGCTTCGACGAACGTCATCACCTGGCCCTTGTCGTCCTCGGCGCCGCGCGCGACGATGATCTTGCGGCCGTCGGCATGGTCGGTGACGACAGGCTCGAACGGCGGACGGTGCCAGAGATCGAGCGGGTCGACCGGCTGCACGTCGTAATGGCCGTAGAAGATCACATGCGGCCGCCCACCGGCTCCGGTCTTGCCGACGATGGCGGGATGGCCCGCGGTCGGCCTCACTTCAGTGGCGACACCGAGGCTCGCGATATCCTTGGCGAGATGCTCGGCCGCCGCCTTGCAATCCCCGGCGAAGGCCGGATCGGCGGAGATCGACTTGATCCGGAGCAGCGCGAACAGACGCTCCAGGCTGTTGTCGAAATCCTTGTCGATGTGGTCGAGCACGGATTGAAGCTGCGCATTGGCCATGGTCGTTGGTCCTGACGTTCGAGTCTCAAGAGGTACCGGGTTTTAGCGCCGTCGCGGGCTCGGAGCCAGCCGCAACGGGCGGATGCCGGATGTGCCATGCAAGACTACCTGCAAGAACGGCGGTCGCGAGGAGATTGTTGCCCCAAGCCTGGAGGACAGTTGGAAACCACGGCAGCGCCAGCAGCATGAGAATTCCGGCTGCGCCGAGGGCGAGCCAGGTTCCGAGACGCACATTCGCCCGTTCGTCGAAGGCGGCGCGATGCATCAGCACCGTCATCGGGAAGAACAGCCACATGAAGTAGTATTGCCGAGCCAAAGGCGAGGCCACCGTGATCAGGCAGAACAGGATGGCGAGCTCCTCGGCATCCGAGCGCGCCGTTCGCCGCGCTTGCTGCGGCATGATCGCGACGAAGCCGAGCCCGAGCAAGGCCGACAGCACCAGCACGATCCAGTTCGCCGTCCTGTAATCGACGTCGATGATGTTCATCGTGCGCGGCGGCTTGCCGGGATCCTCCAGATTGAAGTTGATCGGACGGACCAGGCGGTGCGTGACGGCGATGAGGGACTGGTTGACCCACGACCAGTTCTGCTCGTCACGCTGGCCAAAGCCCTTTTCCGAGCTCGTTCCGACCATGCCCTGATACCAGGTCGCAAGCTCGGCCGCGTTGCGCTCGAAGCCGCGGATCGGCGCCGGCACGACATAGAGCAGGATGCCGGTGAAGGCGACCGTGGCGGCGGCCGCCACCCATTTCCGCCGCCAGACCAGATACGGCAGGACCGCGATCGGAAACACCTTGATGACAGCGGCGAGCGCGAACATGAAGCCCGCTAGCCAGGGACGTTGATGCCGCAAGCTCCAGAAACCGTAGAGCATCATGGCCAGCAGGACGAGGTTCGGCTGGCCGAGGTCGAACATGTCGAACACGAACGGCACGGTGACGACGGCAGGCAGCGCCTCCAGCCAGCGGCCGGGGCTGCGCCCCGAGCCGGCCATGACCTGGGAGAACGTCCCGGTGTACCACCACGCCACGGCATTCAGGATCGACAGGACGACATAGAGCGAGATCTTGCCGAACCAGCTCGGGATCGCCAGCAGGATCGCCGGCAGCGGCGGATAGATGAACTCGAAATACTCGACGGCCGTGGCGGGATAGAGTGGCTCACCCTGCAAGACCTGCTGCCCGGCCCACAACCACAGCGGGTAATCCTTGGTCTTGCCGCTGCCGAAGATCTCGGGAACGAGCACGTCGGCGGTGAGCAGGACGCAGCAGAACAGAAACAGCAGGTCCAGCGGCGCGCGCAGCGACAGGCGTCTGGGCGCGTCAGGCTTGGCTAACGGGGCGGGCGGGGTCACGGGGTGGTCCTGTGCGGCGGCGAACAGGACGTAGCAGACCGGCGCAGGCTTGGAGAGCCCCTCACCTGAAATTGTACCGGGTGGTGATCGGACTTACCTGCGAGGTCAGGCATCGCGTTTGGCTTCTTGGTGGCGATCTGCGCACGCCTCGTCCTTCGAGACGACCGCTCCGCGGTCTCCTCAGGATGAGGCTAAACAGCATCGGCGCCCGTTGAAATGGCTGCTACGCGCTCCGCCCTCATCCTGGGGAGCCAGCCAAAGCGGGCGTCTCGAAGGATGGCCGCAAGGACGCCGCTGCTCACATGCGATCGCCCTGCCCCACGAACGGAGCGAGGTCGGTCGCACCAAGCGGAAGCGGATTGCCTGAAATGAGGTCTTTGGCGTGGCTACCGCCGCAGCAATCCGCCGAGCGCGCCGCGGACCAGCGTGCGGCCGATCGAGCCGCCAAGCTGGCCGCCGACCGACTTGCCGATATTGGCGGCCATCCCGCCGATCACCTGGTTGGTGACCGATCGCGTCACGTCCCGCGCAATGACCTGGCCGGTCGACAGGCGGCCGCGCTTGACGTTGGTGCCGAAGATAGTGCCGACGATCGAGCCGATCTGGCCGAGGAGCCCGCCGCCATTTCCGCCAGCCGGGCCGTCCGCTGTGGCCGCTGTGCCGGCGATGCGCTTCTGGATCATCTCGTAAGCGGACTCTTCATCGACCGCGGCGTCGTATTTGCCCTTCACCGGGCTCGCAGCCATGATCGCCTTGCGCTCGTCCGGCGTGATCGGCCCGATGCGAGCCGACGGCGGCCGGATCAGCACCCGCTCCACCATCGCCGGCGTGCCGTTGCCTTCGAGGAAGGACACCAGCGCTTCGCCCTTGCCGAGCTCCATGATCACCTTGGCGGTGTCGAGCTTCGGGTTGGGCCGGAAGGTCTGGGCCGCAGCGGCGACCGCCTTCTGGTCCCGCGGGGTGAAGGCGCGTAGCGCGTGCTGCACCCGGTTGCCGAGCTGTCCGAGCACGCGGTCGGGGACGTCGACCGGGTTTTGCGTCACGAAGTAGACGCCGACGCCCTTGGAGCGGATCAGGCGGACCACCTGCTCGATCTTGTCCATCAGCGCCTTGGGCGCATCGTTGAACAGCAGATGCGCCTCGTCGAAGAAGAACACGAGCTTTGGCTTGGGCAGATCGCCGGCCTCGGGCAGCTCCTCGAACAGCTCCGACAACATCCACAGCAGGAATGTCGCGTAAAGCCTGGGGTTCTGCAGCAGCTTGTCGGCGACCAGGATGTTGACCATGCCGCGGCCGTCGCGGTCGGTCTTCATGAAGTCCTTCAGCGTCAGCGCCGGTTCGCCGAAGAATTTGGTGCCGCCCTGGTTCTCCAGCACCAGCAGCTGGCGCTGGATGGTGCCGACGGTGGCCTTGGTGACGTTGCCGAAACCCTGCGCGGCCTTGCGGATGGCGGCGAGCGGATCCTCCCCCGCGTCCGCGCCCTTCTTCGCGCTATCGGGCACGATGGCGTCGAGCAGTGCGCGCAGATCCTTCATGTCGATGAGGGTCAGCCCGTTGTCGTCAGCGACGCGGAAGGCGACGTTGAGCACGCCCTCCTGCACGTCGTTGAGGTCGAGCATGCGCGCGAGCAGAAGCGGCCCCATTTCGGTGACGGTCGCGCGCACCGGGTGGCCCTGCTCGCCGAACACGTCCCAGAACACTGTCGAGAACTGGTCGGGCTGGAAATTCAGCCCCATTTCGGAAGCGCGCTTGAGGATGAAGTCTTTGGCCTCGCCAACCTCGGAGATGCCGGAGAGGTCGCCCTTGATGTCCGCCGCGAAGACCGGAACACCGGCGCGTGCAAATCCTTCCGCCATCACTTGCAGCGTCACGGTCTTGCCGGTTCCGGTTGCACCCGTGACGAGGCCGTGGCGATTGGCGAGCGCCAGCGTCAGCCATGCCTGCTCGTCTCCCTTGCCGACGAAGATCTTGTCGTCGGTATCGCCGAGCTTGCTGTCCTGTGCGGTCATTATTCTCTCTGATCTCTCTGCCGGGTTTCGCGTATTGAAACTCAAATGCACCAGTTCCGTAGTTTAACGCATGTTGCGCGCCGATTAAAACGGTTCAACATGGCCGAACATGCGACATAGTCGGAAACGGACGGACGACATCAGCCGAAAGTAGGAACGAGGCGTTCGCAACGCGGCAATTTTTCGCCGATTCCATCTCCGCTCTTGCATCGCTGCAACACTTTTCGCGCGTTCGAAGGTGAATCGCGACGACGCGTGCGTTCATCGCTTGAATTTCACATCACACCGGCTCAAGATCATTTTCGAAAGAAATACTCCGGCAAGCAAACCGGCTGAGGGGCGGGCCTTATGGACGAGCTGATCGGGCGGCTGGCGACAAACGCCAGCATAGATAGTGCTGTCGCTGAAAAGAGCGTCGGCATCATCCTGGGCTTCCTCCGCAACGAGGGTCCTTCCGACAGCGTGCAGGCCCTGATCGATCAGATCCCCGGAGCGGAAGCCGCGATCGAGGCATCCAGGAGCGGCGGCGGACTGTCGCGGCTGATGGGCGGCGGCTTGATGGCTGTCGGCACGCGCCTGATGGGCCTCGGACTTGGCATGTCGGAGATTCAAAACGTCGCCCGTGAACTTTTCCGCTTCGGCCGAGACAAAATCGGAGCAGATCAGATGGGCAAGATCGTTGCGGGGACGCCGGGCCTCAGCCAGTTCGCCTGAAGCTTTGGCAATTCATATCGAGTATCATGACATATCCGATCTCCGAGATTGAGGGCCTGTCGGTCTTTGCCGCCAACAAGTTGAAGGCGCAAGGCATCCGCACCACCGACGGGCTGCTCGAGGCGGCCGGCACGGTGAAGGGCCGCAAGGCGCTTTCCGCCAAGACCGGCATTAGCGAGCAGCTGCTGCTGGAATGGGCCAACGTCTCCGACTACATGCGTATTCCCGGCATGGGGCGGGCCAAGGTCGGCCTGGTCCGCGCCGCCGGCGTCACCACCGTGCGCGAGCTCGCCTATCGGAATCCGGCAAGGCTCGCCCAGAGCATGCGCGACGCCAACGAAAAGAAGAAGCTGCTCCGCATCCTGCCTTCCGAGAAGTCGGTCGGCGACATCATCGCCAAGGCGAAGAAGCTGCAGCCGAAGATTACGTATTAGTCCACTTGCTCTCTCCGTCATCCTGAGGTGCGAAACAAGGGACGCAAAGCGTCCCGTGGAGAGCCTCGAAGGATGCACTGCCACCGCCACATCCGCACGGAGAGAGCCGGGTCGTCGCCCTTCGAGGCTCGCCGAAGAGGCGCGCGCCTTAGGGTGACGGTCTCAGACCAGGGTTGTGCTGCGCCCTTCCGTCTTGACTCCCCCTCCCCGACCGCGCAAAGCGGGCGGCATGAATGCCTCGCCCTCCCCATCCGTCCCGCCCGCCGGCTCGGCCGGGCCAGATGCGCTGCGGAAACTGCTGGAACGACCGATCCCGGCGGTGATGGGCGT
Organism: Bradyrhizobium sp. WSM2793; assembly: GCF_000379585.1. NCBI lineage: Bacteria > Pseudomonadati > Pseudomonadota > Alphaproteobacteria > Hyphomicrobiales > Nitrobacteraceae > Bradyrhizobium > Bradyrhizobium sp. WSM2793. The sequence goes on along the minus strand of NZ_KB902768.1, from coordinate 248,143 downwards.
GCTCAACATCACCCCGGATTCCTTCTCCGATGGCGGCGAGTTCATCGCGCCCGAGCAGGCGCTCGCACGGGCGCGGGCGATGATCGCGGATGGCGTCGACATCATCGATATCGGCGCCGAATCCACCCGGCCCTACAAGGGCGCGAAGGCCGTCACGGCGGACGACGAACTCGCCCGGCTGAAGCCGGTGCTGGCGGGCGTGGTCGCGCTCGGCGTGCCGGTGTCGATCGATAGCATGAAGGCCGAGGTGGTGGCCTACGCGCTCGACCAGGGCGCGGCGATCGCCAACGACGTCTGGGGCCTGCAACGCGACGCCGCCATGGCGCCGCTGGTGGCCGCGAGAGGCGTTCCCGTCATCGTCATGCACAACCGCGACGACGCCGATCCCGCCATCGACATCATCACGGACATGAAGACGTTCTTCCTGCGCTCGCTGGATATCGCCGCAAAGGCCGGCATCGCGCGCGACAAGATCGTGCTCGATCCCGGCATCGGCTTCGGCAAGACTGCCGAGCAGAGCATGACCGCGCTGGCGCGCTTGCGCGAATTCGAGATGTTCGGCCTGCCGATCCTCGTCGGTGCCTCGCGAAAACGCTTCATCGCTTCGGTGTCGCCATCGGAGCCGAAGGACCGGCTCGCCGGCTCGATCGCCGCGCACCTGATCGCCGCACAGCGCGGCGCAAAGATCATCCGGACCCATGACGTCGCCGAGACCTTGCAGGCGCTGCGGGTGGCGAACGCAATCGAGGGCAAGCAATGACCGATACGATTTTCGTCACCGGCCTGTCGATCCACGCCCGCCACGGCGTGATGGATCACGAGACCGAAGTCGGCCAGCGCTTCGTCATCGATCTCGAACTCTATACCGACCTGTCGGAGCCCTCGCGCAGCGACCGGCTCGCCGACACCGTGTCCTATGCCGACGTCGTCGCGACGACCACGGCAGCGTTCAAGAATACCAATTACAAGCTTCTGGAGCGCGCCGCCGGCGCGGTGGCCGACGCCATCCTGTCGCACTTCCCACGTATCCGCGCCGTGAAGGTCACCGTGCACAAGCCGCATGCGCCGATCGCCGCGATCTTCGACGATGTCGGCATCATGCTGACCCGCTCGCGGCACCCCTGATGGCAAGCGTGCTGATCGCACTCGGCGGCAATGTCGGCGATGTCCGCGCGACATTCGCCAAGGCGATCGCGCACATCTGCGGCATGGCGCAAGGCGCCCTGATCGCGCGGTCCTCGGACTATGCCACGCCGCCCTGGGGCGACGAACAGCAGGACCCCTTCATCAATGCCTGCATCGAGATCGAGACCGACCTCGATCCGCACGCGCTGCTGTTCGTGCTGCAGAAGGTCGAGCAGAAATTCGGCCGTACGCGGAACAAGGAGCGGCGCTGGGGCCCGCGCACGCTCGATCTCGACATGATCGCCTATGACGATGTCAGCTTGCAGAAGCCGGACCTGACCTTGCCGCATCCGCGCCTGTTCGAGCGCGCTTTCGTGCTGGTGCCGCTGGCCGAGATTGCACCCGACCGCGTGATCTCGGGCATTCCAGTGCGTGACGGGCTCGCCAGCGTCTCGACGCAAGGCATTGAGCGGCTTCCGGATACCGGTTAACCAAAAACAACCGTTTGCAGGGGCGGCCCGCCGTGGCAATTTCGCCTGCGAATAACGATACGTTTGGGAGCCCTTGGCCGCATGACCTCCATGACTGACGACCTGCCGCTGGCGGCCGATTTTCCCAAGAGGACCGTCGAGGATTGGCGCAAGCTGGTCGACGGCGTTCTGAAGGGCGCGCCGTTCGAGAAGCTGGTCGGCAAGACCTATGACGGCCTCAAGATCGATCCGCTCTATCCGCGCGCCAAGGGTGTCGCGCCCGTCGTGGGTCGACCAGCCGCCGCACCCTGGCAAATCATCCAGCGGATCGACCATCCCGACGCGGCGCTCGCGAATGCACAGGCGTTGCAGGATCTGGAGAACGGCGCGACCGGGCTCGCGCTGGTGTTCGCCGGCGGCAGCGGCGCTCACGGGTTCGGTCTGGAACCTTCGGCCGAAGCCATCGCAAGGGTCTTGAAGGACATCCATCTCGATGCCGGCATCGGCCTCGAGCTTCAGATCGGACCGCAATCGCGGATGGCCGCGATCCATGTCGCGGAATATGTGAAGAGCAGCGGCCTCGATCCCGCCGCCTGCAACATCCGCTTCGGGCTCGATCCGCTCGCGGCGGGCGCGGTGTGGGGTCACAGTCCCTATACCTGGGAGGAGATCGCCCCTGCCGTCACCGGCGCGATCAAGGGCCTCGCCGGGCTTGGTTTCAAGGGACCGTTCGCGTCCGCCGACGGACGCGTGATCCACGATGCCGGCGGCTCCGAGGTGCAGGAGCTCGCCTTCGTGCTCGCCTGCGGCGTCGCTTATCTGCGCGCGATCGAAGGCGCCGGCATTCCGCTCGAAGCCGCGCAAGGCATGGTCTATGCGCGGCTTGCCGCAGATGCCGACCAGTTCCTGACCATGGCGAAATTCCGCGCGCTGCGGCTGTTGTGGGCGCGCATCGAGACAGCGTGCGGGCTCACGCCCAAACCGCTGTTCATCGCCGCCGACACGGCTTGGCGCATGCTGACGCAGCGCGACCCTTACGTGAACATGCTGCGCGCGACCATCGCGACATTCGCGGCGGGGCTGGCCGGCGCCAACGCGATCACCGTGCTGCCGCATACGCTGGCCCTCGGCCTGCCCGATCCGTTCGCGCGCCGTGTGGCGCGCAATACGCAGCTCCTGCTGCTGGAAGAGAGCAACCTCGCCAAGGTCTCTGATCCCGCGGCCGGCGCAGGCGGCATCGAGACGCTGACCGCGCAGCTTTGTGAGGCGGCCTGGACCCTATTCCAGGAGAGCGAGACAGCCGGCGGTGCGTTTGCCGCGCTTCAGCAAGGCCTGTTTCAGGGCAAGGTCGCGGCCGCGCGAAAAGCGCGTGACGCCAACATCGCAAAGCGTCGCGACGTGCTGACCGGCGCCAGCGAGTTTCCGAACCTGCACGAGAGCGAGACCGCGGTGCTGAAAGCGACGCCGGTCGAGCTGGCACCGTACGGCGAGCAGAAATACAAGTTCGATCCGCTGCCGCCGATCCGGCTGGCGGAACCGTTCGAGGCGCTGCGTGACAAATCCGACGCGGCGCTGAAGGCGCGGGGCTCCCGGCCGAAAGTGTTCCTGGCCAATCTCGGCACGGCCGCCGATTTCACGGCGCGCGCGACCTTTGCCAAGAGCTTCTTCGAAGCCGGCGGCATCGAAGCCCTCGATAGCGAGGGCTTTGCCGATGCGGCCAAGGTGGCTGCAGCGTTCAAGGCCTCGGGCGCCGAGCTTGCCTGTCTTTGTTCCAACGACAAGGTCTATGCGGAACACGCCGAAGCTGCAGCGAAGGCCCTGCAAACGGCCGGCGGTCGACATATCTATCTGGCAGGCCGCCCGACTGAGGCCGAGGCGGCGCTGCGGGCCGCCGGCGTCACGGGTTTTGTCTTCGCCGGAGGCGATGCGCTTGCCACGCTGCAAGACGCCTATCGACGGATGGAACAGAAATGACCGAACCAGGCAAACCAGTTCTCACCGGCGGCTGCCAATGCGGGGCCGTGCGCTTTGGCGTCACGACGGCGCCAACCAGGATTTCGATCTGTCACTGCCGCATGTGCCAGAAGGCGGCCGGCGCGCCGTTCGCCTCCTTTGCCGACATCAACAAGACGGACTTTGCCTGGACCAAGGGGCAGCCGTCGTTCTTCCGCTCCTCCACCATCGCCGAACGCGGCTTTTGCGCCGGCTGCGGCACGCCGCTGAGCTTCGGCCGCATCGACGGCGACCGGATCGAGATCATGACCGGCGCGTTCGACCGTCCTGACCAGATTATTCCGACACGACAGTTCGGCACCGAATCCCGCCTCGGCTGGGTGGTGGGCATCGCCAATCTGCCGAGCCAGACCACGCAACAGAATTACGGACCGGAGAAGATGGCGACCATCGTCAGCCATCAGCATCCGGATCATGATTGAGGATATGGTTGAAACCATGAGCCGCATTCCCAATTTCGCAGACGTCGCATTCGAGCGTGCCGCCACCGCTGCACCGTCAGGCAGCGCCGAGCCTTGGCTGACGCCCGAGGGCATTCTGGTGAAGCCCGCTTATGGCGAGGCCGATCTTGCCGGGCTCGATTTCCTCGAGACCTATCCCGGCATCGCGCCTTACCTGCGCGGGCCCTACCCGACCATGTATGTCAACCAGCCCTGGACTATCAGGCAATATGCCGGCTTCTCCACGGCGGAGGATTCCAACGCGTTCTACCGCCGCAACCTCGCGGCCGGCCAGAAAGGCCTTTCCGTCGCCTTCGATCTCGCCACCCATCGCGGGTATGACAGCGATCATCCGCGTGTCGGCGGCGACGTCGGCATGGCCGGGGTTGCCATCGATTCCATCTACGACATGCGCACACTGTTCGCTGGGATTCCGCTCGACCAGATGAGCGTGTCCATGACCATGAACGGCGCGGTGCTGCCGATCCTCGCGCTCTACGTCGCTGCCGCCGAGGAACAGGGCGTGCCGCCGGAGAAGCTGTCGGGCACCATTCAGAACGACATTCTGAAAGAGTTCATGGTGCGCAACACCTACATCTATCCGCCGGCGCCTTCGATGCGGATCATCTCGGACATTTTTGCGTACACCTCGCAAAAGATGCCGAAATACAATTCGATCTCGATCTCCGGCTATCACATGCAGGAGGCTGGCGCGACGCAGGATCTCGAGCTCGCCTATACGCTCGCCGACGGCGTCGAATATTTGCGCGCCGGCCTAGCTGCAGGTCTCGACGTCGACCGCTTCGCGCCGCGCCTGTCGTTCTTCTGGGCGATCGGCATGAACTTCTTCATGGAAGTCGCCAAGCTGCGCGCCGCGCGCCTGCTCTGGGCGAAGCTGCTCAAGCCCTTCAACCCCAAAGACCCACGCTCGCTGTCGCTGCGCACGCATAGCCAGACCTCGGGCTGGTCGCTGACCGCGCAGGACGTCTTCAACAACGTGATGCGGACCACCGTCGAGGCGATGGCGGCAACGCAAGGCCACACCCAGTCGCTGCACACCAACGCCCTCGACGAGGCGCTGGCGCTGCCGACCGATTTCTCGGCGCGCATCGCCCGCAACACCCAGCTGTTCCTGCAGCAGGAGAGCGGCACCACCCGCATCATCGACCCCTGGGGCGGCTCGTATTATGTCGAGCGTCTCACGCGCGACCTCGCGGCGAAAGCATGGGGCCACATCCAGGAGGTCGAGGAGCTCGGCGGCATGGCGAAGGCCATCGAGGCCGGCCTGCCGAAGCTGCGCATCGAGGAGGCCTCCGCCAAGACGCAGGCGCGGATCGACGCCGGCAAGCAGGCGGTGATCGGCGTCAACAAGTACAAGCCGACCGACGAGGCGCCGATCGACATCCTCAAGGTCGACAACACCAATGTCCGCCGCCTGCAGATCGACAAGCTGACGCGGCTGAAGAGCGAGCGCAACCAGAAGGACGTCGATGCCGCGCTCGCCGCGCTGACGCGCTCGGCCGGCGAGGGCAATGGCAATCTGCTCGCGCTCGCGATCGACGCGGCGCGCGCCAAGGCGACCGTCGGCGAAATCTCCGACGCGATGGAGAAGGTGTTCGGCCGACACCGCGCTGAAATCAAGTCCATCACCGGCGTCTACAAGCGGGAGGCGTCCACCATGGGCAATCAGGTCGAGAAGGTTCAGGCGCTGATCGACGCCTTCGAGGAGGCCGAGGGCCGCCGCCCGCGCATCCTCGTCGCCAAGATCGGCCAGGACGGCCACGACCGCGGCCAGAAGGTGATCGCGTCCGCGTTTGCCGACATCGGCTTCGACGTCGACATCGGGCCGCTGTTTGCCACCGCCGATGAGGCCGCGCGGCAGGCGGTCGAGAACGACGTGCACATCCTCGGCGTCTCCTCGCTCGCCGCGGCCCACCTCACCGCCGTGCCGGAGCTGAAGGCGGCGCTCAAGAAGCAGGGCCGCGACGACATCATGATCATCGTCGGCGGCGTGGTGCCGCCGCAGGATTACGACGCGCTCTACGCCGCCGGCGCTGAAGCGATCTTCCCGCCGGGCACGGTGATCGCGGACGCCGCCGAGGAGCTGATCCGCAAGCTGAATGCGCGGCTCGGCCATAGCGAGGCGGCGGAGTAGCTTCGCCGTCTATTTCCCGACAAGAAGGAATTTGCGTGATGTTTTTCGCGCCAATGTTCATGCGCGCGCTCAGCGTCGCCACGGTTTGCAGCGCGCTGTTCGGTCCCGCCCACGCCGCCGACCCCAAGCCCGACGCCGCCGTCAAGACCAAGAGCATCGAGGCGCGCATGTTCCTCGACGACAGGATCAAGGCGGATACGGCGCTGGTGGCGGATTGCGTCGCGGAGGGCAAAAAATGGCTCAACAAGAATGCCGCCGAAGCTGCCGCCGCGCGCAAAGCCGACCCGCAATTCTTCAAGGACGGTGGCTGGGATTTCGAGCGCAAATATTTGGTCCGCTCCGTCGTTGCCGACCGCTATGTCAGCCTTCTGCGCAACGACTACATGGATACGCACGGTGCCCACCCCAATTCCGATGTGGACACCATCCTCTGGGACAAGAGCGAGACCAAGCGCATCTCGATCCGCCCGTTCTTCACCGAGACCGCCGACAGGGGGCCGACCATGACGGCGATGGCGAAGGCCATCATCGCCTCGCTCAAAGCCGAGAAGAAGAAGCGCGGCACCAGCCAGACCGCGACCGACGAATGGTTCAAGGGCGTCGCGCCGAGCCTGCTCAAGATCGGCGCGGTGACGCTCGCGCCGTCGACCGAGGCAGGCAAGAGCTCCGGCCTCACCTTCCACTATCCGCCCTACGCCGTCGGCCCCTACGCCGAGGGCGAGTATGTCGCCTTCGTGCCGTGGGAGACGCTGAAGCCGTATCTCACCGCGGAAGGCGCGCGCATCTTCGCCGGCGCGCGGCCGAAGGGCGACGCCGAGGAGCCGTGAGCGGTCGCTAACTGGCCCGCGCCAGCGTTCGCGCAAGTGAGTCCGTCCAATCAGGAATCCAGGACGCGAATAGCGCCTGCCAGCGATCGGCATCCGCCGGCTCGGTATCAAGCGCGACCGACCATTCGATGAGGGTGCGATTGCCCTCGATGATCGGGCGCAGGTGCATGGTGCCTTGATAGCGCGTCGGCGCCGGCGTCTGGCTTCCGTCATCTTGCGGATACGGCAGCGCTTCGAGACCGGCGTAGGTCAGGGTGTGCTGCCGATCCGAGTGATCGACCAGGCGCTGGCGGATCCAGTTTCCGAGATAGCAGAAGCGCCTGATGGCGCCGACTTCATCGCCACGCTTGTCGTCTTCGATCTCGCTCTCGCTCACCCCGTCGATGTAAGCGGGATAGTTGTTGAAATCGCGGATCAGCGACCAGACTTCGTTCAGCGGGCGGTCCAGCACGGCGCTGTAATAGGCTTGGGTCATCGGTGGCTTGCCTTTGGCTTTCGTTACGCGCAGAGGTTGGCGAATTGCGCGGGCAAAACCCACCCGATTTCCGACTGCCCACCCGATGGGCATCAGGGTTTCACAAAACATGGCGATCTCGTTGGTAGCGCTACCTTGCGGCGGCGCTGCAAAGCCGACTAGAATGTCGCCATTGAGAAGAGCACCCGACCTCACGGGCGCCGCTGGGAGAGATTCAATGTCCAAGATTTCGCGTCGCACCTTTGCGGCTTCGACCGCCGCCGTTGCCGCGTCCGCCGCTTTCGGCTTCAACAAGCCCGCACGCGCACAAGCCTATCCGGCCCGGCCGGTCACCGTGATCGTGCCGTGGGGCGCGGGCGGCGGAACCGACGCGACCGCGCGCATTGTCGCAGCGCTTCTGGAAAAGGACCTCGGCCAGCCCTTCAACGTGGTCAACCGCACCGGCGGCTCCGGCGTGGTCGGCCATAGCGCGATCGCGACCGCACAGCCCGACGGCTACACCATCGGCATGCTGACCGTCGAAATCTCGATGATGCACTGGCAGGGCCTCACCGAGCTGACGCCGAAGAGCTACACGCCGCTGGCGCTGATGAACGAGGATCCCCCGGGCATCCAGGTCTCCTCCTCCTCGCCCTACAAGACGGTCAAGGAGCTCGCCGACGCGATCAAGGCGGCGCCTCCCGGCAAGTTCAAGGCCTCCGGCACCGGCCAGGGCGGCATCTGGCATCTGGCGCTGGTCGGCTGGATGCAGGCGATGGGCCTGCCCGCCAACCAGGTCGCCTGGGTGCCATCGAACGGCGCGGCCCCTGCGATGCAGGATCTCGCCGCCGGCGGCCTCGATCTCACCACCTGCTCGGTGCCGGAGGCGCGCGCCATCATCGAGGCCGGCAAGGCCAGGAGCCTCGCCATCATGGCGCCCGCGCGCAACCCGATCTTCAAGGACGTGCCGACGCTGAAGGAAGCGATGGGCATCGATTATGCGACCGGCGCCTGGCGCGGCATCGGCGCCCCGAAGAACCTGCCGCCGGAGATCGCAACCAAGCTCACCGCGGCGCTGAAGAAGGTCTACGAGTCCGCCGAGTTCAAGGACTTCATGAGCAATCGCGGCTTCGGCACCGTGTGGGGCGATGCCGGCCAGTTCGCAGGCTTCATGGACAAGGGCGACGCCCAGATGGGTGAAGCGATGAAAGCGGCGGGCTTGAGCAAGGCGTGACCTTTCACAGCTCTCGCGTGAGATGACTTTGGCTGACGTGGTTGGTTCGCTCACTGCATCACCTCTCCCCGCGTGTGGGGAGAGGTCGAATTCGAGCTTTGCTCGAATTCGGGTGAGGGGGACTCTCCACGCCTCCAACTCTCACCTCGCCCGCGGCGAGCCCCCCTCACCCCAACCCTTTCCCCGCAAGCGGGGAGAGGGAGCGCACCTCCTGTAGGACTCCTCCCCATGCGTCTTCCCGACTCCGTCACGGGATCGTTTCTCGTCGTCCTCGGCGCGGCTGCCGCCTATGGCGGCTACATCCTGCCGCCGGTGCCGGGTCAGCCGGTCGGCCCCAACGTGTTTCCGCTCGTGATCGGCAGCGGCCTTGCGCTGTGCGGGCTCGCGATCGTGTTCGGGATCGGCCACTCCTTCGAGGAGGAGGAAGAGCTGATCCCGCTGGAGGACGGCCAGGCGGCCGCTCCACCGCCGCAGGGCAAGCTCTACGGCCTGCGCGCTTTGCTGCCGCCGGCGCTGCTGCTGTTTTACGTCGCCGCCGCCGACCGGCTCGGCTTCATCATCACTGCGGCGATCATGGTCTACGTGACGTCCACTGCGCTCGGTGCGAAGTGGAAGCTGGCGCTGCCGCTTGCCGCGCTGTCGCCGTTCGCCATCCATCTCATCTTCGGCAAGCTGCTCCGCGTGCCGCTGCCCGCCGGCCTGCTGCCGACGCCCTGGTAATCCCATGCTGAAGACCTTGCTTGACGCATTCGCGCTGATCTCCACCTGGGAGGTCATCATTTCGATGTTCGCGGCCTCCGTGTACGGGCTCGTGATCGGCTCGCTGCCGGGCCTGTCGGCGACGATGGCAACCGCCCTACTCGTCCCCGTCACCTTCTACCTCTCGCCGATCGCGGCGATCGCGACCATCGTCGCGGCGTCCTCGATGGCGATCTTCTCCGGCGACATTCCCGGCGCACTGCTGCGCATTCCCGGCACGCCGGCCTCCGCGGCTTACGCGGACGAAGCTTACGCCATGACGCGCAAGGGCCAGGCCGAGCTCGCGCTCGGGGCCGGCGTGTGGTTTTCCGCGGTCGGCGGCATCGCCGGCGTGCTGTCGCTGATGATCCTGGCGCCGCCGCTTGCCGAGATCGCGCTGTCGTTCTCGACCTTCGAATATTTCTGGCTGGCGCTGCTCGGCCTGATGTGCGCCACCTTGGTGGCGCGCTCCTCCCCGGTGAAGGCGATCGCCGGCATGTTCCTCGGCCTGCTGGTCTCCTGCATCGGCATCGAAAATCCCGGCGGCGTGCCGCGCTTCACCTTCGGCCTCACCGATCTGTTCGGCGGCATCGAGCCGATCCCGGCGCTGGTCGGCGTGTTCGCGGTGGCGCAGGTGATGCGCGCGATGCTGACCCCCGAGCCGCCGCCGCTGCCGCGACGAAAATTCGGAAGCATCATGGCAGGACAGTGGAGGCTGACAAAGCTATATCACTGGCAGATGACGCGCGGGAACATCGTCGGCATCATCATCGGCGTGCTGCCCGGAGCCGGTGCCGACATGGCCGCCTGGGTCTCCTACGCGATGTCGAAGCGCTTCTCCAAGGAGCCGGAAAAATTCGGCACCGGCCATGTCGAGGGCCTGGTCGAGGCCGGCGCCAGCAACAATGCCAGCATCGCCTCGGGTTGGGTGCCCTCGCTGCTGTTCGGCATCCCCGGCGACACCATCGCCGCGATCGCGATCGGCGTGCTCTACATGAAGGGCCTCAATCCCGGCCCGACGCTGTTCACCGAGAAGGCGTCGAGCATGTACGCGATCTATCTGATGTTCATCATCGCGAACATCCTGATGATCCCGCTCGGCATCGCCATGATCCGGGTTGCCGCCTACATCCTGCTGGCGCCGCGCTCGACCATAATGCCGATCATCATGCTGTGCTGTGCGGTCGGCTCGTTCGCGATCGGCAACAACATGTTCGGCGTCGTCACCGTCGCCGCCTTCGGCGTGATCGGCTACGTGATGGAGGCGAACGGCTATCCCGTCGCCGCGATGGTGCTCGGCATCGTCATGGGCACCATGGTCGAGCAGGCCTTCGTGACCTCGCTGATCAAGTCGGACGGCAGTATCCTGCCGTTCTTCGAGCGCCCGGTCGCAGCGATCCTCGCCGCCATGGCGATCGGCGCCCTGCTCTGGCCGGTGATGGTGTGGGTCTGGCGCAAGGTAAAACAGCCGCAAGCCGCGGCAGCCACGAGCCGGTGATATCGGGCGGGCGGGCCTCGCCTGCCCCGCCTCGGCATTGTAAAGCAGGGGCATGACTGAGAAGAAGCCCTCGCTCGACATCAAGACCCTCGCCAAGGAGCTCCGCGGCGGCAGCCGCGCGGCGCTGGCGCGGGCCATCACGCTGGTGGAGAGCCGGCGCGCCGACCATCAGGCGCTGGCGCGGGAGCTGGTGCAGAGGCTTCTGCCGGAGACCGGCAAGGCGTTTCGCGTTGGCATCACGGGATCGCCCGGCGTCGGCAAGTCCACCACCATCGATGTGCTCGGGACCTATCTGATCGAGCAGGGCCACAAGGTCGCGGTGCTCGCGGTCGATCCGTCCTCGGCTCGCAGCGGCGGCTCGATCCTCGGCGACAAGACGCGGATGGCGCGGCTGTCGGCCTCGGACGATGCCTTCATCCGCCCGTCGCCGTCCTCGGGCACGCTCGGCGGCGTCGCCGCGAAAACGCGTGAGGCGATGCTGTTATGCGAGGCCGCCGGCTTCGGCGTCGTGCTGGTCGAGACCGTCGGCATAGGACAGTCCGAGACCGCGGTCTGCGACATGACCGATTTCTTCCTCGCGCTGATGCTGCCGGGCGGCGGCGACGAATTGCAGGGCATCAAGAAGGGCCTGGTCGAGCTCGCCGACATGATCGCGATCAACAAGGCCGATGGCGACAACCTCAAGCGCGCCAACATCACCGCCGCCGATTATCGCGGCGCGCTGCATATCCTCAGCCCCCGATCCGAGCATTGGCACCCACCCGTCGTCACCTATTCGGCGCTGGCCGGCACCGGCATCACCGACCTCTGGCAGAAGGTTTTAGACCATCGCAAGGCGATGAACGCGTCCGGCGATTTCGCCGCGCGGCGGCGCGACCAGCAGGTGAAATGGATGTGGTCGATGCTGGAGCAGCGCATGCTGGCGCGGCTGCGCAGCGAGGCCTCGGTTCGCACCAAGGTCCGGAAGATCGAGACCGAGGTCGCCGACGGCCATCTCACGCCGGCCCTCGCCGCCGAGCAGATCTTGGAGTTGCTGAAATGAGCGAAAAGCTCCGCATTCTCCTCACCGGCTTCGGCCCGTTTCCCGGCGCGCCCTATAACCCGACCCAGCCGCTGGTCGCGCGGCTCGCGCAACTGCGCCGTCCGGCACTCGACGATGTCGCGATCTCCAGCCACATCTTCCCGGTCACCTATGCCGCGGTCGACCGGCAATTGCCGGAGGTGATCGCAAAGGTGAGGCCGGATGCGCTGTTGATGTTCGGCCTCGCGGCACGCACGCCCTACCTGCGCATCGAGACCCGCGCGCGCAACGCCGTCACCATGCTCTGGCCCGATGCCGCCAACACCCGATCGAGCAAGCGCGGCATCTCCGGCCATGCCGACGCGATGAATTTCGGTCCGCACACGGCAAGGCTGCTGCGCGCCGCGCGCCTCACCGGCATCGATGCGCGCTCCTCGCGCGATGCCGGCGCCTATCTCTGCAACTACCTGAGCTGGCGCGCGATCGAGAACGTGAAGGCGGGCGGCCCGCAGCTCGCGGCGTTCATCCACATTCCCTCGCTCGCACGCAGCGGCGCGGTTCGGCGCAAGGGTGCGCCGCGGATCACGCTGGAAGAGCTGGTGGATGCGGGGGAAGCGATGCTGATCGAGATGGTGGCGCTGGCCAGGAAGGGGCGGAACACGCCGGCTTCGTAGGGTGGGCAAAGGCGCCCCTGCGCCGTGCCCACCATCTCGTTCCATCTCCCGTCAAATCGTGGGCACGCTACGCTTTGCCCACCCTACGGCACCGTCTCTGCGTAAACATTTAACCCTACCGCGAACAATCCCCGCGCCCTCGCCTGCCCTGCGCTACCTAGTCGGCGCGGATGCTCTCCCGCCTCCGCCGGAGGACGCGTCATGGACCTCAATCGCCGCCATCTGATCGGAGCTTCGACCGCAGGCATCGCGGGCTCGCTCGCCATGCCGGCCGACGCCGCGCGCGCGGCACCACTGACATCCCTGCTCGGCCGCGATGCCACACAATACGGCGTGCGGCCCGGCAGCAGCGAAGATCAGACCCGCGCGCTGCAGCGCGCGATCGACGAAGCTGCACGCGCACAGCTGCCGCTGGCGCTACCACCCGGCGTCTATCGCGCCGGGCTGTTGCGGCTGCCCAACGGCGCGCAATTGATCGGTGTGCGCGGGGCGACGAAACTCGTCTTCACCGGCGGCGCCTCGGCGATCCAGAGCGACGGTTCGGACTCCATCGGCCTCACCGGCATCACTTTCGACGGCGGCAGCATTCCGCTGCCGGCGCGGCGCGGGCTGATCCATGTCCTCGGCGGGCGCGATACGCGCATCACTGATTGCGAGATCACGAACTCAGGCGGCAGCGGCATCTGGCTCGAGCAGGTCTCCGGCGACATCTCCGGCAACATCTTCACTGACATCGCGGTGACCGCGGTGGTCTCGTTCGACGCCAGGGGTCTCAGCGTCTCCCGCAACACGATTCTCGGCACCAACGACAATGGCATCGAGATCCTGCGCAGCGCGATCGGCGACGACGGAACGCTAGTTGCCGACAACCGCATCGAGAACATCAAGGCCGGCCCCGGCGGCTCCGGCCAGTACGGCAACGCCATCAACGCCTTTCGCGCCGGCAACGTGATCGTGCGCGGCAACCGCATCAGGAACTGCGATTACTCCGCAGTGCGTGGCAACTCCGCCTCCAACATCCACATCACAGGCAACAGCGTCAGCGACGTTCGCGAGGTCGCGCTCTATTCGGAGTTTTCGTTCGAGGCCGCGGTGATCGCCAACAACACGGTCGACGGCGCCGCGGTCGGCGTCTCCGTCTGCAATTTCAACGAAGGCGGCCGCATCGCGGTGGTCCAGGGCAACATCATCCGCAACCTCGTTCCGAAGCGCCCGATCGGCACCGCGCCGGACGACGATGCCGGCGTCGGCATCTACATCGAGGCGGATACCTCGGTGACCGGAAACGTGATCGAGAACGCACCGTCCTACGGCATCGTCGCCGGCTGGGGCAAATATCTGCGCGACGTCGCGATCACGGGCAACGTGATCCGCAAGGCCCTCGCCGGCGTCGGCGTCTCCGTCGTGCCGGGCGCCGGCATCGCGCTGGTCAACAACAACATGATCTCCGAGACCCCGCGCGGTGCCGTGGTCGGGCTGGACCATGCGCGTGCGGTGACGTCGGATCTGTCAGCCGACGGCGCGCAGCGGTTCGCGCAGGTGGTGCTCGGCAGCAATGCGGTGCGCAGGTAGGCGTGGCTGACAGCCGGGCCGGTCATCCTTCGAGGCTCGCTCCGCGGTGCTCTGCACCGCGAAACTCGCACCTCAGCATGACGGGATAGCCTTTGGGTTGTCGCATCAAACTTGACAACCCAAACACTGCCGTCATCCTGAGGCGCTCCCCACGTGGCGCAGCGCGCCACGTGGGGAGCCTCGAAGGATGATGTTGTGGGCATCTATATCTACATGCTGCAATGCGCCGACGGCTCTTTCTACATTGGAAGCGCGACCGGTGAGGATACGTCCAAACGTGTCGATGAGCATAATGCCGGCGCTTATCCCGGGTATACTTATTCGAGGCGTCCCGTCGTCCTGGTGTGGTCCGAGTATTTCGATCGGATCATCGACGGGATTGCCGCCGAACGTCAGCTCAAGGGATGGAGCCGCGCCAAGAAGGAAGCGCTCATTCGTTCGGATTGGAAGGCGGTGAGCCAGTTTGCGCGGCGTCGGGCGGGAGCGCCTAGATCGAAGACATAAGCTTGGTATGGCGGCAGATGGGCCGCTCATCCTTCGAGGCTCCCCATGGGACGCCTTGCGTCCCATGCCTCGCACCTCAGGATGACGGGGCGAGAGAGGCGGCCGACTCTGCTCGGGCCTCACCCACGGCCTTAGAACGCATTCCTGAGCAGCGGGTACTTGGCTTCGAGGCCGTCGAGGCTGAAGGTGAATTCTACGACGCGCTCGGGGGCTGCGACGATTTCTTCGGCCGGCGGGGTGAACTGCGGCAGGAGCGATGCCATTGCAGCAGGCGCAGCCGTCTGCGGCTTCGCGGCAGGAACCGCGAGTGGCGGCCTCACTTCAGGCGCCGCGCGCGGCGCCATTGCGGCGGGCACGGCGAGCGGTGACCTCACGGCAGGTGCGGTCAGCGGCGCCCTCGCCGCGGGAGCCTTGAGCGGCGGCATCTCGGCAGGCGCGATAAACGACGCCATCGCAGCGGAGGCTGCGGGCGCGGCGAGCGGCGCGACCGGGGCTTCGGTGATCTCGGCGAGAACGTCCGGCTTCGGATCGAGCCTGACCGGGACGGCGGTCTCTGGGGCGATGTGGACGGCCTTTGGCTGCAGGGTCTTGGGCTGCACGATCTGCGCCTGTTGCTCGCGCGGAAACACGCGGGGCATGGTCGCCGGCGACCAGCCGAATGCCGGCGTCACGCTCGCGGCCGCCTCGGCGACGTCCCCAC
The DNA here is from genome assembly GCF_000379585.1 of Bradyrhizobium sp. WSM2793. Lineage (NCBI taxonomy): Bacteria > Pseudomonadati > Pseudomonadota > Alphaproteobacteria > Hyphomicrobiales > Nitrobacteraceae > Bradyrhizobium > Bradyrhizobium sp. WSM2793. The sequence continues at coordinate 232,718 of NZ_KB902768.1, read as the reverse complement.
CGGTCGCGAGCGCGCGCCAGGTCTGGACGGCACGTTTGGCTTCCTGGATGTTTTCGAGGAATGCGATCTCGGAGTGATAACGGCGCCAGCGGCCGGTCTCGAACATTTCGGAGAGATGTTGCAGCCGCTGCTCGGCGAGAGCGCACCAGCGCGCCGCGACGTCGCGGCCAGCAACCACAGCACGCGCAGACGCCCAATCGGACGTGCAGCTAGACTCTTGGCGATGTGTCATGAACCAGCCCGTCAGGGGAAAACACGGACGCGGAGGACGCAACGCACACGAATCAATTTAGACGCGACATGAATATTTTGTGGAAAAGTTTTGACTTGTCCAGCAACGACACGGCATTCGTCGTCAATCACCGTAGTCGTGCGGAGATTTGCTGTGTTTTCGAGTCAAGCCTCGCACAAGCATAGCGGAGGTGCGACGCGCCGGGCGAACAGCCGACTCGAACATGGCGGCGTCCCATCAACCGCAAGCTGAACGACGCAAGGCTTCGAAGAATCGGATGCCGAAAAGAAAAGACCCGTCCGGGGGGACAACCGGACGGGTCAAGCCATATGGGCGCTTGGGGTGGATGGGCGCTCGCGCCTGATATGACTGATGGGGAGGGATGACCGCTCCCACATAATTTGGTCGTGGCAGCTGGCTGAACGTTCAATGCGGGGTTCGATTTTTTAACCTTCGGCCCGCGCGCATCTTTGTCGCAGCCGCTATCGCGTCGCCGGCCTATCCGCCTGAGAAATCGTGGATTTATCGTCCGCACTCGACAACGAAGGTTGTTCGATCGCGCGGGTGCCAGGCTCGTCGCGACGCTTGCCGGCATCTTCACGTTTTGTTGTACCGGACGCAGCCGCAACCGGCGTCGCGCCGTCGGCGGGAACAGCCATGACCGCGGCAAACGCATCGGTCTGGCCGTCGCCGAAAAGCTCGTCACGCCCGGGGGAGCCGAGGTCGCGCGCGGTCTTCGCCAGCGTCACGCGCAGCGCTTCCGGCTTCAAGGTGTAATTGCGCTCGAGCAGCAACGCCGCGACGCCTGACACATAGGCGGCCGAGAACGAGGTTCCCGATGCCATCTGGTACTTGCCGTCCGGCGCCGGCAGGAAGATGTCGACCCCGGGCGCCGCGACGGCAATGTAATTGCCGCGGTTGGACGCGGTGAACAGCCTGTCCTGCTGGTCGGTCGCGCTGACCGCGATCACGTTCGGATTGGCGGCCGGATAGAGCGGCGGCGATTTTGCGCCGGCATTGCCGGCGGCGGCGATCAGCACGAGGCCGCGCGCGGCGGTCGCCGCGATGGCGCGCTCGATTACCGCGTCCTTCGGTCCGGCAAAGCTCATATTGACGATCTGCGCGCCGTGCTCGGCGGCGTAATTCAGCGACCGCAGGATGATGTAGGACGAGCTCTCGGCGCCGCCATTGCTGCCACCGAAGGCACGGATCGCGATGATGCGCGCCTGGGGCGCGCTGCCCATCAGCCGGTCATGCGCCACGATGGCGCCGGCGATGCCGGTGCCGTGGACGTGCGGCCCCTCCGCGCTGCCGAGTGCATCGAAATTGTCGGCGACGGAATTGGCGAGCTCGGGATGCCTGGTGTCGATGCCGGAGTCGATCACGGCAACCGTGACGTTGGCGCCGTGCGCCAGCGTATGCGCCTGCGGCAAGCGGAGCTTTGTCAGTGCATATTGCGCAGGATCGCCTTCGGTCGGGGGCGGCGATTTCTGGTCCTGCAGCACATAGCGGAAGTTCGCCTGGACCGAGCGCACGCTGCCGTCGGCCGCGAATTCGCGCCGCACCGTCTCGTACGGCCGGCCATCCGTGATGCGGAACAGACCGAACGTAGCCCCGATCAGCGGGAAGCTCTCCGACGAGATCCGCGTCAAGCCGTGCCGGCGGGCCAACGCGTCGGCATCACCGGGCGACAATGTGCCGTCGATCTCGGCCACGAATTCGTTGGCGAAGCTGCGAAGATTGGCGGCGGCCGGCGTGGCGTTGCCGCGGCCCTTGCCGGCGCTCTTCTTGGCGGCTTTGCCCGAGCCACCGCCGCCGGCATTCGGCTGCGCCAGGCATTCGCCGTCGGCATCGCGATAGGGCGCGGTACAGGCCGGATACAGGTTCGGCGAGTAGCGCGCATAGGGCAGCACCGTCGTCGTCGGCCGCAGGCGCGACGTCGTGGTGTGGGGAATGGTCGCCATCGTCCGCGGGCCGCGGTCGACGGACACCGCCCTGGCCGAGATGGTCGGACCGATGCGCGGGGCGATGCTCGGAGAGATGGTCGGCGTTCGCGTGGGCACGCTGATCGTCGGCGTGCGCATGATCGCCTGCGCCTGCGCAACCTCGACGCCGAGACAGGCGGCGATCAGAAGCGCGGCGCCGACCGATGAAGCGTAGGCCCCGGCGCGCACCCTGCTCTCGGACTTGCCTGTCATCGGATCAGCGGCGCGCTCAAGGCGCCGCGACGGCGAGGTTGACGAACTTCTCGCGCTGCATCTTGCCGAGCAGCGAGGCGAGCTCGTCCTGGCTCATCGCCTTGTCGAACTGGAGACGGAACATGCCGCCCTTGGCATCGCCGATGATCGAGGCCTGGTAGCTGTCGAGCAGCGCGGTGATGTCGGCAACGCGGGCCTCGGGCGTGAAGCGCACCAGCGCGCGCGCCGGCGGAACGGTGGTGCCGAGTTCGCGAGTGATCGGACCGCTGGTCGAGAGCGAAGCGGTCTGAAAGGTCGCGGGCTGGTTCTTCATCAGCACGGCGCCGATGATTCCGGCTTGCAGCATCAGCGCGATGGCGCCAAGGCTCGCCGACCAGGCCAGCGTGCGCGGCGACAGGCTCGCGAAGAAGGTCGAGATGCGCGCCGACAGCGGCAGCGAGCCGCTCGCCCGCGCCGGCTCGGCATCGATCGCGGCGAACAGCTTCTGCAGCGCGCGCGCCGACGGAGCGCCCAAGCTCTCGTTCAGATGAATGGTCTCTTCATACTCGCCGCGGATTGCGGCATATTGCCTGGCAAGCTCGGGATCGCGCGCCAGCGCATCCTCGACCCGCCGCGCATCGCGCGCGTTCAGCGTGCCGGCCGCGTGCCACGGCAGCAGCAGTTCAATTTCACTGGGCTCTTGCTCCAGCATCTTCTTGCTCAAAGCCATCATGGCCAGCCTCGCTCAACGCCGGCTGCCTTCAGCAGTTCGGCCAGTTTCTTGCGCGCATAGAACAAGCGCGTCTTCACAGTGTTTTCCGGTATTCCGACGATTTCGGCCACCTCTTCCACGGACTTCTCGTGGTAGTAGACGAGATCGACGATTTCCCGATGGTCCGGCGAGAGGCCCGTCAGACACTCCCGCAACGCTTCACTGGTATCCTTCTTCTGCACCACCGTTTCCGGATTGTCGGACGTATCCTCGATCGCGTTGGCGGCGTCTTCGTCCAGTTCGAAATCCTTCCTGCGCCGGAGCGCAGACAGGGCCTTGAAACGGGTGATTGCCAGTAGCCAGGTAGAAACGGCGGATCGGCCCTCGAACTTGCCGGCTTGACGCCAGACGTCGAGAAATACCTCGCTGATGAGGTCTTCCGCCGCCTGCTCGTCCCGCACGAGCCTCAGCCCGAACCTGTAGACCCTGACATGGTGCCGCCCGTACAGCACCTGCATGGCGAGCCGGTCACCTTGGGCGATCCTGGCGATCAGGACCTCGTCCGAAGCCGCCTGTGTCACGCTCAATGCCCGTCTCGCAAAGTTGGTCGGGTCGGCGCGGCGGACGGTTCGACCGGGGGCGCAAAATTGTTCAATCTACCGCAGTCGTACGGTCGCCTATGTGACCTACCCCACATACGCGTATTTTTCTTGTCCCACCTCCGGCCATCGGCCGTCTTCATCCAGATCGGTAACATAATACTGCGATACTTCCCTGCGCAATGCCTGTCCGGCACAGGCGGCCCGGCCTCGTTCGGTTCCATAGCAGCCCTGCACGACATATGTCTCGCCAAGCCCGGCTTAGGCTCGATCGCATCGCAAACGGATGCCTGATCGCCGGCAAAATTTCTCCGCCAGCCTAGCACCTTGTTCCGCGCTGCATGGTTCGGATTCGGTTTCAAAGGATACCAAACCTAAAGGCTTGCCACGTAGATTTTTACGCTGACATCACCATTGGCGGGACCATGAGCACGGCCGCGACGTCCTTTCCCGAGAGGAATGCCGCTGAGGTCGCGGATCTCGTGCTCACGCCCGAGGCGGCGGCTTCCGAAGTGCTGGCGCGCCGAGCCCGGCAGCGCCGCCAGATGTATATCGGCCAGGTGGCGAGCTATTCGCTCGGCGCCTCGGTCCTGCTGCTCTACGCCTATGGCGGCACGGTCTCCATGGCCGTTCCGTCGCTGTTCTGGCTCGGCGGCCTCCTGATCATCGGTACGTTCACCGTGCTGTCGGAAGCCGGTTTCGGCGACCGGTTCGAGGATCATTACCTGACCGTCTTCCAGATCTCGGCGCATATGGCGCTGCAGCTGCTGTTCCTGCTCGCAGTGCCGACGGCCGGGGTCGCTTTCCTCGCCGTGCTGTTCCTGATCTTCGCATTTGGCACGCTGCGCATGACCTCTCACCAGGCGATGGTCACCTGGGGCCTTGCGACTTGCGGGCTCGCTTTGGTCTTCCTGGGCTCGGACCTGCCGATCGGGCTGCCGGTTGCGACCCGGCTGGAGCGAACCGCCTCGATGCTCTGTTTCGTGCTGGTGATCGGCCAGTGCGCCTTCCTCGGCCTGTTCGGCGCCACGCTGCGCAAGATCCTGTACCGGCGCAGCATCGAGCTGAAGGCCGCCTATCAGCGCATCGAGGAGCTGGCCGAGCTCGACGAACTCACCGGCTCCTACAACCGCCGCTGCATCATGCGGCTTCTCGACTCCGAGATCGAAAAGTCGCGGCGGGCATCGACGCCCTGCGCGATCGCGCTGATCGATCTCGACTGGTTCAAACGCATCAACGACGCCCACGGCCATCCCGTCGGCGACGAGGTGCTGCGCACTTTCGCGATCACCATGTTCGCCAACATCCGGCCGGCCGACTGCTTCGGCCGCTACGGCGGCGAGGAATTCCTCCTGCTGCTGCCGGACACAACGGGCGAGGCCGCACAGCGCACGCTCGAGCGCTTGCGCGGCATCGTCGCCGATCTCGACTGGAGCGCATTCTCCCTGAATTTGCGCGTGACCATTTCCGCGGGCGTCGTGACGCTGCGCGACGTCGATACTGCCGATACGTTTCTCGCGCGCGCCGATCGCGCGCTCTATTCCGCCAAGGCGCAAGGGCGCAATCGCATTGCAACGAGCTGACCAATCCATTTCTTCCCGCTGCGACAGAAGCCGCCGCCGGACCGAGCGCTCCAGGACAGGGCCATGAGATCCAGATCCGCAAAAACATCCGAGAATTTGCTCGAGGAACTGCAGGCTGCACTCTCGCACGGCACCGTCGCGCGCCGGGTCGAGACGCTGCGCCGCGTCACCGATCTGTTCGTGGGCAACGCGGTGGATTATTCCGACGACCACATCCGCGTGTTCGACGACGTGTTCCAGTGCCTGATCGAGCAGATCGAGACCTCGGCCAAGGCGCTGCTCGCCGACCGCCTCGCACCGATTGCGGCCGCGCCGCCGAAAATCATCCGCACGCTCGCGCTCGACGAGGTCATCGAGGTCTCCGGCCCCGTGCTGTCGAAATCGGAACGGCTGGACGAGACGACCCTGATCGAGATCGCGCGCACGCGAGGTCAGGCGCATCTCAAGGCGATCTCGCTGCGGCGGGTGCTGTCGGAAGCGCTGACCGACGTGCTGGTGACGCGCGGCGACGAGGACGTGGTGCAATCGACCGTCAGCAATCCGGGCGCGCGGCTCTCCGAGGGAAGCCTCACCGATCTCGTCATCCGCGCCGAGCGCGACGACGACCTCGCCACTTGCATCGGGCTGCGGCCGGACCTGCCGCGCCATCACTATTTGAAGCTGGTCGCGAAGGCGTCCTTGAGCGTGCGCAGGAAGCTCGAGGCCGCGCATCCGGAACTCATGGACGAGGTGTCGAGCGTGGTGCAGGAAGTGGCCCAGAGGGTCCGCGCCGCCGCCATGACGAAGCAGACCGAGATGGCGCGCGCGCTGGTGAGGTCGCTGCACGAGGACGGCCGTCTCAACGAATTCCAGATCACCAGTTTCGCCGAGCAGGGCAAGTTCGACGAAACCAATGCGGGGCTCGCGGCGCTCGCGGGCGTCGCGGTCGAGACCGCCGAGACCATGATGATCGAAAGCCGCACCGAGGGCGTGATGATCCTCGCCAAGGTCGCGGGCATGTCCTGGCCAAGCGTGCGGGCCATCATCGCCATGCGCGAGAAGCTCTCCGGCGGCTCGCAGACCGACATGCTGACGCTGCGCGACGTTTACGAGGCGCTGCGCAGCTCGACCGCGCAGCAGGTGCTGCGCTTCCACCGCATGCAGCTGGGCACGACGCCGGCGGCGTGAGGCCGGCGCGCTAGTAACGCAAAACCCTCGCCCCGACCGCCGCGCCGATCGCGGTCACCAGCGCGGTCGCGAGCGTGTACCAGGTCGCGACGAACAGCGGCGAATCGTCAGTGCAGTGCGAGGCATAGAGAGTCGCGGCAAGGCCGGCCGACACCAGGCCGGCGAGCGCTCCGGCAAGCGCCGGCCGCGACGGCGCGCCATGGCGCAGGCCGAACAGCGCCCCCGCAAGCAGCGGCAGCGACATCGCCGGAATTGCGACCAGGCACACCCTTGAGTTCTTGCCCATCAAGCGCATCGTCATCGGCATGGCCGGCGCCATCATCGCCTCACTGCCGATCGCGACCGCGAGCAGTCCGACGGGAAGCAGCAGCAGCCAGCCCCAGCCGCGCAGCAGGGCTTCCGGACGCGACAGATGCAGGCTGACGATGATGGCGGGAATCGCGAGCGACAGCGTCACCGCGAATTTCATGTCGAAGAACGGGTTGTGCATCGCGCTCATCACGTCGTGACGCACGCCGAGGAACGTCGCGAAGATCAGGATCGACAAGGGCGCGGCCACCAGGAGCGCCGTGGTCAGCACGGTGCCGACGCGCGGCGCCCGATGGGCGTTGTCGGCTGCGAGCGAACGGATGAGTTGATCGGTGTCCATGACTACTGGTCCCGCAGTTTGGTCGTCAGCGCCGCAAGTCCGCGATGCAGCGCGACCCGCACCGCGCCCTCGCTCATCGAAAACTTCGCCGCCGTATCCTTGATCGAGGCGCTCTCGACCGCGATCGACTGCAGCACGTCGCGCTGGCGCTGCGGCAGGGTGTTGAGCTGGGCCGCGACCTCGCCCGCGGAGGCCGTTTCCTCGGGCGCCTCGCCCGGCAGGGTTTCGGTGAAATCGTCGATATTGACGAAGACGCGCCTGCCGCGCCGGCGCAGCGCGTCGATCAGCTTGTTGCGGCCGATGGCAAACAGCCAGGGCGCGAAGGGGGCTTCGCTGTCCCAAGTGTGCCGCTTCAAATGCACCGCCAACAGAATCTCCTGCACGATATCCTCGGCCTGGTCGGGAGGCTGGCCTGCCCGTGCCAGGCCTCGCCTCGCGGCAGCACGCAGCACCGGCGTGACCGCCCTCAACAGGCGATGATAGGCCGCATCGTCGCCAGCCATGGCCGACCGCATCAGGCCGGTCCATTCGTCCTCACGTCCGCGCACGCGCGCCCCTCACCATGCAATTCGGCCGTCCGTTCAATTTGTTACGCGGGTCCGACGAGATCACGAATTCGTGATATGCCCCGGACCTCGCGACCGATCCGGCCGTGAACGTCTGCGACGGCTCATAACACCGATCGGCCCGTCCCGCACCCGGCGGCTGGCTTCATGGGGTCCGGTCTGCCCCGGTTTTGCCCGGTGTAGCCCGAAGATTCCCATTTTCTGCCCCGCTGTCGTCACGCCCCGGGGTCTCTGTTCGTTTCCGGGACGGGCGGAATTGGGGAGATCATCACCATGATGAAAGCCAGCGGGCGCGCGGCCCTGATCGTTCTGGCCGGCCTATTGTTGCTGTTCGGAGGCCTTGCACAGGCGGCCCCAAGCTCAACCACAAGCAATTCGGACAGCGCGGGCAAGCAGGCCGACGCGGCCAAGCCGAGCAAGCACCGGCGCCATGAGTCACGCCGCACCACCACCAGCGGCAAGACAGCACAGAAATCCGACGACAAGACCGCCGCTCCGGCCCAGGCCGACGAGGCCAAGTCTGACAACAAGGCGGCCGACAACACGGCCGATAGTAGCGTCCCGGCCTCGAGCCAGATGCCGCCGGCGGTCGCCAACGCCAATGCGCAGGTCGCCACCACCGACACCCCGACTGCGGCAGCGGCCTCGGCGATGACGGACCGCGCCAACACCAATGTCCAGGCAGCGGCCGATAATACCAGTGCCGCGAACGCCGAGAGCCAGGTCGTCGCGCCCGATCAGCTCAACGACATCGACCGCGCTGCGCAACAGGACAACCCGCCGGCGCAGAAGGCGGTGATTGCTGCAACCGAGGCCCAGCCCCGGCCGGCACCGGTGATGGCAAGCGCCCAGCAAAGCTCTGCCTGGGACCAGAGCTCCCTGATCGGCAAGATCTTCATCGGCGTCGGCACGCTGCTGACGCTGGCGTCCGCCGCGCGCATGTTCATGGCGTGATTGCGGGCCCGATCCTGGCCTGAGAAACCTCCCCGGAACGCGCATCTCGCTGCGTGTTCCGGCGGCCGTTAGCCCCTTGAAGCTCACCGCGCCAGCGGGCACATTGCCTGCCCAATCAAAAGCGTGGGTGGAGCATGAGCACGTTCGAACACATCATCGTCGAAGGCAAAGGCGCGGTCGGCATCATCAAGCTGAATCGGCCGAAGCTGCTCAACGCGCTTTCCTTCGGCGTCTTCCGCGAGATCGCAGCTGCCGTCGACGATCTCGAGGCCGATGACGCCATCGGCTGCATCGTCGTGACCGGCAGCGAGAAGGCCTTTGCCGCCGGCGCCGACATCAAGGAGATGCAGCCGAAAGGCTTCATCGACATGTTCTCCGAGGATTTCGCCGCGATCGGCGGCGACCGGATCGCGCGGTGCCGCAAGCCGACGATTGCCGCGGTTGCCGGTTATGCGCTCGGCGGCGGCTGCGAGCTCGCCATGATGTGCGATTTCATCATCGCCGCCGACACCGCAAAGTTCGGCCAGCCCGAGATCACGCTCGGCACCATTCCCGGCATCGGCGGGACCCAGCGCCTGACACGCGCGATCGGCAAGTCCAAGGCGATGGACCTCTGCCTCACCGGCCGCATGATGGATGCGGCGGAAGCCGAGCGAAGCGGGCTCGTCAGCCGCATCGTGCCCGCTGACAAGCTGATGGACGAAGTGATGGCAGCGGCCGAGAAGATCGCCGCGATGTCGCGCCCTGCGGCGGCGATGGCCAAGGAAGCGGTGAACCGCGCCTTCGAGACCACGCTCGCCGAGGGCATGAGCGTCGAGCGCAACCTGTTCCACTCGACCTTCGCGCTGGAGGACCGCTCCGAGGGCATGGCGGCGTTCATCGAGAAGCGCAAGCCGGTGAACAAGAACCGGTAACGTCAGGGAACGGGTCAGGCTGGTGTAAGGCTCGGCCGCGTTCCCGTGAGACGCTGTGACGAAGCTGCAACAAGCACGGATTTCATGGGGGTTTCCCCCGCGGCAGTTTGCCTGCGGGACCTCGGCTGGTTAAACAGTTAAGAGGCCACCGTCGGCGGGGGCGGACAGCCGAGGTTAAGCGGGAATACATGATTGGGCGTACCGCCAGAGCTGGTCGCGAGTTGACGCGGCATCGATCGGGCGTGGGTCCTGTACTTGCGACATGGACCACGCTGGCGCTGTGCTGCGCCCTGCCCTCCGCCGCCTGGGCCGAAGCCCTGCCGGAGGCGCTCGCCAAGGCCTACCAGACCAATCCACAGCTCAATGCCGAACGTGCGCGACAACGCGCCACGGACGAGAACGTGCCGCAGGCCCTCGCCGGTTACCGGCCGCAGATCGTGGCGAGCCTCAGCGCCGGCCTGCAATCGGTGCGCAATCTGCTGCCCGACAACACGATCCAGACCGGCAATTTGAAGCCATGGATCATCGGCGTCACCGTGACGCAGACCCTGTTCAACGGCTTCCGCACCGCCAACAACGTGCGGGCCGCCGAGCTCCAGGTGCAGTCGGGCCGCGAGGCGCTGCGCAATGTCGGCCAGGGCGTGCTGCTCGATGCGGTCACCGCCTACACCAATGTGCTCGCCAACCAGTCGCTGGTCGAAGCGCAGCGTTCCAACGTCGCCTTCCTGCGCGAGACGCTCTCGGTCACCCAGCGCCGTCTCAACGCCGGCGATGTCACGCCGACCGACAGCGCGCAGGCCGAAGCGCGCCTCAACCGCGGCCTTGCCGATCTCAACGCCGCCGAGGTCGCGCTTGCCGTCAGCCAGGCGACCTATGCGCAAGTGATCGGCAATGCACCATCGCAGCTTCGCCCCGCCGAGGCCGTCGATCGCTATCTGCCGAAGAGCCGCGAAGACGCGATGACGATGGCAATCCGCCAGCACCCGGCGGTGATGGCCGCCAGCTTCGACGTCGATGTCGCCTCCACCAACATCCGCATCGCCGAAGGCGCATTGCTGCCGAGCGCCACCATCCAGGGCAGCGCCAGCAAGAGCCGCAACAACGACCCGACGCTCGGCACCTTCGCCGAGGACCAGGCCTCGATCGTCGCCAATGTCACCGCGCCGATCTACGACGGCGGCCAGGCCGCGGCGCAGACCCGGCAGGCCAAGGAGATCACGGCGCAGAGCCGGCTCGTGCTCGACCAGGTCCGCAACCAGGCACGCACGGCGGCGGTGAGCGCATGGGTCGCCAATGAAGGCGCCAAGATCACCGTGTCTGCCTCGGAATCCGAAGTGAAGGCTGCGACCGTCGCGCTCCAGGGCGTGCAGCGCGAGGCCGCCGGCGGACAACGCACCACGGTCGACGTCTTGAACTCGCAGGCCGATCTGATCCAGGCCAAGGCCCGCCTGATCGGCGCCAACCGCGACCGCGTCATCGCCTCCTACACGCTGCTCAGCGCTATCGGCCATCTCGACGTCAAGACGCTCAGCCTGAACACGCCGGATTATCTGCCCGAGGTTCACTACCACCAGGTCCGCGACGCCTGGCACGGGCTGCGCACGCCGTCGGGGCAGTAGTTTCAATCCATCGGGCCGGTGCCCATGAAAAGCCGCCGCATCCATCTGACGGGCGCTTCGGGCTCCGGCGTGACGACGCTCGGCCGGGCGCTCGCCGGCCGGCTTGCGCTGCCGCATCACGATAGCGACGACTATTTCTGGCTGCCGACCGCGCCGCCCTACCAGACGACGCGCTCCGTCGCCGACCGCCTGCGCCTGATGCGCGAGATGTTTCTGCCGCGTCTCGATTGGGTGCTGAGCGGATCCGTCACCGGCTGGGGTGAGGAGCTCGTTTCGTACTTCGATCTCGTCGTCTTCGTGACCGCGCCGCGCGATATCCGGATGAAGCGATTGCGCGCCCGCGAGGCCGCCCATTTCGGTGCTGATGCCGTCGCACCGGGCGGCTGGCGTCATGAGCAGACCGAAGCCTTCGTCGAATGGGCTTCGCATTACGAGGCCGGTGACCGCGAAGGTCGCAGTCTCGCCAAGCATGAAGCATGGCTCGCGGGCCTGCCCTGCCCGGTCGTGCGCGTGGACGGCTTACGTCTGCTTGCGGACATCGTCGAGCAGCTATGCAACGAAGCGCAGCTTCGATTCGGCTGATGTGGTACCGTCCCGGCACACTGCCAAATAAAACAACCAGGGAGAGAAACCGTGCTCAATCGACGCAGCGTCCTGCTTGCCTCCCTCGCCGCCGGAGTAGCCATGACCAACAGAGCCCACGCCCGCGCGGCGCAGCCTGCGACGCCGGTCAATTTCGACGTCCCCGCGCATGCCTGCGACTGCCACACTCACATTCATGGCGACGTCGAGAAGTTTCCGTTCTTCGCCGGGCGCGTCTACACGCCCGAGCCGGCAAGCCCCGAAGAAATGGCTGCACTGCACAAGGCGCTGCATATCGAGCGCGTGGTGATCGTCACCCCCAGCGTCTACGGCACCGACAATTCGTCGACCTTGTTCGGCATGAAGGCACGCGGCGCCAATGCGCGCGGCGTCGCCGTGATCGACGACAAGACCACCGAGGCACAGCTCGATGCGATGCAGGCGGACGGTTTCCGCGGCATGCGCCTCAATCTCGCAACCGGCGGCGTCAACGACCCCAATGTCGGCAGGTCACGCTTCACCACCGCCGTCGAGCGCATGAAGGCGCGTGGCTGGCACGTGCAGCTCTACACCACGCTTCCTATGATCTCGGCGATCAAGGACCTCGTCGAGACGGCGCCGGTAGCTGTCGTGTTCGACCATTTCGGCGGGCTGGAAGCTTCGCTCGGCCTGGAGCAGCCGGGTTTCTCCGATCTCGCTGCGCTGGTGAAGTCCGGCAAGGCCTATGTGAAGATCTCCGGCGCCTATCGCTCATCCAAGCTCGCGCCGGATTATCAGGACATGGTGCCGTTCGCGCAGGCGCTGATCGCGGCCAACCCGGATCGCGTCGTCTGGGGCACCGACTGGCCGCATCCGGATTCGAGCCGTGTCGAGGGACGCAAAGCCACCGACATCGCGCCGCTCTATCAGATCGACGACGGCCGCCTGCTCAACCAGCTTCCGGTGTGGGCACCGGATGCCGACGTGCGCAAGAAGATCCTGGTCGACAACCCGGCACGACTCTACGGATTTTGACGGTCAGCGCGCGCGGCGCGAGAAGTACGAGATCAGGACCGGCAAGGTCACGAGGATCACGACCGGCGCCAGCATCATGCCGGTGACGACGACGACCGCGAGCGGCTTCTGCACCTGCGAGCCGATGCCCTCGGACAGCGCTGCCGGCAGCAGCCCGACGCCGGCGACGACGCAGGTCATCAGCACCGGCCGGAGCTGCAACTCACCGGTGCGCACCACCGCGCTTGCGCGGTCCATGCCCTCTTCGATGAGCTGGTTGAACTGCGACAGAATGATGATGCCGTCCATCACGGCGATGCCGAACAGCGCGATGAACCCGATCGCTGCGGAGACGCTGAACGCAGTGCCGGTAATCAACAGGCCCAGCACGCCGCCGAAGATCGCCATCGGGATCACGCTCATCGCGAGCAGCGTGTCGGTCATCGAGCCGAAATTGAACCAGAGCAGCACGCCGATCAGCGCCAGCGAGATCGGCACCACGATCGACAACCGCCGGATCGCGTCCTGGAGATTGCCGAACTCGCCGACCCAATCCATGTGCGAGCCCGGCGGCAGCTGCACCTGCTCGGCAATCTTCTGCTGCGCCTCGCGGATCGCACTGCCGAGGTCGCGCTCGCGCACCGAGAACTTGATCGGCAGATAGCGTTCCTGCTGCTCGCGATAGATGTAGGCCGCGCCCGAGACGAGGCTGATGGTGGCGACCTCGCTCAGGGGAATCTGCGTGACGGTGCCGTTCGGCCCGGGTGCGCCGATCCGCAAATTCTGGATCGCCTCGGCACTGCGGCGGTATTCCGGCGCGAGGCGGACGATGATCGGGAAGTGGCGATCGGAGCCGGACTCGTAGAGATCGCCCGCCGTGTCGCCGCCGATCGCGACCTTGATCGTGGCGTTGATGTCGCCCGGCGCAAGGCCGTAGCGCGCGGCCTTGGCGCGGTCGATGTCGATCTGGACGGTCGGCTGCCCGAGCGAGGTGAACACCGCAAGGTCGGTGACGCCCTGCACCGTGGCCAGCACCGACTTGATCTTGTTGGCGGTGTCGGTAAGCGCCTGAAGGTCGCTGCCGAACAGCTTGATCGAGTTCTCGCCCTTCACGCCGGACACGGCCTCGGAGACGTTGTCCTGGAGATATTGCGAGAAGTTGAACTCGACGCCCGGGAAGCGATCGTCGAGCTGCTTGAGCAATTGCGCGGTCAGCTCTTCCTTGTCGCGGGTGCCGGGCCACTGGCTGATCGGCTTGAGCGGCGCGAAAAACTCGGCATTGAAGAAGCCGGCGGCGTCGGTGCCGTCGTCGGGACGGCCGTGCTGAGACACGACGGACTCGACCTCGGGCCGGGCGCGGATCACCTTGCGCATCTCGTTGACGTAGCTGTTGCCTTCCTGGAGCGAGATGGTCGGCGGCAGCGTGGCGCGAATCCAGAGATTGCCCTCTTCCAGCTTCGGCAGGAATTCGAGGCCGAGCAGCCGGCTGAGCGCCACCGTCATCAGCACGAGGCCGACCGCACCGCCGAGCACGATGTTGCGGTTGGCGACCGCCCATCGCAGCAACGGCGAGTACAACCGGTGCAGGATCCGCATCACCCTGGTCTCGGTTTCCTCGACATGCGCGGGCAGGATGATCGCGGACAGCGCCGGCGTGACGGTGAAGGTCGCAAGCAGCCCGCCGGCCAGCGCATAGGCGTAGGTGCGGGCCATCGGCCCGAAGATGTTGCCCTCGACGCCGGACAGCGTGAACAGCGGCAGGAAGGCCGCGATGATGATCGCCGCGGCGAAGAAGATCGAGCGCGAGACGTCGGCGGCCGCGCTGAGGATGGCGTGGCTCTTCATGCCGAACAGCGTCTCATGGGACATATGCTCGGTCTCGGACATCGGCGTCGTCTGGGTCAGACGGCGGAAGATCGCCTCCACCATGATGACGGTGGCATCGACGATCAGGCCGAAATCGATCGCGCCGACCGAGAGCAAATTGGCCGATTCCCCGCGCAGCACCAGGATGATGACGGCGAAGAACAGCGCGAACGGAATGGTGGCGCCGACGATCAGCGCGCTGCGCAGATCGCCGAGGAACATCCACTGCAGCAGCACGATCAAGAGAATGCCGACCACCATATTGTGCAGCACGGTGTGGGTGGTGAGCTCGATCAGATCGCCGCGGTCGTAGATGCGCTCGATGCGCACGCCGGGCGGCAGGATGCTGGAATTGTTGATCTGCTGAACGAGCTGGTGGACCCGCTTGATGGTCGGCGAGCTCTGCTCGCCGCGGCGCATCAGGACGATGCCCTGCACGATGTCGTCGGACTCGTCGAGTCCGGCAATGCCGAGGCGCGGCTTCTGGCCAACGGTGACGGTGGCGACGTCCTTGACCAGCACCGGATTGCCGCCGGTCTGCGCCACCATGGTATTGGCGAGATCGTCGATCGAGCGGATCAGGCCGACGCCGCGCACCACGGCCGATTGCTGGCCGATATTGACGGTGTTGCCGCCGACATTGACGTTGGAATTGCCGACCGCCTGGAGTAATTGCGGCAGCGTCAGACCGTTGGCGACCAGCTTATTGAAGTCGACCTGGAGCTCATAGGTCTTGCTCTTGCCGCCCCATCCCGTGACGTCGATGACGCCCGGCACGGCGCGGAAGCGGCGCTGCAGGATCCAGTCCTGGATGGTCTTGAGATCGAGCACGCTGTAGTTCGGCGGACCCACGAGACGGTAGCGGAAGATCTCGCCGATCGGGCTAAGCGGCGAGATCTGCGGCTGCACGTTGCCCGGCAGCGGCGCCAGCTGCGCCAGGCGGTTCAGCACCTGCTGCAACGCCTCTTCGTAAGTATAGGCGAAGGAGAATTGGATTTTGACGTCGGAGAGACCATAGAGCGAGATGGTGCGGATGGTCGTGATGTTCTTCAGGCCTGCGACCTGGGTCTCGATCGGGATCGTGATGTAGCGCTCGATCTCCTCCGCCGACAGCCCCGGGCTCTGCGTCACGATGTCGACCATCGGCGGGGTCGGATCGGGATAGGCCTCGATGTTGAGCTGGTTGAAGGCGATGACGCCGCCGATCAGCACGGCGACGAACATCCCGACCATCAGGAAGCGCCGGTTGACGGCAAGGGCGACGAGACGATCCATTCAAGCTTCAGTTTGTCTGCAATTTTTTGGGTCGTCGATCAGCTGCCGGACGCCGCGCGGTCGATGAACAGGCTGCCTTTGGTGACGATCTGCTCGCCGGGTTTCAGATTGCTGGTGACCTCGACGAGGTTGCCGTTGATGAGGCCGATCTTGATCTGGCGCAGCTCGACCGACTTGTCCTCGCGCGCGACCCAGATGCGAACCTTGTCGGCTTCATAGATCAACGCCTGCTTCGGCACCGCGGGCGCTGCGCGATCGCCGGCCGAATAGATCGTGACGTTGGCGAACATCTCGGGCTTGAGCAGCCCGTCCTTGTTGTCGATGGTGGCGCGAACCTGCAGGCGACGGGTGTTGGGGTCGATCGCGGCAGCGACGTAATTGATCTTGGCGGTCAAGGGGCGGCCCGGCAGCGCCATCACGTTGACCGTGATGTCCTGCCCGATGCAGATCGCGGCCGCATCGCTCTCGCGCACGAAGGCGGTGAGCCAGACCGTGGAGAGATCGCCGACCACGAAGACCGGATCGCTGGCGCCGGAATTGACATACTGGCCCGGGCCGATCTTGCGCTGCACGACCGTGCCGGCGATCGGCGAATAGATCGTGACTTCCCGATTGATCACGCCTTTGTCCTGGAACGCCTTGATGGTCTCGTCGGTGAAGCCGAGGATGCGCAGCTTGTTGCGCGCGGCTTCCAGCGCAGTCTCCGACGAGCGCATGTCGTTGCGCGCCTGAACCTGGGTCGCTTCGGCCTGCTGATAATCCTTCAGCGGAATGGCATGGCCCTCATAGAGGTCCTTGGCGCGCTTGAACTGGATGTCGGAGAGCTCGAGCGCCGACTTCGCCTTGTTCTGCGAGGTCATCGCCGCGATGAAATCGTTCTGGGCCTGCACGGTGTCGGCGGCCTCGATCGTGAACAGCGGTTGGCCCTGCTTCAGCATCTCACCCGGCTTGGCCAGCAGCTTGGTGACGCGGCCGGCATAGGGCGAGAACACCGGTGTCGAGCGGTCCTCGTCGACGGCGACCTTGCCTTCGGTGACATATTCGGCGCGGAAGGCCTTGGCCTTGACCGGCTCGATCGTCAGCGTCGCCCATTCCGACGGCGTCGGCGTGAAATTCTGCGCATTCTTGCGCGACTGGCTGGAGATCTCGGAGTGCTTCTTTTCTTTGGCGCCGACGTAGCGAAAGCCGTAGGCCCCAACGCCGGCAAGAGCTAGTAAAACTACGGATGTGACCACCCGTTGTTTTGTAAACACCTGCAATCGCTTGGTATTTTCAACTACCATGGAGCCCGGTCGTGTCTGCGACGATCTCGGCAGATGCCTGCCTTATCGGTTGCGCTAATAGTGCCGAATTGCAATTCCAAACAACCTAAAAAACGCTGCGCGCCTTTCGGTTTGCGTTAAAATTTCGCGACATGTCAGCTTCACGTCAGCTTCGCGCCGGCCACTGTGCCGGATGACTGCCGAGCGGCATTGCCGGGCGGCTCCATTGCGCCGGCGTCTTCGACAGCATCGCCGCATGGCGCACCGCCTTCAACATGCCGAAGCCAGATGGCATGTTCTCGATGAACGCAGTATGTACGGCTTCGCCCGTAAGATCCGGGGTGTTCAGTCCGCCATCGAGCCGGCCGAGACCCCAAAGCCAGCGCCCGGTCTGCGCCAGCGACACCCGCACGTGCCAGCTGCCGCCTTCGCGCGCCTGACGCGCCTTGGCCATCATCGCACCGAACGCCATCAGATAGCCGGTGGCGTGATCGAGCATCTGTGCCGGCAATTCCTTGGGACCATCGAGACCGGCAGCACGTCCCTCGGCATGATTGAATCCGGTCGTGGTCTGCACGAGGGAATCGAAGCCGCGCCGCTTGGCCCAGGGGCCGGCGTGGCCATAGGCCGACAGCGTCACATAGACGATGCCCGGATTGATCTGCGCTGCATCCTCGGGCGCAAAGCCGAGGGCGGCGAGCGCGCGCGGGCGATAGCCCTGCGAGAAGATGTCGGCATCCCGCAACAGTTCGCGCAATTGCGCCCTGCCCGTCTCGCCCTTGAGCTCGACGAACGTGGCGAGCTTGCCCCGGCCGGTGTCGATGGTGAGCCAGGGAATGGCGGGCAGCTCCGGCCCTGACACCAGCAGCACGTCCGCACCATGCGCAGCGAGCGTGCGGCCGGCGACGGGCCCCGCGATGACGCGGGATAGATCGAGCACGCGCAGGCCCGCAAGCGGACGATCGCCTTTTGGCCACGGCTTTGGCGGGGCATCGCCGATCTTCTCGATCGAGAGCAGCGGCAACCCGGCGAGCGCGCGCGCCTGCGGCAGAGCCGACCATTCGTCGTAGCTCCGCATCAGAGCGACCACGCCGCCCGCGGCGTATGCCGCAGTCTCGAAATCCTCGCCCTTCCAGTGCACCAGCGCGGCCTGCACCTTGTCGCGCTCGGGCTCGCAGCCGAGCACCCTGCAGACGGCGTCGCGGTGATGCGGGAAATTGGTGTGGCAGCGAACGAAGCGGCCATCGCCGGTCCGGTAGACGCCGGCGATCGCGTCCCAGGCTGGCGGCGGCGGCTTGTCGTCGAGGCGCAGATAGCGCTCGGAGCGACATTCGGCGACGGCGTGGCGCATGTCGACGGAGACGTTTTGGGTTTCGCCGCTGCGTTGTCTCCATATCTCGGCCGCTGCAAGGCCCGCCGCAGCAATCGTGGTTTGGCCGGCAACAGCAACACGAAAGGAGGATGGAATCTGCGGCTCCTCTCCGGTCAAGCGCACACGTTCGAGCGCGGACGCATCGCCGCCGGCGGAGGTCCAGATATCCCTGAGAATGTCGGCGGGGCTTTGCATGACCCTTCTCTCCCTTTAGCTTTCAACATCCTATTAGCATATAAGGACATGCAATGGCCGCCATCGATCCTCTCACCGCAGGTGCCGTGTTCATCGCAACGGCGGCCACAGACGCGGTCTATGTGATGTTCACCTCGGCTGTAATCGCGCGCAGGCGCATGTCAGCTGCGAACTGGAGCGCGGTCTGGTACATGCTCTCCTCCTACGCCGTGATCAGCTACACCGAAAACGCGTTCTATGTCGCTTTCGCGGCGATCGGCTCCTGGGCCGGCGCCTACGCCTCGCTGACCTTCCTGCACCGCCCGCCCGGCGGCCCGCCGGTGGGGGCCGCGCCGGAGTGAGGACGTAAGGTGGTGGCATGTCCTCCAATGCTAATCCCGTCCTCCTGAGGTGCGAGGCTTGCGATGCATCGCATCGCAAGTCGAGCCTCGAAGGATGCACGGCCGAGTTGGCAGCCGGGCTGTCGCCCTTCGAGGCCTCCGCTACGCTCCGGCACCTCAGGGTGACGGTCGAACAATGGGATTTGCGGCGATGCCGCGCACGCGACTACACTCTCCACGACCAACAAAAAGGAAACCCAACAATGGATCTCGGTCTCAAAGGCAAGAACGCCATCGTGCTCGGCGGCACGCGCGGCATCGGGCGGGCGATTGCGGAGACGCTCGCCGGGGAAGGCACCAATGTCGCGGTGTGCGCGCGCAATGCCGATCAGGTCGCGACCACCGTTGCCGAGCTGAAGGCGAAGGGCGTCAACGCCACCGGTGGCCCGGTCGACGTGACTGACGGCGCGGCGCTGAAATCCTGGATCGAAGGTGCCGCAAAAGAGCTCGGCGGCATCGACATGCTGTTCTCCAATGCCGGCGCGATGGCGCAGGGCCACGATGCAGCATCCTGGCAGCAGAATTTCCAGCTCGACCTGCTCGGCGCCGTGCATGCCTTCGATGCCGCGCGGCCGTTCCTCGAAACGAGCGGCGAGAGAAGCGGCGACGCCGCCTTCGTCATCATCTCCTCGATCTCGGCGGCGCAGGCGGACACGGCCAGCTCCTACGGCCCGATCAAGGCGGCGCTGATCCACATGGCCAAGGGACTGGCGCGGCAATTTGCGAAGAAGAAGATTCGCGTGAATGTGGTGTCGCCCGGCACCGTCTATTTCAAGGGCGGCGTCTGGGAGATGGTCGAGAAGAACATGCCCGAGCGTTACAACGACGCGATGAAGCGCAATCCGACCGGCCGGATGGCAACGCCGCAGGAAATCGCGAGCGCCGCGGTGTTTCTGGCAAGCCCGGTGTCGGGGTTTACGACGGGGTCCAATCTCGTCGTGGACGGCGCGATCTCGAACCGGGTGAATTTTTAGAAGGGCACACTGTCATCGCCCGACTTGATCGGGCGATCCAGTATTCCAGAGACGGCGCGGCTAGAGCCGAGAAGCCGCGGCGTACTGGATACCCGCTTTCGCGGGGTATGACGGCTGAGCGTGTGGCACGCTACTTCAACAAATTCGTCATTGCGAGCGGGAAACTCGTAGGCTGGGCAAAACGACTTGTCCGCCGTAGCTCGAAGAGCGAAGGCGGAAGCGTGCCCACGTCTTCGCGACGAGCCGCAAAAGGAGGTGGGCACGGCGCTTAGGCGCCTTTGCCCACCCTACGGCAGCCGTACGTGGCAGCACTCCGCGCCACCCCTCAATGAAAATCCCGCGATGGCGGCAGGATGCGGACGTTGCGGGGGTGGCGGTGTTTTTGCGCCGGCATGTCCGTGAGCGCGCGAGGGTCTTCGTTAAGCGGCTCGACCACGGTGGCACCTGCCGGCACCGGATGCTTGCGGCTCGGGGCGTCGTTGGCGAGGCCGACCAGATCGTGCGAGCGATCGATCATGCGCTGGGCGATGAGATGCGTCACCTTCTCGGGACTGCTCTGGATATAGCCTTCGACCAGGATGAGGCGCGCGCCCATCACCTCTTTCCGGTACTGCTCCATGATCTTGGGCCACACCACGACATTGGCGATGCCGGTTTCGTCCTCCAGCGTCATGAACACGACGCCGCTGGCGCTGCCCGGCCGCTGCCGCACCAGCACCACGCCGGCGCAGCGGACGCGCCGCCGCTCGTTCGCGTGGCTGACATCCTTGCAGGCGACGACGCGCTCGCGCGAAAACATCTCGCGCAAGAATTCCATCGGGTGCCCCTTCAGCGATAGCCGGATGGTCTGGTAGTCCGCGACCACCTGCTCGGAACGCGGCATCACCGGCAGCGGTTGCGCGTGCTCGTCCGGCTGCTCGCGCGCGGTCGCCGCCTCGAACAGCGGCAGCGGCACGTCGTCGGGCAGCCGCCGCACCTGCCACAGCGCCTCGCGACGGTCGAGCCCGAGCGAGTGAAACGCGTCGGCATCGGCCAGCAGGATCAGCGCGCGCTTGGGCAGGCCGGTGTCGCGGGCGAAATCCTCCAGCGAGGTGAAGGGGCGACGGTTACGGGCGGCGATGATGCGGTCGGCCCAGTCCTCCTGAGTGACGTAGACTTTGCCTTGCCGCTTCGCCTGCTCCTTCTTGAGGACCTCCTCATCGGGATCGAGCCAATGGAAGCCGTCGATCTGGCGAAAGCCAAGGCGGACGGCACAATACCTGCCGTCAGTATTCTCCAGCGTGTTCTGCGCAAAACTATAGGACACGTCGATATCGCGCACCTCGACGCCGTTCTTGCGGGCATCGCTGACGATCTGTGCCGGCGCATAAAAGCCCATCGGCTGCGAGTTCAGGAGGCCACAGCAGAAGGCGTCGGGGTGATGATATTTCAGCCATGACGAGATGTAGACGAGCTGGGCGAAGCTCGCGGCGTGGCTCTCCGGGAAGCCGTAGGAGCCGAAGCCCTTGATCTGGTCAAAGCAGCTTCTGGCAAAGTTGGCATCGTAGCCGCGCGCGACCATATTGCCGATCAGCTTCTCCTCGTATTGGCCAATGGTGCCGACATTGCGGAAGGTCGCCATCGAGCGGCGCAGGCCGTTGGCTTCCTCGGACGTGAACTTTGCCGCCTCGATCGCGATACGCATGGCCTGCTCCTGGAACAGAGGCACGCCCTTCGTCTTGTGCAGCACCTTGTAGAGCTCGTCCGCGGGGCCATGCTCGGGCGATGGCGAGGGATAGGTCACTTTCTCAAGCCCGTTCCGCCGGCGCAAATACGGATGTACCATGTCGCCCTGGATCGGACCCGGGCGCACGATGGCAACTTCGATGACGAGATCGTAGAAGGTCCGCGGCTTCAGGCGCGGCAACATGTTCATCTGGGCGCGGCTCTCGACCTGGAACACGCCGAGCGATTCCCCGTCACACAGCATGTCGTAAACCTTGGGGTCGTCCTGTGGAACGCTCGCCAGCACAAAACGCTCGCCTTTGTGGTCTGCGATCAGATCAAAACATTTCCGGATGCAGGTCAGCATGCCCAGCGCGAGCACGTCGACCTTCATCATGTTGAGCGCGTCGACGTCGTCCTTGTCCCATTCGATGAAGGTGCGGTCGTCCATCGCCGCGTTGCCGATCGGGACATAGGTGTCGAGCCGGTCCTGGGTCAGCACATAGCCGCCGACATGCTGGGAGAGATGGCGGGGGAATTCGATCAGCTCGGTCGCAAGCTCGACAGCAAGGTTGATCATGGGATTTTGTGGATCGAGCCCGGCCTGCCTGACCTGCATGTCGTTGAGACCCTTGCCCCAGCTGCCCCAGACGGTGTCGGCGAGCGCGGCAGTGACGTCCTCGGTCAGGCCCAGCGCCTTGCCGACGTCGCGGATGGCGCTGCGCGGGCGATAGTGGATGACCGTTGCGATGATCGCGGCACGATGGCGGCCGTAGCGGCGATAGACATATTGCATCACCTCCTCGCGCCGGGAATGCTCGAAATCGACGTCGATGTCGGGCGGCTCCAGCCGCTCCTTGGAGATGAAGCGCTCGAACAGCAGATCGACCTTGGTCGGATCGACCGAGGTAATGCCGAGCACGTAGCACACCGCCGAATTCGCCGCCGATCCCCGCCCCTGGCACAGAATGTTCTGGCTGCGCGCGTAGTGCACGATGTCGTGCACGGTGAGGAAATAATGTGCGTATTTCAGCTCGGCGATCAGCGCGAGCTCTTTGTTCAACGTCGCGCGTAGCTTGTCGTCGATCTTACCTCCAAAATATTTATCGACGCCCGCCCAGGTCAAATCCTCCAGATGCCCTTGCGCGGTCTTGCCCGGCGGCACCGGCTCGTCCGGATACTGGTATTTGAGCTGGTCGAGCGAGAAGTCGATCTTCCCCGCAAAACGCATGGTCTCCGCGATCGCCTCGGGGATATCGCGGAACAGCCGCGCCATCTCCCTGGGCGTCTTCAGAAACCGCTCGGCATTGGCTTCCAGCTTCCGTCCGACTGCCTCGATCGTGGTCTTTTCCCGGATGCAGGTCAGCACGTCCTGAAGCGGACGGCGACCGGGATCGTGATAAAGCACCTCGTTGGTCGCGAGCAGCGGCACTTTTGCTTCGGCGGCGAGGTCATCGAGCCGTGCCAGGCGGCGCCGGTCGTCGCCGCGATAGATCAAGCTCGCGGCCAGCCACACGCCTTCGGCGCGGCTCGCCTTTAGCTTTGCAAGCACATCCAGCGCCTGCGCCGGCTCGAAGCGATGCGGCAACGTCAGGACCAGGAGCTGGCCTTCCGAAAATTCCAGGAGATCGGCGAAGGTGAGACGGCACTCGCCCTTCTCGATCCGCGTGATGTCGTCGCCGCGCTTGCCTTTGGTCAGGAGCTGGCACAGCCGGCCATAGGCGGCGCGGTCGCGCGGGTAGACAAAAATGTCGGGCGTGCCGTCGATGAAGACGATGCGCGCACCGATCAGCAGTTTCGGCTTGTGCAACACCTTGTCATTGTCGAGCTCATTCCAGGCCCGCACCACGCCGGCGAGCGTGTTGTGGTCGGCGATTCCGATCGCGGGAATGCCGAGCTTGCTCGCCTGATGCACATAGGCACGCGGATCCGAGCCGCCGCGCAGGAAGGAGAAGTTCGTGGTGATGCCGATCTCGGCATAGGCGGGGCTATTCATGCGAAAAGACCGTGCACATACCAGCCTGGAGAAGCAGGCTCGCCGTCGCCGTCGAACACCTCCCCCTCGTAAAGTCCGTCGCGAAAAATCCAGAAGCGCAGGCCCTCGGCGTCCTCGATGCGAAAGTAATCCCGCGTCAGCTGCTTGCCGTCCTGCCGCCACCATTCCATCGCGATACGCTCGGGTCCTTCCACCCGCACCACGGCATGCAGCGCGCGGCGCCAGGTGAACTGATGCGGCGGACCATCCGGCACGGCCGCGAACGGCACCTTGATCGGCTCCGGCTTGTCGAACAGCCTTAAGGGACGCAGCGGCGGCTCGCTTTCGGTCCGTGCCGGCCATTCGGCCTGCATGGCGGCGGCGAGATGATGCTGCGCCGGCGCGGCCATCACAGCGCATTCGGGGATATGGGTATCCTCAGGCAGGTGCACGACGACGCGCTTTCCGCCGATGCGCGCGGCGATGCGGTCGATCAGCGCGGCAAGCTCGTCATTGTCGTGGACATGGGCGTCGAGATCGCGCTGCTCCTGCACCACGATCTCGGTCCGGCTCGCCGACAGGCGAACCATGTCGAAGCCGAAACCGGGATCCAGCGGATCGGCGAGCGCGTCGAGGCGCTCGCGAAACAGCCGGTCGATCACCGCGCTTCGCGTCACCGGACGTCCGGTCTCGACCATGATCGCGCGCACCACGCCGTCGGTGCGGAAGAACGCGGCTTCCAGCCGGCGCGCGCCCTTGCCCTGCTTCTCCATCGACGCGATCAGCGTATCGGCGAGCCGCGACAGCGTCATTGCGATCATGGTGTCGGTCGCGATCGGCTCGGCGAAACGCTTCTCAACGATGTAATCGGGCAACGGCTTACGCGGGTTGATTGGCGCATCGCCCTGCCCTAGCGCATGTGCGAGCAAGGTTGAGAACCGCGCCCCGAACCGCGCCGTGATCTCGCTCGGCGAGCGCGCGGCGACGTCGCCGATGGTCTTGAGGCCGGCGCGGCGCAGACCGGTGGTGATGGCTTCGTCCGCACCGAGCGCGGACACCGGAAACCGGCTGATCGCCCTCGCCTCTTCGCCATCGGCAACGATGGTGCCCGTGGCCTGCCGCGTCAGCGTGCGCGCGCAGACCGAGGTGCCGGCGATTGCCGCGCTGACGGCAAAGCCTTGTCGGCCGAGCGCCCGAACCAGCGCTTGCAGCAACGCAGCCTCGCCGCCGAACAGATGCGCACAGCCGGTGATGTCGAGGAACAGCCCATGCGGCGGGTCGAGCGCGACCAGCGGCGTGAAGCGGTCGCACCAGTCGGCGATGTCGCTAAGCGTCTTCGCATCGGCCGCGACATCGGCATCGAACACTTTCAGGTCCGGGCACATCGCCCGCGCATTGGCCAGCGGCTGACCGATGTACAGGCCGAGGCGCTCGGCAGCCTCGTCCAGCGCATGGATCACCAGCGCATTGTTGTCCTTGATGACGACGATGCTCGGCTCATTATTGGTTTTACCCAGCCCGGCGCTGTTGAAGAAACGCTGGATCCGGTCGATGGGCAGGCGCGGCAGCCACAGGCTGAGAATACGTCGACGGTTCACTGAACTGGCACTCATCACAATTCCATTCCATGATCCACCGGCCGCAGGGGCCATGACGATTACGCAAGAGTTCGGCATCGAAACGCGGCGCGCCCCATGCGTCCCACACCGATCCCGGCGGCGAATGCGCCGCGCGCAGCATCCACCGTGTCTCCGCGGTCGAAGGCAGCGGCTGCGCCGCCATCCGCAGCATCAGGCCGGTGACGCCGGAGCTTTGCGCGGCCAGCGTCAGCTTGCGGCTCGCCACGAGATCGAACTGCCTGGTCTCGCCCCAGAGCTCGAGCACGACGGCGCCGAGCGCATCGCAAGCGAGCGCATCGGCCGAGGTACGCAGCGCGCTCTCGACATCGGCGGCGCGCACCATCACCACGCGGCGCGGATCGAGGCCGAGCTCGGCGAGCCCGCTCATCGACAGCGCGCCTGCCTCTATCTCCAAGAAATCCTGCCGTACCCACAGCAACGGCCGCTGCGCCGAGACGCGCCCGGCAAGCCCCATGACGAAGCCGGTCGCGGCCGTCCCCTGCCGTCCCTCACAAAACACCTCGTGGATCGCCGCGCGCGCGAGCCCGCCCTTCAGCGCGTTGTCGGCTTCGCTATGACCGAGTGCGACGCGATCGTGCGGATGCACGACCGTCGCCGTCTCGATACGCTCGATCTGGCCGCGCAAGGTCGCAAGCGCGCTTGTCCGTGCGCCGCTCATGCTCGCCGCTCCTTCAGAGGTGATTGCCGATGGCTCTCAAAAGAGAACAAGCGGCTGGCTCATTTGTTCATGATATGTTCTAATATAAAGCTAACGGCGCGTAGAGAGTCAATCGAATTGGCGCGCAAGCGGATTCATGAGCTGAATCAAAGGGATTCCAAGATGGACGTACAACGCAAGCTGGAAATCCTGGCTGACGCCGCCAAATACGACGCGTCCTGCGCCTCCAGCGGCACCGAGAAGCGGGATTCCAGCGACGGCAAGGGCATGGGTTCGACCGCGCCCGGCATGGGCATCTGCCATTCCTATGCGCCGGATGGACGCTGCATCTCGCTGCTCAAGGTGCTGCTGACCAACGCCTGCAATTACGATTGCCTCTATTGCGTCAACCGCGCCTCCTCGAACGTGCCGCGCGCCCGCTTCACCGTCGACGAATTGGTCAAGCTCACGCTCGACTTCTACCGTCGCAACTACATCGAGGGCCTGTTTCTCTCCTCCGGCATCATCCGCAGCCCCGACTACACCATGGAGCAGGTGGTGAGCGTCGCGCGAAAGCTGCGCGAGGAGCATCACTTCCGCGGCTATATCCATCTCAAGACCATTCCCGAGGCCGACGATGCGCTGATCGCGGAAGCCGGCAAATATGCCGATCGTCTCTCCATCAACATCGAGATGCCCGAGGAGACGAGCCTGCAGCAATTCGCGCCGGAGAAGGACGTGCGCGCGATCCGCCGTACAATGGGCCGGCTGCGGCTGAAGCTCGACGAGGCCGAGGAAGGCCGCAGTGCGAAGACCAGGGCGAAGCCGCAGCGCTTCGCGCCGGCGGGCCAAAGCACGCAGATGATCGTCGGCGCTGATGCTGCCTCCGACCACACCATTCTCCACACCAGCGCCAATCTCTACGGCGCCTACCGCCTGCGGCGCGTCTACTACTCCGCCTTCAGCCCGATCCCCGACGCCAGCCGCGCCTTGCCTCTGGTGCAGCCGCCGCTGCTGCGCGAGCACCGGCTCTACCAGGCCGACTGGCTGATGCGGTTCTACGGTTTCGATGTCGGCGAGATCGTCGACGACAGCGCGATGCTGCCGCTCGACATCGATCCAAAACTCGCCTGGGCGCTGCGCCATCGCGACCGCTTCCCGCTCGACGTCAACCGCGCCAGCCGCGAGGAGCTGCTGCGCGTGCCGGGCTTCGGCACCAAAACGGTCGAGCGCATCATTACGACGCGGCGCACCACCACGATCCGTCTCTCCGATCTCGCGCGGCTGCACGTGCCCAAGCACAAGGCCCTGCCATTCATCGTCCTCAGCGATCACCGCCCCTCGCCGCATCGTCTCGATGCCGCCGGGCTGATCGAGCGCTTCAAGCCGAAAGCAACACAATTGGGATTTGGCTTCTGATGCAGTACATCACTCTCGACAACCAAACCGATTTCGACGGCTGGCGCAAAGCCGCGCGCAGCCTCGTGCTTCATCATGTGCAGCCGACCGATGTCAGCTGGACCGTGCGGGGCGGCGAAGCCGATTTGTTCGCGCCGCAAGCGCCGTCTCCGATCCTCGAGGTGAACGACGGCACCTTCAATGTCTCCGCAAAATTTGTCGAACTCGCCCAGGCCGCAATCCTGCACCGCGATATCAAGCGCTTTGCGATCCTCTATCGGCTGCTGTTTCGGCTGAAGGACAACCACGACCTCATCGAGGTCGCGACCGACCCTGATGTCGCGCAGGTCACGGCGATGGCGCGAGCGGTCCATCGCGACGAGCACAAGATGCACGCCTTCGTCCGCTTCCGCGAGATCGGACGCGAGCGCGCAGCGCATTACGTTGCCTGGTTCGAGCCGGAGCATCACATCGTCGAGCTTGCAGCCCCATTCTTCGCAAAACGCTTTGCCGACATGCCCTGGTCGATCCTGACGCCGGGCCTCTGCGCGCATTGGGACGGCCACGCGCTCGCGTTCACGCCGGGCGTCAGCAAGAGCGAAGCGCCGGGCGAAGACCGGCTGGAGGAAACCTGGCGGCGCTATTACGCCAGCATCTTCAATCCAGCCCGGCTCAAGGTGAAGGCGATGCAGGCCGAGATGCCGAAGAAATATTGGAGGAACCTGCCCGAGGCTTCGATCATTAAGCCCTTGATCGAGGACGCCGAACGCATGACCGGCGCCATGATCGCCAATGCCGCAACCGAGCCGCACAAGCCTCAGAAGCGGCCGGAGGCTCCGATGAAACGCAAGCGAGCTGCCGACGATCTCGAAGCGCTCCGCGAGGAGGCCGCGCATTGCCGCGCCTGCCATCTCTACAAGGACGCGACCCAGACCGTGTTCGGCGAAGGCCCGAGATCCGCCAACATCATGCTGGTCGGCGAGCAGCCCGGCGACAAGGAAGATCTCGCCGGCCATCCCTTCGTCGGTCCGGCCGGCCAGATGCTCGACCGTGCGCTGGAGGAGGCCGGTGTCGATCGCAAGAAGGTCTATATCACCAATGCGGTGAAGCACTTCAAATTCGTGCCGCGCGGAAAGATCCGCCTGCACCAGAAGCCGAATACGCCGGAGATCCGGGCCTGCCGGCAATGGTATGAGCGGGAAGTCTTGGCAATTCAGCCTGATCTGATCGTGGCGATGGGTGCCACCGCCGCGCAAAGCGTGTTCGGCAAGATCACCCCCATCGGCAAGACCCGCGGCCGGCTCATCGACCTTCCCGACGGACGCAAAGCGTTGGTGACGGTGCACCCGTCCTATCTGCTGCGGCTGCCCGATCCGGAAGCCAAGGTGCAGGAATATCAGCGCTTTGTCGACGATTTGAAGATCGCTGCCGGCTTGCAGAAGAGAGCCGCGCGGGCCGCCTAAATACTGGCAGGAAAACGGTTTTCAACCGCCGCTTGTCATCCAGCCTTCAAATCAATCGCGGACAATACCCTTACTTCAAAGTTAAGGGGCGTCCAGACATGACCGATGTAGCATTCGACCGCGCGGTAGCCGATCCCGCGCCGATCCAGCCGGCCTCGCGGCCAAATCTCGACAAGGGCTTCAATCCGCTGACGATGATCCTGTTCTTCGGCATCCTCGCCGCGGGCCTGCTGTTCGTCGCCTACAGCATCTATGTCGACGTCAACGCGACCGGCGCGCGCGTGACGAGCTACCTGCCCTACATCCTGTTGTTCGTCGCGCTGCTGATCGCGCTCGGCTTCGAATTCGTCAACGGCTTCCACGACACCGCCAATGCGGTGGCGACCGTGATCTACACCCATTCGCTGCCGGCCGAAGTCGCGGTGATGTGGTCGGGCTTCTTCAACTTCCTCGGCGTGCTCATGTCCTCCGGTGCGGTCGCCTTCGGCATCGTCTCGCTGCTGCCGGTCGAGTTGATCCTGCAGGTCGGCTCCAGCGCCGGCTTCGCGATGGTGTTCGCGCTGCTGATCGCCGCGATCCTGTGGAATCTCGGCACCTGGTTCTTCGGCCTGCCCGCCTCCTCGTCGCACACGCTGATCGGCTCGATCATCGGCGTCGGCTTCGCCAACGCCGTCATGCGCGGCCGCGACGGCACCTCGGGCGTGGACTGGACTAAGGCGACCGAGATCGGCTACGCGCTGCTGCTGTCGCCGCTGTTCGGCTTCATCTGCGCTGCGACGCTGCTGCTGCTGCTCAAGTTCGTCGTGCGCAACCCGGCCCTGTATGCCGCGCCCGAGGGCAACAAGGCGCCGCCGCTCTGGATCCGCGGCCTCTTGATCGCGACCTGCACCGGTGTCAGTTTCGCGCACGGCTCGAACGACGGCCAGAAGGGCATGGGCCTGATCATGCTGATCCTGATCGGCACCGTGCCGACGGCCTACGCGCTCAACCGCGCGCTGCCGGAATCCCAGGTCGCCCAGTTCCAGAAGGTCTCGGATGCTGCTTCCAAGGTGATCGCGGCCAAGGGTGCCGGTCACTCGATCATCGGCGATCCCCGTCCTGCGGTGACGCAGTACATCACCTCGCACCACATCAGCGAAGGCACCTACCCCTCGCTGTCGGTGCTGGTGAAGGATGTCGGCGACCAGGTCGCGAAATACGGCTCGCTCAACAAGGTGCCGGCGGAAGTGGTCGGCAACACCCGTAACGACATGTACCTGACCTCGGAAGCGATCCGCTTCCTGATGAAGGACAAGGAAAACGACCTCAACAAGGAAGAGGTCGCGACCTTGAACGCCTACAAGGGCGGGCTCGACAGCGCCACGAAGTTCATCCCGACCTGGGTGAAGGTCGCCGTCGCCATCGCTCTCGGCCTCGGCACCATGATCGGCTGGAAGCGCATCGTCATCACGGTCGGCGAGAAGATCGGCAAGAGCCATCTGACCTACGCGCAAGGCGCCTCGGCCGAGCTGGTGGCCGCCGCTACGATCGGCGCCGCCGACGTGTTCGGCCTGCCGGTCTCCACCACCCATGTGCTGTCATCCGGCGTCGCCGGCACCATGGCCGCGAACGGTTCGGGCCTGCAAATGGCGACCATCCGCAATCTGTTGATGGCCTGGGTCCTGACGCTGCCCTGCGCGATCATGCTGTCGGCCACGCTCTACGTGATCTTCTCGCGGATCTTCTGAGCAATCACGCTCCTCAAAGACAAAGGGCCCGTGCGATGCACGGGCCCTTTTCATTTGCGCTTGAAGCTCGGCGTTACGACGCCGCCAGCGATTCCTCGACCAGCTTGACCCAGTAGGACGTGCCGAACACGATCGCCTCGTCGTTGAAATTGTAGGCGGGGTGATGCAGGCCGGCGCTGTCGCCGTTGCCGCAGAAGATGAAGGCCCCGGGGCGCGCTTCCAGCATGTAGGCGAAATCCTCGCCGCCCATCAGCGGCGGCATCTCGTGCACGTTGGCATCGCCGGCAACCTGTTTTGCAATGCGCCGCGCCACCTCGGTCTCCGCGGCGTGGTTGTTCACCACGGGATAGTTGCGCTGGTAGCGCAAGTCGATCTTGGCGCCGGTGATCTGTGCGACGCCCGCCACCACCTCATGCACGCGCTTCTCGACCAGCTTGCGCACCTCGGGCGAGAGCGTACGGATGGTGCCCTTCAGCGTCGCGGTCTGCGGAATGACGTTGCGGGCGTTGCCGGCGTGGAATTCGCAGATCGAGATCACGGCCGATTCCAGCGGATCGACGCTGCGCGCGACGATCGACTGCAGCGCGGTGATAACCTGCGCGCCGACCAGCACGGAATCGACGCATTTGTGCGGACGCGCGGCATGACCGCCGAGGCCCTCGATCATGATATCGACCTCGTCGGTCGCTGCCATGATCGGGCCCGGCCGGATCGCGAACGAGCCGATCGGAATACCGGGGCCATTGTGCATGCCGTAGACCTGCTCGATGCCGAAGCGCTCCATCAGGCCGTCCTTGACCATGGCCGCGCCACCGGCGCCGCCCTCCTCGGCGGGCTGGAAGATCACGACCGCATCGCCGGCGAAATTGCGGGTTTCGGCGAGGTAGCGGGCGGCCCCGAGCAGCATCGCGGTGTGGCCGTCATGGCCGCAGGCGTGCATCTTGCCCGGGGTCTTGGAGGCGTAAGGCAGGTTGGTCTGCTCCTCGACCGGCAGCGCATCCATGTCGGCGCGCAGGCCGATCGTCTTGAGCCCCTCGCCGGCCGGCTTGTTGCCCTTGATCACACCGACCACGCCGGTCTGGCCGAGCCCGGTGACGACCTCGTCGCAACCGAACTCGCGCAACCGGTCCGCGACGAATGCTGCAGTGCGATGAACATCGTACAGCAGCTCGGGATGCTCGTGGATGTCCCGGCGCCAGGCCTGAATATCGGGTTGAAGGTCGGCGACGCGGTTCACGATGGGCATGGAGGGTCTCAAGCTTTGTTGAAAATGCAGGATTGTCTACCATGCAAGCGCCAGTCCACCCAACTGCCGCGGGCCGAGGGTAACCCTGTCCTCTCGTCATGGCCGGGCTTGTCCCAGCCGTCCACGTCTGACTATTAGAACAGAAAGTGCGTGGATGCCGGGACAAGCCCGGGCATGACGCCGGTTGGGTGGAAGCAGAATGCCGAGACGGCTCGAAGGTGAATTTGACTACATTGTCGTCGGGGCCGGTACGGCGGGCTGCATCGTCGCCAACCGGCTGTCGGCCAATCCCGGCAATCGCGTCCTCGTCCTCGAAGCCGGCGGCGACGACAACTGGATCTGGTTCCACATCCCGGTCGGCTATCTCTTCGCGATCGGCAATCCGCGCTCGGACTGGATGTTCAAGACCGAGGCCGAGCCTGGCCTGAACGGCCGTTCGCTCGCCTATCCCCGCGGCAAGGTCATCGGCGGCTGCTCGGCGATCAATGCCATGATCTCGATGCGCGGCCAGGCCGCGGACTATGACCACTGGCGACAGCTCGGCATGACCGGCTGGGGTTATGACGACGTGCTGCCGCTGTTCAAGAAGCTCGAAGACCACTTCCTCGGCGCCAGCGAGCATCACGGCGCCGGCGGCGGCTGGCGCATCGAGGCGCCGCGGCTGTCCTGGGACGTTCTCGATGCCGTCGGCGATGCCGCCGAGGAGATGGGCATCAAGCGCATCCCGGATTTCAACACCGGCGACAACGAGGGCACCAGCTATTTCCACGTCAACCAGAAGCGCGGTCGGCGCTGGTCCTCAGCGCGCGGCTTCCTCAAGCCTGCGCTGAACCGCCAGAACCTGCGGCTCGAGAAGCATGTGCTGGTCGACCGCGTCATCATCGAGCAAGGCCGAGCCGTCGGCGTGCGTTTCATCCAGAACGGCGAGATGATCGAAGCGCGAGCGAAACGCGAGGTGGTCCTGTCGGCCGGCTCGATCGGCTCGGTGCAGGTGCTGCATCGCTCCGGCATCGGCCCCGCCGACTGGCTGTCGCCGCTCGGTATCGACATTGTCATGGACAAGCCCGGCGTCGGCCGCAATCTGCAGGATCACCTACAGCAGCGTGCGATCTACAAGGTCGAGGGCGTGCGCACGTTGAACGAGACCTATTACAATCTGTTTCGCCGCGGATTGATGGGCCTCGACTACGCCTTCCGCCGCCGCGGTCCCCTGACCATGGCGCCGTCGCAACTCGGCATCTTCACGCGCTCCGACGCGACGCGCGCCCGCGCCAACATCCAATTCCACGTGCAACCGCTGTCGCTCGACAAGTTCGGCGATCCCCTGCACCGTTTCCCCGCCATCACAGTCAGCGCCTGCAATCTCCAGCCGACCTCGCGCGGCACCGTGCGGCTGCGTTCGGCGAGCCCTGACGAGAAGCCGATCATCGCGCCGAATTATCTGTCGACCGACGACGACCGCCAGGTCGGCGCCGATGCCATCCGCACCACGCGCCGCCTGATGCAGCAGAAAGCGCTGGCACGATACCGCCCGAGCGAATATCTGCCCGGCCCCTCCGTCGGCGACGACGATGCATCGCTCGCAAAGGCTGCCGGCGATATCGGCACCACCATCTTCCACCCCGTCGGCACGGCGAAGATGGGCGCGGTGAGCGATCCCATGGCAGTGGTCGACGAACGCCTGCGATTCTACGGGCTCGAAGGCCTGCGCATTGTCGATGCTTCGATCATGCCGACCATCACCTCCGGCAACACGAATACGCCGACGGCGATGATCGCCGAGAAGGGCGCGACGATGATTTTGGAGGATGCGAAGTAGCATCCTGTCGCAAGATCAATCCTCACCGCTTTTCAATCGGCCCCGCCGACGCAGCGATCGCCATGCTGCAATGGGGTGAAAGCGGCAAGCCGCCTGCTCTGCTCGTGCATGGCACCGGTTTCGTCGCCGACGTCTGGGACGAAGTCGCGCGCGAGCTAGCATCGAACTATACGGTCTATGCGCTCGACCGCCGCGGCCATGGCGCCAGCCACAAGCCCGGCGCCTATCACTTCCTGGACTATGCCGAGGACGTCTGCCGGGTGATCGATGCACTCGAGCTGCGCGACGTCTACGGCATCGGCCACAGCGCCGGCGCGACCGACCTTCTGCTGGCGGCAAAGCTCTTGCCCGGACGCTTCACACGCCTGTTCGTGATGGAGCCAACCATCATGGACCCGCGCGCGGCGCGCCCCGGAGGGTTGGGAGAGGAATCCCTGTCGCGAGTCCAGGGCACGCTGCGCCGGCGCGCCGAATTCGACAGTGCCGAGGCCGTCTACGAACGCTATCGCACCGCGCCGGCGTTTGCGGATTGGACCGAGACCTCGCTGCGGGCCTATGTGCGCCACGGCTTCGTGCCGCTCGACGATGGCCGGGTGCGGCTCTGTTGCACGCCGGAGATCGAGGCCGCAATCCTGCGTCCGATCTACGAGGCGATGGAGCAGGTCTATGTCGGCGATGCCCGCGGTAATCCGTTTGCCTCGCTCACCGAAATCGACTGCCCGGTGCGCGTCACGACCGCGGCGAAGTCGGGCCCGATCTACTGGGAGATGGCGCGACGCGCGGTGTCGCTGATTCCGCGCGTCAGCACGTTCGTCTTTGAAGACGCCGGGCACTGCGTGGCACAGGAAGTGCCGGAGCGCGTGGTCGAAGCCGTCAGAGATTTTTCGAAATAGGTCTCGTGCCCCGGACGCGCTGCAGCGTGCAACGCTGCTGCGCTGGCCGGGGCCCATCTCGCCACGTCCCGTGAAGCCTTCTGGGTCCCGGCTCTGCGCAGCAACGCTACGCGTTGCAGCGCGTCCGGGACACGAATCACCTCACGAAATCGTCATCACCTCCCGCGAATAAGCCTCCCCCTCCCCCGATCACCTCCTCTGAAAGCCCAATTCCGGGCGACGTGGAGAGATGCGATGAGCGGACATGATCACGGCGGCGACGGCGTCAGCCGCCGCAAGGTGCTGGAATGCATGACCTGGGCCGGCACCGGGGTGCTCTGGACCGTCACCGGCGGTGTGCCGCGCTCGCTCGGCATCATCGATTCCGCACAGGCTGCGACGGCAGCCGCGCCCGGCATGAGCTTCCTCCAGATCAGCGACAGCCATGTCGGCTTCGACAAGCCGGCCAATCCCAACGCACTCGGCACGCTGGAGGAGGCTGTGGGCAAGATCAACGCGATGCCGGCCAAACCGTCCTTCATGATCCATACCGGCGACATCACGCATCTGTCCAAGGCCGCCGAATTCGACAATGCCGAGCGCATCATCTCGCAGAGCAAGCTCGATGTGCACTACGTGCCCGGCGAGCATGACTTCCTCGACGAGGAGGTGAAGTTGTATCGCGAGCGCTATGGCCGCGGCACCAAGGGCCAGGGCTGGTATTCCTTCGATGCCGGCGGCGTGCACTTCATCGGCCTCGTCAACGTCGTCGACCTCAAGGCCGGCGGCCTCGGCAATCTCGGCGCCGAGCAACTTGCCTGGCTCCAGGACGATCTGCGCGGCAAGTCGAAATCGACGCCGATCGTGCTGTTCGCCCACATCCCGCTCTGGACCGTCTATCCGGAATGGGGCTGGGGCACCGAGGACGGCGGCCGCGCGCTGGAACAGGTGAAGGGTTTTGGCTCGGTCACCGTGCTGAACGGACACATTCACCAGGTGATGCAGAAGGTCGAGGGTAACGTCACCTTCCACACCGCGCGCTCCACCGCCTTCCCGCAGCCGGCGCCGGGAGCCGCCGCCTCGCCCGGACCGATGAAGGTCGAGGACGCCAGGCTCCGCGGCATGCTCGGCGTTGCCAGCATCAACTTCAAGCAGAACGAGCAGCGGCTCGCGATCATCGACACGCCGCTCCAGGGCTAAGGTGGAAGCTGACAATGAAGACCCTCAACCGCCGCGCCTTCGGCGTCGATCTCGGCCTCGCTCTGGCCGCGGCCATCCTGCTGCCCGCAACAAGCGCTCGTGCCGACGACATGGAGATCCATATCGACAATTTCGTCTTCCAGCCGGCCGAGCTCAAGATCAAGGCCGGCACCACCGTGACCTGGACCAACCGGGACGACATCCCCCACACCGTGGTGTCGGCCGGCAAGTTCAGGTCCAAGACCCTGGACACTGACGACAAGTTCTCTTTCACCTTCACCAACGCGGGCGATTACAAGTATTTTTGTTCGCTGCACCCGCACATGACGGGGATGATCAAGGTTGAGTAACGTCTCCAACCAAGGCATCAACGTCTTGCCCGGCCGGTGGTCCCACGCCGGCCGGGCTCCTGCGTCTTCGGCGACATCAGGCGAAACGGCAAAGCGAGCGGCGATGCCACCGACAAGCGACGATCTGGACAAGGCGCAACGCTTCCGCGAAGCGGCGCTGCCCCATCTCGACGACGTCTACACGCTCGCGCGCTATCTGCTGCGCGACGCCTCCGACGCGGAAGATGCGGTGCAGGAGTGCTATCTGCGCGCGCTGAAGCACTTCGACAGCTATCGCGGGCCGGCGATGAAGCCATGGCTGTTCGCGATCCTGCGCAATGTCTGCAACGCCGAATATGCGCGGCGCGCGCATCGGCCCAGCGCGATCGAGGACACGCCCGGCGCCAACGAGCAGACGCCGATATGGCAGGAGAGCGAGGCAAGTCCCGAGACCGAAGTGCTGCGCAGCCGCGATGCTGGCGCCATCCGCAGGCTGATCGACGCGCTCGCCGAACCGTTCAGGGAAGCCTTCGTGCTGCGCGAGATCAACAACCTGTCCTATCGTGAAATCGCCGAGACCATCGGCGCGCCCATCGGAACTGTGATGTCCCGCCTCGCTCGCGCCCGTACACTGCTGCGCGCGGCCTGGACGGCGGAGGAGGAACAAGCGAAATGACCTGCGACGAAGCAAGGATCCTGCTTCACGCGCTGCTCGACAACGAGCTCGATGCCGGCCACGCGCGCGAGGTCGAAGCCCATATCGCCAGCTGCCCGGACTGCGCGGCGGAGCTTGCCGCACAGCGCGAGATGCAGGGTGTGCTCGCCAATACCAGTCTGCGCTACACCGCGCCGGCAAGCCTGCGCACGCGGATCGAGGCCTCACTGCCCGAGCGGCAACGCCAGCCCAGCCGCCGCTCCGTGCTGCGTGGCTTTGCGATGGGCTCGGCGGTCTCCGCGCTCGCCGCAACCGGAATCGTCGCCATCGTGCTGCGCCAGGACGACCAGCAGCGCATCCTCTCGGAGGTCGTCTCCGCGCATCTGCGCTCGCTGCAGGCTGGCCACCTCACCGACGTGATCTCGACCGACCAGCACACGGTCAAGCCGTGGTTCAACGGCAAGCTCGATGTCGCCCCGCCCGTGATCGACCTCACCGCGCAGGGTTTTACCCTGGTCGGTGGCCGGCTCGACTATATCGACGCCCGCGCCATCGGCGCCGTCGTCTACAAGCGTCGCCAGCACGTCATCAATTTGTTCGTGGCGCAGACCGCGAGCACCGAGCATCGGCCGCCGAAGACCCAGACCATGCAGGGCTTCAACTGCCGCCGCTGGGGCGAGCGCGGCCTGAATTTCTGGGCCGTCAGCGATATCGGCGCCGACGAGCTGGCCGAGTTCGTCGACAAGTTCGAGACAGCGATGAAGGCGAATGTGGAGGGGTAGAACTAACGCACAACGTCATTGCGAGGAGCGCAGCGACGAAGCAATCCAGGCTGTCTCCGCCGAGATAGTTTGGATTGCTTCGCTTCGCTCGCAATGACGATTGCCGGGATAGCTCGGCCGAATTCAGGCCGACCTTCTCACCGCGTTGTCCACCAGCGTCTTGCCGAGCGACCAGATCGCGCCGGGGACCTTATGGCTGCCGGCGATGACGTCGTCGAACGCCTTTTCGATCCAGCTGCAATCTTCCTCGGTGATGGTGAGCGGCGGCAGCAGCTTGATGGTGTGGCTGCCGTGACCGGCCACTTGCGTGAGGATCTTGTGGTCCTTGAACAGCGGCACGGTGATGAGCTGGCAGAACAGGCCCTTGTTGGCTGTCTCCAGCACGTTCCAGGAGGCGCGCAGCCGCAGCGACTTCGGCGGGCCGAACTCGACGCCGATCATCAGGCCCTTGCCGCGCACTTCCTTCATCAGCTCATAGCCGGGCACCATGCGCGTCAGCGCGAGGCGCAGCTCGGCGCCGCGCTTGGCGGCGGACTCGATCAGCTTCTCTGACTCCATCACGTCCAGCGTGGCGATGCCTGCGGCCATCGCGAGGTCGTTCTTGGAGAAGGTGGAGCCGTGCACCACAGCGCGGTCCATCTGGTTGAAGATCTTGTCGAAGATGGCCTTGCGCGTCAGCACCGCGCCGACCGGCACGTGGCCGCCAGATAGTGACTTCGACAGCAGCACCATGTCGGGCTCGACGTTCCAATGCTCGACCGCGAGGAAGCGGCCGGTGCGGCCCATGCCGGTCTGGATTTCGTCGGCGACGAACAGCGTGCCGTACTTCTTGCAGAGCGCGGCCGCGCCCGGCAGGAACTCGTCGGTGGGCATGTTGACGCCCTTGCCCTGGATCGGCTCGACCACGAACGCCGCGACCTCGCGCGAGGCCAGCGCCTTTTCCAGCGCGGCCAGATCGTTGAACGGGATCGAGGTGCAGCCCGGCAGCAGCGGCTCGAAACCGGTGCGGAAGTTCGAATCACCCGTCAGCGACAGCGCGCCATAGGTCAGGCCATGATAGCCGTGGGCGCAGTAGACGATGCCGGGGCGGCCGGTGGCGCCGCGCGCGAACTTGATCGCGGCTTCGACGCATTCGGCGCCGGAATTGGCGAAGAACGCCTTGTCCAGATAGGGGACATATTTCAGCAGCCGCTCGGCGAGCACACCGGCAAGCACGGAGACGTCGAACTGGACGAGGTTGGGCAGGTCGGCATCGAGCACGCTCTTGAGAGCGTCGCGCATGACCGGATGATTGCGCCCGATCGCAAACACGCCAAAGCCGGACAGCAGGTCGAGATAGCGCGCGCCGTCGCGATCGTAGAGATACTGCCCCTGCCCCTTCTGGAAGCCGACATCGTAGCCGATGGTCTTGAGAACCCGAACGAACTGCTCGTTCAGATACCGATTATGCAGGGTGCTGCGCTGGGCCTGACGGTCCGCGAAAAGCTCAGACATGTCTGGATTTGGGCTGTGCATCCGTTACATACTTCGGTTGAGGGCCGTCTCGTCAACTGAAAAGGGACCGTTACTGAAAACGGTCTGTG
Organism: Bradyrhizobium sp. WSM2793; assembly: GCF_000379585.1. Classification (NCBI taxonomy): domain Bacteria; kingdom Pseudomonadati; phylum Pseudomonadota; class Alphaproteobacteria; order Hyphomicrobiales; family Nitrobacteraceae; genus Bradyrhizobium; species Bradyrhizobium sp. WSM2793. The sequence continues at coordinate 193,617 of NZ_KB902768.1, read as the reverse complement.
CGGCCTTTTGCCCTTTTTCGGACCATCTTCGCAAGCACAGCTTTAGCCCATGTTGCACTGCCAAGGAACTATCATGCGTTTAGCCCTTTACACCGGACTAATACTGGTTGGCGGTTACACCTGCCTGACCCCGGCGCTCGCCGCGGATCCCACCGGCGACTGGCGGGTTGCCGACGGCGTCGCCAACATTCGCGTCGCCCAATGCAATGGCAGCATGTGGGGCGCGGTTTCCTGGGAAAAGCAGCCCGGCGGCCGCGACGAGAACAATCCGGATGCCTCGAAAAAGACCAGGCCGACGCTGGGCATGGCGACGCTGATCGACATGAAGAAGAAGCCCGGCGCCGATCAGTGGGAAGGGCAGGTCTACAACGCCAAGGACGGCCAGCTCTATAGCGCCACCATCACGCCGGCCGGCGCCGACCAGCTTGAAATCAAGGGCTGCGTGATGGGCTTCCTCTGCGGCGGCGAGACCTGGACCCGGGTCGGCCCGCCGATCCCCTTGAGCACCGCCAATGCCATGGCCAAGGGCGCGCCCAAGTCCACCGGCGCGGCGCCGAAGGCTCAGGGCACGATGGGCGCGACAGCGGCGCCTGCGCCGGCGGCGGCCCAAAAGAGCGCCACCGCCCCTGCAAAGCCGGGTCAGAAAGGTGCCGCCGATCCGGTCGGCGACATCTGCCTACTCCCTGAGATTGCGGGGTTTGCCCATTAGGGCCGGCTGGAACAGCAGCACGGCGGCGAGCGTCGTCACCAGCGAGAGTGCCAGCAGCTTGCCCATGCTGGACGTGCCGGGATGGCTCGACAGCCACAGGCTGCCGAATGCGGTCGCCGTCGTCAGCGCGCTGAAAAAGATCGCACGCGTCAGGCTGGTCTGGAGCAGGTTTGTCCTGCCCGAGCGCCAGGCCACGACATAGTAGATCTTGAAGGCGACGCCGACGCCGAGCAGCAGCGGGAACGCGACGATGTTGGCGAAGTTGAGCGGCAGGCCGATCAACACGCAGATCTCGAGCGTCACCGCGCCGGCAACCAGGAGCGGCACCAGCGTCATCAGCACGTCGACGAACCGCCGCAACGTGATCCACAGCAAGAGGCCGATCACCAGCAGCGCGTAGATGCCGGCGTGGATGAACGCCCGCACCACGGTGTCGCCGGATTTCAGGATCGAGACCGGCCCGCCGATCGCGGTCGGCTCGGCAACGAGCACCGCCGCTGCAAATCTGCGCAGCGTGTCGTTGTCGTTGGGATCGCCCTTGGGCAGCGCCTCGACGCGGATGATGCCGTCCTTGCTCTTCCAGGCGCTGACGAGATCGGGCGGCAGTGAGCTCAGGGTGACGGGCCCGGCCTGCATCGCGTTCCTGAGCTGGTCGAACACGATCTTCATCGGTGTGACGAACACGTCTTGCGCCTTGTTGCGCGTGGCCTCGTCGCCATTGGCGAGCTTTTCGAGCGCGTCTGCCAGACGGCGCGAGGCGATCGAGCCCGGCCCCTTCGCATCGCCCGCGGTCCGACGCAGATTGTCGACCGAGGATTTCAGCGCCTCGACGTTTTCCTTGTCGGTCGGCGCCGCATCGATCTGGTCAGGATTGAGTGCGGGGTTCAGCACCTTGGCGCCCTGCGCGAGCAGCTTCAGCTTCGGCGGCTGATCCTCCGGCACGAAGCTGTTGAGCGACATCACCCGCAGCACCTCGGGGACCTTTTCGAGCTTCGCTTCGACCTGCTTCGCCTGCTCCTCGGACGTGGTCATCACGTTGATGGCATTGGCGCCGGTGTTGGGATCCTTGCGCAGGTCGAGGAAGGTCGCGATCGATTCCGCCCTCGGGTTGCGCAGGTTCATCGGGTTGAAGTCGAACTTCATGAAATAGAGCAGCGGCAGGCCGGCGAGCGCCAGCAGCAGCGTGCCGCCCACGACCAGCACGCGGTGCTTCTCCAGAAAGTGATCGAGCGGCGCCAGGAAGGCGTAGCCGACCGGCTCCTTCTCGCCGGGCGGATTCAGCAGCTTCAGCATGGCCGGCAGAACGGTGATCGAGGAAAGGAACGCCACCAGCATGCCGACGCCGGCGATCTGGCCCAGCTCCGCGATGCCCTTGTAGTCGGTCGGCATGAAGCAAAGGAAGCCGGCCGCGGTCGCCATCGCCGCGAGCGACAGCGGCACCGCCGAGCGCTTCGCCGCCAGCACCAGCGCGCCCGTGAGATCGTTGTGCTTGTAGCGCTCGGAGCGGTAGCGGACGCTGTACTGGATGCCGAAATCGACGCCGAGGCCGACGAAAAGCACCGCGAATGCGATCGACAGCAGATTGAACGATCCGACCATCATCAGGCCGGCCGCGGTCGTCAGCGCGAGGCCGACGAAGAGATTGACGAACACCGCGAAGATGATCTTCGACGAGTGCAGCGCAAGCCACAGGATCAGCAGCACGACGAGGACCGTGCCGACGCCGTTGACGACGGCGCCTTCCTGGACGGTCGCATATTCCTCGTTGGCGATCGGGACCGGACCGGTCAGCCGCACCCGCGCCTGGTATTTGGTCGCAAAATCCAGATCCACTGCGGCCTTGCGGATCGCGTCGGTGGCATCCTTGCCGGGCTCCAGCGCGTTGTAGTCGAGGATCGGCTTGAACTCGATGAAGGCGCGCTTGTCCGAATCCTTCAGCGGCTCGTCGCTGACGAGCTCGCGCCAGGAGAAGCTCGCATTGCCCTTGTTGAGCACGGTCTCGACCGTCTGCGCGATCAGGTTGAACGGACGCTCGGTGTTGTCGAGCTTGACCTGCCCGCGCTTGACGCCGGCGAGTCCCGTCTCCAGCGCACCGGTCAGGCCGCGGATCGAGGGATCGCCAGCCATGATCTCGATCAGGGGCGCTGCAGATTCGAATTGACTGGTGATCTTGCCGACCTCTTCGGTCGGCAGGAACAACAGTCCGTTCTTTTCGAAGAACTCGCCGCTGCCGAGCTGCTGCAGGGACTGGAAGTTGGTCTTGTCGTCCTTCAGCCTGGCATAGAGCGCGTCCGCCGCGGCGCTCGTCATCTCCGGGGTCCGGGCCTCGATCACAGCCAGGATCGTTTCGTTTTGATCGAACGCCTTGTCGAACTGCTGGTCACGCTTGCGCCAGTCGAGGTTCTGGGAAATCAGCGAATTGATGTCGGTGTTGATGGCGAAGTGGCGCGCAGCGTAATAGCCCGCTCCCACCGACAGCAGGAGCCCGAGAACGACGACGAGGGAGGCAAACCGGGTGCAGGCCCTGACGATGGCAACGACTACGCTTTGCAGCACTTCTTTTCTTTCTGCGGTTAACAGCTTGCCGGAAACGCCCGCTGTTTATCGGAGTTCCCGGGCGAAACCTATTGCTGTTTTGAGAGGCTCTCGCCGCCAGAAGGTTCGAGGTAAACGGCGGCAGACCGTGGCAAAATCATGCGGGGCGGTCGGTATAGCCGGGGAGTTGAGGCGGGAACGTGACGAAGGGCTGGTCACTGATGTCGCTGGCTTGCATACACCCACGTCTCTACTATAATACCGTAAAATCGGCTCGGCAGGGAACCCAGGTCCATTCGAGCTTTCCTTACCGCCGATTTTTTGACACAAAGTATTGCGCCTCCATGCGCCGGAGCCCCGACGGGGGTGGGTGGCTACCGCGTGCGCGGACCAATGGTGCGGATATTGCAACGCATTGGTCAGTATCGAGGTGCCGCCGGGACTTACGAAGCGGATTGGTGCAACTTGCGTGATGGGCGACCAATGGAAGTTTATCTGGCGCAACCGCGCGGCTTCTGCGCGGGCGTGGTGCGTGCGATCGAGATCGTGGAACGGGCGCTGGAGAAGTACGGCCCGCCCGTCTACGTGCGCCATGAGATCGTGCACAACAAATACGTCGTCGAGAGCCTGAAAAACAAAGGCGCCATCTTCGTCGAGGAGTTGTCGGAGGTGCCGCCGAAGGCGGTGACGGTCTTCAGCGCTCACGGAGTCGCCCGCAGCGTCGAGGAAGAGGCCGCCGCGCGCGACCTTCCCGTGCTCAATGCCACCTGCCCGCTGGTCACGAAAGTTCACAATCAGGGGAAGCGCTACATCACCAAAGGCCGCACGCTGATCCTGATCGGCCATGCCGGCCACCCCGAGGTCGAGGGCACGATGGGCCAGGTTCCCGCCCCCGTGCTGCTTGTCCAAAGCGTTCAAGAGGTTACGGCCCTGACGCTGCCGGCGGATACGCCAGTGGCCTACATCACCCAGACCACCCTGTCGGTCGACGACACCAAGGATATCATCGCGGCCCTTCAGACCCGCTTTACAGATATTCAAGGTCCGGATATCCGGGATATCTGCTATGCGACACAGAACCGCCAATCTGCGGTAAGGGACTTGAGCAAGCTGGTCGACGTGATCTTGGTGGTGGGCGCTGCCAATAGCTCGAATTCGAACCGGCTTCGCGAAATCGGCACCGAAGCCGGCGTTGCGAGTTATTTGATTGCCGACGGCAGCGAGCTCAATCCGGAGTGGTTGAAAAATGCCAGGACCGTCGGCATCACGGCCGGCGCTTCGGCGCCCGAGGTACTCGTGGATGACGTGATCGAAGCGATGCGGCGAATCGGACCGGTCAAGGTCCAGGTGTTGCCGGGCCGCGAGGAAAACATCGAATTCCGGCTTCCGGCCCAACTGGCTGCGAGCTGACCCACCCGAATTGAAAAGCCCAGAAAGAAACTTGTAATGGCCATCCCCTTCTTCAAGGAAATGCGTATCGGCGGCTATTTGCTCAAGCAGAAACTGCTTGGCCGCAAGCGCTATCCGCTCGTGCTGATGCTGGAGCCGCTGTTTCGCTGCAACCTCGCCTGCGTCGGCTGCGGCAAGATCGATTATCCGGATGCGATCCTCAACCGCCGCATGACCGCGCAGGAGTGCTGGGACGCGGCCGACGAGTGCGGCGCGCCGATGGTCGCCATTCCCGGCGGCGAGCCGCTGATCCACAAGGAGATCGGCGAGATCGTGCGCGGCCTCGTTGAGCGCAAGAAGTTCGTCTCGCTCTGCACCAACGCGCTGCTGCTCGAGAAGAAGCTCGATCTGTTCGAGCCCTCCCCGTATCTGTTCTTCTCCGTGCATCTCGACGGCCTGAAGGACCATCACGACAAGGCGGTGTCGCAGAAGGGCGTGTTCGACCGCGCCGTCTCCGCAATCAAGGCGGCCAAGGCGCGCGGCTTCACTGTCAACGTCAACGCCACCATCTTCGACGGCCATCCGGCCGAGGAGATCGCGAAGTTCCTCGACCTCACCGTCGAGCTCGGTGTCGGCGTCTCGATGTCGCCCGGCTACGCCTATGAGCGCGCGCCGGACCAGGAGCACTTCCTCAACCGCACCAAGACCAAGAAGCTGTTCCGCGACGTCTTTGCGATGGGCAAGGGCAAGAAGTGGAATTTCATGCATTCCGGCCTGTTCCTGGACTTCCTCGCCGGTAACCAGGAATACGAGTGCACGCCCTGGGGCATGCCCGCGCGCAATATCTTCGGCTGGCAGAAGCCCTGCTACCTGCTCGGTGAAGGCTACGCCAAGACCTTCAAGGAGCTGATGGACACCACCGACTGGGAGACCTACGGCACCGGCAAGTACGAGAAGTGCGCCGACTGTATGGCCCATTGCGGCTACGAGCCGACCGCGGCGACCGCAGCCCTCAACAACCCGCTGAAGGCGATGTGGGTGTCCCTGCGCGGCATCAGGACCTCTGGTCCCATGGCGCCGGAGATCGACATGAGCAAGCAGCGCCCGGCGCAGTACATTTTCTCGGCGGAAGTGCAGAAGCGCCTGTCGGAGATCCGCAAGGACGAGGCCGAGGCCGCGCAGGCAAAGGCCGCGCAGAAGGCTTCGACGGCGGCGTAAAGCGCCAATCATATCTACAACCGAGAAAGGCCCGATCGCCAACGCGACCGGGCCTTTGTCTTGTGCGCCGTCAGACGAGCGGCCCGTGTCCCGGACGCGCTGCAGCGCTCTTTGCGCTGCTGCGCAGAGCCGGGACCCAGCAGCCGCGTGCTGTATCGATGCATGGGCCCCGGCTCTGCAGCGCATCGTCGAACCGGACGATGCTTCGCATCGCCGGGGGGACGCTGCGCTGCGTCCGGGGCACGAGTCGCGAATGTGTTGCCCGCTCTCTCCACGCCGTCATCGCGAGGAGCCCTTGCGACGAAGCAATCCAGAATCCTTCCGCGGAAAGATTCTGGATTGCTTCCGCCTTCGCCAAAGGCTTCGGCGGACAAGTCGCTGCGCTCGCAATGACGGAGAGGGCGGCACCAGCTTGCTTTTGCCATGCGCTCTTGCTCGCAGACACGCGTCAACATTCTCGCGGCTTCTTTCGCCCGAGCTTTGCTGTTCGTTCGCGCCCCATGAAAGCCAAAGGGCGCAGGGAAGGCCGGGCGCCGGCGGCACCCGAGTCCGTGCGCAATAGAAGTGCACACGGGGTGGACTACAGGTGTGCCGGTCGCCCGGCCTTCCCTGCGCGGATGGTTTTAACGGCGTCCTTCGCGCTCTCCCCGGGGAGCGATGCACTATTGCCCCCGTCGCGTTGCGGCTGGTCGATGCACGCGCCCGGTCGGGCCGCCGCATCACCGCAAGGCTTGACGCCAGCCTGCGGGCGTCAGGACCACACGACTTCTCCGTCCGCGGACGGTCTGGCCTGATCGCCGAGAGCTAGCGTGTGCTCGCCCCCGGACGACGACAAAAACCGCTGTGACCACGCCGTTCGTCCCGCGATGCTTATGACTCGCGGTTGCCCGCCCTGTCATCGCCTCTCGCGCCGGCGCTGCCGCGTCCACCGCACCCGACCCGCATCTCGTGACGATCGCGAAGCCCCCCTCTGGGAGGGCCGGGATAAGCGCTCTATGCCATAAATCCGAAATTCTTGAAAGTAGAATATTTTTGTGGGGAGGGGTTGACGGGCTTGGGGTGTTTTGCCCGACGCCTCTCGCTGGCAACTGCACCCCCGTATGAACAGGTGCAGACTACAAGATGGAGAAGCGAGCGAATGGTCGCCCGTGACCCGGCGATGGACGCTGACTACGTGTGCCGACACCGCAACGAATTGCCGTGTCTCACTTCAGGGGTGCAGTCCAGCACTGTCACCGTAATTTAGAGAAGCCGCCACTTGAGCCACTCGAAAATAGCCCATGCGAGTAGCAAGAGCCCGATTGGGATACCAACAGTGGTGATCAACGAAGATTCGTGCGGAGAGAACGCCGACGGAATTGGAAGGACGGAGAACACAGCCCCAATCCACAAGGCAATGTAGAAAACGGTCCGGCCACACCAATCTATTAGCGCGCCGTGCTTCGCTCCTTCGAGGACGGAATGAGTTTCTTTCGACGTCATGGTCGATACTCTTCCACCGATAAAAACCACCAGAATTCTCGCACAAATCCGATGAGTATGGAATCGCGCAAGCTGGCGAGCTCTATGCTCGCCGTTCACGATCTCGCGCGCCGAACTTGACCAGGCCCTTGATGTCCTCGAAGCGGCGATGCCGGCCTTGTGAGCGGAACGCAACGCGCATACTTCGCGACAGCGCGGTCCATCCAGGCGACGGACACGAAAGAAAAGGCCCGGTCGCGCGACCGGGCCTTTCTCTATTCTCAGCTTTCCGCCGCCGCTCAGGCCGCCTTCGACACCATTACCTCGCTCTCGATGAGCTCCGTGCCGATCAGATAGTCGCGGCAGCCGCGCAGCGAGCGCAAAGCGCGGTTGAAGTCGATGCCGGTCGAGACCAGCGCATGCAGCGTTGCCGGATTGCGCACGATGCCGCGCAGGACGGCCGCGAGGTCGATCTGGCCGTTCGGCTTGATGGCGGCGCGGGCGAGCGCCGGCAGCGCGCGGTGGGCGGGGTCACTGATGACGCGGACCGCGGCAAAGGGCAGCCCGGCCTCGGCGGCGTAGGCGGCCGCGATGTGGCTTTCCATGTCGACGGCGGCAGCCCCGGTCTCCGAATGCAGCGCCGCCTTGCAGGCGCGCTTGGTGACCACTTCCTCGGCACCGGCGAGGCTGCCACGCACCACGCGGCGACGGCCCGAGGTCAGGCTGTCGATCAATTCGTCGCCGAGCGAGAGCCCTGCGGCCCAACGGGTGTCGCCGTCGAGCACCTCGGTCGCCAGCACCACGTCTCCGGAGCGCAAGCTCGGGTCGAGCCCGCCGGCCACGCCGAACGAGATCACGCCACGAATCGTCTCCGGATCCACCACCGTCAGCAGTGCCCGCAACTGGGTCGGGCTGCTGGACGAACAAATAACCGCCATTCCGGGCCCGGCTGCGATGCGGGCCTCCTGAACCAGTCCGGTCACGATCAGTATCGGCCGCGGGTCGATGGCATTACCCGCGGTAAGATAGTCCCCCGTCCCCAAAGTCACATTCCGACCCCTACCACCCTGCTGTTGGTGTTCCGCAAGTTCCGATACCGCGCCAACGCCCACAGCGGGAAGAACTTCGGGTAACCATGATATCGCAGATAGAATACACGCGGAAAGCCTGTGGCGGTGTACCGTTGCTCGTCCCACAGTCCTTTTTTGTTCTGTGTTGCAATCAGGTACTCCACCCCGCGGGCGACGGCCGGGTGATCAACCTCGCCTGCCGCCATCAGGGCAAGCAAGGCCCATGCCGTTTGCGAGGCGGTCGAGGGGGCGGCCTCCCATCCCCGGTAGTCGAGGCGGTAGCTGACGGCGTCCTCGCCCCAGCCGCCGTCCTCGTTCTGGATCGAGGCCAGCCAGCCGGCAGCCTTCCGAATCATGGGGTCCTTGTGGTCGACCCCGGCCATGTTGAGGGCACAGAGCACCGACCAGGTTCCATAGATGAAATTCATGCCCCAGCGGCCGTACCAGGAGCCCTCGGGGTGCTGGGTCTTCCTGAGGCAGGCGACCCCGTCGGCCACGTGCTTGCTGGTCTTCTCGGTCTCGCCAAGCTGGGCCAGCATCGAGATGCAGCGCGCCGTGACGTCCTCGGTCGGCGGGTCGAGCAGCGCGCCATGGTCGGAGAACGGGATGTTGTTTAAATAATATTCGAGATTGTTGACGTCGAAGGCAGCCCAGCCGCCATCGTCGCTCTGCATGCCCTCGATCCACTCCCGGCCGCGGTCGATCGCCGCGTCGTAGCCGGTCGCACCGTGCTCCCGGCGCATGCGGTCCATCGACATCACCACCACGGCGGTGTCGTCGAGATCGGGGTAATGCGCATTGTTGTACTGGAAGGCCCAGCCGCCCGGACGCACGTCGGGCCGCTTCACGGCCCAGTCGCCCTTCAGCTCTAGCTCCTGCTTCGGGATCAGCCAGTCGAGGCCCTGCTTGGCTGCCGGCACCGCCTTGTCGCCGCCGGCTTCCAGCAGCGCATGCGCCGTCAGCGTCGTGTCCCACACCGGCGAAACGCAGGGCTGGCAATAGGCTTCGTCGTCTTTGATCACGAGCAGCTTGTCGATGCCCCGGCGTGTGATCGCGCGCGGCGGGAAGTTCTCGTCCTTGCCGAGCGCGTCGTACATCATGACGATGTTGGCCATGGGCGGGTAGATCGCGCCCATGCCGTCCTCGCCGTTGAGCCGCTCCTCGGTGAAGGCGAGCGCCGCATCGATGGCGCGCTTGCGCAAGGCCTTCGGGAACATCGGCTCGATCACGCGCAAGACGGCGTCGAGCGAGCGAAACAGCACGAACCAGGCCATGCTCTGGTGCGGCGCCTTCGCGGTCATGCCGATCGAGCGCGGATCCTGCAGGAATAATTCGTCGATGCCGACGCCCTTCGGGTTCTTCGCGCGCGGCTTCAGGGCTGCGAGCACCATCAACGGCACCATCGTGGTGCGCGCCCAGTATGAGATCTTGTTGAGGTGGAACGGCGACCAGAATGGCAGCAGCACGATCTCGATCGGCAGCACCGGCACCGCGCGCCAGGTGACGACGCCGAACATCGCCAGCAGGAAACGGGTGAAGACGTTGCTATGAATCGCGCCGCCGCGGGCGTGAATGGCCTCGCGCGCGCGCACCATATGCGGGGCGTCGACGGGATCGCCGATCATCTTCAGCGCGAAGTAAGCCTTCACGCTGGCGCTCATGTCGAACTCGCCGTCATGCACCAGCGGCCAGCCGCCATGGGCGCCCTGCACGCGGCGCAGATAATTGGCGATCTTGGCTTCGAGCACGGCATCGACCGGCTCTGCCAGATAGTGGCGCAACAGAACGTATTCGGCCGGAATCGTGCAGTCGGCCTCGAGCTCGAACACCCAGTGGCCGTCCGCCTGCTGGAAGTCGAGGACGCCCTGTGTCGCAGATGCAATGCTCGATTCCAGGATGCCCGATTGCAAGATCCCTGGTTGCAAGGTCCCTGGTTGAAGGGCTTCGCGGCTGGTCGCGTTCACGGAATCCATCTCGCTCGATTGCTCCGATAGTCGATTGAAATTGGCCGGGACGTCTGCCCGTCAGGGCCGCCTTTCAGGATCCTTTGGCGGCGAGAACCAGATCGGCGGCGCGATCACCGGATCGAACCGATCCCTCGATGGTTGCAGGCAATCCCGTAGCAGTCCAATCCCCCGCGAGGAACAGGTTTTTCAGCGCAGTGACCGGCCCCGGACGCAGGGCATTCTGCGCCGGCGTCGCCGCAAATGTGGCACGACGCTCGCGCACGATCTGCCAGGGGGGCAATTCGCCGGATACCCCGCCGGCCTTGCAGACGTCGTTCCAGATCGCCTGCGCGAGTTCCTCGCGCGGCATGTCGACCAGCCGGTCACCGTTGCTGATGGTGACGGACAGCCGGTTCGGGAACGCGAACAGCCATTCCACGACGCCGCCGATCACGCCCAGAATCGGCGCCGAACCCGGCGGCGGTGTGATCCGGAAATGCGCGTTCACGATGGCGCGGAATTCGGTCGGCGTCTTCACGCCCGGCAGCAGGCTCGCAGCAGCGCGCGGCGGCACCGCCATCACGACGACATCGCCCTCCCCGATCTGAACGACATCCTCGCCGCCGAAATTCAGCGCGCTGGCCCTGCCGTCGGTGGTCGTGAAGGAGCGCAGCTCATGGCCGAGCTGCACGGTATGGCCACGGTCCTGCAGGAACTTCACGGCCGGCTCGATCAGAACGGCGCTGAGGCCGTCGCGCGCGATCAGGGGACGGCAGGCCTGTCCGCCGGCAAGCAGCGTCTCGCGCACGATGGCGCCGGCGAGGCCAGCCGAGCCCTCGGGCGGATCGACGTTGAGCGCCGCGAGCAGCAGCGGCTGCACCAGACGCTGATAGAGCACGCCTTCGCAAGGAATGGATTTGCCGACCAACGTGTCTTCCGACGCCCAGATCAGCGGCGCCAGCTTCAGATAATCGGTGAGGCCCGTGTCGGGCACGCGGCGGCCTTCGTCGAGCACCCAGGTGGGCAGACGACCATTGCCGAGATCGATCTGCCAGCGCTGCCCGGTCTTGACGTCGACGAAGGGAAACTGCGCGGTTTCAGGACCGACGAGGCCCGCCTCGGTGCCGATCGAACGCGCATAGGCGCGCGCGTGGCTGTTGCCCGACAGCAGCAGATGGTTGCCGTTGTCGATGGTGAGATTGGTGGCGCCGTCGAAATAGGAACGGCAACGGCCGCCGGCCTGCTGCGTCGCCTCGTGCACGGCGACCTTGAAGCTGGCATTGGCGAGCCGCACGGCGGCGGAAAGGCCGGAAATCCCGGCGCCGATGATATGTGCTGTCTTTTGCATCAGATGAAAGCGTAGCGGAGCAGGATCAGGATACGTGTGACCTTTGACACACGCACCGGCTGGCGCGGCGCGTTGAAGCCGCGCGCAATCAGGAGATCCAGAATGGAATGATAGTACTTCGACATGATCCGCGGCGCGCGCACCGTGCGGCGCTTGTTGCGGTTCATGATCTCGTCCGACTTCTCGAAATGCGCCTTCGCACGCTGCGTCAGCGGCAGGCAGACCTTCGGCAGCGCGCGCTCGGCGATGACGCGGTTCGGATCGTCGGAGGTGATGCCGGCATGCAGCAGCGCCTCTCGCGGCAGATAGAGCCGGCCAAGGCCAGCGTCTTCGTCGATGTCGCGCAGGATATTGGTGAGCTGGAGCGCGCGGCCCAGATGATAGGCGAGCTGGATGCCGTCCTCCTCGGGCAGGCCGAACACCCGCACCGACAGCCGTCCCACCGCGCTGGCGACGCGATCGCAATACAGATCCAGCGTCGCCATGTCGGGCGCGCGGATGTCCTGCGGCACGTCCATCTCCATGCCGTCGACGATGGCGAGGAAATCCTCGCGCTTGAGGCCGAAGGTCTTCACCGAGCCGACGTAGTCCTTCAGCCGCGGCGGCGGATTGCCCTGATAGAGCGCGTCGATGTCGTTGCGCCATTGCTGAAGCGCGGCGAGCCGCTCCGCGCGAGGGCCGTCGGAATCGGCGATGTCGTCGACCTGGCGGCAGAAGCTGTAGATCTGGAACATCGCTTCGCGCTGGTCATGCGGCAGGATGCGCATCGCGGCGTAGAACGAGCTGCCGGATGCGGTCGAGCCATAATTGGCGCCGGGCGAGGTCGCCTCAAGCGTCATGTGCAGTCCCCGGTCTGGAAATGGCCTTGCGTCCGATTGCGCGGCGGCCGGCCTCGCCGATCATTCCAGCAAGGCTGAAGATGAGCAGTTCGAACTTGTTCAGGTGCACCCGCTCGCGCAGGGGATCGCGCACCTTCAAGAGGCGCACGATACGGTCGGCATAGGCCTGGATCACCGCCACGTCGACGCCGAGACGGAAATCCCGGATCTCCGCAGCCAGCGACCTGCCCTCGTCGAGCAGCGCTTCGTTGCGCGACGCAAGCGCCTGCAGGCAGGCCAGCATCGCCGGCGGCGACTGTGTCAGCCCGAGCTGCTCGACGGAGGCACCGTGTGCTGCCAGCGCATCGCGCGGCAGATAGACGCGGTTGAGCTCGCGGAAATCCTTGCCGCAATCCTGAAGGTGATTGTTGATCTGCAAGCCTGCGCAGAGCGCATCCGATGCGGCCCAGGTCGAGGTGCTCTCGCCGTGGACATCGAGCATGAAGCGGCCGACCGGCATCGCCGAGTAACGGCAATAGTGGATGACCTCGTCCCAGTTCTCGTAACGCAGCTTGGTCACGTCCATGCGGAACGCGATGAGCACGTCGAGCGCATGGCGCGGCGCCATGCCGCGCTCGGCCAGTGCACGGCGCAGGATGACGGCCTCAGCCTGGGTGTCGCCCTTGCCGAGCAGCTCCGCCTCGAGCAGGTCGAGATAAGCGAGCTTCTGGTCGGGCGGCAGGGTCGCGTGATCGGCAATGTCGTCGGCGGTGCGAACGAAATTGTAATACGCCAGGATCAGGGCGCGATGACGCGGATGAATGATCCAGGACGCGACGGGAAAATTCTCGTCGCGGTCACCCTTACCGGATCGCAATTCGCTCGCAGAGGTCATCGAGGGCTGGTTTACAATCGTTTGGACAGGAAGGGCTTCTTCGCTCGCGCGGGCTCATGCCGGCGATCCGCCGCGGCCCCCATATAGGGGAATACGGCCGCAAAACCAATCCTGTCTCTCGATGGCTGCCCCTTGCGGATCGGGCCCGAAAAGGCGGCCCAAAGGTCGCCTTTTGTAGGCCAGTGGCCGAGCTTATTGGTTGTGGGTCTTCAGGACCTGGTCGCAGGCCTGGGAGATCTTGGCCCGGTTCTCCTTGAGGCAGGCCAGGATGGTGAAATCGCCCTGGTCGATGACCGGACGGCAGAACTTCTGCACGTCGCGCGTGCAGGCCTTCTGCTCGGCGTCCGTGCCACGGCCCTGCTGGGCGAACGCCGCCGTCGAAACAGAAGCCGACAGCAGGGTGAGAGCGACGAGAAGCTTACGCATTGTATTCCTTCATTCTGACGGCAGAATCGCACCGGACCCGGACTGCACAGGGCGGACGACCGGAACGGATTGTTCTGATGGCATGTCGCCGCGGGAGGTGCGGCCTCAGAGAAGGCACAAGCACTGGCAAATGCGGCCAAATTGGCGCCACGCCCACCAAATCAGGTCTTCCCTGCGCCTTCATTGGCAGATGTAAGAGATTGATACTACGTCATAATTCGGGAGCACTGCGTTTTACTGCATACCTGTTGCAGAGCTGCATCTGTCCGCCCCGCCTTTCCCGCTGGAAACACGCAGAAACAGGGCAAATCGACCGGTCCAGGACTGGCGAGAGGCGTCGTGAACCGCCATCTCTGGCGGCCGGGCTTTGAACCTGACACTGGCTCGGAGCACTAAACTTTCGATGTGGCGAGACGTTATCGCGCGTAAGCGGGCGTCGTTCCAAAACGGGATATTTGAGATGAAATTCTTTGGGCGATCTGGACTGGCAATCAAGGCGGCCGGCATCGGAGCGGCGCTGCTCTTCTCGGTTTCGGCAGGCCACGCTCAGTCGTCCGGCCCCTTTGCCGGTTTCGACGGCGCGTGGACCGGCACCGGCACGGTGTCGCTGTCCGACGGCTCCACCGAGCGCATTCGCTGCAAGGCCGACTACAAGGTCGCCGGCAGCGGCCTCAATTTGAAGCAGGCTCTGCACTGCGCGTCCGACAGCTACAAGTTCGACCTCACCAGCGACGTGACGAGCCAGGGCGAGCGCATCTCCGGAAACTGGAGCGAGTCCAGCCGCAACATCTTCGGCAACCTCCAGGGCACCGCCGGCGGCGGCCAGATCGACGTGTTCGTCGAGGCCAACGGCTTCGCCGCCAATCTGTCACTGCGCACCAACGGCACCAAGCAGACGGTGCAGATCTCTTCCAAGGGCGAGATCCGCGGCGTCAACATCACCATGACGAGGAGCTGATTTCGTCCGGCTTCAATGGAATCATGGCCCCCGGTTCTCGCGAGCCGGGGGCTTTTTGCTGACATGAACTCACCCGGAACGGACTTGCCGAGATGGACCCGATACGCAGGCATCTGCTCAAGGCCGCCGGGCTCTTCGTGGCCTCTCGCGCTTTCGCCAATGATCAGCAGGGAGCGAACATGCAGCCTTCGTCCGTGAAGCCGCGTCACGTGCTCTGCTTCCTCGGCAGGAACGACAGCCTGCTGCGACCGCCGAAGGCGGTGGCCAAAACCATCGCCGATTTCGGCTTCGAGATCGACCGCAGCTATTCGCAGGCAAAACCCGATCCGCACATGGAGCGGTCGTTCGGGGTGTGCTGGGACCGCGTCTTTCCGAAGGCATGGTCCGCGGCGGACGAGGCGGCGGTCGCCAATCACAAGGCGGTGCTCTACGTGCTGAGCCCGCGGATGGATCAGGAGAAGACCGCTGCCGGTTCGGCCGCAGCGCTGCAGATCGTGGACGAGATGTTCGACGCGGGCGCGGTTGCCGCAAAGGGCGAAAGCGCCGGCGTCGCACACGGCGTCGCGCGCTGGCGCAGCCTCGCCGATCAGGCGCGCAACGGCGCGAAGACGGACCAAGGCCTTCGCATGACGCCCGCCGTCGCCAAGGCCTGTCGCCTCGCCTTCGCCAAGCGCCCGCTCGCCGGCGATCGCTACTTTGAGAGCGTCGGCTATCACCTCGTCGGCCTGCCGGAGGTCTATGTCGCGAAATCGCGCGGCAACGAATGGTCCGCGGTGATGCTGATGGAGGAGATCGCCAACGCCATGGCCGAGCGCGGGATCGATGCAACGCTGCGCGATCGCAAGCTCATGCTGTCGCACGAGCAGGACTACGCCGAGAGCGATTTCAAGTTCAATCCGTACGGGATCGTTCGGATCGACGCGTGAGCGGGACAACAGCGACCAGCAGCCCGAGCAGTCCGTAGGCGCCCGCCAGGACCAGGATCAGGCCGCTGTCGCCGGCAGTGTCGACGGCAGCGCCGGTGAGCGGGCCGCCCAACATTCCGCCGATGCCGCTGGCGAGCGTAAAGGCTGCGCTGCCCGCCAGTAGGGTCGGCCCGCCGAAACGATCGCCCAGTTCGGCAAGCGCGACGGTGGTGACGCCGTATGCGCACGCGCCCCAGACGAACAGCAGTATGAACAGCATGAGCAGTCCCTGCTGGACGGCAATGGCGAGCAGGACAGCGCCGGCTGCGGTCGCGGCTGCACACCCCAGGAGCACGAGCCGCCGCGGACACCGGTCTGCAAGCCAACCGACCGGCACTTGCAGGAACACGTTGCCACCATTGAGCAAGGCAAGGCCGATGGCCATCGCCTGCTCGGAATATCCGTTCCTCATCCCGAAGGCCGGCAGAAAGCTCAGCGTGGCATGATCGAACAGGGCAAAAGTCGCGACCGCCGCGAGAAGCACGGGCGCGCACGGAATGAAGCTCGTGATCGGCGTGCGCTCCTTGACGGAAAAGCTGGGCAGCCGCGTCGCGAAGATGGCCGTGATCAGCGCAGCGGCGAGCAGGGCCAATATGCCGACCGCGAATGGCCGCCACCCCGAGGAGCCCGTGAGCGCAAGCGCGAAGGGCCCAAGCGAGAAACCGGCGGCCAGCACGGCCGCATAGAGTCCCATGACGCGGCCGCGATAGACCGGCACGGCGATCTCGTTCAACCACGCCTTGTTGACGATGTAGAAGCCGCCGATGGCGAGACCAAGCACGAACCGCGCCGGAAACCAGATCCATAGCGTGCGAAAGACCATCATCAGGGCGAGTGCTGCGGCCGCGATCAGGGCAAGCCCGACGGCAGCCTTGTAGGCACCCGTTCCCTGCACGAGACGCGGCACGCAAAGCGCGGAGCTCAAAAGCCCGATCGGCATCATCGCGGCGTTGGTGCCGATCAGAAGGCCGCTGAATTGCTCGCTCTTGAGAACGAGAGCGAGCAGCGGCGACGACAGGCCGACCGCGACCGCGAACACGCCCACCGTTGCGGTCACGAGGGCGACCTCCGCCCAATTCGGCGCCTCGACGCTGTCGACGCCACCTCCAGACGCCGCCTCATGGGCCGGCTCAGCGCGCATGTCGCCCATCCTCAGAGCTGAAGCGCGCCATCGATATGGTTCCTCAGCGCGTTGTTGGTTCGCACGTCCACCTGCTGCATCGGCAGCGATGCGGACCAGCTCCCCGCAGCTTGCAGTTGAACAAGATGGAGCCGCAAAAGTTCATCAGCACTGGGAAAGTCTGCGTGTTCCATCAGACTTTGCGGTTGCACTGGGCGGACGTCAGCTTCTGCCGGCCGCGATCGACGCGATCAGTCCAGGATCAAATCGGCCTGGCGACGCATTCGCATCGGCACCTGAAATAGATCGAGTCTGGGTCCTCTCCCCACGCGTCCCAGCCGGCTAGCGCCGCCTGAATTTCGTCATCCGTCGCGAGCCCCTTGCGGACGAGTTGCGGCCCCAGGCTAAGCAGGCTCCGCCGCGCATCGGCAACAGCTTCGCTGCGGCTGACGGCATCGGCACTGTGGTTGACATAGCTGGCGCCGGCCCAGACCGGCGTGAAGCCGTGGGCGCGAAGAATCGAACTCTGCCGACGGCCGAAGAAGAGCGCCCCGGCTCAACGTGCTCGTACCAGCGTTGCCAGAGGTCCAGCGCGAGGTGCACGCCGTCGATTTCGGGGTGAAGAATGTTGCCGCCGGCATCGGCATCGCGCGTTGCGACGAAGCCACCCGGCTTCAGCACCCGCCGCGCTTCCGCCAGCGTCCGCATCAGTGTCGACCGGCTCTGATGGTAGAGCACCGCGTGAAAGAACACGGCGTCGAACGATCCATCCTCGAACGGAAGCGCAGTCATGTCGGCTTCGACAAAGGCCAGATTGGTCGAACCCGCCTTGACCGCGAGCTCGTTGGCGGCCGCGATCGCCTTCGGCGCGATATCGACTCCGACCGCCCTTCCGACAAAGCCCGCGAGCGCCGCCGTGATGGTCCCGGGCCCGCAACCGGCGTCGAGCAGGATCATGTCCGGCGTCAGGAACGGGATGAAGAACGCAGCGGAATCGCCGCCTCGCTTCTGCTGAAACTGCACGATTGAACTGTCGTACCGCATTGGCCGCATCCTCGGCCGGAACACCGGCGCAGTCGTCCAGGCTGCGCCGATTCCATGTCCGATGGATGAAACCGCTCAGATCGCCGGCTTGTCGGTCCCTTGCAGCTTGGCGTGCAGATTGATCAGCCACATCGCAGTCGGCCGCAGGATGAAGAGGTCGGCGACCAGCGCCATCACCATCGAGAAGGCGCTGAGCCAGCCGAACAGCCGGAGCGACGGCAGATCGGAGAACACGGTGACGACGAGGCCGCAGGCCAGCACCACCGTGGTCAGGATCAGCGCCGGGCCGACCAGCACCGTCGCCCGCTCCACCGCGAGCGCCGAGCCGACGCCCGGCTTGCTCTCGAGCCGGAGGCGGTTGAGGAAGTGGATGGTGGCGCTGAGGCCGAGCCCGAACGAGACGGTAAGCGCGACGACGCTGGCGAATTGCAGGCCCTCGCCCATCGCCCACAGCACCGTTCCCGACATCACCACCGGGAAGATGCCCGGCAGGATGCAGGCGAACATCACCACCCAGGAGCGGAACGCGAGGCCGATGAAGATCGCGACCAGCGCGAATTCGACGGTGAGCCCGCGGTTCAGCTTCTCGATCATGCTGGCCGAGTTGCGCGCGGCGATCGCGGCAAGGCCGGTCACCGCGACCTCGTAGCCCGGGTGCTTCTTGCGGACGGCGTCGAGCTCGGCATCGAGCTTGTCGACGATCGGCAGAAGCTGGCTGGAATCCTTGTCCGGCACGCGGCCGGCGACCACCACCGCGTCCTGCTCGGCATCGATGAAGCGCCGCACCAGATGCTCGGGAATGACGCTGACATATTCCTTCAGCGTGGCGACGTCGGCGCTGCCGGCCTTTTCCGCAAGCCAGCGGCGCAGGGTCTCGACCGACCAGACATTGCCGACACCGGCCGCCTTCTCCACGGTCGCATGCACGTCCGCGATGGTCTGCAGAGTCTCCGGCGAATAGAGCGATTCACCCTTGGGGAACTGGATCAGCACATTGACCGGGTTGGCGCCGGTGAGCTTGGCATCGAGCCGGTTGCTGGCAGCGACCGCCTGACGCTTGTCGGGCACCTGGTCGGCAAGCCGGTAACGCGGCTCCAGATTGGCGTAGATGACGCCGAGGCCGCCGACGAACAGCACCGCGATCAGGCTGAACAGGCCGGGCCGGCCCACCATCCGCACCGCGATCCAGTAGCAGAAATTGCGCAGCGCCTGGACGCCGGCATCTGCGCTCTGGAATTTGACCGCGAACGTCTTCTCGTTGCGCACGAGCAGCACGCCGAACACCGGCACCAGCGAAAGCACCGCAACCAGCGCGATGATGGTGGCGGCGAGGCCCGCCTCGCCGAACTTGCGGATCAGGTCGGAGTTGGAGAACTGCAGCGCGATGAAGGAAATGCCGGCGGTGCCGTGCGTCAGCACGCAAGCCGGGCCCACCACCAGCACCGCGTTCTTGAACGCGGTGAACTTGTCCTGGCCCGCGATCAGCCGGTCGCGCGCGGCGAAGGTGAGCTGCATCGAGTCCGAGAAGCTGATGACCATGATGAGCGGCGTCATCACGTTCAGGAACATGTTGAGATTGAAATTGGCCCAGCCGAGCGCGCCGAGCGCCAAGAGGATCGCGATCATCGGCGGGAACGCCGCAGCGACCATGAACGAGATCTTGCGGAAGAAGATGATGGCGATGATGCAGCCGGCGAGGATGCCGAGGATGTTGTAGGTCAGCCCGTCGCGCTCGACGGCGTTGCGGATCTCGAGCTGCATCACCGGCACGCCGGAGAGCTGCACGTTGAGACCGGTATCGCTGAGATCCTCCTTCATCAGCGCGCGGATGTCGCCGACGGTCTTGGTCAGCTTGCTGGACGCCACCACCTCCGGATCGAGCGACAGCACGACGAGCGCCAGCGTGCCGTCTTCCGACAACAGCTTGCCGCGAATGATCTCGTTGTTTTTGACGGTCTCGATGAACTTGTCGTAGTCGGCGCCTTCGGGCAGCTCGGCCGGGAACAGCGCCGCCGGCAGCTTGCCCGGCGCCGGCGCCTGGCGTGCCGAGAACAGCGAGACCAGCCCGCGCGTGCCTTCGACCAGCTGCAGGTCGGTGATGAAGTCGCGCAGCTTCTCCAGATTGTTCCGGGCCAGCAGGTTCTTGCCCTCGACCACGACGAGGACGTCGAATTCCTCGGCCGGGAACTTCTTGGTCACCTCTTCATATTGGTGGAATTCGCGACTGTCGGAGCGAAACAGCTGCGACAGCGAATCGTCGATCTTGATCCGGTGGATGCCGAACACGGCGCCGACGATCAGGACGAGCAGGACGATGCAGGAGACGATCGGCGCCCGGACGGCGATCAGCCCGATGCGCTCCAGCCCGAAGGCGATCGAGGACGTAGGTCCCTGCTCGACCTTGTCGACATGAACCTCATTCTCGCTGTGCTTTTCGAGCATGCCTTATCCAGTTCCTAAATCGGCTCGGTCTGAGAGCTTATTGCGCCCCGCGAACGGCTTGAAAACGCCATACCAATGGGAGGCTTGCCCTTTGAAAATGCGCGGAAAATCGCCGCCCGGGGTTTAGCAGGTCAATCACCCTTCTCGCAAGCAGGCGAAGTGTGGGCAAATCGATCAAGATGCGGCGATTTCGGGGCCTGACCACAGGTCATCCCGGCGAAGATGTGCCAATTCGACGCGGCGCGCGGTCTGCGCTCTCGTCCTTCAGCGCCACACCGGTGACCTGCCGGTCAAGCCCCTCACGGACGAGCCAGGCGATCTTGAAGGCGGCCTCGTCGTAACTCAACCCAGCGTAGTGGATATTCGACACGCAATTTCGCTCGGCGTCGGTGCGGCCGGGCTTCGGCGCAAAGGTCAGATAGGCGCCGAGGCTATCGGGCGCCGACAGGCCCGGCCGCTCACCGATCAGCATCAGGGCCATGCGCGCGCCGAGAATGGCGCCGATCTCGTCGCCGAGCGCGACGCGCGCGCCTGAGGCGACGACGACATGGCCGACCGCGACGTCGTCCTCTTCCGCGAGCAGCGGCAGCAGGCGCCCCACCAGCCCCACCGCATGGGCGTGCACCGCCGCCGCGGACAGGCCGTCGCCGATCACGAGCGCAAGCCGGCACGGCGCCGAGGCCGCTCGTGCCAAGACCTCGGCTGAACTGGGGTCGAGTCGTCGTCCCAGATCCGGCCGCAGCAGATAGTCTTTGCGGTCGACCGCCTGGCTCCTCACCTCCGTGACGGCAAGGCCCAGCGCGCCGAGATCGGCGGCCAGACGCGGCGCATCGAAGGCGGCATGCACGGCATCGCGGGCGCGGGCATGATCGAGCGTGAAATCGAGCAGCGCCTTGGTCGGCACGCTCGCGCCGCTGCGGCCGAGTGCCACGCGCGCGGGCGTGAACGCCCGCAGATCGAGGGTCGGACGGCGCGGCAGGGCCGGATCAGACATGTCGCATCATTCGGCGGGAACGGCGGCCTCGCGCAGCCGGATCGAATAGTTCGAGGCGTTCTGCCTGCCGCTGGAGGCCGCGCGCGCAAAGGTGATGAGGTGGTGCGCGATCAGGGTGCATCCGATCAGGCCTTCGATATCGCCGCGCTTGAGGCGCCCCACCGCAAACTTCCAGAACACGCGCTTGTAGTCGCCGAGCACGCCGACCTTCCAGAAGATGTTGCGCAGCATGACGAGGCCACGCCTGATGTTGGCCCAGGTCTTCATCTCATCCGGGGTCGGCACCTTGAGGCGGTGAACATAAACGTGGTCGCATTGATACTGGAAGCGCGCGTAGACCTTCTCGGGCGCATACGCGACCGCCATGGCGTGCTTCCAGGACGCGACGACGTCATCATAGGGCAGCAGGAAGTCGACGTTGGAATCGCGGCCGTCGTCCTCGATCAGGCGCCCCTCGCGCTCCAGCCGGTCCCACAGCGGCGTCTTCGGCAGCGCCTGAAGCAGGTTGATCGTCAGCAGCGGAATCCGGGACTCCTCGACGAAGCCAAGCAGCGCCTCAGACGTATTCGGCTTGTCGGTGTCGAGCCCCATGATGATGCCGGAGACGACCTCCATGCCGTAGGAGTTGATGGTGCGCACGCCCTCCAGAATCGGGACCATCATGTTGTGGTCCTTCTGCATCGCCTTCAGCGCGTCGGGATCGGGCGTCTCGATGCCGCAGAAGATGGTGATGAAATAGGCCTCGCGCATCTTCTCGA
The DNA here is from genome assembly GCF_000379585.1 of Bradyrhizobium sp. WSM2793. NCBI lineage: Bacteria > Pseudomonadati > Pseudomonadota > Alphaproteobacteria > Hyphomicrobiales > Nitrobacteraceae > Bradyrhizobium > Bradyrhizobium sp. WSM2793. Next base: position 171,521 of record NZ_KB902768.1, on the reverse strand, counting down.
GGATTTCGGGCCGCTTGGCGATGTTGAGCGTCGCCTCGCAGGCGAGCCGCACCACGTAGCCGGTCCGCTTCTGCCATTCGATCAGATGCGGCAGCAGGTCCATCGCCGCCTTGCGATTGCCAATGAAATTGTCGTCGACGAAATAGACCGTGTCGGTCATGCCGCATTCGCGCAGGCGGTCGAGCTCGGCGATGATCTGCTCCGGCGACTTGAGGCGCGGGTTGCGGCCATAGAGACCAGGGATATCGCAGAACTCGCACTGATAGGGACAGCCGCTGGAATACTGGATGCTGCCGAGGAAGTATTTCTTCACGTCGGCAAGCTCGTAGGCCGGGATCGGAAACTCCGTCATCGGCACGCGGTCTTTGGTCGTCAGCACCACCTGGGCCTCGGGACGCGAGGCGTCGCGCGACAGGATCTCGATCAGCTGGTTGGTGGCATCGCCGAGCTCACCGACATGGAGATAGTCGAAGGACGGATAATAGTCGGGACAGGCGCTGACGGAGGGACCGCCGAGCGCGACCGGCAGATTGAATTCATGAGCGCGGCGGCAGATGTCGTTCATCTGCTGGCGCTGGATGTGCATGCCGCTGACGAAGACCGCTTCCGCCCACTCGAACTCTTCCCTGGTGGTGCGGCGGAGGTTCTCGTCGACGAATTTGACCTGCCAATCCGGCGGCAGATAGGCCGAGATCAGCAACAACCCCTGCGGCGGCATGAAGGCGCGGACACCATCGGTCAGGGGATAGGAATGCTCGAATGTCCCGAACGACGAGGTGTAGCGCGGAAACACACAGAGAATCCGCCGGGACGTTCCGTTACTTTCAGCTCGCATCTAAGCTCCCCCGCCACGACTGATGGTGCGGAAATTGCCAGCCAGACACATAGCGTAACGCTGCCGCCGGAATTTCTCAATATTGTGGCACAAGCATAATTCGGAGAGGGACCAATGGTTTCCTGAAGGCCTTAGGGAGCTTCCAGCCTCAGGCGATCAGCCGCGAGGCAAAATCGGGCAGCAGGCCTGCATCGCCGGCAAGACGGAAATCGGCGCCCGTAATCCCTGCCTGCGCCAGCCAGTCGTCGAATTCCGGCGCGCGGCGCAGACCGAAGACGTCACGGACATAGAGCGCGTCGTGAAAAGACGTCGACTGGTAGTTCAACATGACGTCGTCGGCGCCGGGCACGCCCATGATGAAGGTGACGCCGGCGGCGGCGAGCAGCGTCAGCAGATTGTCCATGTCGTCCTGGTCCGCCTCGGCATGGTTGGTGTAGCAGATGTCGATCCCGAGCGGCAGGCCGAGCAATTTGCCGCAGAAATGATCCTCCAGTCCGGCCCGGATGATTTCCTTGCCGTCATAGAGATATTCCGGGCCGATGAAGCCGACCACGCTGTTGACCAGCAACGGGGCAAAGGCGCGGGCGACCGCATAGGCGCGCGCCTCGCAGGTCTGCTGGTCGACGCCGTGATGGGCGCCCGCCGACAGCGCCGAGCCCTGGCCGGTCTCGAAATACATCACGTTCTGCCCGACCGTGCCGCGCCCCTGCGACAACCCGGCCTGCTGCGCCTCCTTCAGAAGCGCAAGGTCGACTCCAAAACTGCGGTTGGCGGCCTCGGTGCCGGCGACCGACTGGAAGACGAGGTCGACCGGCACGCCCTGCCCGATCAGCGCCAGCGTCGTCGTGACATGGGTCAGCACGCAAGCCTGCGTCGGGATCTTCAGCCGCGTGATGATCTCGTCGAGCAGCCGCAGCAATTGCGCGATGACGGTCGGATCGTCGCTCGCGGGATTAATGCCGATGCAGGCATCGCCGGCGCCCAGCAGGATGCCGTCGAGGATCGAGGCGGTGATGCCCCTGGCATCGTCAAAGGGATGGTTGGGCTGCAGCCGCGTGCTCATCCGCCCTTTCAGGCCGATGGTGTTGCGGAAGGCGGTGGTGACCTCGCATTTCCGCGCCGCCAGAATCAGATCCTGATTGCGCATCAGCTTCGACACTGCAGCTGCCATCTCCGGCGTGATGCCGCCCGCCAGCTTGCGCAGGACATCCGGCGTCGCCGCATCCGACAGCAGCCAGTCGCGGAAGCCGCCGACCGTCAGGGACGCCACCGGCGCGAAGGCCTTCGCGTCATGGCTGTCGATGACGAGGCGGGTGACCTCGTCGGCCTCGTAGGGGATCACGGCTTCCTGCAGGAATTGGCCGAGCGGGACGTCGGCGAGCGCCATCCGCGCCGCGATCATTTGCTCGGCGGTGTCGGCGGCGATCCCGGCCAGCCGGTCGCCAGAGCGCGGTGGCGTCGCCCTGGCAAGGAGGTCGCGAAGGTCCGCGAAGGTGTGGGTCGTGGCGTCGATGGTATGGCGGTAGACCAAGGGTCGCTCCGGGGTGCGTCGGCCGGTGGCCGACCTAAGACTATCCTGAAACTCTACCTTCGGATCAAGACGCTGAAATAACTTGCCTTTCCTACGACCAAGGACGGAGGCAGCCAACGGCCGTGTTAACGCCGCATCCATTTTCGTTCTGCATAATTTTGCATCAATTCTACACGATCCCGTTCACCGGCCGCTGCAGGCCATTCCGGGCCTCCGAAAACCATGACATCAGACGAATCTGGGAATGCCGCCAAGCTGGCCGGCCGTTTCACGCTTGCCAACAAGCTTTATGCGATCTTCGCGCTGTTCGCGCTGCTGACGGCGGCGATCGCGATGCTGTCCGACTACAACAGCCGCCGCGGCGCCGACCTGACCAGCGCGATCGAGACGGCGAACGCCGCCGCGCTGAACGTCGAGCGCGTCAACTCGCTGGTCTATGCGGTCGTGATGGAATCGCGCGGCGTCTACATGTCGACCGAGCCCGCCGTGGTGAAGAAATATGGCGAGGGCCTGCTCAAGTTCAACGCCCAGATCCTCGATGTCGTGAAGCGCTGGGAGACCATCGTCAAAGCCGACGATGCCGAGCAGTTCGCCACCTTCAAGAAGCGCATCGAGCAGTTCGTCGAGTTTCGCAAGGAGCTGGTGCGCCGCGGCGTCGAGATCAATGCGGCGGCCGGCCGCGAATGGGGCGACAACGACGCCAACCGGACCGTGCGTTCGGCGCTGAACAAGGATCTCGAGGCGCTGTCCAAGGTCTATGCCGAGCGCGCCAAGCAGATCGCGCAGCAGACCGAGACCAATCGCGAATTGTCCTTCGTGCTGACCTGCCTCGGCGGCGTGGCGCTGGCCCTGGTCGTGATTGGCATCGTCATCATCGCCCGCTCGGTCGCCCGGCCGCTCGCCGCGATCACCGCGACCATCAAGCAGGTCGCCGACGGCACCGAGAATGTCGTGGTGCCGCACTCCGACCGCGCCGACGAGATCGGCGCGCTGGCGCGCGCGATCCAGGTCTTCCAGGAGGCCATGGGCCGCAACCGCAACCTCGCCTCGCAGGTCTCGCAGGGCGCTGCCGCGCGCGAGGAGCGCGCCCGGCACATCGAACAATCCGTCGAGGAGTTCCGCGGCGCCATCGGCGCCATCATGCGCGGCCTCAGCGACAACGCCTCGGTCATGCGCGAGACCGCGCAGACCATCACGCGCGTCACCGCGGATGCCTCTAGCCGCGCCGGCACGGCGGCGAACGCCACCGAGCAGGCCTCGCACAACGTCACGGCGGTGGCGGGCGCGGCCGAGGAGCTGTCGGCCTCGGTCGTGGAGATCGGCCGCCAGGTGCGGCAGAGCGCCGGCGCGGTCGAGCAGACCGGCCAGCGCACCGAGAAATCGATCTCCGAGATCGAGAGCCTCGCCGCGGCCACGCAGCGCATCGACGGCGTGCTCAATCTGATCCAGGCGATCGCCGAGCAGACCAACCTGCTGGCGCTCAACGCGACCATCGAGGCCGCCCGCGCAGGCGACGCCGGCCGCGGCTTTGCCGTGGTCGCTCATGAAGTGAAAGCGCTCGCCGGCCAGACCGCCAAGGCCACCGCCGAGATCAGCGAGAACGTCTCGATGATCCAGGCCTCGACCCGCAACGCGGTCGACGCCGTGCGCGAGATCGGCGGCGCGGTGCGCGAGATCAACGAGGTCACCTCCGCAATCGCCGGCGCCATCGGTCAGCAGGACGCCGCCACGCGCGAGATCTCGTCCAACGCGCAAAGCGCCGCACAAGGCAACGAGACGCTGGTCGCCAACATCACCTCGCTGCGAGACGCCATCGGCGAGACCGATACCGCCGCATCCTCGGTGCTGACGGCGGCGGGCAGCCTGACCGAGACCGCAGAGACGCTGTCGCGCGAGGTTGAGACGTTCTTCCAGAACTTGCGCGCGGGGTCGGCGGACGGCCGCATCGCCAAGGCGGGATAACGGCGCGTCCACCGCTGCAGCGCCTTCGGTGGGGTCGCTCCGACAAAAAACTGAAAAACAACCCCATGCACAGTAGCCGGGGGCAGCTGAATCAATGACTTAGCTGCCGGCGCGAAACAATTCTGATTTTTCGAAATAGATTTGACTCGTCGGACAAGACACCGGCATGATGTCATCATGTCGATGGCGGTCTGCTCGGGATCCTAGTCGCCCCACCCGGGGGGCGTCCCGTTCGCCGCGCCCTCAGGCGCGCCGGACGTAACCATTGAAGCTGAGGAAAGCACCTATGGCGCCAGTTATCAGCGCTACCACGACGGTAGCGGCCCGGCCGCTGTAGACGGTCGAACCGATCGCCACCGCGACCTGCGGCAAGACGATACGCATGATGCCGCCGAGGGTCATCAGCCAGCCCATTACTGTGATGATCGAGCGCCAGTCCGCCTGCCATCTATTGTGCAGATTGATGATCGCGAGGCCCGCAAGCAACGACAGCAAGCCGGACAGATAGAACAGGATGCCCGTGTGGAGCGCCTCCACGATCATGCTTTGGTACATGCCGAGGTTGATCAGTATGCCGAGCGCGATCGCGACAAATGTTGGCCCCATCAGCCTGGCGAGAAATAGCGAGCGGTCCATGGTGCGTCTCCGCCGCGCGAGCTGCCCGTCCAAGGGACAATTCGATCATCGGGCAGGCGCGCTATGCGGCAATTCATTGTTGCCAAGTATCGGCTGGCCTGGTGCTCGGTCCAGTGGCGGATGCGGCCTTGCGAGGCCCATCGTACCAGGCGGCGTCTCGTTGCTCGCCGTCCTTGTGTCGACCCGATCGAGCGTCGTGACGAACGCCGCGAGTATTGCGACGATCACCGCAGCAGCGAAAAGGACGACTGAGGTGCGGTGGCTATTCCACTCGTTACTCATGAGGGGCCTCCACAACTAACAGAAACGTAATACGACTGGGATGGTTCCCAGCGCCGCTACCGCCGGGTGCCGCCGTTATCCCGGTCCGCCCTGCCCTTGTGAGCGGACATGGACAGCCATGCTGCACTTGTCTCGCTTCGCTACGCCGAGCGTTCGCGACAGCTCACAGCATTTAACAACGCCTAACGAGCCATTGGCGAGCTTCCAGGCCATGTTGCAGGGACAGACGAAGGACTGTCCTGCCCCGCAGGCACCGATCGCCCGAAGCCAGGAGGCCATCCCATGCCGGTATCATCCAATTCGTCATCCGATTCCGGGATCATCATTAACAGAGATCGGCGCGCGCTTCTGAGCACCGCCGTGCTTGGAATTGCAGCAGCGATTTCCGCGAGCGTGTTTCCCGCGCACAAAGCATCGGCTGCCGGCGAGAGCGCAATTCGCCCCTTCCGGATCGATGTCCCCGAGGCCGATCTCGTCGAGCTTCGACGTCGTGTGCTGGCGACACGATGGCCTGACCGCGAGACGGTTTCCGATCAGTCGCAGGGGATCCCCTTGGCGAAGCTCCAGCCGCTGATGCACTATTGGGCGACGGCGTACGACTGGCGGAAGATCGAGGCCAGGATGAACGGGCTTCCGCAATTCATCACCGCTATCGACGGGATCGACATTCATTTCATTCACGTGCGCTCCAGGCACCCCAACGCGCTCCCTGTCATCATCACCCACGGCTGGCCGGGATCGGTTTTCGAGCAGCTCAAGGTGATCGATCCGCTCACGGATCCAACGGCCCATGGCGGGCGGCCTGAAGACGCGTTCGACGTGGTGATCCCCTCGATGCCTGGCTACGGGTTCTCAGGCAAGCCGCTCGATACCGGCTGGGGTCCTGAGCGCACCGCGCGCATCTGGGCAGAACTCATGAAGCGACTGGGTTACACCCATTACGTCGCCCAGGGCGGCGACTGGGGTTCGCCCGTCTCCAGCGCGATGGCGCGGCTGGCGCCGGCAGGCCTGCTCGGCATTCACATCAATTTGCCGGCGATCGTGCCGCCCGAAATCGCCGCGATCCTCGCCGCCGGCGGGTCTGCCCCGGCGGGCCTGTCCGAGAAGGAGCGCACGGCGTTTGACGCATTCAGCGCGGCGGCCAGGATGGGCAACCGGTCGTATGCGGTGATGATGGGAACAAGGCCGCAGACGATCGGCTACGGCTTGACGGATTCTCCCGTGGGACTGGCGGCCTGGATGCTCGGTCATCCAGGCTTCTCGCATTGGAATTACGATGGCACCGACCCCGAGAAGTCCCGCGACGAGGTGCTGGACGACATCACGCTCTACTGGCTGACAAACAGCGCGGTTTCATCGGCGCGACTTTACTGGGAATACAGCGGGCGCAGTCCCGCTCTCGCCGCCCCCGAGAAGACCGCGGAGATCTCGCTCCCGGTGGCCATCACCGTCTTTCCCGGCGAGAGCTATCAAGCCCCGGAGACGTGGGCCCGGCGCGCCTATCGCAACCTCACCTACTTCCATGAGGTCGACAAAGGCGGTCATTTTGCTGCCTGGGAGCAGCCCGAGCTTTTTTCCGCGGAGCTACGCGCCGCGTTCAAACCGCTTCGGCCCGCAATCTGACGCACTCGGCGGCTCGACATGTGGATCAACGCATGACGAAGCCGCCGTCCACCGAGATGGACTGGCCGGTCACATAGCTCGCAGCATCGCTGCATAGCCACAGAACTGCATTTGCGATTTCCTCGGGACGTCCGACCCGCCCCATCGGGATGCTTTTTTCCATGGCCTTGAGCGCATCGCCTTGCCCGTCGGCCACCATCCGGTCCACCATCGGCGTCCATATCAATCCCGGGCAAATGGCATTGACGCGGATACCACGCGTTCCATATTCGAGCGCCGCGCTCTTGGTGAACCCAAGGATACCATGCTTGGCGGCGTGATAGATCCCGCGTTCCGCACCACCGACAAGGCCGCCGAGAGACGAGCAATTGACGATGGCGCCGCTGCCCTGCTTGCGAATCTGCTGCAATTCGAACTTCATGCAGCTCCATATGCCCTGCAGATTGATCCCCATGACACGGTCATAATCCTCGCGAGTGGTGTCGGCTGTCTCCGCGAGCACATTCTGGACGCCGGCGTTGTTGTAGGCGGCATCGAGTCGACCGAAAGTCTCGACCGTCCTTGAGACCATGGCTTCGACCTCGGCATCATCGGCCACATTGCAACGAATGCCGATCGCCTTGTGACCTCGAGCATTGAGTTCGTCGGCGGCAGCGCGCGCCGCATTCTCGTTCCAGTCGGCTAGTGCGACAGACGCCCCCGATTCCGCAAAAGCTTTCGCGGCGGCGAGGCCGAGACCGGAAGCTGCGCCGGTCACCAAGGCGACCTTGCCTTCGAATGAAATGTTCATGTCGATCTCCTTTTGGACTCGTCGGGCTGCCGATCGGGAGCCTGCAAGAGCCGCTCCCGACAGACAGCACCCTGCTCCGCGGTCACACCGTCAGCAGCGTCTTGATCGCGCGGCGCTGGTCCATCGCCTTGTAGCCCTCGGCGACCTGATCGATCGGCAGCGTGAGATCGAACACCCTGCCCGGCTGTATGCGTCCATTGAGGACGCGGTCCATGAGATCGGGCAAGAACCGCCGCACCGGGGCAGGACCGCCCATCATGCGCCGCTGGCCGAAGAACAGGGCCTGGCCGTCAAAAGTCACACCATGGGGAACACCGACATAGCCGATGCTGCCGCCGGGACGCGCGCATTCGAGGGCTTGCGACATCGCTTCCTGCGTACCGACGCATTCGAGCACCGAATCGGCGCCGACGCCCCGGGTCAGGTCCTTGACGCGCGCGATGCCTTCTGCGCCGCGTTCCATGACGATATCGGTCGCGCCGAACGCTTTGGCCAGATCCTGCCGCGTCTTGTGGCGGCTCATGGCGATGATGCGCGAGGCGCCCATCTCTTTCGCCGCAAGCACGCCCATGAGGCCGACCGCGCCGTCACCGACCACCGCGACCACGGAGCCCTGCTTCACATTCGCAGCGTCGGCCGCGTACCAGCCGGTCCCGAGCACGTCGGAGGTCGCGAGCAGATGCGGGATGAGATCGCTGCCCGGCACCTCCCTGGTCGCGACGAGCGTGCCATCCGCAAGGGGGACACGGGCGTAAGGCGCCTGCGCGCCCGACATGAACTCGCGCTTTTCGCACGACGATTGAAAGCCGAACTTGCAATGCGGGCAAGTATTGTCCGACAGGCAGAACGAGCCGACGACGAACTGGCCGGGCCTGACGGTCCGCACCGCACTGCCGATCTCGACGACCACGCCGCAATATTCGTGACCCATATGCGCAGGGCCGTCATTCGGCTGCAGGCCGCGATATGGCCAGAGATCGGAGCCGCAGATGCATGTCGCCGACAGCTTGATGATGGCGTCGGTCGGGTGGACGATTTTGGGATCGTCGACGGTTTCGTAACGGACATCGCCGGGTCCGTAGAGGATTGTCGCTTTCATTGCTTTTTTCCTTCGAGTCACAAAGCCGGACTCCGCCGACACACAAGCGGCGCATCGCGTCGAGACACCAAGCAACAGCGCGAAGACCGCGATCCACGCGGCTGCGGGGTACGAAGCCCCAGCCCGCGCGTTTACGACAACATCTAGGGTCCCGGGCGGCGGCCGATTAGTCGATATAATTTGCTTGCATTAATCGATGTGGGCCATGAATAGTGGCGGCCATGGCAAGCCAGGATTTCAACGATTTGCTGGCTTTCGTGGCCGTCGCCCGCGAGCGCAGCTTCACGAAGGCCGCCGCGAAACTGGGCGTGGTGCAATCGACGCTCAGCCATACGATCAAGCGCCTGGAATCGCAGATGGGGCTGCGGCTGCTCACGCGCACGACCCGAAGCGTCGGCCTGACCGAGGCGGGCGAGCGCCTTCAAAAATCAGTTGCGCCGCGCATCGAAGAGATCGAGCGCGATATCGCCGCGCTGATGTCGCTGCGTGACAAGCCGTCGGGCACGATCCGGATCACGCTCTCGGACCATGCGCTGGACACGGTCGTCTGGCCGAAGCTGTCGCCTGTCTTGGAAAAATACCCCGACCTCAAGGTCGAGTTCAGCCTGGACACCGCCTTCCGCAACATCGTCGAAGACGGTTTCGATGCGGGCATCCGCCTCGGCGAAAGCATCGAGAAGGACATGATCGCGGTGCGCATCGGTCCGGACTGGCGGCTCGTCGCGGTCGCCTCGCCTGCCTATCTGAAGGAGCATCCGAAACCAAGACATCCGCAAGACCTGCTGAAGCACGTCTGCATCAAGCGGCGCGCGGCCGCCGGCGGCCATTACGTGTGGGAGTTCGCCAGGAACGGTCCCGACCTGCGGGTACGCGTCGAGGGACAACTGACCTTCAACGATTCCCGGGCGATGATCGACGCCGCCATCAAAGGTTTCGGCATCGCCTATGTCCCCGAGGACATGGTGACACGACACGTCCGTTCCGGTGAGCTCGTCATCGTGCTCGACGACTGGTCGCCGAAATTCGACGGCTACTATATCTATTATCCGACCTCGCGGCAGAACTCGGCTGCATTCAAGGTGATCGTCGACGCACTCCGCCATCACGAAGCGCGAGGAAGACGTGGCTAGTTTGCCTCGCCGCCGCGCTTGACATAGCGCGAAGCCGCACATCAACGAAATCAAGCGCTGGTGCTCTATCCCATCACCCCGCCGCGCTTGATCAGCTCCTTGCCGACCGCGGCGAGATGCACCTGGTCCGGCCCGTCCCCAATGCGGATGAAGCGGGCGTAGACGTAAGCACGCGCCAGGAACGTATCCTGCGAGACGCCGGCGGCGCCGTGGATCTGGATGGCGCGGTCGATGACGCGGGCGGCCATGCTGGGCACCACGATCTTGGCCGCGGCGATCAGGTCGCGCGCGGCCTTGTTGCCTTCGCGGTCCATCTTGTCGGCAGCTTGCAGCGTCAGGAGCCGCGCCTGCGCGATCTCGCAGAACGAGTTTGCGATGTCCTCGCGCACCGAGCCCTGCTCGGCGAGCGGCCTGCCGAAGGCCACGCGGGAGACTGATCGCTGGCACATCAATTCGAGCGCACGCTGGGCGCAGCCGATCAGCCGCATGCAATGATGGATGCGGCCGGGGCCGAGCCGTCCCTGCGCGATCTCGAAGCCGCGGCCCTCGCCGAGCAGGATGTTCTCCACGGGCACGCGGACGTTCTCGTAGACGATCTCGGGATGACCGCTAGGGGCGTCGTCATAGCCATAGGTCAACATGTCGCGCACGATGCGCACGCCCGGCGTGTTCCTGGGCACCAGGATCATGGATTGCTGGCGGTGGCGGTCGGGATCGTCGGGCGCGGTCTTGCCCATCACGATCAGGATCTCGCAATCCTCGTTCATCGCACCCGATGTGAACCATTTGCGGCCGTTGATGACGTAGTCATCCCCGTCGCGCTTGATGGCGCACTGGATGTTGGTGGCGTCGCTGGAGGCGACCTGCGGCTCGGTCATCGAGAAGCCCGAGCGGATGCGCCCCTCCAGCAGCGGCTTCAGCCAGCGCTCCTGCTGTGCAGGCGTGCCGTAATTCGCGAGCACCTCCATGTTGCCGACATCGGGCGCCGAGCAGTTGAAGATTTCGGGCGCCCAGAGGATGCGGCCCATGATCTCCTTCACCGGCGCATAGTCGAGATTGGAGAGACCGGGGCCGTGCTCGCCGGAGAGAAACAGGTTCCAGAGCCCCTGCTCCCGCGCCAGCCGCTTCAGCTCCTGCAGCACAGCCGGCGTCTTGTAGCGCGCGGCCTCCGGCTTGACCTGCTCGTAATAGAGCTCCTCGACCGGCTCGACATGCGTCCGCATGAACTGGCGGACGCGCTCCTGGAGCTCCAGCGAACGGGCGGAGTGTTGGAAGTCCATTGGAGTTTCCTATTCGCTTCGTCAAGGTTCCGTGTCGTAGGGTGGGCAAAGGCGCACTTGCGCCGTGCCCACCACCTGTCTCGGTCGCAAAAATTGCGTGGGCACGCTTCGCTTTGCCCACCCTACAATTCCGAGATCGCGGAGAGGGCCCTGCCCCTCACGTCCCCTTCAAGAGTTCGCTCGCGACCACCCAGTCGTTGCCGTCGAACTGCAGCATATAGCCATCCTTGATCGGGCGGAAATCCTGCGGGGTGGTGTTCAGCGTGATGCCGGGCATCAGCAGCGACAACGGCACGCTCTTCAGGTTCGCCGCCTGCGCCATGATGTTCTCGCGCGTCAGATTGTCCTTGCACTGCTTCAGCAGCACCACCAGCGCCTCGGCGACGGTGTAGCCGTAGAGGCCGGCGACGTTGTTGACGTCGGCATTGGGCAGGCGCTTCTTCATGAAATCGATATAGGCCGTCATCGCCGGATCGTTCTTCGGCGCTTCGACGAACGGCTTGAGCGCGCCGAGCGAGAGCACGCCTTTGCCGGCCTCGAGGCCCGCAGGGACCATCACGGTCGCCTTGTTGGCGCAGCCGCTAGCGAGGAAGCGCGTCGGCTGCCAGCCGACCTCGTGGGCCTTGCGGATCGCCTGCGCGCAGGCGCGCGGCGTCACCGAATAGATCATGAAGACGTCGGCCTTGGTGTTCGCCAGGGTCAGCACCTGGGAATCGACGGTGGGATCGGCGACCTCGAAGCTCGAGGCCATCGCGATCGCCTTGTCGGCGTCAGCGCCGAGCGCCTCCTTGACGCCGCGTAGATATTCCTTGCCGGCATCGTCGTTCTGATAGAGCACGGCGAAGCGCGCATTCGGGTTCTTGGCGCGGGCATAGGCGACGTCGATCGCAGCCTCGCTGGTGTAGTTCGGCGCCCAGGGCAGCGCCATCGACCAGGGCATGTTGGCCGGATCGTTCCACTTCGAGGCCGAGCTGATCAGGAACAGCTGCGGCACCTTGTTGCTGTTGAGATATTTTGCGATCGCCGAGCTTGGCGCCGTGCCCATGGTGGCGAAGATGAAGGCGACGCCGTCACCTTCGACCAGCCGCCGCGCCGCCTCCATGGTCTTGGGCGGCGAGAACGCGTCGTCCAGCGAGATCAAATTGAGCTTGCGGCCGGCAACCCCGCCCTTCTCGTTGACCTCGTCGAAATAGGCCGCAATGACCCTGCCCGTGATGCTGAGGGGCGAAGCCGGCCCGCTATAGGGCATGGTGTTGCCGATCTTGATCTCGGTGTCGCTGACGCCGGGACCGTAGGATTTTTGCGCGGAGACGGATGTGGACAGGCAGGCGGCAGCGAGCGCTGCGGCCAGGGCCAAGGCGGCTTTCATGGTTTCTCCCCAGTGCTCATCGTCCGCGCGAGGCGGCCGCGCGGCGTGCTGCTTTTTGCCAGCGCGTCAGATCAGCGGAGTTCCGCAAGATGGTCTTGCGTCGAGTTGCTGATGGCTTAGCCGCGCCGCTTCAGGCTGAAGCCCAGGCTGATCCAGCCCGCTCCCGCCATGATCAAATCGATGCCGAGGAACAGACCGAGGATGTAGACGCTGTTCACCGGCCAGCGTGCGACGATCAGCAGGCCAAGCAGCAGCGTGATGACGGCCGACAGCGCCACCCAGACCCACGGGCTCTCGCGCTTCATGCTGAAGGCGAGAAACAGCCTGACGGCGCCCGAGGCGATCAGCGAGGCGCCGAGAAACAACGTCAGCAGGACCGCCGCGAACAGCGGATTCTCGAAGGTCAGGAAGCCCGCGATCACGTAGAGCACGCCGAGCAAGGCCCAGATCAGGAACTTGCCCCAGCTCTTCATCTGGAACGCGCCGATGATCTCGGTGACGCCCGCGACGATCATCATGGCGCCGACCACGATGACGCTCGCCACCGTCGCCATCACCATGCTGCCGAGTGCAATGAACCCGGCGATGAGATAGACGACGCCGAGCGCGACGATCCAGCCCCATTTGGCATGCAGCGCCGCGATGCCGGAGCCGAGACTTGGGTGATGTGACGTGTCCGAAGCACTGGTCATGACGGCCACTCCTGCTTGCGTAGCCCGGGGGCACGCGCCAGAATAGCACGCGCCGTGCCGGGACGACAGCCAGCAGAACACCCGTACCGGCAGTAACATTGACGCAAATCAAGATCGGCTGCGGCGCATCAGCCGCGGGACCGCTCCATCTCGAGCTCGGCCTTGAGGTTGTCGAGATCGCGGTAGATCGACGCAACCGCCAGCACGCGGCCGTCCTTGCGGTACTTCAACAGGCAGTCCTTGCCTCCGATGCTGCCGTCGATCGCGATCTCGTCAAAGCTCTCGGCGTGGCCGACATAGTTGATCGGCACGTCATAGTGTTGCGACCAGAAGAACGGCACCGCGTCGAAGCGCTCGCGCTTGCCGAGCATGTTGCGCGCCGCGGTCTGGCCCTGGCGTTCGGCAACGACCCAATGTTCGACGCGGATGGTTTGCCGGGAATGCGGATCGGGCCAGCGCGCGATGTCGCCGGCCGCGAAAATGCCGGCGACACTGGTTTCGAGATATTCGCTCACGCTGACACCGCGATCCGCCGCAAGGCCGGCGTGCTCGGCCAGCGCAAGGCGCGGCTTGACGCCGATGCCGACCACGACGAGGTCGGCTTCGATGACAGCTCCGCTCTTTAGCGTGGCGCGGGTGCCGTCGAGCTTTTCGACCGTGTCTTTGAGGTGAAAGATCACGCCGTTCTCTTCATGGAGCGACCGGACGAAGTCGCCCATCTCCGAGCCGAGCACCTTCTGCATCGGCCGCTCTTCCGGCGCGACGACGTGCACCTCGATCTTGCGCGCCCGCAGGGACGCCGCGACTTCGAGGCCGATGAAACTGGCGCCGATGACCAAAGCGCGCCTGGCACTCCCCGCGGCCTTGATGATGGCGCGGCTGTCGGCGACGGAGCGCAAGGTGTGGACATGCGGCTGGTCGGCGCCCGGGATCTGCAGTTTGACCGGCTCGGCGCCGGTCGCGAGCAGCAGCCGGTCGAACGGAAGCCTGTCGCCATTGCCGAGCGTGACGTTGCGCGTCTTCGCATCGATGGCGGAGACGCCGGTGTTGAGCCTGAGATCGATGCCCGCGTCCTGATAATAGTCCTCGCCCCGCAGCGGCAGCCAATCCTCCGGTGCGCTGCCCGCGAGATAATCCTTGGAGAGGTTGGGCCGGTCGACCGGCATCGCGCCGTCATCGCTGAGCATGGTGATGGCGCCGGCAAAGCCCTCGCGCCGGAGCGTCTCGGCGGCCGCGAAGCCGGCTGCACCGCCGCCGACGATGACGAATTTCTCCGGCGTCGGCGCGTTGCGATGAGCGATCGACGGCTTCGGCGCCTCGCGCTTGCGCTGAACGATGATGTTGTCCCGATCGCGCGCGACCTCCCACACCGCCAGCGCGTTCAGCGCCGGCGGGCGGGTGGCTTCGCCGGTGCGCAAGGAGAAGCAGGCATGATGCCAGGGACAGCGGATGGTGTCGCCCACCACCAGGCCCTCGGCGAGCGGCCCGTGGTAATGGCTGCAGGCCGGCTCGATCGCAAAAATCTCGCTGCCGGCCTGCACCAGCAGGACGTCTTCCTCGCCGACATGACCGAGCAGTCTGCCATCCCTGAACGCGGTCAGCGACACGCCTTTGCTCAGGTCGGGTCCGCTCGGCTTGTTGTTCTCGGTCATGGCGCCGTCTCCTTGAGCAGCCGCGGATCAATCGTCTGAATTGGCGAGCCCCAACAGCTCCTGGCGCGTCAGCGCATTGTCGCGGAACACGCCCAGCATGCGGCTGGTGACGAGATCGGTCCCGGGCTTGTGCGCGCCGCGCGTGGTCATGCAGTGATGCGTCGCCTTGATGATGACGCCGACGCCTTCAGGCTTGAGCACGTCGTTGATGGTATTGGCGATCTGCGCGGTCATCTTCTCCTGGATCTGGAGGCGCTTGGCGTAGATGTCCACCACGCGCGCAAGCTTGCTGATGCCGACGACACGGCCCTGCGGGATATAGGCGACCCAGGCGCGGCCGACGATCGGCGCCATGTGGTGCTCGCAATGGCTCTCGAAGCGAACGCCGCGCAGGACGATCATCTCGTCATAGCCTTCGATCTCCTCGAAGGTCTTTTGCAGGATTTCCGTCGGGTCCTGCGCATAGCCGGAAAAATACTCCTCGAAGGCACGTGCGACCCGGTCCGGCGTCTCACGCAGACCGTCGCGCGCGGGATCGTCGCCGGCCCAGCGGATCATGGTGCGGATCGCCTGCTCGACCTCGAGCCTGTCAGGCCGTTCGACCGGCGCCTGCGCCACCGCGACACGTTCCAGCTTGCGCACTTGTGACTTCATCGAGATCCTCCCCTGCAACGAGCCGCATATAGAAGCGGCTCCTCAGCTTGGACGGCTGCAATCGCAAAAGGTTCCCAGGATCAGGAAAAATCGGAGGGACGGCAGACAAGCCAGCCGGCCGGACGAGAAACGAGCTTTATGAGGCCGCTTTCCGGACCTCGACCACCGCCTGCGCCCATTCGGCCGGCCGCTCCTGCGGCAGATTATGGCCGGCATCGGTGAAGACGCGCCGCTCGAATGGACCCTCGAACTTGCTGGCGTGATGGGCGGTGCCGGGATTGACGCCGTCGCTGTCGCCGTCGATCGCAATCGTCGGGACGCGGATCGGCGGCTGGTCTGCGAGCTTCGCCTCGATCGCGACATAAGCAGGATCGCCCGCGACCAGCGCATAGCGGTGGCGGTAGGAGTGGATCACGACGTCGACGAAGTCAGGATTGTCGAACGACACCGCGCTCTGCTCGAACGTCGTGTCGTCGAACGCCCATTTCGGCGACCACATCGCCCAGAGCTGGCGGGCAAAGCCACGCCGGTTGCGCTCCAGCGCGCGGCGGCCGCGCTCATTGTGGAAGAGATATTGATACCAGAGCGCGGCTTCCTCCGGCGGCGAGGCCGGCTCCATGGAACGGGCGATGTTCTGGATGTTGTAGGAATTGCCGGAGACAAGGGCGATCACGCGCTCCGGATAGAGCGCCGAGACCACGCAGGCCGCGCGCCCGCCCCAGTCATAGCCGCCGACGACGGCACGCTCGATATGAAGCGCGTTCATGAAGGCCAGAAGATCGGCACCGAGCGCCGCCTGCTCGCCGGAGCGCGGCGTATCCGGGAAGCGAAACCGCGTCGGTCCGTAGCCGCGCAGCCAGGGCACCAGCACGCGCGCGCCGGCCTCGGCAATGATCGGCGCGGTCTCGGCATAGGCGTTCACGTCATAGGGAAAGCCGTGGCCCAGGATGCAGGGCCAGCCGTCAGGTGCGCCGTATTCGCGATAGGCGATGTCGAGGACGTCCGTGGTGATCGTTTTTTGTCGCATGGTTGTTTCACGGCGTTGGGGATTTCGTAGCCCGGATGGAGCGCAGCGCAATCCGGGAACGCCAGCATGCGCGAATGCAGGATGTCGCTGCGCTCCATCCGGGCTACAACAGGTCTACCGCTGCGGCCCGGACAGCGAGATGTCGCGCTCGGCGCGGAAGACGTTGCTGTAGAGATTGGCGATCCATTGCCGGCCGATCTCGGTCTTGTTGAGGTAACCGATCTCGGTCTGGATGTGCGGTGCGACGCTGTTCCAATAGAATTGTGGATAGCGGTTCACGATGTCGGCCGGTGAATCGTAGCCGAGCTGGCGATTGATGCCGACCTCCTCGAATTCGTAATAGAGCGCGTTGGCCTTGCGCAGATAATTGGGATCGCCGAGCTGGCCGATGAAATCGGCGGCGCGCAGGATCGAGGCATCGACGTCATACTCGTGGCCTTCCTGGGCCGGAAAGCGCGTTCCCTCGATAGCGCGGGCGATGCGTTCAGGATCGAGACCCGGAATGTGCTGCAGACGCCGCAAGACATAGAGCTTCGAGCGGTCGACATGATACATCATCAAGCTGGCGTCCGACGCACCGCGCGGCAACGAGATCTTGGTGTCGGCGGCATCGATGACGAAGCCGTCGATGTCATCCTCCTCAAACAGGCCGCGAACATAGCCGATATCGTGGGCGAGGCAGGCGATCAGGACATGGACGTAGTCCTCGGCCGTCAGGTGAGTATGGAGATTTCGGCCACTGAGGATCGAATGGCCCGCCAGCGTCACCAGCATCGTATGTTCGATATTGTGGTAAAGTGCATCGCTGTTACCGATGCATTCCATCGCGGTGCGGGTTGCGCTCTCGACCATGCTTGCAGCGGTCTCGCCGTACCGACGCCGCATAAACGTACCCAGCAGCTTCTCCAGGGATTCAGCCGCCAGTCTCGGCAACGTCATCATGGATGCAGCCCCGCGTGCCGGTGGTGTCCCATGTCAGCTCCCGAAGTCTCGTTCTTGTCCTCGACGCAACGACCCAGCATAGACCATCTTGGGCCGAGTGACCAAACCCCCGGGAACGCGATTACGGAAATATGTTACCGTTGTGCTATGCAAGATCGCGGTTGCGGTGAAGGTGCGGCACGCCCGGGTGGCGAGCCCGGCCGACGAGGCGCGTTTATTCCACCATCACCACGTCCACGGCGACGCCGAGCTTCTGCTTGGGTGAGCCGACGATGATGCCGTCGACCGGCGAGACATCGGAAAAGTCGCGTCCGACCGCAAGCACGATATGGTCGTTGGCAATCAAGAGATCGTTGGTCGGGTCGAAATCGACCCAGCCAAGCTCCGCCCCGCACCACAGCGACACCCAGGCATGGGTGGCATCGGCGCCTTGCAGGCGGGCCTGCCCCGGCGGCGGAATGGTGCGCAAGTAGCCGCTGACATAGGCCGCCGGCAGACCGAGCCCGCGCAGCCCTGCGATCATCACATGGGCAAAATCCTGGCAGACGCCGTGCCGCTTGTCGAAGACCTCGTTCAGCGGCGTCGAGATCACCGTCGCCTTGGGGTCGTAGCGAAACTCGGTGCGAATGCGATGCATGAGATCGACCGCACCCTCGAGGATGCCCGCGCCCGGCGCAAAGCTCATCCCCGCATAGGCGCTGACCGGACGCAGCACCGGCACCAGCGGGCTCGCGAAGACATAACCGACCGGCGAGGATGGCCCGAGGCTGGTCGCCTCGAAGGCGATGTCGCGGATGCTCTCCCAGCTCGGACTGTCGGCATCGCGCGCCGGCGGCTTACGTGACACGGAGACACGCGAGCGCGAGTCGATCCGCAAATTGCGATGCGCCGCTTCGATCACGATGCTTTCGGTCAGCGTGCCAAAGAAGTCGCGCCGGACGTTGCGCTCGGCGGGGCGCGGGCGGATCTCGACCTTGTGCGAGATCAGCTCCTGGCCGCCACCGCTCCTCGGCTCCAGACGCAGCGTGCAGCGCGCGAAGCTGACCGGATTCTCGTACTCGTAGGTGGTGACGTGACGGATGTCGTAGATCACGCCAGCCCCGTCAGCTTTTCCGGCCGGGCGGCATTGGGGCCGTGCGGGAAGTAGTGCTGACCGATCGCATCGGCGAGGCTGAGCAGGTCCTGCTCCAGTGCGAACAGTGTCTTGACCTCGAGCTTCTCGGCCTCCGCGGTCGCCAGCATCGCCTGCATCGCCACCGCAAGGCGCTGCGGCTTCTCGATCAGGCCGTGCTCCTTCAGGCTGGGCAGCGCGGCGATGTGCTCGTTCAGCGTCGTCACCTGGAACGCCACCGAACGCGGATTGTAGCCGTCGAGCACGGCAAGGTCGCGCACCGGCGCCAGGATCGGCGCCAGCAGATAGCGCGAGCGATAGGTGATCTGGCAATCCACCAGCGTCAGCAGGATGTCGAGATCCTCGTCGCCGGCCTCGTCATAGGCGAACTGGCGGGTGAAGCGCGTGGTGTTGATGGCACGCTCGGTGCGGCGGCCGATGTCGAGAAAGCGCCAGCCGGCGGCGCGGTTCATGTTCTCCTGCGCCAACCCTGCGAGGCTGGCGAGCTCCTGCAAGGTCAGCTCGGCCGCGCTCAGCACGCTGTCGTCGCCTTCGACCTGGTAGGCCAGGCGCTCGGCCATCTCGGTGATGACCTGCCAGGCATCGGGCGACAGCCGCTCGCGCAAGGAGGTCGCCGTGCGCTGCGCCGCGCGCACCAGCGACAGCGCCGAGCCGAAACGTTCCGCGCTCTGCAACGCTTCGGCGGTGATCCGCCCGGGCGCGGCGCGCGAAGTCTGCGAGATCGCGCCCCAGGCCACCAGCAGGCGCTGGATGCGTTCGCCCGACTGCAGCGAGGCCGCGGTGCCCTTGTTGGGCCCGCTCGGCGAGCCCAAAGCGCGCACCAGCCGCAGCGTCGCCTCGGCGCGTTCGAGATAGCGGCCGAGCCAGAACAGATTGTCGGCGGCGCGGCTCGGCAGCACGCCGGCGATGCGGCGGATGCGGACCTTGTCGGTCGCCGGCAGCAGCGTCGCGGTCGAGACCTGCTTGTCGGAGACCACCCAGACGTCGGCGGCGCGCGCACCGTCGCCCATCGACACCGCGCGCGCATCCGGCTGCTCGGCGATCCGGCAGAAGCCGCCGGGCATGATGGCCCAGCCGTCGGGCGTGGCGGCTGCGAACACGCGCAGCACGAACGGACGCGGCGTGATCTGGCCCTGCTCCCACACCGGCATGGTCGACAGCCGCACCACCTCCTGGCCGACATAATCCATGCCGCGCGCGGCGATGGCGTCGATCAGGCGCTGGCGGTCGCTCGCATCCAGCTCGTTCGCGAGCACCGGTCCCGCGCTGTCGAAACCGGGCACGCCGCGCCGATAGGCGCCTTCGATCGCGACCTCGTCGAGCCGCGCCAGCACCTCCTCGCGCGCGCTGCGCTGGCCGCACCACCAGGTCGCGATATGCGGCATCTTCAGCTCTTCGCCAAGCAGGCGGCGGCTGAGCGCCGGCAGGAAGCCGAGCAGCGCCCGCGCCTCCAGCACGCCCGAGCCCGGCATGTTGGCGACGACGACGCCGTCCTTGCGCAGCACGTCGATCAGGCCGGGCACACCGAGATGCGAGGAGGCATCGAGCTCGAGCGGATCGAGCGAATTGGAATCGACCCGGCGGAGCAGCACGTCGAGCCGCTTCAGCCCGGCGACCGTGCGGATGTGGATGCGGTTGTCGCTGACGGCGAGATCGTCGCCCTCGACCAGCAGGAAGCCGAGATAGCGCGCCAGCGTCGCGTGCTCGAAATAGGTCTCGCTGAAGCTGCCCGGGGTGAGCACGCCGATCCTGGGCTCGTCGCGGTCGGCACGCGCGCGCAGGCTGTCGCGGAACGCCTCGAAGAACGGCGCGACGCGCGGCACGTTCATCGACTTGTAGAGGTCGGAGAAGGCGCGCGAGAGCACCAGGCGATTCTCCAGCGCGTAGCCCGCGCCCGACGGCGCCTGGGTGCGGTCGCCGAGCACCCACCAGCGGCCGTCGGGGCCGCGGCCGACATCAGCAGCATAGATCGACAGGTAGCGCCCGCCCGGCGGCGGCACGCCGCAGACGGGACGCAGATATTCGGGACTGCCGGCGATCGCGGCCGCGGGCAGCGCGCCTTCCGCAACGAGGCGGCCCTCGCCATAGATGTCGCGCAGCACCAGCTCGAGCAGCTCGGCACGCTGGGTGATGCCGGCGCAAAGCTGCTGCCAGTCGGCCTCGTCGATCAGGAGCGGCAGATGGCTGATCGACCACGGCCGGTCGGCGCTGTCGCCGGGCGCACGGTAGGTGACGCCGGCCTCGCGCAGATGGCGGTCGGCCATGCCGAAGCGACGCTCGATCTCGTCGGGCGCGAGCGCCCCGAAGGCATCGAAGAAGCGGCTCCAGACCGCGCGCGGGGCGCCGTCTGGCCCCAGGAACTCGTCGGGAATGCCGGGCAGGCGGCGATAGTCGCGGACCCATTGGGCAAGGCGGCGCTGGCCTTCACGCTGGCCTTGCGCCCTACCCGCCTTGTCCTGCTCGGCTGCGCCCTCGCTCATGCGCCTCTCCCTGCCCCACCATCATACTCATTGCAGGAGCGGGGTCCGCAAGTCGAGGGTCAGCGGAAACTCATTTGTGCGTTCCTCGGGCGGTGGCTGGACCGGCCCCGGCGTATGGCCGTGGTCCTGGAAGCGCGCCAGCCGCCGCGCCTCGGCCTCATAGGTGTTGACCGGCTTGGTGTCGTAGCTGCGGCCGCCGGGATGGGCGACGTGGTAAACGCAGCCACCGAGGGAGCGGCCATTCCAGGTATCAATGAGATCAAAGGTCAGGGGCGCATGCACCGGGATGGTCGGGTGCAGGCCGGAGGCCGGCTGCCAGGCCTTGAAGCGGACGCCGGCCACGGCCTCAGCCGAGCGGCCGGTCGCGGTCATCGGCAGGCGGCGGCCGTTGCAGGTGACGATGTGGCGGCCCTCGACAAAACCCTCCGCCTTGACCTGAAGCCGCTCGACCGATGAATCGACATAGCGCACGGTGCCGCCGGCCGAGCCCTCCTCGCCCAGCACGTGCCAGGGCTCCAGCGCCTGGCGTAGCTCCAGCGTCACGCCGCCATGATGGACGCGGCCGAAAGCGGGGAAGCGGAATTCGAGCTGGGCCAGATACCATTCCGGCTCGAACGGATAGCCTGATTGCTTCAGCTCAGTGAGAACGTCGAGAAAATCCTCCCAGATGAAATGCGGCAGCATGAAGCGGTCGTGCAGCGCCGTGCCCCAGCGCACGAACTTGCCGGCCTGCGGCTCGCGCCAGAACTTTGCGATCAACGCGCGGATCAAGAGCTGCTGCGCCAGCGACATGCGCGGATCGGGCGGCATTTCGAGCGCGCGGAATTCGACGAGGCCGAGCCGGCCGGTCGAGCCCTCCGGGGAATAGAGCTTGTCGATGCAGATCTCGGCGCGGTGGGTATTGCCGGTGATGTCGACGAGCAGATGCCGGAACAGCCGGTCGACCAGCCACAGCGGCGTCTGGTAGCCCGGCGGCGGCACGTGCGAGAGCGCGATTTCGAGCTCGTAGATGCTGTCGTGGCGGGCTTCGTCGATGCGCGGCGCCTGGCTGGTCGGGCCGATGAACAGGCCGGAGAAGAAATAGGACAGCGACGGATGCCGCTGCCAGTACAAGACCAGACTCTTGAGCAGGTCGGGCCGGCGCAGGAACGGCGAGTCCTGCGGCGAGGAGCCGCCGACAACGACGTGGTTGCCGCCGCCGGTGCCGGTGTGGCGGCCGTCGACCAGGAAGCGGTTGGCGCCGAGGCGAACTTTCCCGGCGTCCTCATAGAGGCCGGCGGTGATGTCGACCGCCTCGCGCCAGCTCTTCGCCGGCTGGATGTTGATCTCGATGACACCGGGATCCGGCGTCACCTTGATGACCTCGATGCGCGGATCGAACGGCGGCGGATAGCCCTCGACATGGACGGGGAGCTGCATCTCCTCGGCCGTGGCTTCGAGCGCCGCGATCAGCTCGAGATAGTCTTCGATGCGCTCGACCGGCGGCATGAAGGCGCAGAGCACGCCATCGCGGATCTCGACCGACATCGCGGTGCGGACCGGGACCGACGTGTTGAGCTGCTCCGGCGCGATCCGCGGCGGCGACTGCGGGCGCGCCGCAAGCGTGAACACCGGGAGCTTGCCCCGCGGCTCCATCGGGTCCTGCTCGACGATGTACGGATATTGGTTCGGCGGGACGTGGCCCAGCGAGCCGATCGGCAAGCGCAGGCCGAGCGGGGAATCGCCGGGCATCAGGAACAGGTGATTGCGCCGGAGAGCCCAACGCTCGCTGCGCCAGCGCGGCGGCGCGTTCCAGCGCTGCACCGGCAGCACGAAGCCGCGCGGCGTGTTGAGGCCCTCGTCGAACACCCGCGCCATCCGCGCGCGCGCTTCCGGATCGGACAATTTGGAGTCGGAGGGATCGACGTTGACGGGGAGCTCGGCTTCCTTCTGGAGCCAGTAGGCGGTGTCCTCGTAAGCCGGGATGATGTAGCCGGGATCGAGCCCGAGCCGCGCCACCGTGCCCTCCATGAAGGCCTCGGCATCCTTCGTCTCGGCGCGCCGCGGATTCCCGATCCTGGCGATGAGGTCGGCATTCTTCCAGATCGGCACCCCGTCCTTGCGCCAGTACAGGCCAAACGCCCAGCGCGGCAGGCTCTCGCCCGGATACCATTTGCCCTGGCCATAATGCAGCAGGCCGCCGGACGCGAAGCGCGTGCGCAGGCGGCGGATCAAATCGTCGCCCAGCGCGCGCTTGGTCGGGCCGACGGCCTCCGTATTCCACTCCGCAGCTTCGAGATCGTCGACCGAGACGAAGGTGGGCTCGCCGCCCATGGTGAGCCGCACGTCCTGCGCGGCGAGATCGCCGTCGACCTGCTCGCCGAGATCGTTGAGTCGCGCCCAGGATTCGTCGGAGAACGGCTTGGTGATGCGCGGCGCCTCGCGGATGCGGCGGACGCTCATATCGAAGGCGAACTCGACCTCGGCAAAGCCGGCGCTGCCGGAAATCGGCGCAGCCGAGCGATAATGCGGCGTGGCGGCGACCGGGATGTGGCCCCCGCCCGCGAGCATGCCGGAGGTCGCGTCGAAACCGATCCAGCCGGCGCCGGGCAGATAGACCTCGGCCCAGGCGTGCAGGTCGGTGAAGTCGTTCTCCACTTCCGGCGGTCCCTCGATCGGATCGATGTCGGGACGGATCTGGATGAGGTAGCCGGAGACGAAGCGCGCGGCGAGCCCGAGATGACGGAAGGTCTGGATCAGGAGCCAGGCGGAGTCGCGGCACGACCCGGCACCCGAGGCGAGCGTCTCCTCCGGCGTCTGCACGCCGGGCTCCATGCGGATGATGTAGCGGATCTTCTTCTGAAGCTCGCGATTGAGCTCAACCAGGAAGTTGACGGTGTTCGGAGCGTCCTGCGGGATCGTATCGAGATATTTCGCAAACAGGCGATCGGGCTTGATGGTCTCCAGATAAGGCGCCAGTTCGGTCTTCAGGCCGTTCGGATAGTCGAACGGAAAACTGTCGGCATAGGGTTCGACGAAGAAGTCGAACGGGTTGACCACGGTCATCTGCGCCGTGAAGTCGACCTCGATCTTCAATTCGGTCGTCTTCTCCGGGAAGACGTAGCGGGCGAGCCAGTTGCCCTGCGGATCCTGCTGCCAGTTCACGAAATGGTTGGATGGCGTGACCTTGAGCGAATAGCTCATGATCGGTGTGCGCGTATGCGGCGCCGGCCGCAGGCGGATGGTCTGCGGGCCGACATCGATCGGGCGATCGTATTTGTAGTGCGTGACGTGGTGTAATGCGACGTAGATCGACACGGGGTGCGATGCTCCAGCAGCTTTTTTGAGCAGAACACCTGAGGTGGACGCGATCAAGCACTAACAACGGGCAGCGAGTGCCTAGGTAACGTGCGGGCTACGCGGACAGTATCGTAGGGTGGGCAAAGCGACTTGTCCGCCGTAGCTCGAAGAGCGAAGGCGGAAGCGTGCCCACGACCTGCGTTTGATTGGTGAGAATTCGTGGGCACGGCGCGCAAGTGCGCGCCTTTGCCCACCCTACGGTTCTGCCTTTGGTGATGGGTCCCGGACCGGTGCGCGCTTCAGGGCGCGCCTGGGACGACAGCGGTGAGCGGCGCAGCCCTACGCCGCCGACGTCAGCCGCTGCAGGAACTGCGTCACTTCGCGCCTGAGTGTCTCGACTTCGCCGTGGACGCGTTCGGAGGCGCTGTTGACGCGGGCAGCGACGCGGCCGGTGTCGGCAGCGGCTTCGCTGATGCCTGACACGTTG
Source organism: Bradyrhizobium sp. WSM2793 (assembly GCF_000379585.1). Taxonomy (NCBI): domain Bacteria; kingdom Pseudomonadati; phylum Pseudomonadota; class Alphaproteobacteria; order Hyphomicrobiales; family Nitrobacteraceae; genus Bradyrhizobium; species Bradyrhizobium sp. WSM2793. Next base: position 146,639 of record NZ_KB902768.1, on the reverse strand, counting down.
GAGGACACCTGCGAGGTGCCGACCGATGCTTCCTGGACGTTGCGGGCGATCTCGCGGGTCGCGGAGCCCTGCTGCTCGATCGAGGCGGCGATGCTGGCGGTGATGCCGTCGATCTCCGCGATGGTCTGCGCGATCGCCTCGACGGCCGCGACCGAATTGGTGGTCGATTGCTGCATCTCGCCGACCTTGGCGCTGATCTCCTCGGTCGCCTTGGCGGTCTGGTTGGCGAGGCTCTTGACCTCGGAGGCCACGACGGCGAAGCCGCGGCCGGCCTCGCCTGCCCGCGCCGCCTCGATCGTGGCGTTGAGCGCCAGCAGGTTAGTCTGCTCGGCAATTTCGCTGATCAGCTTGACGACGTCGCCGATCCGCAGCGCCGCATCCGCGAGGCTACGAATCTCGCTGCCGGCACGATTGGCTTCGTCGACGGCGCGGCCGGTGCTCGTGGTCGAGCCGGCCACCTGGCGGCTGATCTCTGCGATCGAGGATGCGAGCTGTTCCGCGGCGCTCGCCACCGTCGCAACGTTGCTCGAGGCCTGACCGGACGCACTGCGCATGCCGGAGGTCTGGCGGTTCGTCGTCTCCGCCGCCGCCGCCATCTGGCCGGCATCGGCTTCGAGGTCGGTCGCGGCGCTCATCAGGCTGCCCGCAACTTCGTCGAGATGCGTGCCGAACTGCTTTGCAAGGCCGGCGATCTCGACCACGCGGCGGCCGAGGCCGTCGGTGCCGGCATTGATGACGGTTGCCGAGCGGCGGAACGAGCCGGGCAATCCGCGCGCGAGGATCTTGCGGAAATACTTGCCGCGGCTGGCATAGTCCATCGATGCCGAAGCCTCGCGCACGAAGGCATCAGTGATGTCGAGCATGTCGTTGACCGACTTCTGGATGGCGCCGATCCGCCCGGCCTGGCGCTCGCTCAGGATCCGCGCTTCGAGATCGCCGCGCGCCGCCTTTCGGCAGACATCGGCGACCTCATCGACTGCCACCGCCGTGCGGTGCTGACACCAGACGGCGTAGCCGAGCAGCAGGATCGCCGCCCCGAGCGGCGCTGCGCTGACGATTCCGGTCCAGCCGAGCAGCGAGGCGACGAACGCGATGGTGGCGAGAAGGCACGCGACTGCGGTCGCTCCCTGCGCCTTAGAGAGAGAGCACAAATTCATCGTAACCGACACCGTTTTGCTTGAGCAGACCGACCATCATTTCGAAGCTCGCACGCATGCCGTCCTTGGCATTGGCGTGGCGCGCCTCTTCCGCGCAGAGCGCTTTGTAGATCGGCTTGATGCGCTCGACCGGCGCCGGATCGGGCCTGCGTCGATTGGAGTGATAGCCGATGATGTTGCCGTGATCGTCGAGCGTCGGGGTGACATGGGCGAACACCCAATAATGGCTGCCATCTCCCGCGAGATTGACGACGTAGGCGAAGATTTCCTGCTTGGCCTGGAGCGTATCCCACAGCAGCTTGAAGACGCAGCGTGGCATATCGGGATGGCGGATCAGGCTGTGGGGCGCACCCATCAGCTGCTTCCAGGGGTATTTCGCCATGCGGAGAAAGACGTCATTGGCGTAGGTGATGCGGCCTTTGAGATCGGTCTTCGATACAATCAGCTCCTCCTCACCGAGGAGATTTTCCACCCCAGTAGGACGTATCGCTTGCATCGGTTCGATCCTCAAAAGGCCGGCCCCACCACGCTGTGGAACGCATCATCCGCCTGTCTAGGACAACATTGTTAATCAGGTGTAAGCCGCAAATCCCCGGCGAGAGGAGCGTGCCTCCGTATCACTACGTAGCGAACGATCGGTGCATTTCGCGCGACCACACGCGCTGCCCATCGCCCGCGCGTTACCCCCAATGACACGCAATTGCATCTATGCTGCGCGACGCGCGACTACATCGTCGCGCCGAGCACCCAGGGCGCGAACTCGGCGCCGCCAAAATCGAAGCTCTCGCTCTTGGTCGGCTGGCCGGAGGCGGTCTTCAGAATGAGCTCGAAGATGCGCTGGCCGCATTGCTCGACGCTCTCCTCGCCTTCGAGGATGGTGCCGCAATTGACGTCCATGTCCTCTTCCATGCGCTTGTACATGGGCGTGTTGGTGGCGAGCTTTATCGAGGGCGCCGGCTTGCAGCCGAACACGCTGCCACGTCCCGTGGTGAAGCAGACGAGATTGGCACCGCCCGCGACCTGCCCGGTTGCCGCAACAGGGTCGTAGCCGGGCGTGTCCATGAAGACGAAACCCTTCTTGGTGATGGGCTCGGCGTAACGCAGTACCTCGACGAGGTTGGTGGTGCCGGCCTTCGCCATCGCGCCGAGCGATTTTTCAAGAATGGTGGTGAGGCCGCCGGCCTTGTTGCCGGGGCTCGGATTGGCGTTCATCTCGGCGCCTTCGCGCTCCGTGTACTCGTCCCACCAGCGCATCAGGTCGACCAGCTTCTCGCCGACCTCGCGGCTGACGGCGCGGCGCGTCAAGAGATGCTCGGCGCCGTAAGTCTCCGGCGTCTCCGACAGGATCACGGTGCCGCCATGGCGCACGATGAGATCGCTGGCCGCACCGAGCGCGGGATTGGCCGACACGCCGGAATAGCCGTCCGAGCCGCCGCATTGCAGGGCGACGGTGAGCTCGCTCGCCGGCACCGTCTCGCGCTTGACCTTGTTGGCGTCAGCCAGCGCTTCGCGCACGAAGGCGATGCCCGCCTCCACCGTCTTGCGGGTACCGCCGACCTCCTGGATGTCCATCGCGCGCAGGCGTCCAGCGAGCTTCTGCTCCTCCATCAGGCCGCCAATCTGGTTCACCTCGCAGCCGAGGCCGAGCACGATGACGTGGGAGAAATTGACGTGGCGCGCATAGCCGCCGAGCGTGCGGCGGAGCAGCGCCAAGGGCTCGTTCTGCGTCATGCCGCAGCCGGTCTTGTGGGTCAGCGCGACCACACCGTCGACATTGGGGAAATCGGCCAACGGATTGTCGCCGGTGAAGGGATTCTTCTTGAAGACGTCGGCGACGAGGCCTGCGACATGCGCGCTGCAATTCACCGAGGTGAGGATGCCGATGTAGTTGCGCGTGGCGACGCGGCCGTCCGGACGGCGGATGCCTTCGAAGGTCGCCGGCAGGTCGAAATTCGGCGTCGGCTTGACGTCGGCGCAATAGGCATAGTCTTTTGAGAAGTCGCCCATGCCGATATTCTGCACGTGCACGTGCTGGCCCGGCGAGATCGGAATGGTCGCAAAGCCGATGATCTGGCCGTAGCGGATGACAGGCTCGCCCACAGCGATCGGCTTGATCGCGACCTTGTGGCCGGAGGGAATGCGCTCGACCGTGGTCACGCCGTCAGCAACAACAGTGCCGGGCGGCAGGCTGGCGCGCGCGATCAGCACGCCATCATCGGGATGCAGGCGGATGACGGGGCTGATGGTCATGGCAGGTCTCCTTTAGCGAATAGTGAGTAGCGGGTGGCGAATGGAAAAAGGGGAGCAGCACTATTCGCTACCCCCCATTCGCCATTCGCGAGGTCTTAGGCCTTCCCGCCCGAATCCTTGCGGGTGGCATTGACCTGCATCTTGGCGTAGGTCGTCATCAGGCCGACCTCGTTCGAGAGCGTCACCAGCTTGAAGCCCATGTTGATGGCGCGCGCTGCGCCTTCGGCGCCGCTGCAATGGATGCCCGGGTTGAGGCCGCGCTTGCCGCATTCCTTGATGATCTTCTCGTAGATCGCCAGGATCTCGGGCTCGCTGCGGTCGAGCTTGGGCTCAAGGCCGTAGGAGAAGCCGAGGTCGGACGGTCCGATATAGACGCCGTCGATGCCTTCGACGTCGAAGATCGCTTCCATGTTCTCGACCGCGGTCTTGGTCTCCATCATCGGCAGCAGGATGGTGTCGGCATTCGCGGTCTTCTGATACGAGCCCGCGGTGCCGTACATGCCGGCGCGGATCGGGCCGTTGGAGCGCACGCCCTGCGGCGGATATTTGGAATAGGAGACCAGGTTCCTGGCTTCCTGCGGCGTGTTGACCATCGGGCAGATCACGCCATAGGCGCCGCCGTCGAGCACCTTGCCGATGATGCCGGGCTCGTTCCAGGGCACACGGACCATCGGGGTCACGGGGTGCTTGTCCATGGCCTGGAAGCACTGCACCATCGAGAGATAGTCCTGCACGCCATGCTGCATGTCGACGGTGACGCTGTCGAAGCCGCATTGCGCGATCATCTCGGCCGAGAAGCCTGAGGGTATAGCGAGCCACGCGTTGACCACGGCCTTGCCCGACTTCCAGATTTCCTTGACCTTGTTCGCCACGTTGCCTTCCTTCTTTGTTGTTTGAACCTTCGTCACCATGACGAGCGCCGCGACAGCACGACCCGCTGTTAGCGCGAACCGGAGCGCCGCGCTACGCTCGCAATGACGCAACGCCTATGCGCTCGCGCGCTGGATACCGACTTCGCTGACGCCGGCCTCGCGGGCGGCGCCCACTATTGCCGCCCGGGGTGTCATCCGGCAAGGGATCGGGCTGCTCTGTCACGATTTTCCGCCCCGGATCGCCCGGAATCGGCGCCCCCGATCCCCCGCATCGGCCCGGCGGCGTGCATGGGCAGTTTAGCCCCTGGCATCGACACCGCCAGCGTCGCCCACCTTCGAATCGACGTCAAACCATCGCCGACGCCCAGGTTCCGGCCATCACGTGCTCACTCCTCGGCACTTGCCTCCTCGCTTGCGCCAAGCTCTGCAAGGCTCTGTTCGAGCGCGCCGAGCATCTCCTGCAATTCGGCGAGCTTGCGTGCGCCGAACCGTCGCGTGATCTCGGCATAGATCGCTTCCGACGTCGGCGCCACCGAGGCCATCAGCTTCACGCCCTCTTTCGAGATCGAGACCATGCTGCGGCGCTGGTCCGCCTTCGCCGTCTTTCGTTCGATCAGATTGCGCGCCTCGAGATCGCGCAGGATGCGCGACAGGCTCGGGCCGAGCAGGAACGCCGTGCGCGCGAGTTCCGTGACCTCGACCGTTTCGATCGCCGCCAGTGCACGCAGGATGCGCCATTGCTGCTCGGTCAAGCCGTGCTCGCGCAGCGAGGGACGAAACTGCCGCATCACCGCTTCGCGGGCTCGCAACAGCGACATCGGCAGAGAGCGGGAGAAATCGCGCATCGGCACCTGCCGTGCGGCAGGCGCGCTTCCGTTGGCTGGATCAGCCGGTCTCTTCACCATGATGCCCTTTCAAACCGCAAAACGTTTGCAGTGCAGCAAGCCGAAATTGTGTTTGACGCATTCACTTAACATGTTAAGTATCTCCCAGCACCTCAGTTTGTAAGATCACAAATGGCGCTTTCCAACGACGATATCCAAGCTTGCGCACGGCGTCTGCATCAGGCGGAGAAGACCCGCGTGCAGATCCGGCAGCTGTCGCAGGATTTCCCCGGCATCACCATCACAGATGCCTACGCGATTCAGAAGGCCTGGGTCGACGTCAAGATCGCCGAGGGCCGCATCGTCAAGGGCCACAAGATCGGCCTGACCTCGAAGGCGATGCAGAGCGCGCTCAATATCGACGAGCCCGATTCCGGCGTGCTGCTCGACGACATGTTCTTCGCCGATGGCGGGATCGTTCCGACCGAGCGCTTCATCGCGACGCGCGTCGAGGCCGAGCTCGCCTTCGTCATGAGCAAGCGGCTCGCAGGGCCGGACTGCACGCTGTTCGACGTCCTCAACGCCACCGGCTTCGTGGTGCCGGCACTGGAGATCCTCGACACCCGCGTCGAACGCGTCGATCCCCAGACCAAGGCGACGCGAAAAATCTTCGACACCATCGCCGACAATGCGGCGAATGCCGGCATCGTGCTCGGCGGGCGGCCGATCCGCCCGCTCGACGCAGACCTGCGCTGGATCGGCTCGCTGTGCTTTCGAAACGGCCAGCTCGAAGAGACCGGCCTTGCCGCCGGCGTGCTCAATCATCCGGCGACCGCCGTCGCCTGGCTCGCCAACAAGATCGCGCCGCTCGGCCTTGCGCTGGAGCCTGGACAGGTCGTGCTTGCCGGCTCCTTCATCCGCCCGATCGAGACCCGCAAGGGCGACACAATTCAGGCCGATTATGGCGCCTACGGATCGGTCAGCTGCTACTTCGCTTAAGGCGCATAAGAATACAGGGAGTGAAACCGCGATGCCGCATTTCACGATTGAATATTCGGCCAATCTCGATGGCCGCCTCGATATCGCGGCGGTGTGCGAGATCGTGCGCAAAGCGGCGGTCGAGACCGGCATCTTCCCGCTCGGTGGCATCCGCGTCCGCGCCATCAGGTGCGAGCACTATGCGATCGCCGATGACAGGCAAGACTATGGCTTTCTCGACATGGTGCTGCGCATCGGCGAGGGCCGCGACCTTCCCACGCGCCAGAAAGCCGGTGAGCACGTCTTCCAGGCGCTCTCCCGCCATCTCGATCCGGTCTTCGCTGCCAGCAAATTCGCTTTGTCGTTCGACATGCAGATCAACGACAAGGACACCAGCTGGAAGCGCAACAACATCCACGACGCCCTGAAAGTGGAAGCCGCCCATGGATAAGCCCAGCCCGAAAGCCGATGTATTCCAGGCCAACCGCGACCGCGTCGCACCGCTGCTGAAGAAGCTGCGTGCCGACGGCATCGGTCACATGATCGACGGCAAGACCGTTGCCTCGATTTCCGGCGAGACGTTCGAGACGAAGTCACCGGTCGACGGCACAACGCTCGCAAGCGTCGCGCGCGGCACTGCCGAGGACATCGACCGCGCCGCAACGGCCGCTTCGCTTGCCTTCAAGTCCTGGCGCGACATGGGCCCGGCGATGCGGAAGAAGCTGCTGCATCGCGTGGCCGACGCGATCGAGGACAACGCCGACGACATCGCGGTGCTCGAATGCATCGACACCGGCCAGGCCTACCGCTTCATGGCCAAGGCCGCGATCCGCGCGGCCGAGAATTTCCGCTTCTTCGCCGACAAATGCGCGGAGGCGCGCGACGGCCTCAACACGCCGAGCGATGAGCACTGGAATATCTCGACCCGCGTGCCGATCGGCCCGGTCGGCGTGATCACGCCGTGGAATACGCCGTTCATGCTCTCGACCTGGAAGATCGCCCCGGCGCTTGCCGCCGGCTGCACCGTCGTGCACAAGCCGGCGGAATGGTCGCCGGTCACCGCGGACATGCTCAGCAAGCTCGTCAAGCAAGCCGGCGTTCCCGACGGCGTGCTCAACACCGTCCACGGCTTTGGCGAGGAGGCCGGCAAGGCGCTGACCGAGCATCCCGCGATCAAGGCGATCGGCTTCGTCGGCGAGAGCGCGACGGGCTCGGCGATCATGGTGCAGGGCGCGCCGACGCTGAAGCGCGTGCATTTCGAGCTCGGCGGCAAGAACCCCGTGATCGTGTTCGACGATGCCGATCTCGACCGCGCGCTCGATGCCGTCGTGTTCATGATCTACTCGCTCAACGGCGAACGCTGCACGTCATCGAGCCGCCTCCTGGTTCAGGCCGGCATTGCCGACAAGTTCACGGAGAAGCTCACCGCGCGCGTGAAGGCCCTGAAGGTCGGCCATCCCCTCGATCCCGCCACCGAGATCGGACCGCTGATCCACGAGCGGCATCTGGCAAAAGTGTGCTCCTATTTCGACGTCGCGCGCCAGGACGGGGCTGTGATCGCCGTCGGCGGCAAGGCCCATGACGGCCCGGGCGGCGGACATTATGTCGAGCCTACCTTGGTCACCGGCGCACACGGCAAGATGCGGGTGGCGCAGGAGGAGGTGTTCGGCCCGTTCCTCACGGTGCTGCCCTTCAAGGACGAAGCCGAAGCCATCGAGATCGCCAACGACATCCGCTATGGCCTGACCGGCTATGTCTGGACCAACGATGTCGGCCGCGCACTACGTGTCGCCGACGCGCTGGAGGCCGGCATGATCTGGCTCAACTCGGAAAATGTCCGCCATTTGCCGACGCCGTTCGGCGGCATGAAAGCCTCCGGCATCGGCCGCGACGGCGGCGATTACTCGTTCGATTTCTACATGGAAACCAAGCACGTCTCGCTGGCGCGGGGCACGCACAAGATTCAGAAACTGGGAATTTAACGCTTCGTCGTTCCGGAGCGCGAAGCGAATCCGGAACCTCGAGATTCTCAGGTGCGCAATTGCGCACCATAGTTCGGCTCTTCGAGCCGCCCGGAATGACGACCGAGCCGAGGGGAAACGCAAATGCCCGTACCGCAACACATCTTCGAGCCGCCGTTCAACATCATCCGCTCCAGCCACGTCGTGCTTGACGTCACCGATTTGAAGCTGAGCCGCGAGTTCTACGAGACCATTGTCGGCCTGCATGTCGAGGACGCCGACGACAAGGTCGTGTACTTGCGCGCCGCGGAAGAGCATCAGCACCACTCTTTAGTGCTGCGGAAGGCTGCAGTCCCGGCGTGCGCGCGGCTCGGTTTCAAGGTCGGCAACGATGGGGATCTCGACAAGGCCGCTGCTTTCCTTTCGGAGAACGGCCTCTCCTACGCCTTCGTCGACCAGCCGTTCCAGGGCCGGACCCTGCAGTTCACCGACCCCTTCGGCTTCCAGATCGAGCTCTATGCGTCGATGGACCGGCGGCCGCATCTGCTGCGCCGCTATGATCTCTACCGGGGCTGCCACCCGCAGCGGCTCGATCATTTCAACGTCTTCGCCGCCGAGGTGCAGGACACCGTCGAGTTCTACGCCCGGCTCGGCTTCCGCCTCACTGAATATGCCGAGGAGGATGGACCGAACGGCCGCATCGCCGCGGCCTGGATGCATCGCAAGGGCAATGTCCACGACTTCGCCATCACCAACGGCAAGGGCCCTCGCCTGCACCATTTCGCCTACTGGACGCCGACGGCGATGAACATCATCCATCTCTGCGACGTCATGGCGTCCCAAGGCTTTGTGAAGAACATCGAGCGCGGCCCCGGACGCCACGGCATCTCCAACGCATTCTTCCTCTATGTCCGCGATCCCGACGGACACCGGCTCGAGCTCTACACCAGCGACTATTTCACGGGGGATCACGACCACGAGCCGCTGCGCTGGTCACTGCGCGATCCGCGCCGCCAGACGCTGTGGGGCGCACCCGCCCCGCGTTCCTGGTTCGAGCAGGGCTCGCTGTTTAGCGGGCAGGCCGTGCGCGAGCCGAAGTTTGTCGCGGACGTGCTGGTGGCCGACTGATGAAACTCCCTCGCCTCGCCACCTATTCCGTCAAGGGTGATGTCAGCTACGGTGCCGTCCTCGAGGGCGGCATCGTCGACCTCTCCGCGCGCTACGCAAAACACTATCCGACGCTGCGCGAGGTGATCGCGGCCGGCAAGCTCGTGAGCCTTGCCGAGGAAGCCGCCGGCCGCACGCCGGATCACGCGCTCGCCGACATCACCTGGCTGCCGCCAGTGCCCGCGCCGGAGAAGATCATCTGCATCGGCGTCAACTATCCCGACCGTAACGCCGAATACAAGGACGGCCAGGACGCGCCGAAATATCCGAGCATGTTCATGCGTTCGCCCCGCTCCTTCGTCGGCCACGACACGCCGCTGGTGCGCCCGCGGGCGTCCGCACAGCTCGACTATGAGGGCGAGATCGTGCTGGTGATCGGCAAGCAAGGCCGCCACATCCCGGAAAGCAGCGCGCTCGATCACATCGCGGCGCTCACGCTGTGCAACGAAGGCTCGGTGCGCGACTGGCTGCGCCACGCCAAGTTCAACGTCACCCAGGGCAAGAACTTTGATTCCAGCGGCAGCCTCGGCCCATGGCTCGTGCCCTACGTCCAGGAATCGCAGATCGCCGATGTCAGGCTCACCACGCATGTCAACGGCGAGCTCAGGCAGGACGATCGCACCAGCCGGCTGATGTTCTCCTTCCGCTATCTCATCAACTATATCTCCACCTTCGCAACGCTCGTCCCCGGCGATATCATCGTCACGGGCACGCCGACCGGCGCTGGTGCCCGGTTCGATCCCCCGCGGTACCTGAAGCCCGGCGACGTCATCGAAGTCGCGGCCGAAGGCATCGGCAGCTTGCGAAATGGCGTCGTCGACGAAGCCTGAACAAGATTGGAATGATGCAATGACCACCCTCACCGGCGGCGAAGCGATCGTAAGCGGCCTGGTCGCCCATGGCGTCGACACCGTGTTCGGCCTGCCGGGCGCGCAGGTCTACGGCCTGTTCGACGCCTTCCATCAGGCCCAGCTCAAGGTGATCGGCGCGCGGCACGAGCAGGCCTGCGGCTACATGGCGTTCGGCTATGCGCGCTCCAGCGGCAAGCCCGGCGTGTTCAGCGTGGTGCCCGGCCCCGGCGTGCTCAATGCCAGTGCGGCGCTGCTCACCGCGTTCGGCTGCAACGAGCCGGTGCTGTGCGTCACCGGCCAGGTGCCGACGCAGTTTTTGGGCAAGGGCCGCGGCCATCTGCACGAGATGCCGGACCAGCTCGCGACCTTGCGCACCTATGTGAAATGGGCCGACCGGATCGAATATCCCGGCAATGCGCCGACGGTCGTCGCGCGCGCCTTCCAGGAGATGATGTCGGGACGGCGTGGCCCGGCCTCGGTCGAGATGCCCTGGGACGTCTTCACCCAGCGCGCGGACACCGCCGCTTCCCGGGTGCTGGAGCCGCTGCCCGCACCGCAGCCCGATCCGGATCTCGCCAAGCAGGCCGCCGCGTTGATCAAGGCCAGCAAGGCACCGATGATTTTTGTCGGCAGCGGCGCGATCGAGGCAGGCGAGGAGATCCTCGAGCTCGCCGAGATGATCGATGCGCCTGTGGTCGCCTTCCGCAGCGGCCGCGGCATCGTCTCCAATGCGCATGAGCTGGGCCTCACAATGGCCGCGGCCTACAAGCTGTGGCCGACAACCGATGTGATGATCGCAATCGGCACCCGCGCAGAGCTGCCGGCATCCGGCTTCCGCTGGCCCTATCAGCCGAAGGGGCTGAAATCGGTTCGGATCGACATCGACCCGACCGAGATGCGCCGGGTCGTCGTCGATGCCGCCATCGTCGCCGATGCCAAGGCCGGAACGGCCGATCTCGTCGCGGCCGTGAAGAAAGCCGGCTTTACGCGGACCCGTGGCCGGCGGGAGGACATCCGCGAGGCGACCGCGGCCGCGCAAGCCGAGATCCAGCGCATCCAGCCGCAGATGGCGTATCTCAACATCCTGCGCGAGGTGCTGCCGGCGAACGCGATCGTCACCGATGAACTGTCGCAGGTCGGCTTTGCCTCCTGGTACGGCTTTCCGATCTACCAGCCGCGCACCTTCATCACGTCAGGCTATCAGGGCACGCTCGGCTCGGGCTTCCCGACCGCGCTAGGTGCCAAGGTCGCCAACCCCGACAAGCCGGTGGTGGCGATCACCGGCGACGGCGGCTTCATGTTCGGCGTGCAGGAGCTTTCCACCGCCGTGCAGTTCAACATCGGCGTGGTGACGCTGGTGTTCAACAACAACGCCTATGGCAATGTCCGCCGCGACCAGCGCGAACGTTTCGACAGCCGCGTGGTGGCGTCCGACCTCGTCAATCCGGATTTCGTCAAGCTCGCGGAGTCCTTTGGCGTTGCGGCTGCGCGTGTCACGGCGCCGGATCAGTTCAAGGCCGTGCTGGAAAAGGCGCTCGCGCATAGCGGGCCGTATCTGATTTCGGTGGAAGTGACGCGCGATTCGGAGGTCAGCCCCTGGGCGTTCATTCACCCGCCGAAGCCTTAGTCGGAGCATCGTCGTTCCAGGGTTCTTCCCTTCTTCCCTTGTGGGAGAAGGTGGATCGCTGACGCGAAGCGGCAGCGAGACGGATGAGGGGTCTGTCTTGGCGGATAAAGACCCCTCATCCGCCTTCCCTTCGGGAAGGCACCTTCTCCCACAAGGGGAGAAGGAAGGTCACCGCGTCCTGCGAAACGTCAGATTGATCCGCTTCCGCCCCAGCAGCGCATGCTCACCTTCCGCGAGCGGCGCGACGCCGTGATAGGCAAGCCGGCTAGGTCCGCCCCAGACCACGACATCGCCATGCACCAGGCGGAAGCGGCGCGGCTTGTCGGCGCGCGCCAGGCCGCCGAACAGGAAGGTCGCGGGCAATCCGAGCGAGACCGAGACGATCGGCGCCGAATAATCCAGCTCGTCCTTGTCCTGATGCAGCGACAGCCGCGTGCCGGGCTCGTAGCGGTTAACGAGGCAGGCATCGGGCGCGAAGTTTTGAAAGCCGCCCTGCTCCGCCGCGCGGCGGGCGAGATCGCGGAGCACCGGCGGCATTTCGGGCCATGGCGCGCTGGTGCGCGGATCGATGGGGTCGTAGCGATAGCCGGTGTGGTCGGTGATCCAGCCACGCTCGCCGCAATTGGTCATCGCCACGGACATCAGATGACCACCGGGCGTGGTCATGCGACGGAACGGCGACTGCGCCACGATCGCGCGCACGGCGGCGATCAGCTCGGTCTCGATCGGTTTGACGAAGCCGCGCAGCAGCACGGCACCATCGGCGATCTCCTCGCGCGACGGCTGCGCCTCGGCAACGCTGTCGAACAGATCAGCCGTCAATCGCAGCACTCATTTGGCATCGTGGAAAATTACACCCAACGTGTGGCGCTGGCCGGACCTGATGCGGCTGACGCCATGGCGCAGATTAACGCGGTAAGTGCCGCGTGTCCCCTGCACCGGGCGGTGATGCACAGCGAAGGCGACGGCGTCGCCCCGCGCGAGTGGCACCACCTCGGCGCGGGACTGCATGCGCGGCCGTTGCTCGGTCAGCACGAATTCGCCGCCGGTGAAGTCGCGGCCCGGCTCGGAGAGCAGGATCGCGACCTGGAGCGGGAACACGTGCTCGCCATAGAGGTCCTGGTGCAGGCAATTGTAGTCGCCCGCCTCATATTGCAGCAGCAGCGGCGTCGGCCGCGCCTGCCCCGCCTCGTGGCAGCGTTTCAGGAACGCGGCATGCGCGGCGGGATAGCGAATGTCGATCCCCATCGCCTCGTTCCAGCGATTGGCGGCGCCCTGCAGATGCGTGTAGAGCGCCGGGCGCAGCTGCGCGATCAGATCGGGCAGCGGATAGGAGAAATATTTGTACTCGCCGCGGCCGAAGCCGTGGCGGCCCATGACGATGCGGCTGCGAAACTGCGTGTCGTCCGGGTAGAGCGCGGCAACGGCGCGGCACTGGTCCGGCGTCAACAGGCCCTTCAGGACGGCGCAGCCCTGGGAATCGAGTTCGGCCGTGATCTGCGGCCAGTCGAGGGCGTCGACGTGGGCGGTGAGGTCGGGAACGGAGGATTGGGCCGTTTTACGTGCGGTCATTGTCATAACAATCACCTTCGCAGCCGGACGTTCACTCCGCCACCCGATTTCCGACGACTGTCTCCCCGTCATTGCAAGGGAAGAGCGACAGCGGAAATCAAGCAGACCAGTTTCGTAGGGTGGGCAAAGGCGCTCTTGCGCCGTGCCCACGTCTTGGCAAGACGTGGGCACGCTTCCGCCGTCGCTCTTCGAGCTATGGCGGACAAGTCGCTTTGCCCACCCTACGGGACCATCGCTTGTGGAGCTAGCCCCTCACCGGCAACGTCGCCACGTCATAGCCATGCCTGATCGTCCGCTTCAGCACGGGGTCTTCCAGCTCGAAATCGAACCGCTCCGCCGGGCGGATGCCGCCCTTGGCTGCAAACGTGCCGCCGAACATGGCGCAACCGTCGGGGAATTTTCCTCCTTCGAAGCCGCGCGCGATCAGGTCGTTCACCGGCAGCATCGCGTCCAGCGTGCCCTCCTGGTAGAGCACGCGCTCGCCCTTGATGGTGGCGTAGGAGCGCAGGATCATCCTGTCCCAGTGGCCGATGACGTCTTCCAGCTCCCACAGCGTGGCGGCGATCGGTTTGTCGCACATCTGCTTGGACACGGTGACGTTGTAGGCCTCGACCTTGCGGTCGGTGTGGTCGGAGCCGCAGCCGACGAAGATGCGGCCCTGCCAGCCGATCAGCACGAACTCGACCTCGCCGGAGGAATCCCCGCCGGTGCATTCGATGCTGTCTTCCTGGGTCAGCCGCCGCGCCGAGGCACGGTAGTAGATCGGCGTCGAGGCTGGCGGGGCGATGCCCATCTCCTGCAGCTCGGCGATGTGCTTGTCGCGCGCAACGGGGTCGCGGCCGGTCCAGCCGGCGATGACCATCTGGTCGATCGCGAGCGTCAGCGGCGTGGTGGTGTCCTGGGCATCGACGGTGAAAGTCAGGTCAAACACGAATGACGGCCTCCATGCCGGCAGCAAGTTCAAAAATACGATGGTCCGTTCCACCCGCGCCCGCCAGCATCAGGCCGACCGGGACGTCGCCCTGGCGATGTGCCGGCAGCGAGATGGCGCAGCCGTCGATCATGTTGATCAGGCTGCAGTTGCGCAGTGCGCGGATGTTCTCGCGCGTGAATGCCTTATCATCGGCAAGGTCGGCGATCTTCGGCGGCGTGTTGGGCGTGGTCGGCAGCACCAGCGCATCATAGGGCGCAATGCGCGCGTTGACGCGGGCGATCAGCGAGCGACGCTCGTTGAGGAGATCGATGTAATCGGCCGCGCTCTGCGCCTCGCCGCGCATGATGCGGACAGTGACACGGGGATCATAAACATCGCCCTTGGAGGTGATGAGATAGCGGTGCCAGGCGTAGCTCTCGGACGCGGCAAAGCCCCCCTTGGCGTTCATCGGGCCGATGTCATGAAACTCCGCCATCTCGATGCGCTCGATGATGGCGCCGTGATCGGAAAGCGTTTTCAGGGCGCGTTCGAACGTCTCGGCCACCTCAGCATCGAGATCGTCGAGCGCGATTGTGGTCGGCACCGCCAGTCGCATGCCCTGGATCGGACGCGGCTTCAGCGGGGCGATCGGCTCGTTCGCGAGCACGGCGTCGAGTATGGCACAGCAACTGACTGATCGTGCCAGCGGCCCGATGCTGTCGAGCGAGAACGACAGCGGCACGGAGCCATCGAGCGGCACGCGCCGCTGCGTCGGCTTGTAGCCGACGATGCCGTTGAAGGCGGCCGGAATCCGGCAGGAGCCGCCGGTGTCGGTGCCGAGCGCGCCGTGTGCCATGCCGTCGAGCACGGACACCGCCGCGCCCGCGGAGGAGCCGCCCGGCACGTGGCCTTCGGCCCTGTTCCAGGCCCCCTTCGGCGTGCCGTAATGCGGATTGATGCCGATGCCGGAATAGGCGAACTCGGTCATGTTGGTGCGCCCGATCACGACGAAGCCGGCCCTGCGCAGCCGCGCCACCGTCGCCGCATCCTGCTCGGCCGGCGGCGAATCGTCGAGCGCGCGGGAGCCTGCTCGCGTCACCTGGCCCTTGATGTCGAACAAATCCTTGATCGAGATCGGGATGCCGGCATAGCGCGACGGCGCCGCCTTGGCCTTGCGCAAGCCGTCCATCGCGTCGGCCGCGGCGAGCGCGGCGTCCTTGTCGACATGGAGGAAGGTGCGCTGGCCCTCCCCGGCGGGATCGGCGATCCTGGCGATGCAGGCCTCGACCAGCTTGCGGGCGGTGGTGCGGCCGCTTTCGAGGTCTTCGGCGAGTTTTGCCAGTGTCGGAAAATCGGGCATGTCTGTCTCACGGAATATTGGCGCGCGCAATCTATAGCGCTGGCTCAGTTCGACACAAGCACTGTGCGCATGATGGCATGCATGCGTATTGCTGGACCGTTGACGCCCCATGGTCGATTGTCGCATCAAGATCGAAACGGGCGGGCGTGAAGCCTGCCCTATCAAGATTTGCTTTCTGGGAGGGCGTTCCGACATGGCCGAACCGCAGCGCGCGCGACCGAAACCGACGCCGGAGACCCAGCATTTCTGGGACGGCACGAAGGCGGGCGAATTGCGCCTGCAGCGCTGCGACGCCTGCGCGCATGTCTACTTCCCGCCGCGCCCGTTCTGCCCGTCCTGCGCCTCGCGCAACGTCAGCATCTTCAAGGCGAGCGGCAAGGGCTTCCTCTACAGCTACGTGATCAACCACCGTCCGGCCGCGCCCGGCTTCACGCCGCCTTATGCGATCGCAGTGGTGGAGCTTGCCGAGGGACCGCGGATGATGAGCAACATCATCGACTGTCCGCAGACGCCCGAGGCGCTCGAGCTCGACATGAAGCTCGAGGTCGCCTTCCAGGCGCTCGACGACAAGATCACCCTCCCCGTGTTTCGTCCGGCGAAGGGGTAGACCATGCGCAGAAACCAGGTTGCCGTCGTCGGCGCGGCCGAGACCACCGAGCTCGGTGTCATCCCGAACGCCTCGCAGCTCCAGCTGCACGCGGATGCGGCGCTCAACGCCATCGCCGATGCCGGACTGAAGCTCTCCGACATCGACGGTTTTGCCACCGCGGTCGAGACGCCCCAGCAGGTCTGCCACTATCTCGGCATCAAGCCGACCTGGGTGGACGGCACCTCGGTCGGCGGCTGCTCCTTCATGCTGCACGTTCGGCATGCCGCGGCGGCGATTGAGGCGGGCCTGTGCAAGACCGTGCTGATCACGCACGCCGAGAGCGGCAAGTCGATGATCGGCAAGGCGCCGCGCTCGATCCCCGCCGACAGCCTGCAAGGCCAGTTCGAGGCGCCGTTCGGGGTCTACGGGCCGCCGAGCATGTTCCCGATCCCCGTGCTGCGTTTCATGAAGACCTACGGCATCACGCATGAGCAGCTCGCCGCGGTCGCGGTGGTGCAGCGGGAATGGGCCGCGAAGAATCCGCGCGCGATGATGAAGGATCCGATCACGGTCGCCGACGTGCTCAATTCGCGCATGATCGCCTATCCGTTCCGCCTGCTGCAATGCTGCCTCGTCACCGACGGCGGCGGCGCGCTGATCCTGACCTCGGCCGATCGCGCCAGGGATTTTCCGCGCAAGCCCGTCTACATCATGGGCACCGGCGAGAGCGTGGAGACGCCGATGGTCAGCCAGATGGAGACCTTCAACTCCTCGCGCGCGTTCAAGACCGCAGGCCCCCTCGCGTTCAAGGAAGCTGGCATCGCCCACAAGGACGTCGATCATCTCATGATCTACGATGCGTTCGCGCATCTGCCGCTGTTCGGCCTCGGCGATCTCGGCTTCATGCCGCACGAGGAGACCGGCAAGTTCATTGCCGACGGCAACACGCGTCCGGGCGGCAAGTTGCCGCTCAACACCAATGGCGGCGGATTGAGCTACATGCATTCGGGCATGTACGGCATGTACGCGCTGCAGGAGAGCGTGCGGCAGATGCGCGGGATCGCACCGGCGCAGGTGCCGAACGCGAAGATTTCGGTGTGCCACGGCGTCGGCGGCATGTTCGCGGCGAGTGGCACGATCGTGTTTACGAACGAGAGGTAAGACACCGTCATTCCGGGCGCGCGCAGCGCGATCCGGAATCTCGAGATTCCGGGTCTGGTGCTTCGCACCATCCCGGAATGACGGGCACAACAGGAGACATCCCATGACTAAATCACTGCAGGACAAGGTCATCATCGTCACCGGCGCTGGCCGCGGCATCGGTCGCGAGATCGCGCTGCTTTGTGCGGCGGAAGGCGCCAAGGTCGTGGTCAACGATCCCGGTGGAGCCTCGGACGGCGCCGGTTCGAACGCGGCGCCCGCCGAGGAGGTGGTCGAGGAGATCAAGAAGCGCGGCGGCACCGCGGTTGCCAATTTCGAGTCGGTCGCCGAAGCCATCCCCGCCAGCAAGATCGTGAAGACCGCGACCGATCATTTCGGCCGGCTCGACGGCGTCGTCAACAATGCCGGCATCCTGCGTGACATGATCTTCCACAAGATGAGCGTGGAGGCGTTCGAGGCCGTCATCAAGGTGCATCTGATGGGCTCGTTCTACGTCAGCCATGCCGCCGCGCGAATCTTCCGCGAGCAGGAGTCGGGCTCCTTCGTGCACTTCACCTCGACCTCCGGCCTGATCGGTAATTTCGGCCAGGCCAACTACGCCGCCGCCAAGCTCGGCATCGTCGGCCTCTCCAAATCCATCGCACTCGACATGGGCCGTTTCAACGTCCGCTCCAACTGCGTCTCGCCGTTCGCCTGGACGCGCATGATCGGCACCATTCCGACCGAGACTGAGGCCGAAAAGGCGCGGGTCGAGAAGATCAAGCAGATGGGTCCGGAAAAGATCGCCCCGCTCTGCGGCTATCTGATCTCCGATGCCGCCAAGGACGTCACCGGGCAGATCTTTGGCGTGCGCATGAACGAGATATTCCTGTTCAGCCAGAACCGTCCGATCCGCTCGGTGCAGCGGAGCGAAGGCTGGACGCCGCAGTCGATCGCGGAACATGGCATGCCGGCGCTGAAGGGCTCGTTCTACGAGCTGGACCGCTCCGCCGACATTTTCACCTGGGATCCCGTCTAGCCGCATTTCCGGCATCCCTGCCCTGCGATCTCCGGTTGTCTCGGCCGGAGATCGCCCCGGTTTACGCCCGATTGCGGGCGAATGGTGGCCTCCCAACGCAACTTTGGGAGGAAACCATGACAAGAACACTGACCAACTCCGACGACACCTCTGTAACGGGCGGCCTCGGCCGCCGCACTCTGCTCAAAGGCACGGCGGCTCTCGCCGCATCCACTGTCCTCGCCTCGCGAGCCGACGCCCGCGACTTCGGCGTCAACGCCGAGCCGCAGCGCTATCCCGACCCCGACATCATCGCCATCGACCCCAAGCGCTTCAAGGCCAAGGTCGGCAACACCACGATCAAGCGGCTCTACACCGGTTGCCTGTGGGCGGAGGGGCCGGCGTGGAATGCGCAGGGACAATATCTGGTCTGGAGCGACATCCCCGCCAACCGGCAGCTGCGCTACCTCGACGACGACGGCCACATCTCCGAGCAGTTCCACAAGCCGTCGAACGAGGCCAATGGCAATTCGTTCGACACCGAGGGACGCCAGCTCAGCGCCGAGCGCACGCGCCTCGTCCGCTACGAGCACGACGGCTCGGTGACGGCGCTGGCCGAGCAGGCCGGTGGCAAGCCGCTCAATGGCCCGAACGACATGGTGGTGCATCCCAACGACAAGTCGATCTGGTTCACCGATCCCGGCTACGGCGCGATCAGCATCTACGAGGGCAAGCTGGCCAATACCGGTTCGCTGCAGCCGCACCAGAAGGAAGCCGTCTATCGCATAGACGCCCAGACCGGACAGGTGGCGAAGGTCGCAGACGAGCCGTTCAAGCCGAACGGCATCGCCTTCAGCCACGACTACAAGAAGCTCTATGTCTGCGACACCGGCATCACGCATTACCCTGAGGCCAAGAACGTGGTGTGGTCCTACGACATCGACGGCGCCAAACTGTCGAACCCGAAGAAGCTGATCGACATGACGCTCGACGGCAAGTCGGGCTTCCCCGACGGATTGCGCGTCGACACCGAGGGCAACATCTGGGTCGGCGCCGGCTGGGTCGGTCCCGGCTATGACGGCGTGCAGGTGTTCGCGCCAACCGACGGCGCACGCATCGGACAGATCCTGCTGCCCGAGACCTGCGCCAATGTCTGCTTCGGCGGCAAGAAGCGCAACCGCCTGTTCATGACCGCGAGCCAGTCGCTGTACGCGGTCTATGTGGAGACGCAGGGCGCGCATTTCTGTTGAGATAGGCGAATGGTGGGTGGCGAATGGCGAATAGAATCCATTCGCTACTCCCTATTCGCCATTCGCATTTACCCCGTATTCCGCAGCCCCGCCGAAATCCCATTGATGGTCAGCTGAATCCCGCGCAGGACCTGCTCGTCCGGGTTCTGCGCGCGGTGCTCCTTCAACAGCTCGACCTGCACGTGGTTGAGCGGATCGAGATAGGGGAAGCGGTGGCGCACGGAGCGCTCCAGCAGCGGATTGCCCTGCAGCAAGCGGTCCTGCCCCATGATGTCGAGCAGCGTCTCGATGCAGGAATGCCATTCGCGGCGGATGCGGCCGAAGATCTTCTCGCGCAGGGCTTCGTCCGGCACCAGCTCGGCATAGCGCGAGGCGATCGCGATCGAGCTTTTGGCGAGCACCATGTCCATGTTCGAGAGCAGCATGCGGAAGAACGGCCATTCCCTGTAGAGCTCCTTCAGGAACGGCATGCCCTGTTGCGGATGCTCGGCGATCCACTGCTCGATCGCGCTGCCAAAACCGTACCAGCCCGGCAGCATCAGGCGGCATTGCGCCCATGAGAACACCCACGGGATCGCGCGCAGGTCTTCGATCGCGCGCGTCTTCTTGCGCGAGGCCGGACGGCTGCCGATGTTCAGCGTCGCGATCTCGTTGATGACGGTGGAGGCCCAGAAATAGTCGACGAAACCGTCGGTCTCATAGACGAGGCCGCGATAAGCTCTAAACGCGAGGTTCGACAATTCATCCATCGCGGTCAGATATTCGCGGCGCGGCGCGCTCTGGCGCGGATTGAGCAGGCTCGCCTCAAGCGTTGCGGCGGCGAGAATCTCCAGATTGTTGCGGCCGACTTCGGCGTTGGAATATTTCGACGAGATGATCTCGCCCTGCTCGGTGATGCGGATCTGGCCGTTCACCGCGCCGCCGGGCTGCGCGATGATGGCGTCATAGCTCGGCCCGCCGCCGCGGCCGACCGAGCCGCCGCGGCCGTGGAACAGGCGCAGCCGCACGTGATGCCGCTCGAACACGTCGACGAGACCGATCTCGGCCTTGTAGAGTTCCCAGCCCGAGGTGACGAAGCCGCCGTCCTTGTTGCTGTCGGAATAGCCGAGCATGACCTCCTGCACGCTGCCGCGGCTGTCGACGAGGCGGCGGTAATCGTGCAGCGACAGCATGCGGTCCATGATGCCGCTGGAGGCCTGCAGATCCTCGATGGTCTCGAACAGCGGCACGATGTTGATGGCGCTGCGCCCGGAGGGATGGACGAGGCCGACCTCTTTCAGCAGCACCGCGACCTCGAGCATGTCGGACATGCCCTTGCACATCGAGATGATGCATTGGGGAATGGCGTCCGAACCGAACATCGCATGCGCTTCAGCGGCGGCATGGAAGACGTTGAGCTCGCCCATGGTCTCGTCGCTGTACTTGACGAAGGGCGAGACCAGCGCGCGCGTCGAGCGCAATTCATTGGTGAGCAGCGAGATGCGCGCCTCTTCGCCGAGCGCGAGATAGGACATGCCGGGATTGGCGGCGTCCATCAGCTCGGCGATGGTGCGTTCGTGTACCGCCGAGTTCTGGCGGATGTCGAGCCGCGCCAGGTGGAAGCCGAAGCAGTCCACCGCGCGCCGCAGCAGCCGCAGCCGGCCGCGGGCGATGACGCGGGCATTGTTGGAGATCAGCGAGCGGTGCAGCACGTCGAGATCGGCCTGCAGCTCCTTCACGCTCGCATATGGCGCACCCTTGCCGACCGGCCGGCGCGTGATCTCGACTGCGAGCTTTTCGGCCGTCGCGGTCAGGCGCGCGTAGATGCCGGAGACCGCCAGACGATAAGGCTCGCCACTCCGGTGCGGCGAGGTATCCGGCGAGCGCTCCGCCAGGTTGCGCAGCTCTTCCGAGACGTCGGCAAGATGCGCCGCGATCGACAATTCCGAGCCGAGCACGTGCAGCTCGTTCAGATAAAACTGCATCACCCGGCTCGACTGCAGACGCAGCGTGCCGCGCATCACGTCGGCAGTGACGAAGGGATTGCCGTCGCGGTCGCCGCCGATCCAGCTGCCCATGCGCAGGAACGAGGCGAGCTCGGAGGCGGCCTGCTCGCCGCCCTCCTCCAGCCGGTCCTCCAGCGCGTTGACCAGCCGCGGCACCTCACGCAGGAAGGTGTAATCATAGAACGACAGGCCGTTGGCGACCTCGTCGAGCACGTTGAGCTTGGTCCGGCGCAGCAGATTGGTCTGCCACAGCGTCAGCACCTCGCGGCGAAGCTGCTCGTCGCTGGCATCGGCCTCCTCCGCGGTCAGCGCCACGCGCTCGCGGCGGTCGAGCAGGCCTGCGACCTCCATCTCGCGGTCCATCGTGCTCTTGCGGCGCACCTCGGTCGGATGCGCGGTCAGGACCGGGCTCACCAGCGCGGACTTGAAGAAGCTGCGGAGTTGATCGGGCTTGATGCCGGCGTCCCGGGCATGGGCGAGCGTTTCCGCCAGCACGCCGGAGCCGCCGTTCTTCGCAGCGCTGCGGGCGCGCATCTGGCGGATGTTGTTCTGATCCTCGGCGATGTTGGCGAGGTGGGAGAAATAGCTGAAGGCGCGGACGATCCGCACCGTCTCGGAGGTCGACATGCTGTCGAGGATCTGCTCGAGCTCGCGGCGGGCGAGCCGGTCCTCGTCGCGGTGGAACCGGATCGAGGTCTGCCGGATGCGCTCGACCAGATCGAACACATCAGCGCCCTCCTGATCGCGCACAGTGTCGCCGAGGATGCGCCCGAGCAGGCGGATGTCGTCCCGCAGCCGCGCATCGGCCTCCAGCGCCTGGGCGTCCTCAGGGCGATTGGCGCGATGTTCAGCGCTGTCGGATGATATGGTCTGGAGGGACATGGCTCGCTCCTCTTCAAGAGCTCCCTTGAAGAGCTTCCTGGGCTCCTCGGCCCAGCGGAGTGTGCGATATTTTTCTACCGCAGTGCAAGACGAAGTTGGAGGCGGTGCAAACTGGCGGCCACGCTCGTGTCCCGGACGCGCCTGCAACGCTCAAGCGTTGCTGCGCAGAGCCGGGACCCCAAAAGCCACACCGTCCCTGCCGCCTTCTGGGCCCCGGCTCAACAGCGCACCACGCCGCGAAGACGCGTCGCGCTCGCTGCGTCCGGGGCACGAGGCTTTCTCTTTGTACCGATAAGCACGCCTTCGCCTCCTCGCGGCGTATTCCGCCCGAGCTTTGCTGTCCGTTTCGCCCTCGTCGAGAACAAAGGGCGCAGGGAAGGCCGGGCGCCGGCTGGCACCCGAAGGTCCGCACGCGACAAGACGCACGCGGGGTGACCACAGGTGACGCCGGGACATCCCGGCCTTCCCTGCGCAATGGTTTTACGGCCTATGGCGCGCTCTCCCCGGGGAGCGTTGCACTATTGCCCCCGTCGTCTTGCAGATGATCGGTGCGCGCACCCGGTCGGGGCGCCTCACCACCGCAAGCCTTGACGCCAGACTGCGGGCGTCAGGACCACACGCTTTTGCCGTCCGCGGACGTCCCTCCCCGGACAGCCGGAAGCTCGCGCGTGCTCGCCCCCGACGCCGAAAAGAAACGCTGTGACCGCGCCGTGTCGTGCCGCGGATCGCAACGGCTCACGGGATTTGCCCGCCCTGCCATCACCTCACGCGCCGGCGCCGCCGCGTCCATCGCATCCCGGCCTACGTATCGTGACGATCGCGAAACGCCCCTTTGACGGGCCGGGATGGAATGCGGTTTAGCCGAAACAACGAATTCGGTCAATCAGAATATTTTGCAGCGCCAGCGCTTGACCTGCATGTGGCGTGTTTTGCCCGACGGGCACCCCGAGGAATATGATAAGGATAGTCAATTGAACGGCCGTCATGAACGTAAAGACGCAGATAACAACGACATGGCACGCCATTCACATTCACAATGTGCAGTTCGGCTAATGGCGGACTTCTTCTTGATTATCTTCGGTTGGAGCTGGCTAGCCCCCATTTTCGTGACAATTGTGGGTGGAGTATTTGCCCTGCGGGCGCAAGGCAGGCGATGGATCATCCACCTCTGCGTTTTCGGATGTTTGTTAGCGGCCTTGCCCACGTTCGTTAGTCTATGGGGCAGAATAGACCCGGACGCAGCGAGCGAGCCGACAAACGCCTTCACGGCGCTGCTTTATTTCATTGTAATGGCGGGGTTTGGTCTTGCGTACTCAATCTTCGCCTTGGTACTTTTCTACACGCGAAGGCGTATTGCCTAAGCTTTGATGATCGGCTTCGCGTCTGCTAGCGCGTAGGACGGGTTGAGCCTTGCGAAACCCATCATGTTGCGTCGTCGGCGGAGCTCGATGGGTTTCGCTTACGCTCTGAACCAGGCCATGCCGAAGTATTCTCCCATCGATGCAGGCGTAACGTTTGACTGCGACGAGAGCGACCTTCTCTCCATCAGGTGGGAGGCAGAATGCCTGGTGGCGGACTTTCTACTGCCTGCGACTGAAAAGCGAAGCCTTCGCGTTCGCTTCGATGGCGCGACCATCGTGCGTCTTTTGGACGAGATGCCGCTCAGTACTGAAGAACAGCCCACGAGAAACGAAGGTCTCGTTCCCCGACATTTCGCCTACCGCGTCGACGGTGCCGCGTTCGCCGATGCGCAGTCGGCGACATGGAAGAAGGTTCATCGTCCTGTGCAACATTACCAGTTTATCACCGGGTGGGGCTGCATGGACGTACTTTCCGGCGTTGAGCCGTCCTTCGAAATCGTCGAACTCGAAAAGTGACGTCGGCACCTAGGATGGGTTGAGCACTTGCGAAGGCCATCCTGCTTCGTCACAGGCGGAGTGATTGATGGATTTCGCTGGCGCTCTCCCTATCCTACGGGCTGGGTCCGTCTGCATTGCGCAATGTGGCGACGATCCCCTCTTGATCACAAGAAACATTGTGCGGCCGAAAGGCCGCCCGTTGCCATCGACCGCCAGGAATTCCGGTCAGCAACTGCCTGGACGTCGAGCTGGGCCTGGATAGGGTTGTCAGCTCTGGCACCGTTATCGGAAAATGAAGACAACGGCCGCGCCATCCTGCGAACTCAATCTGTTCGCCGTCTCAATGGCCCTTGGTACAGCCGAATTTTGCAATCTTGGTACTGGTCTCATCACCAGGCGTGACGCATCTAACTGCTAGTATCACGAACGAAGCGATCCCGATCGGCAGTCTCAGTGGGAGCCCGTGTCAATGCAGACCGCGGACACTTCCACACTGTCTGGCAGTTTGTGGATAGCCGTCGCGGCTCACACTGACTGCAACCGTTGGGTCAAGAGACAATGACTGAGGAGACAATCCAATGAAGGCGATCGTTGTAACGGAACAGGCCGCGGGAACGGCGGGGATGAAGCTGGTGGACCGGCCCGAGCCGCAGGCTGCGATAAACGACGTCGTGGTTCAGGTTCATGCGTCGGGATTTGTCTCGACTGAGCTGACGTGGCCTTCGACCTGGACTGATCGCCTCGATCGCGACCGAACACCATCGATCCCTGGACACGAGCTGGCCGGAGTGGTCACTGCTCTTGGCTATGGAACGACAGGGCTGGTGTTGGGACAGCGGGTGTTCGGCCTGGCGGACTGGTATCGCGACGGCACGCTGGCCGAGTATGTGGCGATCGAGGCGCGCAATCTTGCGCCGCTGCCGGGCGACGTCGAGTTCACAGTGGGGGCGAGCCTGCCGATCTCGGGGCTGACCGCATGGCAAGGGCTGTTCCAGCATGGCCGTCTCAAATCGGGGCAGAGCATCCTGGCACACGGCGCGGCCGGCGCAGTCGGGTCGATGGTGACGCAACTCGCACGAGAGGCCGGCGCCTACGTCATCGGCACCGGACGCGCCGCTGACCGTCAGACGGTGCTCGATTTGGGCGCAAACGAGTTCGTCGACCTCGACAAAGACTCGCTGCAAGACGTCGGCAAGGTCGATCTGGTGTTCGATGTCATCGGCGGTGACATACAGAAGCGGTCGGTAGAACGCATTCGAGCCGGAGGAACATTGGTGACCATCGTCGGGCCGGCCGAGGCGCGGCCCTCCGATGGATTGGCGGTCGACTTCGTCGTCGAGGCGGATCGCGCCCAACTCAGTGAGATCGTCCAGCGGGCGCGGGACGGACGACTGCGGACGAACATCGGCAAGGTCTCGACCTTCGACGATGCGGTCGCCGCCTTAAATCCGACCGGGCGACGCAAGGGAAATACGATCATTCGCGTTCGTCCCTGAGCGAGCATGCTCATTGATGTCCGCAGCGCGCAGGATGGGGTGCACTTGCGAAACCCATCCTACGCCTCAAGCCGGCACGATTACCTTGCCGATCGGCCACAGCGCGATGCCTGCGAGCTTGAGATGGGCCCAGGCGAAGGGGATGCCGATGATGGTGATCGCGAGCGCCAGTGCGGTCAATAAGTGGCCGAGCGCCAGCCACCAGCCGGCGAGCACGAACCAGATGATGTTGCCGATCACGCCGAGCGGGCCGGTGCCGATATCCTCGACACCGGTCACGTCGTAGCGGCTGACCGCCCGCGAGCCGAACGGCAACAGCGTGTAGACGGCGATGTTGAACGCTGCCCGCGCCCAGGGCAGGC
Source organism: Bradyrhizobium sp. WSM2793 (assembly GCF_000379585.1). Classification (NCBI taxonomy): domain Bacteria; kingdom Pseudomonadati; phylum Pseudomonadota; class Alphaproteobacteria; order Hyphomicrobiales; family Nitrobacteraceae; genus Bradyrhizobium; species Bradyrhizobium sp. WSM2793. The sequence continues at coordinate 120,526 of NZ_KB902768.1, read as the reverse complement.
CGATGATGGTGATCGCCATGATGACCGCGGCGATCACCCAGCCGAACGCCATCCAGGCGCCGCCGAAGAGGATCCAGAGGATGTTGAGCAGCATGGAAACGGGGGTCATGGGATGATCCGGAGGTGGATGATCCCGTGCATATAGGCATGAAATCTGTCTCTGCTAAGACGGCCCCGATGTCCCCCTCCCCTCCAAGCTCATAATCCGTGACGCCGGCTGCGTTCGGCGCGCAGCGATGTGCCGACAAACCCAACATCCTCGATCCCGCGCGAGATCTCCTTTGAGCAGAGCCAAAGCGTCAGCGCGGCGGCGCCGATCGCGGCCAGCCCCGAGATGACAACAGGACTAGGGCAGAATGTGGCGAGTAAGTTGTCGAGCGGGACAGACCCGGTGGGCCAGCGCGGGCTGCAAGACGATGCCAGGGCCCAACCGGACAGCATCACGGCGGCCGCGTTCACACCGGCCAAAATCGCCACGACGATCGCAAGGCCCTTCTTGACGGAGAGTGCGAGATCAATCGTCTTCACGACGGCGCAATACGCGACCACGGCGACGAGAGCCGGGACCCATCCAGAACCCCCGGCTGCGATCGCCTGGGCCTGACCGCTCCAGGCCCACAGCGCAACGACGCACCCGAGCAGTGTCAGATTGACCTTCACGGCTTCGGGAAATTTGCAGCGAAGCACCCACACATTCGCTTTCTCGATCAGGTCCAGCACCGCGCAGGCGATCAGCCCGGCCGCAAAACCACCGAGATGCACGCCCCAGTCGATCCGCGAATTGCCGAGCGCAAACGCGATGTTCAATCCGATATTGATCGCGAAGAAGTCGAACCTGAGGTCGAGCTTGCCGAGGATCCACAGGCAGAGCAGCGCTCCGAGGATGCCCGAGGTGGCGCCGGACGCGCCGACCGTCAAATACGGCGTCGAATGGATGCCATTGCCGATGACGGCGCCGAACACCATCGCGCACAGGTAGATGACAAGGAAATAGGCCGGCCCGACCCGCCGCTCGAGATGTGCGCCCCACAGCACCAGGCACAGCATGTTCATGGTGAGGTGGACGAAATTGACGTGCAGGAAGCCATAGGCGACGAGGCGCCAGTATTCGTGCCGCGCGATCGCGGTCGCATACATGCCGCCGTAGCGATACAGCAGCTCCGCCGGCGCCGCCGGACCGCCCGCCTGGATGAAACAGAACCCCGATGCGAGGACCGTCACCGTCATCAGCACGTAGACGGCGGCATGGGGGACTTCGAAGAAACCGGCACGGTATGAGGGCATGGATGATCGCAGGGGATTGGCGTGGGAACGCCAACCTAGCCGAGCCGCTCGATGATTGCTACTCCAACGCGTACCAGACGCCCCCGGCTACCGCCCCTCGAATTTCGGCTCGCGCTTCTCCATGAACGCCTTCATGCCCTCGGCCATGTCCTGGGTTTTGAACAGCGGCAGGAGCTGGAGATAGACGTGGTGGACGTGGTCGTGGAAATTCTCGTTCAGACCCATCCGCATCATGCGCTTGGAGGCCTGCACCGCCAGCGGCGCGTTGGCGGCGATCTCACGGGCGATTTTCGTGGCGCGGGTCATCAGCTCGGCATCCGGCACGACCTCATTCGCAAGGCCCCATTCCAGGCACTCGCGCGCGCTCAGCGTGCGACCGGTGAAGATCAGCTCGGCCGCCTTGGCCCAGCCGAGCATGCGCGGCAGCAGCCATGTGCCGCCGGATTCCGGCACCACGCCGCGCTTGACGAAGGCGGCCGCGAGCTTCGAGGACTCAGCCATGATGCGGATGTCGCACCCAAGCGCGGTGTCCATGCCATAGCCGGCCGCGCCGCCGTTGACGGCGCAGACGGTCGGCTTGTCCATCGCCTGCAATACCGTCGGCGGCGTGTTGCGCAGGTTGATCGTGGTCGGCGAGGACGCCGCGCTGAGGCCGTTGCCGTCGCGCTCCTTGCGCAGGTCGAGCCCGGCGCAGAACGCCCTGCCCTTGCCGGTGAGGATGACGACGCGGACATTCTTGTCCTCGTTGGCCTCGGTCAAAAGGCGCGCGAGGTCGTTCAACATCGGACCGGAGATGGTGTTCAGGCGCTCCGGCGCGTTCAGGGTGATGGTCGCGATGTGGTCGGCGACGGTGTAGAGGACTTCGTTGGCGGCGTCGGTCATGACAGATGTTTCCTTGTCCCTGATCTCGTAGGGTGGGCAAAGGCGCGTTTGCGCCGTGCCCACCAATCTTTCCGGATCACATTCAGAACGTGGGCACGCTTCCGCCTTCGCTCTTCGAGCTACGGCGGACCAGTCGCTTTGCCCACCCTACGGCACCGCCTCAGATCTTCCGCCCCGCCTGCTCCCAATAGGGATCGCGGAGGCGGCGCTTGAAGATCTTGCCGGAATCTTCGCGCGGCAGGCCGCTGCGGATCTCGATGTGTTTTGGAACTTTGTAATCGGCCAGATGCGCCTTCAGCGCGGCGCGGATGTCGGCGGCTGCGAGCGCGACGCCGGCTTGCGGCTCCACCACGGCCATCAGCGCCTCGCCGAATTCGGCGTCAGGGATGCCGAACACCGCGCAATCATGCACGCCGGGGACAGCGTGCAGCACCGATTCGATCTCGGCCGGGTAGATGTTGACGCCGCCCGAGATCACCATGTCGCGCTTGCGGTCGCAGATGAAGACGTAGCCGTCCTCGTCGATGTAACCGACGTCGCCTGAGGTGATGAAGCCGTCGCGGTCGATCTCCGAGCGCTTCTCCGGCTTGTTGTGGTAGGTGAAATCGGCAAGCGCGGCCATGCGGGAATAGATCTCGCCGATCTCGCCCACCCCGAGCACGCGGCCGTCCTCACCGAGGAAGCGCAGCTCCGCACCGGGCGAGATTTTGCCGACCGTGCCGGGCTTCTTCAGCGCGTCCTGGGAGGTCGCGAACGTCACCGCGCTGGACTCGGTCGAGCCGTAGAATTCGTAGATCACCGGCCCCCACCATTCGATCATGGCGCGCTTGACGTCGGCCGGACATGGCGCGGCGGCGTGGATGACGTGGCGCAGCGAGGAGACGTCGTACTTCTTGCGCACCGCCTCCGGCAGCTTCATCAGGCGGATGAACATGGTCGGCACCATGAAGATGGTGTCGATTTTGTAGTGGTCAATCAGTTCAAGGAATTCTTCGGCCTCGAAGCGCGGCATCAGCACCAGCGCGCCGCCGAGCTTGCCGGCGCGGATGCCGAACGAGTTCGGCGCGGAATGATACAGCGGGCCCGGCAGGATCGCGCGGGCGCCGGGCTTGAGCCCATAAATCATCGCGCGCATGCGCTCGCCCGCCGCCTGCTGCTCCGGCGTCGGAGCGTTGCGGCGTACGCCCTTGGGGTGGCCTGTCGTGCCCGAGGTATAGATCATGTTCATCGGCTGCGGCACAACGGGGCCGTCATAGGGCTGGAATTGCGCGAGCCAGGGTTCGAAATCGATGGCGAAGTCCGGCGTCTTCAGATGATCGGGATTGATCCTGTAGTTGGACAGGATCTCCGGCGGCGTCGGCACGCTGAGCACGGTGACGCCCTCAGGGATCGCATCGCGCAGGGCATGCAGCATGTCGGCGTGCCCGATCAGCACGGACGTGCCGGTGTCGTTCAGGATGTAGGTGATCTCTTCCGGCTTGAAGTGCCAGTTGATCGGAACGCCATAGGCCCCGAGGCGCATCGCGGCGTAGGCGGCCTCCAGAAAGGCGATGTCGTTGCGCATCAGCATGCAGACGCAATCGCCTTGGCGGACGCCGATTCTGGCGAGGCCGGAGGCGATGCGGTCTGCGCGGGCTCCGACCTCAGTGTGGCTGCGGCGCCGGTCGCCGGAGACGATGCCGAGGAAGTCAGACGTTTCGCTCATTGTTGTTTTTCTTTTTGCTGGAGTTGCCCCTCATGGTGAGGAGGCGCGAAGCGCCGTCTCGAACCATGAGAGCCCGTGGCCCATCCCTCGAGACGCCGCTGCGCGGCTCCTCGGGATGAGGACCGAGCTAATCCGCATACTTCGCCGCGCGCTTCTCCAGATTGGAGCGCACCGCTTCGGTCTGGTTCGCGCTGCCGATCAGCTTCTGCTGCTCGACCGACTCCGCCAGCAGTGCCGGACCTGGATCGACCGAGAGATTGTTCAGCAGCCGCTTGGCCGCGCGGATCGCATCGGGGCTTTTTCCCGCGATCTCGCGCGCGACTTCGAGCGCCGCCGCGCGCGGGTCGTCGCAGATGCGCGTGGCGAGGCCGTATGTCATCGCCTCCTGCGCGGAGAAGATGCGGCCGGTATAAGTGAGGTCGCGCAGGATGTCGTCGCGCACGAGGCTCGCAAGGATCGGCGTGCCCGCCATGTCAGGCACAAGACCCCATTTGATCTCCATGATCGACATCCGCGCGTCCGCGGAGAGGAAGCGCACGTCGGCGCCGAGTGACAGCTGGAAGCCGCCGCCGAAGGCGACGCCGTGCACGGCCGCGATCACGGGAACCGGAAGCTGGCGCCAGCCCCACACCGCCTGCTGCGGAAAATTCGCCTGGCCGTGGGTCCGCTTGGTGAGATCGCGATTTTCGCCACCCGGAATTCCATTGCCGCCCTTCTCCTTCATGGCGGCAAAACGCCCCATGTCGAGACCGGCACAGAAGGCGCGGCCCTCGCCGGAAAGGACCACAGCGCGCACGCTCTTGTCCTTCGAAAGCCGGTCGGTTGCGGCGACAAGGGCCTCGAACATCGCCTGATCCAGCGCATTCATCTTGTCGGCGCGCACCAGGCGCACGTCGGCGACGCCTTCCGAGATCGAGATCGAGACGCGCTCTTCCATGGATCAATTCTCCCCTGGTTCTTGCCTGTTCTTGTTCAGTGCCGCTTTACAGGACGCCGGCGGCCGGATTTAGTCAATCGACCAATTAACTGACATTCCGTACGGGAGAAACAGCCATGTTCAAGGAAAATCTTCTGGCCGGACGGCGCATTCTCGTGACCGGCGGCGGTACTGGACTCGGCAAGTCGATGGCGGCCCGCTTCCTCCAGCTCGGCGCCGAGGTGCATATCTGCGGCCGGCGCAAGATCGTATGCGACGAGACCGCGACCGAGCTGATGGATCTGTATGGCGGCCGCGTCACCAGTCACGGCGTCGACATCCGCAACGCACTCGCGGTCGAGGAGATGGTGGAGACCATCTTCCGCGACGCGCCGCTGACCGACCTCATCAACAACGCCGCCGGCAATTTCATCTCGCGCAGCGAGGAGCTGTCGCCGCGCGGCTTCGACGCCGTCGCCAACATCGTCATGCACGGTACGTTCTACGTGACGCAGGCGATCGGCAAGCGCTGGATCGCGGCCAAGCAGCCCGGCAACGTTGTGTCGATTACCACGACCTGGGTGCGCAACGGCTCGCCCTACGTGGTGCCGTCGGCGATGAGCAAGTCGGCGATCCATGCCATGACGATGTCGCTCGCGGCCGAATGGGGCCGCTACGGCATCCGCCTCAACACCATCGCGCCCGGCGAGATCCCGACCGAGGGCATGAGCAAGCGCATCAAGCCGGGTGACGAGGCCGGCGCACGCACCAAGGCGATGAACCCGATGGGCCGCGTCGGCACCATGGAGGAACTGCAGAACGTCGCGGTGTTCCTGATCTCCGGCGGCTGCGACTGGATCAACGGCGAGACCATCGCCATGGATGGCGCGCAGGCGCTCGCCATGGGTGGCAATTTCTACCAGCTCCGCGACTGGAGCGACGACGACTGGAAAACCGCGCGGGAGAGCATCATGGCGCAGAACGAGAAGGACCGGGCGAAGCGGGGGTAGTTGTCTGGCGCGAATGCGGAGGCATGTAAGGGGCTGACGTCTTCGCCCCACCCTCACCTGTCGTCCCCGCGACCGCGGGGACCCATAACCACAGGGAGGAGTTGTGGCGCGAGACGGTAACTCCGAGTTATCGTAAAACTTCTCCCTGTGGTTTTGGGTCCCGGATCTACGCGCGCTTGAGGCGCGCTTGTCCGGGACGACAGCGGGGCTCCCACCTTGTCTTCCCCCGCGGATGACGCCACACTCCTGGGCATAAAAACAAGACGCCACGGGAGAAACATGTCCACACAGCCATTGGCAACTCTCGCCGACATGGTGCGCGAACGCGCCAAAAGCCGCGGCAACGCCATCGCCTACGAGTTCGAGGGCCGCCTCACCAGCTTTGCCGAATTCGACGCGAGGACCAACAAGGTCGCCAACGCGCTGATTGCGATGGGCGTGAAGAAGGGAGACCGCATCGCCTATCTCGGCAAGAACAGCGACCTCTATTTCGAGCTGCTGATGGGCGCGATGAAGGCCGGCGTCGTGACGGCGCCGGTGAACTGGCGGCTCGCGGGGCCCGAGGTCGCCTTCATCGTCGAAGATTGCAAAGCCGCGGTGCTGTTCGTCGGGCCGGAGTTCATCACGCAGGTCCGCCAGATCAGGGATCAGCTGCCGGGCGTGCGCACTGTCATCACCACCGAAGGCGGCGCGCCGGAATGGCAGGATTTTCCGGCCTGGCGGGATGCGCAGAGCGGTGACGATCCCGGGGTGCCGATCGCGACGCGCGACATCGCGATTCAGCTCTACACCTCAGGCACCACGGGCAAGCCGAAGGGCGCGATGCTGAGCCACGCCAACTTCCTCAACCTGGTGCAATCAGGCAATGCCGAGGACAAGCCGGAGTGGAACCGGTGGTCGACCGACGACGTCTCGCTGGTGGCGATGCCGGTCTTCCACATCGGCGGTTCCGGCTGGGGTGTGATGGGCCTATATCACGGCGCCCGCGGCGTGATCGCGCGCGAATTCGATCCGACCAAGATTCTGGATTTCTTCGAGCAGTCGGGCATCACAAAGCTGTTCATGGTGCCGGCGGCGATGCAATTCGTGGTGCGGCAGCCACGCGCCAGGACGGTCGATTTCTCGCGGCTGAAATACATGCTCTATGGCGCCTCGCCCATACCGGCGGCGCTGCTGAAGGAGTGCATCGAGGTTTTCAAATGCGGCTTCGTGCAGCTGTATGGGATGACCGAGACCACGGGCACCATCGTCGCGCTGCCGCCGGAGGATCACGTCGAAGGGCTGGAGCGGATGCGCTCGGCGGGCAAGGCGCTGCCGGGTATCGAGATCGCAATCCTCGACCTCGACGGCAAGCCGTTGCCGCCACGAGAGGTCGGCGAGATCGCGACGCGCTCGGGCTCCAACATGGCGGGCTACTGGAATTTGCCGGAGGCGACCGCCGCGACGCTTCGTTCCGACGGCTGGCTGCGCACCGGCGATGCCGGCTACATGGACGAGGACGGCTATCTCTACATCCACGACCGCATCAAGGACATGATCATCTCGGGCGGCGAGAACATCTACCCCGCCGAGGTCGAGAGCGCGCTGTGCGATCATCCTGATGTCGCCGAGGCCGCGGTGATCGGCGTGCCCGACGACAAATGGGGCGAGGCGGTGAAGGCCGTCGTGGTGATGAAGCCGGGCAAAGAGGCGAGCGTCACCGACATCATCAACTTCACCCGGACGCGCATCGCCGGCTACAAGACGCCGAAGAGCGTGGAGTTCCTGCCGGCGCTGCCGCGGAATCCGAGCGGCAAGATCCTGCGGCGGCAGTTGCGCGAGCCGTATTGGGCGGGGAAGGATCGACGGGTGAATTAGCCTCGCTACATCCGCACCGTCGTCCCGGGGCGCGCGTAGCGCGAGCCCGGGACCCATACCCACAGGATCGAGTTTGGCGAAGATTCGGAGTTGCCATCTCGCCCCAAACTACTCCCTGGGGTTATGGGTCCCCGCATTCGCGGGGACGACTCGAGGAGAGATATCGCGTATGCCTCAGTGCTTCCCCGGCCCCATATAGCCGAACAGGAATCCTGCCACCTTGCGCATCTGGATCTCTTCGCTGCCCTCCGTGATACGATACCTGCGGTGATGGCGGTAGATGTGCTCGAACGGCTTGTGGCGTGAGTAGCCCATGCCGCCATGGACCTGCATGGCGCGGTCGGCGGATTCGCAAGCGAGGCGGTTTGCCCAGTAGTTGCACATCGAGACGCGATCCGAGAGCGTGCGCTCGATCTGCTCCTCGGTGAGCTGATCCATCTCCCAGGCGGTCTTGCGGATCAGAAGGCGCAGCATTTCGGCCTGCGTCGCAAGCTCGACCACCGGGAACTGGATCGCCTGGTTCTCGGCGAGCGCCCGTCCGAACGGCTTGCGCTCGCGCGCGTATTTCACACTCTCGTTGATGCAATAGACGGCCGCGCCGAGCGAGCTCGCAGCTTGGCGGATACGGTTCTGATGCACGAAACACTGCGCCAGCGACAGGCCGCGGCCGACCTCGCCGAACAGCGCATCCTCAGGCACGAACACGTCGGTAAAGCTGACGCGGGGGTGGTCGGTCGGCATGTTGAAGGTCCACATATATTCCTCGACCTTGACGCCAGGGCTCTTGGCCGGCACCAGGAAGCAGGTGATGCCGCGGGCGTCGCCGTCATTGCCGCCAGTGCGCGCAAACAGCGCACAATGCGTCGCGACGTGCATGCCTGTGGTCCACATCTTCTCGCCGTTGATGATCCAGCCCTTGACGTTGTCGCGGGTGGCGGGCACCGCGCGCGTCTCCATGTGGGTGGCGTCGGAGCCGTGATGCGGCTCGGTGAGGCCGAAGGTGATGCGGTACTTGCCCCTGATCGAGCCGTCGATCATCGCCTTCTGATCGTCGCGGCCATAGCGATCGAGCATGGTGACGACGGGGAAGTTGCCGACGATGGAATGCTCGTTCTGCAGATCGTTGTGCAGGCCGAGACCTTTTGCGGCAAAATGCTCGCGGATCACCGCCATCCAGAGATTGGAGCCATCCTTGCCGCCATATTGCTTCGGCACTGGAAAGCGGAGGTGACCGGCCGCGTCGGCGAGATCCTTGGCCTTGCGCAGCAGAGCCTCCCATTCATGCCGCGGCAGGCCGCCATTCTCGAAATCGGTGCGCGCCCATTCGCGGCGATGATCGAAGAAGCGAATGTTGTCGTCGGCCTCTTCCAGCGGCTTGATCTCGTGTTCGATGAAACGATCGAGCTCTCCGAGATAGGCGACGAGATCGGCTGGCAATGAGAAATCCACAGGTTCTCTCCCGGATTGATTTTATCGTTTTGCGTTAAGGCGCTAGGCGCATTTCCGCTTCGTGCGATTAAGCTGAGAAGAGCGCGTGCAAGTCAAGCAAAGCGAGGCGTGTGACGCGCGCAAGGCGCACCAGCGCAATTCGATGGTGCCCCAGCGTCCACGCGCGGTAATATGCCGGCAATATTCCTTCGGAAGAAAATGCGGGAGCGCGCGATGGAGCTGAAATTCTCAAAGGTGGAACGCAAGGGGCCGATCACGATCGTCACGCTGTCGCGTCCCGAGGTCTACAACGCGCTGCACACCGATGCGCATTTCGAGCTGCAGAAGGTGTTCGACGATTTCTCCGCGGATGCCGAGCAGTGGGTCGCGATCGTCACCGGCGCCGGCGACAAGGCGTTCTGCGCCGGCAACGATCTGAAGTGGCAGGCGGCCGGCGGCAAGCGCGGCTGGGACAAGGGCGGCTTTGCCGGCCTCACCGCGCGCGTCGACTGCGACAAGCCGATCATCGCCGCGGTGAACGGCGTCGCGATGGGCGGCGGCTTCGAGATCGCGCTGGCGTGCGACCTCATCATTGCCTCGGAGAACGCGACCTTCGCCCTGCCCGAGCCGCGCGTCGGCCTTGCCGCGCTCGCCGGCGGCCTGCACCGGCTGCCGCGGCAGATCGGGCTGAAGCGCGCCATGGGCATGATCCTCACCGCACGCCATGTCAGCGCCAAGGAAGGTTTTGAGCTCGGCTTCGTCAACGAGGTGGTGCCGCAGGGCGAGGCGCTGTCGGGCGCGCTGCGCTGGGCGGACATGATCACCAAGAACTCGCCCATGTCGATCCGCGCCTCCAAGCAGGCGATCCAGAAGGGACTCGGCGTCTCGCTGGAGCAGGCGATCGAGGAGCAGCGGGAGTATCCGGCGGTGAAGGCGATGGTGGCCTCGCAGGATTACATCGAGGGCCCGAAGGCGTTCTCGGAGAAGCGGCCGCCGAAATGGGTGGGGAAGTAGGACCGTCCCTCCCGTCACGACAACGGATTTCGCCAACATAACCGCCGTCATGCCCCGGCTTGACCGGGGCATCCAGTACGCCGCGGCCTCTCAGTATATCGCTGCCGTCTCTGGAATACTGGATCGCCCNNNCNAGCCGGGCGATGACAGCGGAGAATGTGGCGCTGCCTACCCGCCTCGCCCCAGCTCCCGCTTGTACGACGCGTAGTTCGGCTGATCGACGGCGAGCTTGTCCATGGTGGTCGCCCACAGATGCTCGGCGAGGCCCGGCGTTGCGAGGCCAACCTCGCCGTTGGCGATGCGCTCGGCGAGCGTGTGGTTGAGTTCCGCCACCGATCCATCCGTGCCGAGCAGCGCGCGCAGGCGCTCGACCTCCGCAGCATCACTCCCCTCTTCCCGCGTCAGCTGGCGCGTCACGAGATCGAGGATGTTGATGGCGACGCGCAGCTTGAAGGCCTGGTGGCCGGAGATCAGCGGGGTGATGTCGTTGCGCAAGAAATCGGCGACTGACTTGGTCAGCTCGATCGGGGTTGGTTCGTCCTGCATGCGTCAGCTCCCGCGCGGCGCCAAGAGCCGCAACAGATCGATCTCGGTTTCGCTCGCGCGGCGGCCGATCATGGCGCGTTCCATGGAATGGTCAGGCCCCTCGCGAAAGCGCTGCATCATGCCGCCGCACATGATGCCCCAGCGCAGCGTGCCCATCACTTCCCAGAATTTCACGCGCGCGGGATCGACTTGGCGGCCCGCAGCCTCATAGCCCGCGAACAGCTCCTCGCGCGAGCCAAAGCCGCCGACGGGCTTGTCGATCTCGCCGAAACGCCAGGAGTTGACGCAGACCCAGCCGAGATCCTCCATGGGATCGCCGAGATGGGCGAGCTCCCAGTCGAGCACCGCGCGCACGCCATTGCGGCCGATGATGAGATTGCCGTTGCGGAAATCGCCGTGCACCAGCGTCTCCTCAGCCGACGGACCCGGATCGTTGTCGCGCAGCCAGCGCAGCGCCAGCTCGAACACCGGCTTGGGCCAGTTCAGGCTGCGATAATCGCGCTGGAACTCGGAAATCTCCTGCGTCGCCGACCTGCTGCGAAGCTCGGGCAGCTTGTCCTTTGGCAGCCTATGAAGGCCAGCAAGAATGCCGCCGATCTGCCGCGCCAGATGCGGCCGCGCCGCCGCATATTCGTCATCGCGAAGAATCTTGCGCGCGATGGTCTCGCCCTCGACCCTTTGCATGATGAAGCCGGTGCCGAGATCATCCTCCGGCACGAGCACATGCATCACGCGCGGCGACGGCACGCCGGCCTCATAAGCGAGCTGCATCAGCTGCGCTTCAGCCGCAAGACCCGCCGCGCGCGTCGGCGCTGCGCCATAACCCTTCGGCGAGCGGCGCAGGATCGCGCCGATCCCGCCATCGGGATGCGTGATGTCGAAGCGCCAGGTTTCCTGACTGGCGCCGCCCGACAATCTGGCCGCGCCGGTGATGCCGGTCGCGCCCTTGCACCAGCGCCGGACGCTGCGTGAAAGCTCGGCTTCGATCATTTGCCTTTGAACTGCGCGGGACGCTTCTCCAGGAACGCGCCGACGCCCTCGCGGAAATCCTGGGTGTCGCCGGCCCGAAGCTGGCACTGGAATTCGAGATTGAGCTGATCCTCGAAGGAGTTTTCGGGGCTGTCCCAATAGAGCTTGCGGATCAGCGACAGCGCCACCGTCGGGCCGCTGGCAAGATCGCGCGCGAGCTTCATGGCCTCCTCCATCAGCACGCCGTCGTCATAGACGCGGTTGACGAGGCCCCATTCCAGCGCCTTCTCCGCCGGCAGCCGCTCGCCCATCAACGACAATTCGATCGAGCGCGCGCGGCCGACGAGGCGCGGCAACAGCCAGGTCGAGCCGCAATCCGGCACGAGGCCGATGCGGCGGAAAGCCTGCAGGAAGTAGGACGAACGCGCGCATAAAATCATGTCGCCGAGCAGCGCGAAGCTCATGCCGGCGCCCGCCGCCGGGCCGTTGACCGCGGTCACGATCGGGCAATGCAGATTGCGAATGCGGCGCAGGAACGGGTGAAAGCCGGTCTCCAGCGTCAGGCCGGCCTTGGTCTTCTTCGACTGGTTGTTGCGCCCTTGCAGATTGGCGCCGGTGCAGAACGCCCGGCCCGCGCCGGTCAGCACCACGCAGCGCACCTCGTCCTTCTTCTCCTCAATTGCATCGAGCGCCTCGGCGAGACCACCCAGCATGTCCACGGAGACCGCGTTCATCACCTCCTGATGGTCGAGCCTGAGGATCGCGACCGAGCCATCGAAATCGAGCGTGACGTGTTTGAACTGCATGGTTTCCTCGTCAGTTGCAGCCTGCGTCAGTTTCGCAGACCGGAATTACTTTTGCCGGGGCGCATATTTGATTTTTGGCGCGGTCTTGTCCATGGTGATCAGAGCATAGCAAGCAATCTTGCGCGCAGCGGCTGATGCGCCGCATACCCAAAAACAGGAAACGCGCCATGAACCTTTTCGACCTCTCCGGCCGCGTCGCCGTGATCACCGGCGGCAATGGCGGCATCGGCCTCGGCATCGCGCAGGCGCTCGCCAGCCAGGGCTGCAACGTCTCGATCTGGGGCCGCAATGCCGACAAGAACAAGGCTGCTGCCGCGAGCATGGCGGGGCTATCAGGCAAGGTCGATGCCCGCGTCTGCGACGTCACCGATCCGGATTCGGTCAATGCGGCGATGAAGGCGACGCTCGAGATTTTCGGCCGGGTCGACGGCTGCTTCGCCAATGCCGGCATCGGCGGCGGTGGCCGGCGTTCCTTCATCGAGCGCACCGAGGAAGAATGGCGCACGAGTTTGCGACCAATCTCGACGGCGTGTTCCACGCGTTCCAGGCCGCGGCGAGACACATGACCGACCGCGCCAATGCCGGCGATCCCTTCGGCCGGCTGGTCGCGACCTCGAGCCTCGCCTCGATCTTCGGCACCGCGCGCAACGAGCATTATGCCGCAACCAAGGCCGCGATCAACGCACTGGTGCGCGCGCTCGGCGTCGAGCTCGCCCGCCACGGCGTCACCGCCAACGCGATCCTGCCGGGCTGGATCAAGAGCGACATGACGTCCGGTCTCATGGCCAACGAAAAATTCGTCGCCAACGTCATGCCCCGCATTCCGGTGCGCCGCTTCGGCGAGGCATCCGATTTCGGCGGCATCGCGGTGTATCTGATGAGCAAGGCGTCGTCGTATCATACGGCCGATACGTTCGTGATCGACGGCGGCTATACCGCGTTTTGATTTTCGTAGCCCGGATGGAGCGCAGCGCAATCCGGGACAGCCAAAAGCAAGCAAGACCCGGATTTCGCTGCGCTCCATCCGGGCTACAACATTGAGGGAATGGGCAAATGTTCTCACACATCATGATCGGCACCAACGACCTCGACAAGGCCAAGTCGTTCTACGACGACCTGCTGAGCACGCTCGAAGTGCGGCCGGCCAGGGTCGACGGCCACCGCATCTTCTACATCACCAAGACCGGCGTGTTCTCGGTGTCGAAGCCGATCAACGGCGAGCCGGCGACTTGCGCGAATGGCGGCACGATCGGCTTTGCCTGCAATTCGCCTGAGCAGGTCGATGCGTGGCACGCGGCTGGCGTCGCAGCCGGCGCAAAATCGATTGAGGATCCGCCGGGCATCCGCCAGGGCCCGGGCGGCAAACTGTATCTCGCCTATTTGCGCGACCTCGACGGCAACAAGATCTGCGCGATGCATCGGATGCCGAGCTGACGTAACCGGCGCTGTCATTCCCCGCGAAAGCGGGGAATCCAGTACGCCGCGGCTTCTCGATTCAATCACTGCCGCCTCTGGGATACTGGATCGCCCGATCAAGTCGGGCGATGACGGCGGAGAGTGAGGCTCGCGCCTGCCGCCTCACTCCACCCCATTCAAACAACATTTTAAACGCCCTCGCGATATTCCATCGCGTGGCATGGCTGCGCGTGAAAAATGCGCGCTCGCACTTTGGCCGCGCTGCGACTATTCTTGCGCCCAGAACGATCTCAGCGTCCCCGGGAGGAACAATGACAAAACACACCTACATTCCCCGCACCACCAACTACACCCTCAATCCCGGCGACGAGCTCAACGACCTCCGGATGTCGGACCAGGTCCGGCCGCTCTACGATCACGTCAAGAAGTTCATCCGCGACACCGTCGAGCCGATGTCGATCGAGTTCGCCAAGGCCGGCGAAGGCAAGGCGGACCGCTGGAGCTTCACGCCGAAGCAGCTCGAGGTGCTGGAGAAGGCCAAGAACAAGGCCAAACAGGAGGGCCTCTGGAACTTCTTCCTGCCCGACGACGAGACCGGCCAGGGCCTGAAGAATCTCGACTACGCCTATATCGCCTCCGAGCTCGGCAAGAGCCCGCTGGCGTCCGAGAGCATGAACTGCTCGGCGCCGGACACCGGCAACATGGAGGTGCTGGAGCGCGTCGGCACCAAGGAGCAGAAGGAGAAGTGGCTGAAGCCGCTGCTCAACGGCGAGATCCGCTCGGCCTATGTCATGACCGAGCCGAACGTCGCCTCCTCCGATGCCAAGAACATCTCGACGACGGCAAAGCTCGTCGGCGACGAATGGGTGATCAACGGCGAGAAGTACTACATCTCCGGCGTCGGCGATCCCCGCTGCAAGATCCTGATCGTGATGGTGAAGACCAATCCGGACGCGGCGCCGAGCAAGCAGCAGTCGCAGATCCTGGTGCCGCGCGACACGCCCGGCGTCGAGGTGCTCGGGCCCATGTATGTGTTCGGCCAGGACCACGCCCCGCGCGGCCACATGCACATGCGCTTCAACAATGTGCGGGTGCCGAAGGAGAACATGCTGCTCGGCGAAGGCCGCGGCTTCGAGATCTCGCAGCTCCGCCTCGGACCGGGCCGCATCCATCACTGCATGCGCACCATCGGCAAGGCCGAGAAGGCGCTCGATCTCATGGTGCAGCGTGGCCTCACCCGCGAAGCCTTCGGCAAGAAGATCGCCCATCTCGGCGGCAACATGCAGATCATCGCCCAGGCGCGCTGCGGGATCGAGGCGATGCGGCTGATGGTGCTGAAGGCTGCCAAGGCGATGGACGTGCTCGGCAACAAGGAGGCCCGCGTCTGGGTCTCCATGGTCAAGGCCATGGTGCCCGAGCGCGCCTGCAAGATCATCGACCAGGCGATCCAGATGCACGGCGCTACCGGCATCTCGCACTGGACCCCGCTCGCCGAGATGTATCAGGACGTGCGCCATCTGCGCTTTGCGGATGGCCCGGACGAGGTGCACTGGATGGTGGTCGGTCGGCATGAGCTGAGCATGGCTTAAAGGTCTCTCCTCTTCCCGCTCGGGAAGAGCCGTAGGGTGGGCAAAGGCGCGCACTTCGCGCGCCGTGCCCACCATTGTGGCCTACGCGTGAGGTGGTGGGCACGCTTTCGCTTTGCCCACCCTACGAAGATCGTAGGGCGGATTAGCGAAGCGTAATCCGCCGTCTTTCTTGCGAGATGGCGGATTACGCCTTCGGCTAATCCGCCCTACGAGACCTACGTCGCCGCTTCGACCTTGTCCTGCGTCTTCGTCTCGAAATCGCTCGCATCGTGCCGCTCGTGCAGCTGGCTGGCGGGATCGCCGGAGACGCGGTTGACCATGCGGCCGCGTTTCACGGCGGGGCGCTGCGCGATCTGGTCGGTCCAGCGCTGCACGTTCTTGTAGTCCTGCACCGAGAGGAATTCGCCGGCGCCATAGACCAGCCCCTTGGCGAGCGCGCCGTACCAGGGCCACACTGCCATGTCGGCGATGGTATACTCCTTGCCCGCAAGATATTCGTTGTCGGCAAGACGCCGGTCGAGCACGTCGAGCTGGCGCTTGGTCTCCATCGCGAAACGGTCGATGGCGTATTCGATCTTGAACGGCGCATAGGCGTAGAAATGGCCAAAGCCGCCGCCGAGATAGGGCGCGCTGCCCATCTGCCAGAACAGCCAGGACATCGCCTCGGTGCGGCTCTTGATGTCCTTCGGCAGGAAGGCGCCGAACTTCTCGGCGAGATAAAGCAGGATCGAGCCGGACTCGAACACCCGGATCGGCTCCGGACCGGAGCGGTCCATCAGCGCGGGGATCTTGGAGTTCGGGTTGATGTCGACGAAGCCGCTGCCGAACTGGTCGCCGTTGCCAATTCTGATCAGCCAGGCGTCGTATTCGGCCCCCTTGTGGCCGAGCGCCAGAAGCTCCTCCAGCATCACCGTGACCTTCACCCCGTTCGGCGTCGCCAGCGAATAGAGCTGGAAGGGATGCTTGCCTACCGGCAGCTCCTTGTCGTGGGTCGGACCGGCGATCGGGCGGTTGATGCTGGCGAACTGGCCGCCATTTTCCTTGTTCCAGGTCCAGACTTTGGGCGGCACGTAGGCGGGGGTATCGGTCATGCGAGGAGCTCCGGCGGAAAGATGCGCCTGCATTAATTAGCCCGCGAATGGCCGATGACAAGCCCTCCGAGTTGCATTGCCGGGCGGGGCATCTCACCGTTTCGTCATGGCAGGCTCCTCCGGCCGCCCGCAGGGCGAGCTCGGAATGACGGGCGTCAACTGGGACGCAGCGGCCTTCGGGTAGAGCGCGACGCCTACACACAAGATGCCTCGCCGAATCCGGCCTGTCATCGCCAGTGACGATCGGCTAGCGTCACCTTGCTTCGCGCGCGAAAGCAACGAGAACGCGAAGACCGCCGGGAGAGAGAGCCATGAAATCGCCGATCTGCGACATGCTGGGCATCGAGTTCCCGCTGCTGGCCTTCAGCCATTGCCGCGACGTCGTCGCCGCCGTCAGCCGCGCCGGCGGCTTCGGCGTGCTTGGTGCCACCGTGCACACGCCCGATACGCTCGAACGCGAGCTGAAATGGATCGACGATCACGTCGACGGCAAGCCCTACGGCATCGACGTGCTGATCCCCGAAAACATCTCGACCTCGGGCGAGAAGGACGTCACCTGGAAGAGCCTGGAAGCGCGGGTGCCGCAGGAGCACCGCGCCTACACGCGCGAGCTCCTGAAGAAATACGACATCGAGCTGACGACCACCGAGGTCGCAGCCGATCAGCCGCAGCCGTTCGACGGAAAGACGGCGCTGCAATTGCTCGAGGTGTCCTTCAATCATCCGATCCGCCTGATTGCCAATGCGCTGGGCGTGCCGCCGAAGGCGATGATCGAGATGGGCAAGAAACACGGCGTGCCGGTCGCAGCGCTGGTCGGCGCCAAGGAGCACGCGCTGCGCCAGGTCGCGGCCGGCGTCGACATCCTCGTCGTGCAGGGCACCGAGGCTGGCGGGCATTGCGGCGAGGTCTCGACCATGGTGCTGGTGCCCGAGGTGATCAAGGCGATCAAGCCCATCCGCGACGTGCCGGTGCTGGCGGCCGGCGGCATCATGACGGGACGGCAGATGGCGGCGTGCATGGCGATGGGCGCGGCCGGCGCCTGGACCGGCTCGGTGTGGCTCGCGACGGTGGAAGCCGAGACCACGGAGATCTTTCGCGAGAAGATGATCGCGGCCTCTTCCCGTGATGCAGTCCGCTCGAAAGGCCGCACCGGCAAGCCGGCGCGGCAGCTCCGCTCGGTCTGGACCGATGCCTGGGACCGCGCGCCGGACAGCCCCGGCGCACTGCCGATGCCGCTGCAGAGCATCGTCAGCCGCGATGCCTTCAATTCGATCGACCGCGCGGCGGCGAGCGGCAACGCCAAGGCGCGCGATCTCGTCAGCTATTTCGTCGGCCAGGGTGTCGGGCTCATCGACAGCGTGAAGTCGGCGGGCGCGGTGGTGCAGGAGTTCAAGGAAGATTTCGCCGAAGCCGTCGAGCACATGAATGCGCTGGTGGCGGAGTGATTGCCGGTGGCCGGCATCGCGCCCGTGGCCCATCCTTCGAGGCTCCACTGACGGCGCGTTGCGCCGCCGGCCTCGCACCTCCAGCGACAATGGCTTCGCCATTGCGCGGGGATGACGCTTCCTCCGTAGCCGTCACCCTGAGGTGCGAGCCGCGTGGTGCGAAGCGCCGCGCAGCGAGCCTCGAAGGGCGACGGCGTGCCAAGAATCTGAAACGTGAAGCAAGAAGAAATGACCAATTCCCCTACCTCCGAAGACCGCATCCCCGTCATCGTCGGCATCGGCGAGATTGTCGATCGCCCGAAAGACATCACTGACGGCCTTGAGCCGCTCGACCTGCTGGAGCAGGCACTGCGGCGCGCGGAAACAGATGCCGGCGCAAAGTTGCTCGGCGAGGTGCAGTCGCTCGACGTCGTCAACTTCCTGAGCTGGCGCTACCGCGATCCGGAGCAGCTGTTGGCGCAGCGCCTCGGCATCACGCCCGCGCATTGCTATTACGGCCCGGTCGGCGGCGAAAGCCCGATCCGCTACATCCACGAAGCCGCCAAGCGCATCGCACGCGGCGAATGCAGCGTGGCGGCGGTGTGCGGCGCGGAAGCGCAATCGACCGCGACCAAGGCGGAACGCACTGGGGCAAAGCTGCCGTGGACACCGTTTGCCCATGATGTCGAGGAGCCCAAGCGCGGCGCGGCATTCCAGAAGCCGTTGGCGGTGAAGCTCGGCGTGTTTCGTCCCGTCACCGTCTATCCGTTCTACGAGGCCGCCTCAGCCGCGCATTGGGACCAGACGCCGCGCGAGGCGATGGCGGAATCCGGCACGCTGTGGTCGCGCTATTCGGAAGCCGCCGCGCAAAATCCCAATGCCTGGCTGAAGCGGCGTTATGCGCCCGAGGAGATCACGACGCCGACCGCGGACAACCGGCTGATCGCCTGGCCCTACAACAAGCTGATGGTCGCCAACCCCAGCGTCAACATGGGCGGTGCGCTGCTGCTCACCAGCCTCGCCAAGGCGCGTGCGCTCGGCATCGCGGAAGACAGACTGGTCTATCCGCTCGGCGGCGCCTCGGCGGAGGAGCCACGCGACTATCTGTTGCGCGACCAGTTCTACGAGAGCCATCCGCAGAACGCGGTGCTGAAAGCGGTGATGGACCTTGCCGGCGGCAACGGCAAAAACTTCGACGCCATCGAGCTCTATAGCTGCTTCCCCTGCGTGCCCAAGATGGCGCGGCGAACGCTCGGCCTTGGCGCCGACGTGCAACCGACCGTGACCGGCGGCCTCACCTTCTTCGGCGCCCCGCTCAACACCTACATGACGCATGCGGCCTGCGCGATGGTGCGGCGTGTGCGCGAGGGCGCAAAACTTGGCCTGCTCTACGGCCAGGGCGGCTTCGTTACCAAGCATCACGCGCTGGTGGTGGCGAAGGCGGGGCCGCGCGAGGCGTTGGCGCAGGAGACGAGTGTGCAGGGCGAGGCCGACCGCAACAAGCGCGCGGTGCCGGGGTTCGTGACTGAGGCAAGCGGCAAGGGCAAGGTCGAGAGCTTTACGGTGCTCTACGGCCGCGGCGGCGAAGTCGAGCATGGCGTGGTGATGCTGCGGACGGAAGATGACAGGCGCACGCTGGCGCGGATTCCGGCGGGCGATAGCGCCACGCTGGCGCATCTACTCAACATGGACCGCACGCCGGTTGGCTCGCTCGGCGAGATCGCAATGGCGGCGGATGGCGTGCCGGAGTGGAAGGTTTCGTAGGGTGGGCAAAGCGGAGCGTGCCCACC
Source organism: Bradyrhizobium sp. WSM2793 (assembly GCF_000379585.1). Taxonomy (NCBI): domain Bacteria; kingdom Pseudomonadati; phylum Pseudomonadota; class Alphaproteobacteria; order Hyphomicrobiales; family Nitrobacteraceae; genus Bradyrhizobium; species Bradyrhizobium sp. WSM2793. Next base: position 100,799 of record NZ_KB902768.1, on the reverse strand, counting down.
GTCTTCATGTGATCAGGAAAGATTGGTGGGCACGGCGTAAGAGCGCCTTTGCCCACCCTACGAGAGCTGCGTCCGGGGCACGAGACCGCCCTACCCCTTCGGCGCCTGCTTCTCCGACGCGGTCGTCGGCTTGCCCTTCGCACCCGCACCGACGACACGCACTGCATCGCCGTCCGACAACCCGTCCGGCGGTGCCGTGATGACGCGGTCGTCCGCGGTGATCCCCGAGGCCAGCTCGATCTCGCGGCCGAGATCGCGGGCGATGGTCACGGGCTTGAACAGCACCTTGTCGTCCGCACCGACGGTGGCAACGCGCAGGCCACTGCTGTTGAAGATCAGCGCGCTGGCGGGGATGCTGAGCGGCGCGGAATCGCGCTGGAGGTTGAGCTTGACGCTGGCATAGCCGCCGGGCATCAGCTCGCCTGAGGAATTGTCGAGCCCGAGCTGCATGCGCGTGGTGCCGGAGGCGACGTCGACGGCCTGCGAGGACGCCTCCACCGTCGCCTGGAAAGTCCGGTTCGGATACTCAGGCAGCGTGATCGTCGCCTTGGCGCCGATCTTGATCGCCGGCACGTAATTCTGGGGCACGTTGACATAGACGCGCAGCTTGGTGATGTCGGAGATCACGAACATCGCCGGGCCCGAGCCGCCGCCGGCATTGATCAACGCGCCGACATCGGTGTCGCGCGCGGTGACGACGCCGTCGAACGGCGCGGTGATCTTCTTGTAGCCGGCCAACGCTTCCAGCCGCTCGACATTGGCCTTGCCCGAATTGACCGCGGCATTCTTGTTGGAGAGATCGGCGGTGCGCTCGTCGATCTCCTGCGCCGAGACGAAGTTGGAGGCGACCAGCGTCTTGCGCCGATTCAGCGTGGCTTCCGACAGCCTGGCGCTGGCCTGCTGGCTGGCGAGGTCGGCTCTAGCCTGAAGCAGTTGCTGATCGAGGTCCGGCGCCTCGATCTCGGCGATCACCTGCCCGGCCTTGACGCGGGCGCCGATATCGGCGCTCCAGCTCTTCAGATAGCCCGACACGCGCGCGAAGATCGGCGCGCGATAATAGGCTTCCAGCCGGCCCGGCAGATCGATGGTGGCGTTGAGCGCCTTGGCGCTGGGCTGCGCCACCGCGACGCTGGGAACGGCCTGATCGTCGGTCCATTCCTTTAGCCTGGAGCCCTGCTCCTCGCGCGCGCGGATGCCGGTGCCGACGACGAGGCCGGCCGCGATCAGCGCCACCACGCCGAAGATGCCCAGTTTCCGGTGCGAGACCGGGGAGCGGGGGTCAGTGGGCGACATGCGGGGTCTCCAATGGGGCGGCGGCTTTGGCGCCTTGCTTTTTGTGGACCATACTGAACACCACGGGAACGAACATCAGCGTGGCGAAGGTTGCAAAGATCAGGCCGCCGATCACGGCGCGGCCGAGCGGCGCATTCTGCTCGCCGCCCTCGCCCAGACCCAGCGCCATCGGCGCCATGCCGATGATCATGGCAAGCGCGGTCATCAGCACCGGGCGGAACCGGACGAAGCCGGCTTCGAGCGCCGCGGCGACGGGATCGCCAAGCTCCTCGTAGCGCTCGCGTGCGAAGGAGATCACCAGCACGCTGTTGGCGGTCGCAACGCCCATGCACATGATGGCGCCGGTGAGCGCGGGGACCGACAGCGTGGTCCCCGTCGCGAACAGCATCCAGACGATGCCGGCGAGCGCGGCCGGCAGCGCCGTGATGATCACGAACGGATCGGACCAGGACTGGAAGTTCACCACGATCAGGAAATAGATCAGCACGACGGCGCTGAGCAGGCCGAACAACAGGCCGGTGAAGGCGCTGTTCATGGTCTGCACCTGTCCGAGCAGCACCACGGAGGAACCCTTCGGCACCTCCTTGGCGGTCTCGGCAATCACCTTGCGGATATCGGCGGAGACCGCGCCGAGATCGCGGCCCGAGGTCGTCGCAAAGATCTGCACCATCGACTGGATGTCGTATTGCGAGACAACCGCGCTCGAGCTCGAACGCTTGATGTCGGCGATGCCGCCGAGGATTGGCGACTGCGCGTTGCCGGCCGCGGTGATCGGCAGCGTCTGCAGCGCGCTCAGCGAATCGATCTGGTACTGCGGCGTCTGCATCACGATCGAGTAGGACACGCCGTTCTCGGGGTTGAGATAGTAGGTCGGGGCCACCTGCGAGGAGCCGGCGAGATTGACCACGAGGCTGTTGGTGACGTCGCGCTCGGTCAGGCCGACATATTGCGCGCGGGTGCGGTCGACATCGATGTTGAAGGTCGGAGCGTTCGGCGATTGCTGGATCCGCGCATCTGCAACGCCGGGGATCCTGCGGACCCTGGCCAGCAGATTGTTGGCGTAAGCGAAATTGGCACTGAGATTGGCGCCGCGGATCTGCAGGTCGATCGGCGCCGGCGCGCCGAAGTTCAGGATCTGGCTGACGATGTCTGCGGGGAGGAACGCGAAGCTGACTCCGGGGAACAGCCGCGGCAATTGCTCGCGCAGCATGCGTACGTGTTCTTCGGTCGGCTTGTGGCCCTCCTTTAGCTTGATCTGGATGTCGCCGTCCTGCGGGCCGATCACGCCGGTGTTGTTGTAGGTCATGTTGATGCCGGAGATCGGCATGCCGATGTTGTCGGTCATGGTCTCGATCTCGCCGGGGATCAGCTTGCGGACCGCCTTCTGCACGTCGGCGAGCTGGTTGGCGGTCTCCTCGACACGAGTGCCGACCTGGGTGCGGACATGCATCAGGATGTTGCCGGCGTCGACCGCGGGAAAGAAATTGCGGCCGAGGAACGGCACCAGCGCGAAGGAGGCGCCGACGACACAGAGGAAGCCGATCACGAACACCGCGCGGTGCGCCAACGCCAGCCCGAGGAAGCCATGGTAACCGCCGCGGATGCGCTCGAACCGTGCCTCGAAGCCACGCTGGAACCAGACGAGCGGATTGCGCGATTTCGGCGGCCCGCCTTCATGATGGACATGCGCCTGCAACAAATAGTTCGCCATGGTCGGCACCAGCGTGCGCGACAGGATGAACGACCAGATCATCGCGAACATCACGGCTTCCGCCATCGGCACGAACAGGAAGCGCGCGACGCCCGAGAGGAAGAACATCGGCACGAACACGATGCAGATGCAGAGCAGCGACACGAAGGCCGGCGTCACGATCTGGTTGGCGCCGTCGAGGATCGACTGCTCGACCGGCTTGCCCTGCTCCAGATGGTAATTGATGTTCTCGATCGTGACGGTGGCGTCGTCGACGAGGATGCCGACTGCGAGCGCAAGGCCGCCGAGTGTCATGATGTTGAGCGTCTCGCCGATCGCCGACAGCATGATGATGGCGCCCAGCACCGACAGCGGAATCGACACCGCGATGATGATGGTCGAGCGCCAGCTGCCGAGGAACAACAGGATCATGACGCTGGTGAGCAGCGCCGCGATCACGCCCTCGACCGCGACGCCTTGAATCGCGCCGCGCACGAACACCGACTGGTCGCCGATGAAGCCGATCTTGAGCGCGTCCGGGAGCTGGTCCTTGACCTCGATCACCTTCTGCTTGATGCCGGCGATGATATCGAGCGTCGAGGTCGCGCCCGCCTTCAGCACCATCATCAGCACCGAGCGGTTGCCGTCGACATGGACGATGTTGGTCTGGGGCGGGTTGCCGTCGCGCACGGTGGCGACGTCGCGCACATAGACCATCGCGCCGTTCACCGTCTTGATCGGAAGGTTACCGAGCTCGTCGATCCTGAGCGGCGAGTTGTTGAGCTGGATGTTGTACTCGAACTGGCCGATCTTCTGGGTGCCGACCGGCGTGATCAGGTTCTGCGCGGCGAGCGCATTGGCGACGTCCTGGCCGGACAGGCCGCGGGCCTGCAGCGCGGTGGGATCGAGGTCGATCTGGATCTGGCGCTGCTTGCCGCCGAACGGGTACGGGATCGCCGCGCCGGGCACGGTGACCAGCGGCGTGCGGAGCTGATTGATGCCGATGTCGGCGAGGTTCTGCTCGGTCAGGCCATCGCCCGACAGCGCCACCTGGATGATCGGGACGGTGGAGGCCGAGTAGTTCAGGATCAAGGGCGGCGTCGCGCCTGGTGGCATCTGCTTGATCAGCGTCTGCGAGATCGCGGTGACCTGCGCGTTGGCGGTACGGATGTCGACGTTCGGCTGGAAGAAGATCTTGATGATACCAAAGCCGTTATAGGAATTGGCGGTGATGTGCTCGATGTCGTTGACCGTGGTCGTCAGCGCACGCTGGAACGGCGTCGTGATGCGGCCGGACATCCGGTCGGGCGGCAGGCCGGTGTACTGCCAGACCACGCCGATCACGGGAATGCGGATGTCCGGAAAGATGTCGGTCGGGGTCCGCAGCGCCGCGAGCGGTCCGATGATCAGCAGCAGGAGTGCCAGCACGACGAACGTATAGGGCCGGCTCAGGGCAATACGGACCAGAGCAATCATGCGCCAGGCAAATCCGGGTCAAGCGAGGATACGGAATCTGCCCCCACGGCGATCCCTATTCCCCTTTACCCGAGCACCGCCGGAAACGCTAATAACCAGAACTATCCTGCATTCACTTCCCTGCTACCGCACTGCGAAATCGACATCGCAGCTATGCGGCGGCCTGTCTCAGGCGGCGCGGACGGAGTTCAGGAACTTGCCGACCTCAAGCTTGAGACGGTTGGAATCGCGGGACAGCATCTGCGCCGCCGACAGCACTTGCGAGGATGCCGAGCCGGTTTCGGAGGCGCCGCGCTGGACGTCGCCGACATTGGACGAGACCTGCTGGGTGCGCTGGGCGGCCTGCTGAACGTTGCGGGCAATCTCCTGTGTGGCCGCGCCCTGTTGCTCCACGGCCGCGGCGATCGCTGCAGCAATCTCCGACAGGCGCGCGATGGTGCCGCTGATCTCGCCGATGGCACTAACCGAATCCTGCGTCGCCGCCTGAATGCCGCCGACCTGCTGGCCGATCTCGCCGGTGGCCTTGGCCGTCTGCTCGGCGAGCGCCTTGACCTCGGAGGCCACAACGGCGAAGCCGCGACCCGCCTCGCCGGCCCGCGCCGCCTCGATCGTGGCATTGAGCGCCAGCAGATTGGTCTGGCCGGCGATCGCATTGATGAGCTCGACGACGTCCCCGATCCGCGATGCGGCCCGCGACAATTCGCTGACACGTTCGGTGGTGGCATGCGCCTGACTGACCGCCTCGCTCGCGATCCGGGAGGAGTCCTGCACCTGGCGGCCGATCTCGCGCACCGAGGACGACATCTCCTCGGCGGCCGAGGCGACCGAATGAACGTTGCTGGAGGCGGCTTCCGAGCCGGATGCGACCACTGTCGCCAACTCCTGCGCGCGGCCCGCGGTCGAGGACAGCGTCGAGGCGGACGCCTCGAGCTCGGTTGCGGCCGACGACACGGTCTCGACGATCTCGCCGATCGCGGCCTCGAAGCCGTCGGCGAGCTTGGTCATGTCGGCCTTGCGCTGGGTCTCGGCACGGCGCTGCACCGCCTGCACCTCGTCGCGGCTGAAGCGGATGATGGTCTGCACGGTCTGAAGATTGCGCAGCGCCTCGCCGATCTCGTCGTCGCGCTCGATCACGATGCGGTTGTCGAGCTTGTCCTGCACGAGGTTGACCAGAGTGCCGTTGAGCTGCTGCATCGGCCCCTGGATCGCGCGCATGGTTGCAAGTCCCGCGAAACCGACGACGAGGGCGCCAACGACGGCCAGCGCGGACAGCATCAGGCTGGCCGAACCGCCGGAGGCGAGCGCGCCGCCGATGCCGAGCGCGAGCATGAACAACGTCTGGAGCGCCATCGTCGTGACGAGGCGCGCCCTCAGCGTGCCGGTGAAGACGCTGAAGCGGTCGAGCCACGAGCGGCGGCGGATGATGCCGGCGTCGACGCGATAACCATGCGCCTTCTTCTCGCGGATCGCGGCATAGACCTCCTCGGCGAGCTTGCGCTGATCGGCCGGCAGTTTTGTGCGGATCGAGGTGTAACCCTTGACCTGGCCGTTCTCCCGGATCGGCGAGGCAGTGGCCAGCACCCAGTAGAAGTCGCCGTTCTTGCGGCGGTTCTTCACCGCGCCAAGCCACGGCTTGCCGGCCTTCAGCGTGTCCCAGAGATTGTCGAACGCCTCCGGCGGCATGTCGGGGTGGCGTACGATATTGTGCGGCTGGCCCATTAGCTCGGCCGATGTGAAGCCGGCGGCCGCGATGAAGTCCTCGTTGAAGTAGCTGAGCTTGCCCTTGAGATCGGTGCGCGAAACGATCAGCGTCTCGTCGCTGACCGGATATTCGACATCGGTGACGGGAAAATTCTTGCGCATCGGAGCCCCAAATGAATTGATTATTTGTTCATTCCAATTCGGACGGCCGCTGTTCGAGTCGTCTTTGCGTTATTCTCATAAAGCGAATTTAACCAACCATGAAAGGGGAACCCCGTGCGCCTACGGGTGCTTCCCCATGATGCTACCTTTAGGCGAGATCATGCTACCGGCAGAAAAAGAAAACGAGCGGCGCTTTTGGCGCCGCTCGTTCCTGGAGGGATAGCTGTGTGCGAGAACTTACGCCGCGCGGACGTTGGTCAGGAACTTGCTGACCTCATTCTTCAGCCGCCCCGAATCGTTCGACAGCATTTGCGCCGCCGACAGCACCTGCGAGGAGGCCGTGCCGGTCTCGGTCGCGCCGCGCTGCACGTCGGTGATGTTGGAGGAGACCTGCTGGGTGCCCTGCGCGGCCTGCTGCACATTGCGGGCGATCTCCTGCGTCGCTGCGCCCTGCTCTTCCACCGCCGCTGCAATCGCCGACGAGATCTCCGAGAGGCGCTCGATGGTCGAGGAGATTTCCTTGATGGCGCCGACCGAGTCGTTGGTCGCCGCCTGGATGCCGGAGATCTGCTGACCGATCTCGCCGGTCGCCTTGGCGGTCTGCTCGGCGAGCGCCTTCACCTCGGAGGCCACCACGGCGAAACCGCGGCCGGCCTCGCCGGCACGTGCGGCTTCGATGGTGGCGTTCAGCGCCAGCAGGTTGGTCTGGCCGGCGATGGTGTTGATCAGCTCGACCACATCGCCGATGCGGGACGCCGCCTTGGACAACTCGCTGACGCGCTCGGTGGTGGCACGGGCCTGACCGACGGCGTCGCCCGCCATCCGCGCCGATTCCTGCACCTGACGGCTGATCTCGCCGACCGACGAAGCCATCTCCTCGGTCGCCGAGGCCACCGACTGCACGTTGGTCGAGGCTTCCTCCGAAGCGCCGGCGACGGTGGTCGCCAGCCGCTGCGAACGGTCGGCGGTCGAAGTCAGCGTCGAGGCGGAGGCCTCTAACTGGGTCGAGGCCGACGACACGGTCTGGACGATCTCGCCGATCATGGTTTCGAATTCGCGGGTGATGTTGTCGACGCGGCGGCCACGCTCGATCTTGGCTTCGGCATCCGCGGCCGCTGCCTCGTCGGCGGCCTTCTTGGCGATCAGCGCCTCCTTGAAGATCTGGAGCACGTCAGCCATGGCGCCGATCTCGGTCTTATCGCCCCGGTGCGGGACCTCGGCGGACAGGTCGCCCCTGCCCAGCGCCTGCATCGGCTCGATGATCGAGTTGATGCCCTTCGAGACGTCCTGGACGAGATAGAAGCCGACGCCGATGCCGATGATGACGGCGGCGCCGAGAATGATCGAGACCAGCATGAAAGCATAAGAATAACTGTCTGCAGCATCCTGTGCCGCCTGATCGCCGCCCTTGGTGTTGAGCTCGATGTCCTTCATCAGGACCTCATCCGACGCAAGACCGATCTTGTTGACGGTCTTGGTATTCAGCTCCTGCGCTTCGTGCGGGACCTTGCCGGCCTCCTTGCGCGAGAGCGCCATCACCTCCTCGGTGCCGTTCTTGTAGTCGTCCCAGAGTTTTGACCACTGGTTGTAGAGCGCCCGCTCCTCCGGCGAGGTGATCATTGCCTCGTACCGGCTGCGGATCTTGGCGAGCGCCTCGATCACCGTCACACCCGTCTTCTCGTTGGCGAGCTTCTCGTCCAGCGTTTCAGACAGCATGTGCTGGCGGACCACGTTGCGATAGGTAATGACGCTCGCCCGAAGTTCGCCGAGCACCCGCACACTGGGCATCCAGTTCGTGGTGATGTCGGTGGTGTTGGCGTTCATCGACCGCATTTTCATGACGGCCAGGAGACCCATGCCGGCCATTGCGACAAGCAGGAACGCCACGACACTGATGATCTTGGCGCGGATGGAAATGGTGGCAAGCATAATCGGGTCTCTTTGTGCTGGCGCGGTGCGCGTCCGGAAGTTTTACGAATCAACCAAATGGAGCGGCACCAACATCCAACACCAGAGCACCTGCGCAGATGTTAACTACGACTCCGTACGAGTACGGAGCCTCAAAGAGATGAACACGTCGCTAAAAATGCTCTGCGTTCAGCGCATGAGCCTAAGCGCGTCGGAGAAAAATTCAGCGCCGCCGAAGTTTCCGGACTTCAGAGCGAGCAGCATGTCGGCTTGCGCGCCCACCGCATGCAGCACCGGGACACCTGCCGCGATTTCCACTCCGACGAGAAATCCGGGAATCTTCAACCGATCGACCACGGCACCGGAGGTCTCGCCGCCGGCAACGATCAGTCGCCGCACCCCTGATTTTACAAGGCTCTCCGCGATGTCGGCCATGGTCTGCTCGATCGCATGGCCGGCTGCGTCGCGACCGTGACGCGCCTGCAATGCGGCGACCTGATCGGGCGTCGCGCTCGAGGCGATCAGCACCGGGCCCTCCGCCAGCCGCGGCCTCGCCCAGTCCAACGCGCGCTGCGCTTCGCCGGCCCCCGTAATGATACGGTCAGGATCGAGATGAAGCACCGGCATGACGCGCTCGGCGTTGGCGATCTGCTGAAGCGTCGCCTGAGAGCAGCTCCCGGCGAGGCAGGCCGCCGGTCCACCGACGGCAGCGCCGGTCTCGCCGTTCGCCCTGGCCGATTTGACTTTACCCGTCGACACCAGCGCACGCGCGAGCCCGAGGCCGATGCCGGAGGCGCCGACCGACAGCCGATGTTCGGCGGCGACGAGGCCGATGGTCTCGAGGTCGCGATCGAAGACCGCGTCGATGATGGCCGCGCCGATGCCCTTGCCCGCCAGCTCGGCCAGCCGTGCCCGCACGGCATCTGCGCCGCGCGTGACGTTGGCGAGGTCGACGAGACCGATCTGCGTCCTACTCTGGCGCGCCAGCACGCGCACCAGGTTGGAATCGTGCATCGGGTTGAGCGGATGGTCCTTCAGCGGGCTCTCGTTGAGCGGCACGGCGCCGACGAAAAGGTTGCCCTGGTAGACGGTGCGGCCGGTCTCCGGGAAGGCTGGCGTCACCAGCACGGCACCTTCGCCGCTATCGGCACGCAGCGCGTCCATCACCGGACCGATATTGCCGGCGTCGGTGGAATCGAAGGTCGAGCAGATCTTGAACAGCACGTGGCCGGCGCCGCGGCCGCGCAGCCACTGATCCGCCGCACGCGAACGCGACACGGCAAGGCCGGCCTCGATCGAGCGGCTCTTCAGCGACACCACGACGGCATCGACCTCGGGCAGTGCGAGATCGTCCGCGGGCACGCCGATGGTCTGCACGGTGCGCAGGCCCGCGCGTGTCAGCGTGTTGGCGAGATCGGAAGCGCCGGTGTAGTCGTCGGCGATGCAGCCCAACGCAAGTGTCACGGCTTCACTCCTGCATAGGGCTTGAACCAGGCAAGGCCATCGGTGGTCTTGCCGCGCGGATTGTACTCGCAGCCGACGAAGCCGGCATAGCCGAGCCGGTCGAGCTCTTCGAACAGGAACGGATAGTTCAGCTCTTCCCCGTCAGGCTCGTTACGCGAGGGGATGCTGGCGATCTGGATATGGCCGATAATCGGCATCATCTCGCGCAGCCGCATCGTGACGTCGCCATGGATGATCTGGCAGTGATAGATGTCGAACTGGAGCTTGAGGTTCGGAAGCCTCAGCTCCTGGATCAGATCGCGCGCGAAGCCGAAATCGTTGAGAAAGTAGCCGGGCACGTTGCGCGCATTGATCGGCTCGAGCACGATGTCGATGCCGTGCGGGGCGAAGAACTCCGCAGCCCATGCCACCGATTTGTAGAACGCCTCGATCGCGACGCGCTCGCCGCGGTTAGCGATGCCGGCCATCAGGTGCAGGCGCTTGACGCCGGTCGCCTTGGCGTAAGGCAGCGCCGTCTCCAGGCCCGTCTTGAGATCGGAGAAGCGCGAGGGGAGCGCCGCAAAACCCTTTTCGCCGGCGTTCCAGTCGCCCGGCGGTAGATTGAACAGCGCCTGGGTCAGGCCGTTGCGCTTGAGGCGCTCGCCGACCGCCTCGGCGGGATGCTCATAGGGAAAGAGAAACTCGACCGCAGTGAAGCCGGCTGAAGCGGCGGCATCGAAGCGATCGAGGAACGGCACCTCGGTGAACATCATCGAGAGATTGGCGGCGAAACGGGGCATTGGAGTCCTCTTCGTTACTTGTCGCCGGGCAGCTTGACGCCGGTGACCTGCGCATACATCCGCGCCACCGAGGCGTCGTCGTCCCGACCCATGCCGGCGGCTGATGTCATCAGAAACATCTGGAGTGCGGCAGCGGAGACCGGCACCGGGAACCTGGCACTGCGCGCCATGTCCTGGATGATGCCGAGATCCTTGACGAAGATCTCGACCGCGCTGCGCGGTGTGTAGTCGCCGTCCAGCACGTGCGGCATGCGGTTCTCGAACATCCAGGAATTGCCGGCGGAGGCCGTGATCACCTCATAGACCTTGCGGATGTCGAGACCCTGCTTGGCGGCGAATGCCATCGCCTCCGAGGCGGCGGCGATGTGCACGCCGGCGAGCAGCTGGTTAATCATCTTGAAGGCGGCACCCTGGCCTGCGGCATCGCCGAGCTCGTAGAGCTTCGCGGCCATGGCATCGAGCGCGGGCCGTGCCTTCGCGAACGCTGTGGGACTGCCGGAGGCGAGGATCGTCAGCTCGCCTTGCGCGGCGCGCTGCGCTCCGCCGGAAATCGGAGCATCCAGATAATGCCGGCCGGTTGCCTCCAGCTGCTTGGCAAGACGTCGCGCCACGTCCGGGTCCATCGTGGCGGAGGATACGAAGACGCTGCCTTCGGGCATGGTCTCGGCGGCCCCATCCTTGCCGAACAGGACGGCTTCCGTCTGCGCGGCATTGACGACGACGCTGACGACGATGTCCGCGCCCTTGGCCGCCTCGGCCGGCGTTTTGGCACCCGCACCGCCATCCTTCACGAAACGCGCCACCGCCTCGGCCGAAACGTCGCAGCCGGTGACGGCGTGACCGGCGCGCTTCAGCGAGGTCGCCATGCCAAAACCCATCGAGCCGAGCCCGATGACCGCGATGCGCTGATTTTGTGACGTGGAGGCGGACATGCAACTAACCCTTGCGAACGTTTCCCGGACGGCCGGCTTTTGCGGCGGCTCGGCGAACCGATATCACGGCTTGGCCGCGCTGCCAAAGCGTGAGACAAGCGGGCATGACGGCCATGAGAACCGAAACGAGCAACGAGACGAGGCTGCGCGAGGATATCTGCCGCTTCGGACGGTCCCTGTTCGAGCGCGGGCTGACGCCCGGCTCCTCCGGCAATATCAGCGTCCGGCTGGACGGCGGCGGCTGGCTGGTGACGCCGACCAATGCCTCGCTCGGCTTCCTCGATCCTGCGAAGCTGTCGCGGCTCGACGAGAACGGCCAGCTGGTGTCGGGCGATGCCCCGACCAAGGAAGTTCCACTGCACACCGCGCTCTATGACACGCGCGGCAGTGCACGCGCCATCGTGCATCTGCATTCGACACACTCGGTCGCGCTCTCGATGCTGCCCGAGATCGACCCGCGCGCCGCGCTGCCGCCGATGACGGCCTATTATCTGATGAAATGCGGCGCCACCGCGCTCGTGCCGTACTACCGCCCCGGCGATCCCGCGGTTGCGGAAGCGATCAAGGGCCTGGCGGGGAAATATTCATCGGTGCTGCTCGCCAATCACGGCCCGGTCGTTGCCGGCGACACGCTGGAAGCGGCGGTGTTCGCGACGGAGGAGCTGGAGGAGACGGCGAAGCTGTACCTGCTGCTGCGCGGGATGAACCCGCGCTATCTGTCGCCGGAGCAGGTGACGGATCTGGTGAAGGTGTTCGGAGTGACGCTGCCGGAGCATGGGCACGGGCATTAGCCCGGCTCTCACCTCGTCATTGCGGAGAATATGGCGACGGCCGCCCGCCACACCCACCGACGTCATCCTGAGGTGCGAGCCATGCGATGCATTCGCATCGCAAGGTGAAGCCTCGAAGGATGGGCTACAGGCGCTCGCGGCCCATCCTTCGAGGCGCGCAAGAGCGCGCACCTCAGGATGACGGCAGAGATCGTGGAACGAGACGATCGTAGCCCGCATGAGCAAAGCGATATGCGGGACCAGGGCCTTGGATATCGCTTTGCTCATCCGGGCTACGACACCGTCTGACACTGCCGGAATTGATTTGCATTGCCGGGATCGCGAGCACATGATCCCCCTGTAATTGACTGAAGGAGTTGTTTCATCGATCGCTGGGAGAATTGTCATGGATTTCAAAGTATCCTGCGCCTTCCTCTCTGCCGCCTGCTTTATTGTCTTGTCACTATCCGCAAACGCCCAGACGTCCGGGCGCGGCGGCGTCCCCGATCTCAAGGTCGAGGCCAACTGCAAGGCAACTCAGGAGATCGACAAGTCGCTGACCGAGCCGCAGTCCTACGAGGCCTGCATGAGCGACGAGCAGACCGCACAGCAACAGCTCGGGTCCATCTGGACGACAACGCCGGAGACAATTCGCATCCAATGCTACACCGAGGCCTCCGCCGGTGGCATCGAAAGCTATGTCGACCTGCTCTCTTGCATTCAGATGAATGGCTTCGGGCAACCCTCGGCACCAGCGCCGACGCTGCGTGGCGCAAGCAAGAACCGGAACAAGAAACAATCAGGATAGGGATCGTAGCGAGCGGCTACAATCCGAGATACGCCTTCCTCACGTCGGGATTGCCCCTGATCTCAGCCGCGGGGCCCTGCATCAGCACGCGGCCGGTTTGCAGGATGTAGGCGCGGTCGGCGATCTCCAGGCACTCGGCCATGCGCTGCTCGACGATCAGAACGGTCATGCCGGCATCGCGGATGCGCTTTACGGCCTGAAAAATCTCGTCGACCAGTTTCGGCATGATGCCCTGCGAGGGCTCGTCCAGCATCAACAGGCGCGGGCGCGTCATCAGCGCGCGGCCGATCGCCAGCATCTGCTGCTCGCCGCCGCTGAGCGTTTCGGCGCGCTGCTCCAGGCGTTCAGCCAGGCGTGGAAACAGCTGGAAGACGAGATCGAGCGGTCCTTCGCGGTTCGCTTCACCGCGGTAGAGATAGCTGCCGAGACGCAGATTATCGCGCACGGACAGACGCGGGAACAGGCGGCGATTCTCCGGCACATAGGCAATGCCGGTCGCCGTGATGTGGTGCTGCGCCATGCCGTCGAGGCGCTTGCCGTCGAACGTCACGGTACCTGAGCGCGGACGCTCGGCACCGGCGATGGATTTGAGCAGCGTAGACTTGCCCGCGCCATTGGCGCCGGCAACGCAGACGATCTCGCCCTTCTGAACCTCGATCGAGATCGAGGAGATCGCGACCAGGCCCTGATAGGCGGTCGTGACTTCACGCACCGACAGCATGACGATCTCCCAGATATGCGCTGATCACCTTGGGATCGCGAACGACATCGGCGGGCTTGCCCTCGACCAGCACCTTGCCGAGATCGAGCACGATGGCGCGATCAACCAGCGGCATCACGATTTCCATGACATGCTCGACCATCAACACGGTGATGCCGGCATCGCGCACCTTGCGCACCAGCGCGACACCGGTCTGCGCCTCGGTCGGCGTCAGGCCGGTGAGGACTTCGTCGAGCAGCAGCAGTTTCGGCTCGGTCGCGAGCGCACGGGCGACTTCGAGCCGGCGTTTCTCGGCCGGCACGAGGTCGCTCGCGAGCACGTCGGCACGCGCGGCAAGGCCGGTGAATTCCAACACCTCATGCGCCTTGCGACGGGCCTCGCGCATCACGGTGTTGCGCACGAGCGCACCGACGATGACGTTGTCGATGACGGTCATGGTCTCGAAGCTCTTGACCACCTGGAAGGTGCGCCCCACCCCGCGCTGGCAGCGCTCGGCCGCCGGCATGTGGGTGACGTCCTCGCCGTCGAATAGAATCGAGCCTTGCGTCGGGGGCAGAACGCCGGCGATGAGATTGAACAGCGTCGACTTGCCGGCGCCGTTCGGGCCGATCAGGCCGACGATCTCGCCGCGGCCGACCGAGATCGAGACGTCGCTGTTGGCCACGAGGCCGCCGAACCGCTGCCAGACGCCGCGGGTTTCAAGAAGCGCGGTCATCGTGCGGCCCCCGTCTTCTTCGGGCGTGAGAACAGGCTGAGCAGTCCCCGCGGCAAGGCCAGCGAGATCAGGACGATCAGCGTGCCATAGACGATGAGGTCGACACCGCGCCCGGAGCCGCCGAACTTGAAGCGGGTCAGCTCCGTCAGCGGGATCAGAATGGCGGCGCCGAGCACCGGGCCCCACAGGGTGCCGATGCCGCCGAGCACGGCGGGCAGCGCCATCAAGAGCGAAAACTGGAAGCCCATGACGCTTTCAGGATCGATGTAGGAGACGAACTGGGCATAGAAGCTGCCACCCACCGCGACCAGGAAGGCGGAGACGGCGGCCGCGCCCATCTTGGAATTGAAGACGTCGACACCGAGGCTTTCGGCCGCCTCCGGATTGTCCTTCACCGCCCGCCACCAAAATCCCCATTTGGAGTTCTCCAGCCACCAGGTGACGAACCAGGCGAGGCAGCACAGCGCCAGCGCGAAATAGAAGTATGGCAGCTTGGTGCGCAGGAACTGGAATTTCAGCCAGCTGTCGCCGCGGATCGGAATGGTGATGCCCATCGCAGCGCCCGCCCATTCCCAATTGTGGAACAGCAGCAGGCCGATCTCGGCGATGACGATGGTGGCGATCACGAAGTAATGGCCACGCAGGCGGAAGAACGGATAACCGAGCCCCATCGCGATCAGCGCCGACACCACGCCGCCCGCCAGCATGCCGAACCAGGGCAGCACGCCGAACTTCGTGAACAGCAGCTCGGTGGTGTAGGCACCCAGGCCGAAATACAGCGCGTGGCCGAGCGAGATCTGCCCGCAATAGCCGGACAGGATGTTCCAGCTCTGCGACAGGCCCGCATACATCAGCGTCAGGATCAGGATGTTCTGGACGACGACGTCCTTCACGAACAATGGTGTCAGCGCGGCAATCACGGCGAGCACCGCGGCGATGATGAGGTCGCGGCGGCGCCGCGCTGCAAAATCCTTGTCCATCAGATCGATCCGAACAGGCCGCGCGGCCGGATGAAGACGACCAGCAGATAGACCGCGTAGATGCCGACCGATTTCAGCGACGGCGGCAGCACCAGCGCGGTGGTCGCTTCGACGAGGCCGACGATGATGCCGCCGGCAAAGGCGCCGAACACGCTGCCGAAGCCGCCGAGCGCCACCGTGACATAGGCGATCAGCGCAAAGGACGCGCCGACATCGGGATAGATATAGAAGAAGCTTGCCATGATCGCTCCAGCGAGGCCGACCAGCGCGGCACCGAGGCCCCAGCCAAACGCGAACACGCGGTTCTTGTCGATGCCGACCAGCGCGACCGCACCGGGATCTTCACGGGTGGCTTCCAGCGCGCGGCCGAAATCGGTGCGGTGGATGAAGAAGTAGAGGCCGGCAAAGGCGAGGATCGAGACCAGCGCACCGACCAGCTGCGGCTCAGGCAGGAAGATGCCGCCGACCGAGATGGTTTTGCCGCCGAGCCAGGATTGCGGAATGCTGCGATAATCAGGCGTGAAGAAGAACTGCGCCAGACCCCGCATCACGATGGCAAGGCCGAAGGTGGTGAAGATCTGCACCATGCCGGCGTTGGCCTTGGCCCGCATGGCAAAGCGAACAATGAGCAGGTAGATCACCGCTCCGAAGATAAAGAGCGCCGCGGCGA
This sequence comes from Bradyrhizobium sp. WSM2793, assembly GCF_000379585.1. Classification (NCBI taxonomy): domain Bacteria; kingdom Pseudomonadati; phylum Pseudomonadota; class Alphaproteobacteria; order Hyphomicrobiales; family Nitrobacteraceae; genus Bradyrhizobium; species Bradyrhizobium sp. WSM2793. The sequence goes on along the minus strand of NZ_KB902768.1, from coordinate 84,730 downwards.
CCAACGGCGCCGACAGCAAGGGGTCGATCGCGAAGAAGGCGAACAGGAAGAAGGACAGATACATCGCGATCATCAGGAACTCGCCATGGGCGAAGTTCGTGACGTCCATCAGGCCGAAGATCAGCGCGAGGCCGACCGCGATCAGTCCGTACAGCAGGCCCATCAGGAGGCCGCTGGCAAGACTCTGGATAATGGCTTGGGCTGTCAAAAGTCTGTCCCCCGAAATAGATCCTCATCCCGAGGAGCGCGCACAAGCGCGCGTCTCGAAGGATGGCCCAGCCCTCGTCCTTCGAGACGCGGGCTACGCCCGCTTCTCAGGATGAGGGCGGGAGCTGCATCTGAGCTCCCGCGTCCAGTCTTACTTCATCGGCCAGACCGCCTCGGCGATCGCGGCCTGCGGCGGGAAGATGGTGACGAACTTGCCGCCGATATACTGCAGCAGCACCGGGTCGGCGTCGTTGTTCTGGCCCATCTCGTCGAACTTGACGCGCTTCCAGGGCATGATGGTCTGCTCGCCCGGGATGTCGGTCGCGGCCAGCGCATCACGGATCTTCTCGCCGTCGGTCGACTTGGCGCGGCTGATGGCGTCGGCAAGGATGATCAGGCCCATGAACTGGCGCGAGGTGAGGTCGTTGAAGTCCTTGCCCGACCGCGTCTTGAACATCTCGTTGATCTTGCCGACCATCGGGCGCTTCTGCGCGAGGTCGAGCGAGAAGGTGCCGCGCGAAATCACGCCTTCGAGCTTGTCGCCGACGGCATCGTACAGCGCCTTCTCGGAGAAGCCGGCGTCCTGCGCCACGATCGCGTTCGGCTTGTAGCCGAGCTCGGCCATGGTCTTGACCAGGAGGATGCCGTCGGTGGTGTAGCTCGAGGGCATCAGCACGTCGGCATTCGCGGACTTGAGCTGCTGCACCTCGGCCGAGAGCGAGGGCGAGTTGGCGCGATACTTGATGTCGGTGACGATCTTGTAGGCGCGCTCGCCGGCGATCTTGGCCTGGGCGTTGCCGGAATCGGTGCCGAAGATCGTGTCCTCGTGGAACAGCGACAGCGTCTCGATCTTGGTGCCCTTCTTCTTCATGGCGTCGAAGAAGTCGAACATCGCGGCCGAATACATCTCGTCATGCGGCGCGGCGCGGAAATAATACTTCAGGCCGCGGCGATGCAGGCTCGGCGAGGAATTGTCGGCCGACACGAACGGGACCTGGTAGCGCTCGCAGATCTGGCTGACGGTGACGGCGACGGCGCTCTGATAGGTGCCGATGATGGCGGAGACCTTCTCCTGCGTGATCAGGCGCTCGGCTTCGGCGCGGCCCTTCTGCGGATCGGCCTGGTGATCGGCGAACACGAGGCGGACTTTTGCGCCGCCGAGGCCCGGCAGGCCCTCGCCCTTCGCCAGCGGCAGGTCGAAATCGGTGTCCTTGTTGATGACCTCGAGCGCGGTCTCATAGGCCTTCTGCGCGTCGACGCCCTGCTGCGCGCTGCCGCCGGAGAACGGATAGATGACGCCGATCACGACTTCCGAAGTCTGGGCGCGTGCGGCGAGCGGCACCAGTGCAGCGGTCGCGGTGGCTCCCAACAACACGTCGCGGCGAGTGATCGTCATGGCAAAGTCCCCTGTTACTGAATTTCGTCTGATCGGATGAAGCGATTGATGGATGCGGTAAAGCCCGAAGAAGCAGCAAACGCTGCCCACTAAATCACGGCCATGGTCCTGTTCTTGAGATCCGTCACCAGCATCAGGCCGGGCGAATGCGTGATCGCGAACGGAAGCTTGGCGGCGTTGATCACCGATTGCGGCGTCACGCCGCAGGCCCAGAACACCGGAATCTCGTCGTCGGCGACCGGCACCGGATCGCCGTAGTCCGGCTTGGCGATGTCCTTGATGCCGATCAGATGCGGATGGCCGAGATGGACCGGCGCGCCGTGCACGGCGGGATAGCGCGAGGTGATCTGCACCGCGCGGATCGCATCCGCCGGCTTGAACGGACGCATCGAGACCACCATGGGACCGGCGAACGGACCGGCCTCGCCGCAGGCGATGCTGGTACGATACATCGGCACGCGCACATTGCGCTCGATGTGCCGGATCGGCATGCCCTCGTCGAGCAAGGCTTCCTCGAACGAGAAGGAGCAGCCGAGCACGAAGGTCACGAGATCATCGCGCCAATGCTTCGTCACATCGGTCGGCTCGTCGACGACCTCGCCGTCGCGCCAGACGCGGTAGCGCGGCACGTCGGTGCGGATGTCGAGATCGGCGCCGAGCGAAGGGACGAAAGGACTGCCGACATCGGACATGCCGATGATCGGGCACGGCTTCGGATTGAGCTGGCAGAAGCGATGAAAGGCGCTGGCATATTCCGCCGGCAGGATCGCCAGATTGCCCTGGACGAAGCCGGGGGCGACGCCGGCGGTGGAGGCGACCAGCCCTTGCCGATAGGCAAGCCGCGCCTTGCGGCTCGGAAGGGCGTCGGGCGTTTCAGTTTGCTGCACTGCCACCAAAACAGTCATGTAATCGACCTGCCTATAAACTCGACAAAGACAGCCAACACCAAGCGTGCTATAAAGTCTAATCGTCCTTTCTAATCGATATCGATAAATTCATTTTATCGACGAGGAAAATCCTTCCAATGCTGGACTTCAGGTCGATCGAGACTTTTCTCTGGGTCGTAAAGCTCGGCAGCTTCCGTGGCGCTGCAGCACGGCTCAACACGACCCAGCCGGCGATCTCCCAGCGCATCGCCCAGCTCGAGCGCGAGATGGGCGTCAAGCTCCTCAACCGCGACCACCGCGTCGCCTCGCCGACACCGAGCGGCCGGCAGATGATGGTCTATGCGGAAAAGCTGATCGGCCTGCGCGCCCAGATGATGGCGGAGATCGGCGATCGTTCGGCGATGAGGGGCGTGATGCGGCTCGGCGTCGCCGAGACCATCGTGCACACCTGGCTGCCGCGCCTCGTGAAGAGCGTGAACCAGGTCTATCCGAACCTGTCGCTGGAGATCGAGGTTGACATCACGCCCAACCTCACCGCGCGCCTGCTCGCGCAGGAGATCGAGCTTGCCTTCGTGGTCGGACCGCTGTCGGCGTCCGGCGTGCATAATCGCGTGCTCGCCGATTACCCGATCGGCTTCCTCGCAAGCCCTTCGCTCGGCCTCGGCAAAGGCCGGGTGACACCGGCGGAGCTTGCGCGATTTCCGATCATCACCTTCCCGCGCAAGACCAAGCCTTACGAGGTCGTGCGCGAGGTATTCGACCGGCCGGAGCTGCCGCCGATCCGGCTGCACGCGTCCGCATCGCTCGCGACCGTCATCCACATGGCGGTCGAAGGCCTCGGCGTCGCCGTGATCCCCGACGCGATCGTCGAGAACGAGCTCGCCGACGGCCGGCTGCAGCTGCTCGACACCGATCTGGCGATCGCACCGCTGACATTCACCGCGAGCTGGCTCGCCTCGCCCGACGTCGTCGCCGTGGAGCGCGTCGCCGAGCTTGCACGGCAGATTGCGCAGAGCAGCCTCGCAGTTGACGCGCCCGCGCTGGCGCGTCATTGAAAAAGGCGCCGGACAATCGAGAGACCCCACCGCATGAGCCGAGCCGCCACCAATCTGCAAATCGATTCCGCCCGCCTCTGGGGCTCCATCCACGAGACCGCGCAATTCGGCGCGACGGCCAAAGGCGGCGTGCGGCGGCTGACACTGAGCAGCGAAGACAAGCTGGTGCGCGACTGGTTCCGCAAGGCATGCGAGGACGCCGGGCTCGAAGTGCACACCGACGCGCTCGGCTCACAGTTCGGCCTGCGCAAGGGCCGCGACATGTCGAAGCCGCCCGTCGGCATCGGCTCGCATCTCGACACCCAGCCGACCGGCGGCAAGTATGACGGCATTCTGGGCACGCTCGGCGCACTTGAAGTGATCCGCACGCTGAACGATGCCGGCATCGAGACCGAAGCGCCGATCTGCGTCGTCAACTGGACCAACGAGGAAGGCTCGCGCTTCGCACCCGCGATGATGGCCTCCGCCGCCTATGTCGGCGACTTCACCACCGACGACATTTTGTCGCGCAAGGACGCCGAGGGCACGACCGTCGGCCAGGCGCTGGACAGCATCGGCTATCGCGGCGACAAGCCGGTCGGCTTCCAGAAGCTCGGCTGTTTCGTCGAGCTGCATATCGAGCAGGGCCCGATTTTGGAGGCCGAAGGCAAGACCATCGGCGTGGTCGATTCCGGCCAGGGCGTGCTGTGGTACGACGGCAAGATCTCCGGTTTCGAGAGCCATGCCGGATCGACGCCGATGCCGCTGCGGCGCGACGCGCTGGCGACGTTGTCGGAGATCGTGCTGGCGATGGAATCCATCGCGAAGAAGCACGGCCCGAACGCGGTCGGCACCATCGGCGAAGCCGTGATCGCAAATCCCTCGCGCAACGTCATTCCCGGCGAGATCGCCTTCACCATGGATTGCCGCAGCGCGGACGGCGCCATCATGGACGCGCTCGATCGCGATCTGCGCGCCGCGATTGCCGAAATCGCCGCGCGCCGCAAGGTCGAGGTCAAGATCGACCTGGTCTGGCGCAAGCCGCCGACGCATTTCGATCCCAAGCTGATCTCGGCAGTCGAGAACGCGGCAAAGACGCTCGGTTATTCCTCGCGCCGCATCACCTCCGGCGCCGGCCACGACGCCTGCAACCTCAACACGATCATGCCGGCGGCGATGGTGTTCGTGCCCTGCAAGGACGGCATCAGCCACAACGAGCTGGAGGATGCCACGCAGGGCGACTGCACTGCCGGCACCAACGTTCTCATGCATACCGTGCTGGCGATCGCCGGCGTCGCGTCCTGACCGGAGAGAGCCATGCGCGGAGTTTTCGTCGACGCCAATGAAGCGCTTGCCGTGATCATGGAACGGCTGGAGAAGCCCGGGGATCCCAAGGTACGGATCCACAGGGATCCCGATATCAAGCCCGAGCAATACCCTGAAATCCTCGACGGCGCCGAGATCGCCATCGTCGATCACACCGCGCTGCCGACCGAGGTGGCGAAGAAATGTGCGGGGCTGAAGCACGTCGTGTTCCTCGGCACCGGCGCGCGCAGCTACATGAACCCGGAGGAGCTGTCAGAACTCGGCATCTCCGTGCACCTGATCAAGGGCTATGGCGACACCGCGGTCGCTGAATCCGCAATCGCGCTGATGTGGGCCTCGGCCCGCGTCATCGCGATGATGGATCGCGAGATGCGCGGCGGCAACTGGCTGCGCGAAGACGGTATGCAGCTCACCGGCAAGACGCTCGGCCTGATCGGCTTCGGCGGCATCGCCGCCGAGGTCGCGCGTATTGCGTCCGGCAGCGGCATGAAGGTGATCGCCTGGAATCGCTCGCCGAAGAGCCATCCGGGCGTGGAATTCACCGATCTCGATAGCCTGCTGGCAAGGAGCGACGTCGTGTCGCTGCACCTGCTGCTCAACGACGAGACGCGCGGCATGATCACGCGCGACAAGATCGCAAAGATGAAGCCGGGCGTCATCTTCGTGAACACCGCCCGCGCCGCGATCGTCGACGAGCAGGCGATGATCGACGCGCTGAAATCGGGCCACATGCGCCATGCCGGCCTCGACGTCTTCAACACCGAGCCTCTGCCCGGCGATCATCCGCTGACAAAAATTCCGAACGTGACGCTGTCGGCGCATTCCGCCTTCCGCACGCCGGAGGCGAGCGAGAACCTGATTGAAGCCGCATTGGTTCATTGCCGCCGCATCGTGAATTCGTAGGGTGGGTTAGCCTTGCAGGTGCGCAAAGCGCATCTGCGAGGCGTAACCCACCTCTTTAGTTTCCGCGGAGACAGAAGTGGTGGGTTACGCCTTCGGCTAACCCACCCTACGCTCCCCGCCAAATTGTGAAAGGATAAGAGCAATAACAATGGCCGACTATCGCACCATCAAGGTAGAGCCGCTCACCAACGCCATCCGCGCCATCGTCAAGGCGGGCGGGTCTTCGGACCGCGAAGCCGAGCTCGTGGCCACCAATCTGGTCGAGGCCAACCTCAAGGGCCATGACTCCCACGGCGTCGGCATGATCCCGCGCTATGTCCAGAGCGTCACCAATGGTGGCCTCGCCGTGAACGCGCACGTCAAGATCGTGCTCGACACGGGGCCGCTCCTCACCCTCGACGGCCTCACCGGCTACGGCCAGGTGATCGGTCATGAAGCCATGGAGCTGGCAGCCGAACGCGCTAAGCGAAACGGCGTGTGCCTCGTCGGCCTCTCCAATTCGCATCACATCGGTCGCATCGGCCACTGGGCTGAGCAGTGCATCGACCACGGATTGGTCTCGATCCACTTCGTCAACGTCATTTCCCGCCCGATCGTGGCGCCCTGGGGCGGCAGCGATGCGCGCCACGGCACCAACCCGTTCTGCGTCGGCATCCCGCGCGCCGGCAAGGACCCGATCGTGCTCGACTTCGCCACCAGCCGGATCGCGCAGGGCAAAACCCGCGTCGCCCACAACAAGGGCGTCGCGCTGGAGCCAGGCACCATCATCGACAATGAAGGCAAGCCCACCACCAACCCGCGCTACACCGTGATCCCGCCGCATGGCGCGATCCTGCCGTTCGGCGAGCACAAGGGCTCGGGGCTCGCGCTCGTGTGCGAAATCCTCGGCGGCGCGCTCTCCGGCGGGCAGGTGGTCAAGGGCCCCTCCGACGGCAAGTACAACGTCCTCAACGGCATGCTCTCGATCGTCATCGATCCCGGCAAGCTCGGCACCGGCGAAAACCTCGCGCGCGAAGTCGAGAGTTTTGTTGCCTGGCAAACCGGCTCGCCGCCTGCCCCCGGCGTCGACAAGGTCAGAATCGCCGGCGAGCCCGAGCGCGAGACCAAGGAGAAGCGCCTTGCCGAAGGCATTCCGGTCGATCCGACCACCTGGCAGGAGATCATCGAGGCCGGGAAGAAGTTCGGGCTGGATCAGGCCGCGATCGAGAACATCGCTGGCTGAAAGGCGCGGGGCACGCCTCTCTTCCCTTCTCCCCTTGTGGGAGAAGGTGGCGCGAAGCGCCGGATGAGGGGTTCGTGCCGCGAAAAATTTTTGAGAGGTTTAACTCCGCGGAGAGATACCCCTCACCCGTCTCGCCGCTACGCGGCGAGCCACCCTCTCCCACAAGGGAGAGGGTAAAGAGCCTCAATCCACCATATCCGCGACAGCCTTGCCGCAGGCCGTGGTGTCGGCGTTGCCGCCGAGGTCCTTGGTGCGGAGCGTCCGCTCGGCCAGCGTGCGCTCGATCGCCTCGACGATCGATTGGCCGGCTTCCTTCTCGCCGAGATGCTCGAGCATCATGGCGCCCGACCAGATCGCGCCGATCGGGTTGGCGACGCCTTGGCCGGCGATATCAGGCGCCGAGCCGTGCACCGGCTCGAACACCGAGGGGAAATCGCCCTCGGGGTTGATATTGCCTGACGGCGCGATGCCGATCGTCCCGGTGCAGGCCGGGCCGAGGTCGGAGAGGATGTCGCCGAACAAATTGGAGCCGACCACGACGTCGAACCAATCCGGATGCAGCACGAAATTCGCGGTGAGAATGTCGATGTGGTACTTGTCCCACTTCACGCCCGGAAACTTCTTCGCCATCGCTTCAACGCGCTCGTCCCAATAGGGCATGGTGATGGAGATGCCGTTGGACTTGGTCGCCGAGGTCAAATGCTTCTTCGGCCGCGACTGCGCGAGCTCGAAGGCGAACTTCAGGATGCGGTCGACGCCGGTGCGGGTCATCACCGTCTGCTGGGTGACGAACTCGCGGTCGGTGTCGGGGAACATGCGGCCGCCGACGGAGGAATATTCACCTTCGGTGTTCTCGCGCACCACCCAGAAATCAATGTCGCCGGGCTTGCGGCCCGCCAGCGGCGACGGCACGCCGGGCATCAGCCGCACCGGGCGCAAATTCACGTACTGGTCGAACTCCCTGCGGAACTTGATCAGCGAGCCCCATAGCGAGACGTGGTCCGGGATCTTGGCCGGCCAGCCGACCGCGCCGAAATAGATCGCATCGTGCTTGCCGATCTTCTCCTTCCAGTCGTCAGGCATCATCTGGCCGTGCTTCTCGTAATAGTCCCAGGACGAGAAGTCGAAATGGTCGAATTGCAGGGAGACCCCATGCTTCTTCGCCGCGGCCTCCAGGACGCGCAGGCCCTCGGGCATCACTTCCTTGCCGATGCCGTCGCCGGGAATGACCGCGATCCGGTATTGTTTCTTGCTCATCGAGAACGTCCTTGGTTGGTCCGGCAGTCGCCGCCTTTTGACCGCATTGCAATGGACCAAACGCAGCGGCAGTGCAACGCTGCACTGCAATGTTGACCATGGCGCGGCCAAGCGCCTACTGATTTCATCCTGTTCCTATCCTGCGAGTACCCTCATGGATCTGCATCTGCGTGGCAAGCGCGTCCTGATCACCGGCGCGTCCAAGGGCATTGGCGCCGCCGCCGCCGAAGCGTTTGCCGAGGAAGGCGCGCACCTCCTGCTCGCCGCCCGCAACGGCGACCAGCTCAAGGCGCTGGCCGAGCGCCTGCGTTCCGCCCACCAGATCGATGCCGCAACGAGCATCGTCGATCTTCGCAAGGCCGAGGATCTGGCGCGGCTTGCGAAGGAAGCCGCCGACATCGACGTGCTCGTCAACAATGCGGGCGACATCCCCGGCGGCTCGATCGACAAGATCGACGAGGCGACCTGGCGTCACGCCTGGGAATTGAAGGTGTTCGGCTATATCAACCTGACGCGGCAGATCTACGCGCAGATGAAGGCGAAGAGCGGCGGCGTGATCGTCAACGATATCGGCGCAGCCGGCGAAAAGTTTGACGCCAATTACATCTGCGGCAGCGCCGGCAATGCCGCGTTGATGGCCTTCACCCGCGCGCTCGGCGGAAAAAGTCTCGCCGACAACATCCGCGTGGTCGGCATCAATCCCGGCCCCGTCGGCACCGATCGCCACGTCACCCTGCTCAAGACGCGGGCCAAGCACCAGTTCGGCGACGAGAACCGCTACAAGGAATTCCAGAAGAGCCTGCCGCTCGGCCGTCCCGCGCATGCGCGCGAGATCGGCGATCTCATGGCGTTCCTGGCATCGGACCGCGCCGGCTATACGTCGGGCGTGATCTACACGGTGGACGGCGGCATCAGCGCTGGCTGGGGCTAACTCTATCCGCATCATTGCGAGCGAAGCGAAGCAATCCAGATTGTTGCCGCGGAGGGACTCTGGACTGCTTCGTCGCTTCGCTCCTCGCAATGACGAACACAATAAGCACAGGAGTAAAGTAATTGTCTCAAGACCTGATCCGTGAAACCGCCTGCGCCGTCGTCGACAAGCTGCGGTCCGGCGATGTCTCGCCGCTCGAGCTGCTCGATGTCGTGGAGAAGCGCATCAGTGAGGTCGACGGCAAGGTGAACGCGCTGCCGATCCTGTGTTTCGAGCGCGCGCGGGACAGCGCCAAGGCCCTGATGCGGAAACCCGCCGGCGCGCGGGGGCTGCTCGCGGGCCTGCCGGTGCCGATCAAGGACCTGACCGACGTTGCGGGCGCGTTGAACACGCAGGGCTCGCCGATCTTCAAGGACAATATCCCCGCCAAGTCCGACCTTATGGTCGAGAATCTCGAGGCCAACGGCGCGGTCGTCTACGCCAAATCCAACACGCCGGAATTCGGCGCCGGCGCCAACACTTTCAATGAAGTGTTCGGCGCAACCCTCAATCCCTGGGATACTTTAAAATCTGCGGCGGGCTCTTCCGGCGGCGCGGCCGTGGCGCTGGCCACCGGCATGGCCTGGCTGGCGCAAGGCTCCGACATGGGCGGCAGCTTGCGCAGCCCCGCGGCTTTCTGCGGCGTAGTCGGCATGCGCCCGAGCATCGGCCGCGTCGCACATACCCCCAAATCCGGCATCGATCGCAATCTCGGCGTGGTCGGCCCGATGGCGCGCAGCGTCGAGGATCTCGCGCTGCTGCTGGATGCGATGAGCGGCGATTATGCGGACGATCCGCTGTCGCTGCCGGCGCCCACGACCTCGTTCCTGTCGGCGGCTCAGTCCGGCAAGAAGCCGAAGCGCATCGCCTATTCGCCCGATCTCGGCATCACGCCTGTCGATCCCGAGGTGAAGGCGATCACGCGCAAGGCGGCGGAACGCTTTGCCGAGGCTGGCGCCATCGTCGAGGAGGCGCATCCGGACTGGCGCGAGGCGCATGAATGCTTCCACGTTCTGCGCGCCTTCGATTTCGCGATCACCAAGGCCAATCTGCTGCGCACCAAGCGCGACCTGCTCAAGCCCGAGGTGATCTGGAACATCGAGGAAGGCCTCAAGCTGACGGTCGAGCAGCTCGAACGCGCCGAGGCCCAGCGCGTCGGCATGACGGCGCGCGCGGTCGAGTTCTTCAAGACCTACGATTTGCTGCTGACGCCGACCACGATCGTGCCGCCCTTCCCGATCGAACACCGCTATGTCGCCGAATGCGCCGGCAAAAGGTTCGACAATTACGTCGAGTGGCTCGGCATCGTCTACGCCATCACGCTCGCCTGCTGCCCCTCGCTGTCGCTGCCATGCGGCTTCACGGCGTCGGGCCTGCCGGTCGGGGTGCAGGTGGTCGGTGCACCAAGGGGCGATGCGCAGGTGCTCGCGGGCGCGAAGGTGCTGGAGGATATTCTGGGTCTGCGCGGCACCACGCCAATCGATCCGAAGGTGAGGAAGTAATTCCACTCTACACCGCGCGCTCCGTACCACCCTCTCCCCTTGTGGGAGAGGGTGGCTCGCCGCATAGCGGCGAGACGGGTGAGGGGNATCTCTCCACAAGGGACTCCCTCGCCGTCTGAATTCGACGATAGAACCCCTCATCCGACGCTTCGCGCCACCTTCTCCCACAAGGGGAGAAGGAAGATCACCTCCCACCCGTCGCTTCCAGGCTACGGCTGTACCGCGACATCGCGAAGCAGAACACAAAGTAGATCGCAGCGACGAAGATATAGACCTCGACCGAAAACTGTTGCCACGCAGGATCGATGATCGCCGTCTTCGCCGTCGTGAGCAGATCGAAAATGCCGATGATGAGGACGAGGCTGGTGTCCTTGAAGAATGCGATGAAGGTGTTGACCAGCGGCGGGATGACATGGCGGATCGCCTGCGGCAGGATGATCAGCCGGTTCTTGCGCCAGTAGGACAGCCCGAGCGCGTCCGCCGCTTCATACTGCCCGCGTGGCACGGCCTGAAGGCCGCCGCGGATGACTTCGGCGAGGTAGGCGCCCGCAAACAGGATGATCGCGATCTGTGCGCGGAGCAGCTTGTCGATGTTGAATCCGCTGGGCATGAACAGCGGAAACATCACGCTTGCCATGAACAATAGGCTCACCAGCGGCACGCCGCGGATCAGCTCGACATAGAGCACGCTGAGCGAGCGGATCGCCGGCAGCTTCGAACGCCGACCGAGCGCGACGAGGATGCCGAGCGGGAAGCCGAAGGCCAATCCAAACGTCGCCAGTATCAGCGTCACCGGCAGACCACCCCAGCGATCCTGCGAGACGAAGGAAAGGCCGAGCACGCCGCCCCACATCAGCACGCTGATGAGCGCGAGCGCGCCGATCCAGAGATAGATGAGTTCGCGCCGCCACAAAACGCGACGGGTCGAGAGAAAGTACAGTGCGATGAACAGCACGACCGACAGCGCCGGCCGCCACTGCTCGTCGAACGGATAGGTGCCGAACAGGATGAAGCGGTACTTTTCCGGAATGATCGCCCAGCAGGCGCCGAGGCCGCGGACCGCACGGCAGGCGCTGGAATCGTTCGCCGGGGTCAGCCAGACGGCATTGGCGATGCCCCACTGGACGAAGCTGAAGATGCCCTTGGCGAGGATCGCCAGCAGCACGACGGTGAGGATGCCGCTCGGGATCGACGAGAACAAATTGGTGCGCAGCCAGCGCAACGCCGGATTCCCCATCTGCGGGCGGCGGGCGGCGCGCGGCACTTCCGGCATGTCGGCGATCGCGGTCATGCTCAGCGCTCCACCAGCGCAATGCGCGAATTGTACCAGTTCATGAAGAAGCTGATGGAAAGGCTGATGGTCAGGAACACCGCCATGATCAGCGCGATCGCCTCGATCGCCTGCCCGGTCTGGTTCAGCGTGGTGTTGGCGATCGAGACCACGTCCTGGTAGCCGATCGCGACCGCGAGCGAGGAATTCTTGGTCAAATTGAGGTACTGGCTCGTCATCGGCGGCACGATGACGCGCAGCGCCTGGGGCAGGATGATCTGCCGCAGCATGAAGCTGCGGCGCAGGCCCAGCGCATTGGCGGCATCCCACTGCCCGCGCGGCACCGACTGGATGCCGCTGCGCACGATCTCGGCAATGAAGGCCGAGGTGTAGGTGACGAGTGCGATCAGCAGCGCGAAATATTCCGGCGCGAGCGTCAGCCCGCCGACGAAGTTGAAGCCGCGCAGCTCCGGCCACTCGATCTTCCAGGACACGCGAAGCAGTACGGACACCAGCACGGGCAACGCGATGATGAAGCTCACCGCAAAGGGCCATACCGGCCGCGGTTTGCCGTCGCGCATCTGCTGCACGATCAGCCATCGCCGGATGAGATAGACCACGGCAAGGCCGAACACCGCCGTGCCGAGCACCCAAAGCTGCGGCGGGCCAAGCGGAATGGCCGGCAGGATCAGGCCGCGATTGGACAGGAACACGCCCTCGACCGGCCGCCATGCCGCGCGCGCGGCGGGCAGCGCCTGCATCAGCACGTACCAGAACAGGAGTTGAAGCAGCAGCGGGATGTCGCGGAGCGTTTCGACATAGACGGCGGCAAGTCGTGACAGCAGCCAGTTGGCCGACAGTCGCGAGATGCCGATCAGGGTGCCCAGGATGGTTGCGAGCACGATGCCGATCACGGCGACGCGCAAGGTGTTGCCGATGCCGACGACGAAGGCCCAGAGATACGTGTCTCTCGGATTATAGGCGAGCAAGCTGTCGGCGATGGGCATGCCGGCCTCGCGTCCGAGGAAGGCAAAACCGGTCGTGATGCGGCGCGCCGAAAGGTTGGTGACGGTGTTGGACCAGAGAAAGCCGATGACCGCGAGCGCGATCCCGACCACCAGCACCTGCCAGAACAGGCCCTGCAGCTCGCGGCGTCCCCATGCGCCAAACAGGCGGCGGCGCGGTGGCGGTCTCGGCGTGTCCGATGTCACGGCACAAAAACCCTTCTCGAGAGGCAGCGATTTCCGGGCGGCGCACGTCAACTGTTGCACCAATCTATATTTCGTGCAACAAATGTTTCATGGTCGAGTCCGCGAAATCCTCGCCTCTGAGCGAACTGCGCATTGCATTGCCATCGCTGCCGATGCGGCTGCAGGAAGTCGGGCGCTTCGTCGCCGCCAACGATTATGACGCCACCACCCGTTCGATGCGCGACCTCGCGGCCGAAGCCGGCGCCGATCCCGCCGCGTTCACGCGGCTCGCCAAGGCGATCGGTTATTCGGGCTGGGACGAATTGCGCGCGGCGCTGACCGAGGCGCGGCGACCATCGCAGACCTCGCCCTTCTCCGGCCGCGCCAGAAGCCGCCGGCCCGGTCCGAATGCCGATGTCGCGCTCGTCACCGACAAGCTCGAGGCTGAGGCCGCCGGCCTACCGCGCATTCCGGCGCAACCGATCGCGGAGGCCGCGCGCTCCCTGCATGAGGCCAAGCGGATCTGGATTGCCGGCTATCGCAGCTGCCGCAGCGTTGCCGAGCTCCTGAACTACGAGCTTCGGCTGTTCCGCCCCGAGCAGGTGCAACTCGTCGGCGTGTCCGGCCCCGACGATCTCGACCTCGGCGCCTTCCGGCCGGGCGAAGCCGTCATCGTCATCGGCTTCCTGCCGTACACCCATGCGAGCGTCCGCGTCGCGCAAGCCGCTCATCACAGCGGCGCGACGCTGATTGCCATCGCGGACACCCTCTCTGCGCCGATGGCCGAGGGCGCCGACCATTTGCTGCTGTTCGAGGCGGCCTCCTCTCCCGGCTTCTTCCCGAGTCTCACCGGCGCGATCGCGATCGCGCAGTCGCTGGCTGCCGTGACGTTCTCGCTCGGCGGCGCCGCCGCGAAGAAGCGCCTGGAGAATACCGAGGCGCGGCTCACCGCTGCCTCCATCTACGTCTCAGAGAAAGGTTGACCCATGGCCGCTCGCACCAGCCGCGTGCTGCACCGCTCACTCCGCGAGACGCCGCCCAAGGCGATCGGCGGCGAAGGCATCTATCTCTTTGCCGAGGACGGGCGGCGCATCATCGACGCCTCCGGCGGTGCGGCAGTCTCCTGCCTCGGCCATCAGCATCCACGCGTGATCGCGGCGATGGCAAAGCAGGCCTCAACGCTGGCCTACGCGCATACTGCTTTCTTCTCCTCCGAGCCCGCCGAGGCTCTCGCCGAGACGCTGGTCGGCCATGAGCCGGGTGGTCTTGCCTACGCCTATTTCGTCAGCGGCGGGTCCGAGGCGATCGAAGCGAGCATCAAGCTCGCGCGCCAATATTTCATCGAGCGCGGCGAGCCGCAGCGGCAACATTTCATCGCACGGCGGCAGAGCTACCACGGCAACACGCTGGGCGCCCTCGCCGCCGGCGGCAACGCCTGGCGGCGCGCGCCCTATGCGCCGCTGCTCTCGGCCGCCTTCAGCCATGTGACGCCGGCATTTGCCTATCACGAGAAGCGCGACGGCGAATCCGATGCGCAGTTCGTGGCGCGGCTGGCGGCGGAGCTCGAAGCGGAATTTCAGCGGCTCGGTCCCAACACGGTCGCGGCGTTCCTCGCCGAGCCGGTCGTCGGCGCCACCGCCGGCGCGGTAACGGCACCGGACGGCTACTTCAGGGCGGTGCGCGAGATCTGCGACCGGCACGGCGCGCTGCTCATCCTCGACGAGGTCATGTGCGGCATGGGCCGCACCGGCACCACGCATGCCTGGGAGCAGGAAGGCGTCGCGCCCGACATCCAGGCGATCGCCAAGGGGCTCGGCGGCGGCTACCAGCCGATTGGGGCGATGCTCGCGAGTGGCAAGATCATCGAGACCATCCGCGCCGGCTCGGGCGCCTTTCAGCACGGCCACACTTATCTTGCACATCCCCTCGCCTGCGCCGCCGCACTGGCGGTGCAGCAGGTGATCCGCGAGGACGGCCTGCTCGAGCGCGTCAAGGAGCGCGGCAAGCAGCTCGAACAGCGCCTGACCGAGCGCTTCGGCAATCACCGCCATGTCGGCGATATCAGGGGCCGTGGCCTGTTCTGGGCGATCGAGCTGGTCTCTGATCGCGCCAGCCGCACCTCGTTCGATCCTGCGCTCAAGCTCAATCAGAAGATCAAGGCGGAGGCCTTCGCCAATGGGCTCGGCTGCTATCCCGGCGGCGGCACTGTGGATGGCGTTCGCGGCGACCACGTGTTGCTGGCGCCGCCCTATATCGCCTCGGCGGACGAGATCGACCTGATCGTCGACAAGCTCGGCACGGCCGTCGACAACGTGTTGCGTAGTGTCAATCACTGAGGGGAGTAGCATGATGAGGAAAGTGGTTATCGCAGCGAGCGTGCTCGCTGCATCGACAATTGTCGCATCCGCCGCGACGCTCGACACGGTGAAGAGCCGCGGCACGCTGGTGTGCGGCGTCAGCGCCGGCTTTGCCGGTTTCTCCGCGCCCGACTCGCAGGGCAATTACAAAGGTCTCGACGTCGATTATTGCCGCGCGCTCGCGGCCGGCGTGCTGGGCGATGCCAGCAAGGTGCGCTACGTCTCTCTGACCGCGCAGAACCGCTTCACCGCCCTGCAGTCGGGCGAGATCGACGTGCTCTACCGCAACTCGACGCAGACCTATCTGCGCGGCGTGACGCTGGGCTTGCGGCAAGGTCCGATCAACTTCTACGACGGCCAGGGCTTTGTCGTGAAGAAGGATCTGGGCGTCAAGGACATCAAGGACCTCAAGGGCGCCACCGTCTGCGTGGCGCAGGGCACCACGCATGAGGTGACGCTCGGCGATTACGGCCGCGCCAACGGCATCGACTGGAAGCCGCTGGTGTTCGACCGCGTCGACACCATGTACCAGACCTTCTTCGGCGGCCGCTGCGATGCCATGACCCAGGACGCCTCCGCACTCGCCGGCGCCGTGACCACCGCCGCGCCGAACCCGGCCGA
Source organism: Bradyrhizobium sp. WSM2793 (assembly GCF_000379585.1). Classification (NCBI taxonomy): domain Bacteria; kingdom Pseudomonadati; phylum Pseudomonadota; class Alphaproteobacteria; order Hyphomicrobiales; family Nitrobacteraceae; genus Bradyrhizobium; species Bradyrhizobium sp. WSM2793. The sequence continues at coordinate 68,588 of NZ_KB902768.1, read as the reverse complement.
TTACGTCGTGCTGCCGCAGACCATCAGCAAGGAGCCGCTCGGGCCCTTCACCCGCAACGGCGACGAGGTCTGGAGCGACATCATCACCTGGCTGCATTACGGCCTGATCGAGGCCGAGGAGCTCGGCGTCACGCAAGGCAATGTCGAGGAGATGGCGAAGTCGCAGACGCCCGCGATCCAGCGGCTGCTCGGCGCATCCGGCGACCTCGGCTCGCGGCTCGGGCTCGACAACAAATGGCTGGTCACCGCGATCAAGGCCACCGGCAATTACGGCGAGATCTACGAGCGCAATGTCGGCAAGGCGAGCCCGCTCAAGCTCGATCGCGGCCTCAACGGCCTCTGGAGCAAGGGCGGCTTGATGTACGCGGTGCCGTTCAAGTAAACCGTGATCGTGTCCCGGACGCGCTGCGGCGTGCAACGCCGCTGCGCAGAACCGGGACCCAGCGGCCACAATGGGCCCCGGCTCTGCAGCGCAATACTGCGCATTGCGCTGCGTCCGGGGCACGAGACCCATGGATAGCCACCTGAGATGACGACGTCCCCTCGCATCGCCCTGATCCACGCCCTCAAGCATTCCATCGCCCCGATCGAAGCGGCGTTCGCCAAGGCTTGGCCAGAGGCGCGGCTGATGAACCTGCTCGACGACAGCCTGTCGGCGGATCTGGCCCGCGACGGCGCGCTCAACGATGCCATGACCGAGCGCTTCCTCGCGCTCGGCGACTATGCGGCGGCGACCGGAGCGAACGGGATCCTGTTCACCTGCTCGGCCTTCGGCCCCTGTATCGAGGCGGTCGCGCGCGCGCATGCGCCGATGCCGGTGCTCAAGCCCAACGAAGCCATGATCGAGCGCGCGGTGACGATGGGCACGCGGATCGGCCTGCTGTCCACCTTTCCGCCGACCCTGGCCTCGATGCCGCCGGAGTTTCCTGCCTCCGTCCAGATCGTGCCGAAGCTTGCCGCGGGCGCGCTGGCGGCGCTCGATCGCGGCGACCGCGCTACGCACGACCGGCTGATTGTTGAAGCTTCGCGCGATTTGCGCGATTGCGACGTCATCGCGCTGGCACAGTTCAGCATCGCCTCGACGGCGCCTCTGGTGACGGAAGCAACCGGCCGTCCCGTCGTAACCACGCCTGACAGCGCGGTCGACAAGCTGATGAAGCTGCTGAAAGCGAAGGCTTAGGTATCTGTCGCTTTTCGACGCCGCGCGCCCTTGATGGCAGCGGCGAGCGCGGCCTTCGTTTCGCTGACGAAATCCTCGACCAGTTCCTCGCGCGTGGCGTGCGCGGCCTCGCCGGTGAACAGGCCCTGCTCGGCCAGCATCACCACGCCGTGCAACGCCGCCCAGATCTTGAGCGCCTGACGTTCGCGCAAATAGCCGACGGCGGGCGCTTCCAGGGCTTCGATCACGAGTGAGAAGGTCTCGCGCGTGGCCTCGTGCAGCTCGCTGCCCCTGTCGGCGCATGCCACGGTGCGGGACGCGAACATCAAGCGGTAGATGCCGTTGCGGCGCAGGCCAAACTCGAGCGTCGCCTGCGCCAGCCGCGACAGCTTTGATTGCTTCGACGTCCCAGCCATGGCCTCTCGCAAGATCGCGCTGAGCTGCCTGAACGCCTCCGCCGTCACCGCTGCAAGCAGCGCCTCGCGGTCGGCGAAATGTCGGTACGGCGCCGGCTGCGACACACCGAGCTGCTTTGCCAGCGCCTTGATGCTGATGGCCTCGGCGCCGCCCTGCTCCGCCTCGCGCAAAGCGGCCTTGACCAAGGCATCGCGAAGATCGCCATGATGGTAGGTGTTCGCGGGCTTGCGGGCGAGTTGTGAGCGCATGGTGGGGCGAACCTATAAGTTTGCGCTTGACAGGGAAAGCCTGTCGCGAATGTAATAGCATATAACTTAAAGCCGGCGGCGAATGCCGCGGATAAAATTGACATGAGGAACGCGCCGCCATCGGGCCACGCGCGGATACGACCGAGGATGCCGCCATGACAGAGCGACTGAGGGTTCACGTCGATCCCGACAAATGCCAGGGCCACGCGCGCTGCAAGGCCCTCGCGCCGGAACTTTTCGAGCTGGACGAATACGGCAACGCCCACGAAGCCGGCGACGGCACGGTCCCGCCGGGGCTCGAGGACAAGGCGTGGCTTGCCAAATCCAACTGCCCGGAAATCGCGATCGATGTGATCGAGGAGTAGCGCGCGGCCGCCCCCGCGTCCTTCCAGCGAACACGAGCCAAGGGATTCCCTGCCATGTCCGACGCCAGTCCGCCTGCCGCCCATCCGCCCGTCACCGACTGGGTCCATGATTTCGACCATACCGATCCGCAATGGACGGAGGATCCCTTCCCGATCTGGGACGAGCTGCGCGCAGCGAGCCCGGTCGTGCACACCGAGCGTTTCCTCGGCTGCTACATGCCGACGACCTATGAGGCGGTGCGCGAGATCGCCAACGACACCGAGCATTTCTCCTCGCGCCGCATCATCGTGCGCGACGTCCGTCCCGAGATCGCGAGGAACGCCGCCCCGCCGATCACCTCAGATCCGCCCGTGCACAAGCCGGCCAAGCAACTGTTGCTGCCGCCCTTCACGCCGGACGCGATGAAGAAGCTGGAACCGCGGATGCGCGCGATCTGCAACGAGCTGATCGACGGCTTCATCGCCGATGGCAAGGTCGACGCCGCCGCACGCTACGCCAAATATATCCCGGTTCGGGCCATCGCCCACATGCTCGGCATCCCCGAGAGCGACAGCGATCTCTTCATCAACTGGATCCACATGATCCTCGAGCTGGGCATCAAGGACGAGAGCAAGCTGCTCCAGGCCGTGCAGGAGATGAGCGCCTATTTCAGCGCGCATATCGAGGCGCGCAAGGACAAGCCGACCGACGATCTCATCTCCTACCTGATGAACGCCAAGGACAAGGAGGGCAACCCGCTCGAAGACTCGCACGTTCTTGGCTCGCTGCGCCTGCTCCTGATCGCCGGCATCGACACCACCTGGAGCGCGATCGGCTCCTCGCTCTGGCACCTCGCGAAGACGCCGGGGGACCGCGAGCGACTGATCGCCGAGCCGGGACTGATCCCGACCGCAGTTGAGGAACTGCTGCGCGCCTATTCTCCGGTGACGATGGCCCGCGAGGTGGTCAAGGAGACCACGATCTCGGGCTGCCCGGTCAAGGCGGGCAACATGGTGCTGCTGTCGTTCCCGGCCGCCAACCGCGATCCAAAGATGTTTCCGGACGCTGACAAAGTCGTGATCGACCGCCGCGAAAACCGGCACGCCGCCTTCGGCCTCGGCATTCACCGCTGCGTCGGTTCCAACCTGGCACGCATGGAGATGCAGGTTGCGCTGGAGGAATGGCTGAAACGCATTCCAGATTTCCGGCTCGATCCGGCAGGCGCGGTGACCTGGTCACAGGGCACGGTGCGGGGCCCCCGCCAGTTGCCATTCTTGCTCGGAAAGGCGATGTAGGCCTTTCCAGACAACGGAGAGGCCGGACGTGACTGAACAAGCAATTCAACCGGCCTCCGACCACATCGACATCGCCGACGCCAAGCGGCGGATCAAGGCGATCTTCATCGGCTCCATCGGCAATCTGGTCGAGTGGTACGATTTCTACGCCTATACGGCGTTCGCGCTCTATTTCGCTCCCGCCTTCTTCCCGGGCAACGACCCCGTCGTGCAGCAATTGAACGTCGCCGTCGTCTTCGCGGCGACGTTCCTGATGCGGCCCCTCGGCGGCTGGTTCTTCGGCTATCTCGCCGACCATTTCGGACGGCGCATCTCGCTCACGCTCTCTGTCGTCTTCATGTGCTTTGGTTCGCTGATCATCGCGCTGACGCCGACCTATGCCACGATCGGATTCGCCGCGCCGGTCATCCTCGCGCTCGCCCGCGTCATCGAAGGCCTCAGCCTCGGCGGCGAATATGGCGCCAGTGCCACCTATCTCAGCGAGGTCGCCGACCCCAAGCACCGCGGCTTCTATTCGAGCTTTCAATACGTCACCCTGATCGGTGGCCAGCTCACCGCGATCATCGTGCTGCTGCTCCTGCAAAAGGTCTTCCTCACCCCACAGGAGCTGAAGGACTGGGGGTGGCGTATCCCCTTCGCGATCGGTGCAGCGCTCGCGGTCTTTGCCGCGGTGATGCGGCGCGGCCTGCACGAGACGGAGGCGTTCGAGGAAGCCAAGAAGGTAGTCAAGCCGACCGGCTCGATCACCAATTTGCTGCGTTATCCGCGCGAGCTGTTGCTGGTGGTCGGCCTCACCGCCGGCGGCACCGCGGCGTTCTATACCTTCACCACCTACATGCAGACCTTCGTCAAGCTTTCGGTCGGGCTGACCGAGGACCAGACCACTTTCGTGATCTTCGGCACCCTGGTCTTCGCGACCATCCTCCAGCCGATCTACGGCGCAATCTCCGACAAGATCGGACGCAAGCCGCTCTTGATCTTCTTCGGTGTCGCCGGCACGCTCGCGACCGTGCCGCTTTTGATGACCCTGAAGGAGACTAAGTCGCCCTTCGTCGCGTTCATCCTGATCTGCTGCGCCTGGCTGTTCGTCGCCGGCTATACTTCGATCAACGCGGTGGTGAAGGCCGAGTTGTTCCCGACCAACGTCCGCGCGCTCGGCGTCGGCCTGCCCTATGCCATCACGGTGTCGGTCTTCGGCGGCACAGCGCCGGCGATCGCGCTCTATTTCAAGAGCATCGGGCACGAGGAATGGTTCTACTTCTACCTCAGCGGCATCATCTGCCTGTCCCTGGTGATCTATGCTACCATGCGCGACACCAAGCACACTTCGGCAATGCATCGGCACGAGTAGACCATGGCTGACGAGACGCCATCCGACAGCAAGCTGACGCGCACCAAGGAGAAATGGGCGCGCGAGGGCCGCTTTCTCACGGGGAAGATCACGCGGCCGGAGGACCAACGGCTGCCGCCCGGCCAGCACCTCACCAAGGACTGGCCTGTGCTCGATCTCGGAGTCGTGCCGCCGGTGTCACGCGAGCGCTGGCGGCTCGACGTCTATGGCGCGATCGAGAGCCCCGTGTTCTGGACATTCGCCGAATTCATCGCGCAGAAACAGGCCCGGTTCACCTCCGACATCCATTGCGTCACCACCTGGTCGCGCTACGACAATGAGTGGGAAGGGCTTGCCACGCGCGAGCTGCTCGCGGCCTGCCAGCCGCGCGAGGACGCACGCTTCGTGACGCTGCATTCCCATGACGGCTACACTACCAACCTCGCGCTGGAAGACTTTGCCGCCGAGGATGCGCTGCTCGCCCATAGCTGGTCCGGCCAGCCGCTGACGGAGGAGCATGGCGGCCCGGTACGGTTGGTCGTGCCGCATCTCTATTTCTGGAAGAGCGCGAAATGGCTCCAGGCCATCGAATTCCTGACCGAGGACGCGCCGGGCTTCTGGGAAGTCCGCGGCTATCATAATCGCGGCGACCCCTGGGCCGAGCAGCGCTATTCCGACGATTAGAATTCAAGCAGGAACGAGGGGAAGCCCATGTCGACGGAGCGCTTTCAATTCACGGGCGAAGGCGGACATCAGCTTGCCGCCGCGCTGGAGTTGCCGGACGGCGAGCCCGCGGCCTACGCGCTGTTTGCGCACTGCTTCACTTGCGGCAAGGATACGCTGGCCGCCAAGCGCATCTCGGTCGCGCTGGCAGCCAAGGGCATCGCGGTCCTGCGCTTCGACTTCACCGGGCTCGGCTCGAGCGAAGGCGATTTCGCCAATTCGACGTTTTCGTCCAACGTCGCCGATCTGATCCGCGCGGCCGACCATCTGCGCAGTGCCCGCAAGGCGCCGTCGATCCTGATCGGCCACAGCCTCGGCGGCGCCGCGATCCTCGCGGCAGCCGGACGTATCCCGGAAGCCAGGGCAGTTGTGACCATCGCGGCGCCATCCGATCCGGCGCACGTGACCGGCCTCTTCAGGGAGCATCTCGACAACATCCGCGCGCAGGGCGAGGTCGAGGTCTCGCTCGCAGGACGCGCGTTCCGGATCAAGCGCGAGTTCCTCGAGGACATCGCCGAGCAGGAGCTGATGAAGGACATCACAGGGCTGCACAAGGCGCTGCTGGTGATGCACTCGCCGGTCGACGACACCGTCGGCATCGACAACGCGACCAAGATCTTCGTTGCGGCCAGGCACCCCAAGAGTTTCGTCTCGCTCGACCATGCCGATCATCTGCTTGCCAAGCCCGCCGACGCCCTCTACGCAGCCGACGTGATTACGGCCTGGGCCAGCCGCTACATCGACACCGCAAAGCCCGCGAAGGCGATGGATCTGCCCGAGGCGCCGCGCCAGGTCGTGGTGCAGGAGACCCGCAAGAGCAAGTTCAACCAGCTCGTCACGGTCGGACCACATCGTCTGGTGGCGGACGAACCGGTCGCCGCCGGCGGCGAGGATGCCGGTCCTGGGCCCTATGACTTCCTGCTCGCTGGCTTAGGGGCCTGCACCTCCATGACCATGCGTCTTTATGCCGACCGCAAATCGCTGCCGCTCGACCGCGTCACCGTCAGATTGAAGCATTCCAAGATCTACGCCAAAGACTGCGCGGAGTGCGAGACACGCGAAGGCATGCTCGACCAGATCGAACGCGACATTGCGATGGATGGCGCGCTCGATGCCGAGCAGCGCAAGAAATTGATGGAGATCGCCGACAAGTGCCCCGTGCACCGGACATTGACGTCGGAGATCCGCATCGTGACGAAGGCCGTGGACTAGCGCGACTGCGCTAGAAGCACGATGCCATCGTCCGCAATGCCGCGCTGATCTCGTTCTCGCGCCAGGCCGCAAAGCCGAGCAGCAGGCCATGATCGCGGGGTCGATCCAGCGCCAGGCTGGACAGCGCCCGCGTTTCAACGCCCCCGGCAGCCAGTCGCTTGACTGCCGACCGATCGGCGGTCCCGCGTTTGAAACGGGCGACGAGCTGGATGCCGCCCGCGGGCACTTCGACCGAGAGCATCTCGCCCAGATGGCGCTCCAGTCCTGCAACGATGTGGTCGCGGCGCGCGTGATAGAGCCGGCGCATCCGGCGCAGATGCGCGAGGAAATGCCCGTCGGCGATGAACTCGGCCAGCGCTTCCTGGATGTGGCTGGACGCGATCAGCCCGATGTGCCGCTGTGCGATCTCGAAGGTGCTGACCAGCGCCGGCGGCACGACGAGATAGCCGAGCCGGATATCGGACGTCATCACCTTCGAGAAGGTACCGACATAGAACACGCGGCCATGGGCATCGAGCCCTTGCAAGGCCGGCACCGGCCGGCTGTCGTAGTGGAATTCGCCGTCGTAATCGTCCTCCACGATCCAGCTCTTGCCGGGCCTGCACACACCAAGAAATTCGGTGCGGCGCGCCAGCGACATCAGCCGTCCGGTGGGATGCTGGTGCGATGGCGTCATGAAGATCAATTTCGGGGCCGCGAGACCCGGCATCCGCTGCATGCCCTGCGTGTCCAGCCTCATGCCGGTCACGCGCGCGCCGGAGGCACAGAAAGCGGCGGCCGCGCCGGGATAACCGGGATCCTCGACCCAGACCTCGTCGCCGGGGGAGATGAGAACAGCCGCGATCAAGGTCAGTGCGGCCTGCGCGCTCGGCAGGATCATGATCTGCTCTGGCGTGGCGCGAACGCCTCTGCTCGCGGCCAGGTAATGCGCGAGCGCCTCGCGCAGGCGCGCTCGGTTGACCGGTCCGAGCTCGCGTTTGGCCGCATGCACGGCGCTACGGCGCAGGCAGCGAGCCCAGATCTCGTTCGGAAACTCTCGCGCATCTCCAAGCCCTGGCCGCAACGGTCTGAGCGGCACCTGATAGGACATCGGCCAGTCGGTCTGCTTGAGCTGCGAGGCCCAGGGTGAAAGCCGCAGCTTGCCGGAGCGCACGCGCGCCGCAACGGTATCCGCTCCTTCGCGTCGTTCGCCGCCGTCGACGGTGACGATCGGACGGCGGCCATGCGAGGCCTCGAGGTATCCCTCCGCGGCGAGCTGCTCGAACGCATAGGTGATGGTGTTGCGGGAAACGCCGAGATCGCTCGCGAGCCGGCGGCTCGACGGCAGCGCGCGACCTTTGCCGAGGCGGCCGGTCGCGATCAAGCCTCGGAGCTGGCTCGTCAGTTGAGCCACCAGACCTTCGTCGCCGGTCCGCTTCAGGTCGATCAGGGCCGAGATCATATCATCCGAAACTGGCACCTTGTTCCTTTCTCATCTGGCGCTTTTGTGGGTACCAGCGCGGATGCTATCTGCCGGACCGGACTGCTTCAAGGATCTTGCGATGAACTCCCTGTCACCCCGCGCGGCCGTCGGCCTGTTCCTCATTGTCGTGCTGGCCTGGGGCGTGAACTGGTCGGTGACGAAGCAATTGGTGCAGCTCGTCCCGCCGCTGTGGAGCTCGGCGATCCGGAGCTGGATCGCGCTGGCAGGATTGTTTGTGATCCTCGGGCTGAGCAACAATCTTGTGATTCCGGAGCGACGCGACGTTCCAGTAGTCCTCAGCGTCGCGCTGCTGCACATGACGCTCTTCTCGATTTTGGTCGCGACCGGCCTGCGCTTCCTGCCCGCAAGCAAGGGCATCGTGCTCGGCTACACCACGCCGCTCTGGGTCGCGATTGCGGCACCCCTGCTCGGGAAGGACATCCTGACCGCGCCCAAGCTCGCCGGCGCCCTGCTCGGACTGATCGGCCTTGCCGTGATCCTAAATCCGTCTTCAATCGACTGGAGCAATGCCAACGTCGTGCTCGGTGCCGGCATGGTCATCCTGGCCGCGATCTCGTGGGCTGCGAACATCATCTATATCTGCGCGCATCGCTGGATCGCCTCTCCGCTCCAGCTCCTGTTCTGGCAGCTGCTCGTGGCCACGGGCGTGCTCTCGACCCTTGCGATGGTCATCGACGGGCTGCCGCACGTGGAATGGTCGTGGCGGCTGGCTATGCTGTTCCTGTACTCTGGCCTGATCGGAAGCGCGCTGGCCTATTGGGCGATGTCGATGGTCAATAAAAGCATCTCGGCGCTGACGACGTCGCTTGGCACCACCGGAACACCGCTCGTCGGTATCGCCAGTGCTGCGATCCTGCTGGGCGAGCCCATCGACAAGAGCCTCGCCGTTGCGGCCGGATTGATCGTCACCGGCATCGGACTTGCGACGCTCGGCGACCGGCTGTTGCGCAGTCAGGCCACCGCGAGGGGTTGAACCCGCAGCACGCCACGCAAACCTGCGGTCGTGCCGAGCAGGATGCCGGCGAGCGCAACGAACGAGCCCAGCGCCAGTGTCGACACGCCCGTGAGCCCCTGCCCGATCGAGCAGCCGAACGCCATCACGCCGCCGATGCCCATCAGCGCGGCGCCGCTGCCCGAGCGCAGCATGTGGCGCGGCGAGGAATAGCCTTCGAGCTTGAAGCGGCCTGTGGCGAGTGCGGTGATCAGGCTGCCAGCGAAGACGCCAGCGACCGTCGCAATACCGAAATTGAGCGTCAGGCCGGTCGAGAGCATGGCGTATTGCAGCGCGTCCGCGATCGGCGCGATGAAGGTGAGCGAGGTCACCGGCACCGGATTGAAGTCGTCGGCACCGAGATAGCCGGTGACAAGCCAGCCGGCGGCGACGAGCAGGCCGACGACGACGCCCGCCGCGATCTGGCCCGGTGAGCGCCGGAACATCGGATGCGCGAAGGCAAACAGGATCAGCGCGACGACGATCACGGCCGCCGCCAGCGCACGCGAGAGCACTTCACCGGGGCCAAGCGATGCCAGCAACGAAGGCAGCGAATTGACATTGACGGTGGTTTGCGAGGCCTGAACCAGCGCGATGCGCGCCGGTGCGATCAGCCCCTTGAGCGTCATCTGCGCAGCGATGGCGAGCACGATCACGACGACGAAGGAGCGGAGATTGCCGCGGCCGAGCAGCACCAGGGCGCGCGAGCCGCAGCCGTTCGACAGCACCATGCCGTAACCAAACAGCACTCCGCCGAGGAACAGCACCGGCACCGAGAACGTCTGCTGCAGGTAGATCGACTTGCTCAAATCAGCCATGCCGTTGCCGGCAAGGAACTGGCTGGCGCCGATCGCGACGGCGATCGCCAGCGCATAGGTCCGCACCAGCCGTCCGTCTCCCTCCGCAAGCCAGCCGCGCATGCTGCTCATCAGGCAGAAGCCGCTGAGCAGACCGACGGCGCCGTAGACAAGGCCGATGGCAAGGCCGGCGAAGATGACGATTGCTGCGGACGAGTCCATGATTACGGCTTCAGGACCACGCGATCCCGCGAGGAGCCGGCAACCGCGACATACGCCTCCTTGGCACGCTCCAGCGGATAGACGGCATTCGCCTTGATCGGGAACGGCTTCAGCTGGCCGCTCGCAAAGCCCGGGCCGAGATCGCGCAGCACTGCGCCTGGAGCGGCCGACGACAGGCCGAGCGTATCGATGCCGACATAGGTGTGCTGGCCCCGGTAGAATTCGAGGATGTTGAACTGCACGATGCGGTCGATCGCGGCGATCAGGATCTGACGGCCACGCAATGCGAGCGACTTGTGCGCGGCCTGGAAATAGGGATCGCCGACCGTGTTGAAGACGACATCGACCCCCTTGCCGCCGGTCAATTCGCGCACGCGCGTGGCGACGTCGGTCGCGGAGGCGTCAACCACCTCGATGGGGGCGTTGGTGTGGCCTTCGTAAGCTTCCGCTTTGCGCACCACGCCGATGACGCGCGCGCCCTGCCATGTCGCGATCTGCACCGCGGCCTGGCCGACCTTGCCATTGACGCCGAACACCAAAACGGTCTCCCCGCTCTTCGGCACGCCGGCGCGGCGAAAGCCTTCCATCGCGGTGACGAAGGGCACGCCGATGCCCGCTGCCTCCTCCCACGACACCGTGCTCGGCTTCTCCACCACCGCATCAGCCTCGACGACGAGATGGGTTGCGTGGGTACCGTCGCGGCGGATGCCGAGATCGCCGGAGGATCCGAACACCTCGCGGCCGACCGTGCCGGCCGGCCCGTCGGTCACCACGCCGGAATAGTCGCGGCCCGGCGTGCGCGGGAACACAGCATAGGGCATCAAGCCGGTCGCGGCCTTGACGTCGGAGGGATTGACGGCGGCGGCCTTGACCTCGATCAGGAGATCGTTCGGACCGCGCGTCAGCGTGTGATGCTCGACCACGGGCGCAACCGCGGCAGCATTCTCGGCCTTGGCATTGAGGCGCACGCAGCGCGCTTCGACGGTTTTGGTATCGGCTGGCGACATGAAAGACCCGCGATTTCTCGCGGGCCTTGTCGCCTCTGGGGCCGGTCAAGTCAATCCGTCAAGTCAATCCGTAAAGTCAATCCTTGGGCCGCTTGTCGTAGAGGCGTTTGGCCTTGCCCAGCGAGCGCTCCAGCGTGGCGGGCGCGACCACCTGCACCCTGGAGCTAATGCCGATGGTGTTCTTGATGTGGGTCGCAATCCGGTCGGCATGGTCGAGGAGACCGCGGCCGTCCCAGCTCTCGGACCGCGCCTCCGCGATGATGGTCAGCTCGTCCATACGGCCTTCGCGGGTCAGTTCCAGGATGAAGTGGCCGCCGCACCAGTCGGTCGCGAGCAGCACCTCCTCGATCTGCGTCGGGAACAGGTTGACACCGCGCAGGATGATCATGTCGTCCGAGCGGCCCGTCACCTTCTCCATCCGCCGCATGCCCGGCCGCGCCGTGCCTGGCAACAGCCGCGTCAGGTCGCGGGTGCGATAGCGGATCACGGGAAAAGCTTCCTTGGTGAGTGAGGTGAAGACCAGTTCGCCCTTCTCACCGTCCGGCAGCACCGCACCCGTTTCAGGATCGATCACTTCGGGATAAAAATGATCCTCCCAGATGTGCAGGCCATCCTTGGTCTCGATGCATTCCTGGGCGACGCCGGGGCCGATCACCTCGGAGAGACCGTAGATGTCGGTCGCATCCATATCGAAGGCGTCCTCGATCTCGCCGCGCATCGCATTGGTCCAGGGTTCGGCGCCGAAGATGCCGACCTTGAGCGAGCACTGGCGCGGGTCGAGCTTCTGACGCTTGAACTCGTCGAGGATTGCCAGCATGTAGCTCGGCGTCACCGTGATGATGTCGGGCCGGAAGTCGTTGATCAGCTGCACCTGCCGCTCGGTCATGCCGCCCGAGATCGGCACCACGGTGCAGCCGAGTTTTTCGGCACCGTAGTGCACGCCAAGGCCGCCGGTGAAGAGGCCGTAGCCATAGGCATTGTGGATGATCATGCCCGTACGCCCGCCGGCGGCGCGGATCGAGCGCGCCATCACGTCCGACCACGTGTCGATGTCTCCTTGCGTATACCCCACCACGATCGGCTTGCCGGTCGTGCCGGAGGACGCATGCACGCGCACCAGCTTTTCGCGCGGCACGGCGAACATGTTGAAGGGATAATTGTCGCGCAGATCCGTTTTCACCGTGAACGGGAATTTCGCGAGATCGGAGAGCTCGCGAAAATCGGACGGATGCACGCCGGCCTCGTCGAAGGCCTTGCGATAATGCGCGACGTTGTCATAGGCGTGCTTCAGCGACCAGGCCAGCCGCTGCTTCTGCAGCGCCATGATCTCGTCGCGCGAGGCACGCTCATGCGCGTCCAGCTCGGCGCTATAGGCGCTGCCGCCTTCCTTGAGTCTCGTCAGAGCCATCCTCGTTTCCCATCATTGATTAGTTTTTTCTTGCTTGATTATTGATCCTGCGTCGGTAGCCACGTGCCGGGAATGACGCGCGAATGCCCGCGGAATTCGGCGACGACGATGTCACCGGCGGTGACGCGCACGTCGTAGATGCCGGAGCGGCCGCCGCGGGTGACCTCGCACGCCTTCGCAACAAGGCGGTCGCCGAGCCTGCCCGGCTTGATGAAGGTGATCTGCCCTTGCGCTGCGACCACGCGTTCGTTGTGCGAGTTGCAGGCAAACGCGAAGGCGGAATCGGCAAGCGTGAAGATGAAGCCGCCATGGGCAATGCGTTGGCCGTTGACCATGTCCGGCCGCACCGTCATTGCGAGCGTCGCGAAGCCGGGGCCAATCTCGACGATCTCCATGCCGAGCCCTTTGGAGGCATCGTCCTCCGTCCACATCGCCTCAGCGCAGGCGCGGGCAATATCCTCAGGCGACAGGGCGGCTTTGACGTTCACGCGCTTCTCCCGGCCAGATGTTTGCCCATGATGTTCTGCTGGTTGGCGAAGACTGTCAAATAATGCGACGCATTTGCATCGTCAGCGTCTGAAGCACCGGCTCAAACATGGTCATAATCGACCACGACCCGCTCTGACGACGGCTTGGCCTGGCAGGTCAGGACGAACCCGGCCTTCAGCTCCCAGGGCTCCAGCGAATAGTTGATGTCCATCGGCGCTTCACCCTCGACCAGCTTGGCGCGGCAGGTCGAGCACATGCCGCCCTTGCAGGCGAAGGGTAGATCGACGCCGGCGCGCAGCGCGGCATCGAGGATCGCCTCGTCCTCCGCGACCGGCACGTCGCGGCGCTTGCCATCGATGATCAGCGAGGCGACCGCCTTCGGCGGCGCGTCGGGCGCGACCGCCTTCTTCGGCCGCGGCTTGCCACCGAACTCGGAGACGAAGCGTTCGACGTGGATACGCTCTTCGGCGATGCCGAGCTCGCGGCAAGTCGCCTCGATATCCTCGCTCATGCCGAGGGGCCCGCAAATGTAGACGTGATCGACGCTGACCGCTGGCACCAGCGAGCGCAGCAGCACCCTCACCTTGTCGCCGTCGAGCCGGCCGTGCAGGATCGGGATGTCCTGCTCCTCGCCGGAGATGACGTGGAAGATCGAGAGGCGGTCGATGAAGCGGTCCTTCAGTTCCTCGAGCGCTTCAAGGAACATGATGTTGTCGGTGGTGCGGTTGCCGTAGAACAGGAAGAAGCGGCTGTCCGGCTCACGCGCGAGCGTGCCCTTGACGATCGACAGGATCGGCGTGATGCCGGAGCCTGCGGCGAACCCGACATGGATGCGTCCGGCATCCGCGTGAGGAATCGCACCGAAGCGGCCCGTCGGCGTCATCACATCGAGTTCGTCGCCGCATTTGAGATCTTCGGCTGCCCAGTTCGAAAACGCACCGCCGTCGACCTTCTTCACGGCGATGCGGATCTCGCCGTCATCAGGGCCGGAACAGATCGAATAGGAGCGGCGCACCTCCTCACCGTCCAGCGTGGTGCGGAGCGTGAGGTATTGGCCAGGCGTGAAAGCGTAATCGCTGGCGAGTTCGCCGGGGATGGTGAAGGTCATCGAGATGGCGTCGGACGCCTCGCGGCGGAGATCGTTGACGGCCAGGCGATGGAAGCGCGGTGCGGTGGCTGACATGGTCAATGACACTTGAAGTAATCGAACGGTTCGCGGCAGGACTTGCAGCGCCACAGCGCTTTGCAGGAGGTCGAGCCGAATTCAGACAGCAGCTCGGTGTTTCCCGAGCCACATTGCGGGCAGGCCACTGCCTGTTCACCGAACAGTGCCCGGCGCGAGCTTGAAGCCTGCGGCGGCGCGATGCCATAGGCGCGCAGCTTGTGGCGACCCTCCTCGCTCATCCAGTCGGTGGTCCAGGCCGGCGACAGCACGGTGCGGACTTTTGACCGGCGAAAACCGGCGCGCTCCAGCGCGACCTCGATTTCCAGCGCGATCATGTTCATCGCCGGACAGCCGGAATAGGTCGGGGTGATCGCGACCTCGACGTGATCGCCGTCGAGCGCAACCTCGCGCAGCACGCCGAGGTCGGCGATGGTCAGCACTGGAATTTCGGGATCGACCACGCTCGCCGCGGCGTCCCAGGCGCGCCGGCGCAGTTCGCTGTCACGGTCGAGCACGCTCACCATGTCAGCCCCGGAAAGGTGCGCTGCATCGATTGCAGCTCGGACAGGAGATGGCCGAGATGTTCGCTGTGCCGGCCCACGCGGCCGCCCTGCTGCATCCAGTCGTTCTGCGGCAGGACCAGCGTGGCTTCATTGGCGACATCGGAAAGCGTTTGCAACCAGCGACCACGCAAGGTGCCGGGATCAATCGCGATACCGGCGTGGATCAGCGCGCGCTCGCCATCATCGACGGCAAACATCTCGCCGGTGAAGGCCCAGAGCTGGTCGATCGCGGCCTGCGCGCGGGCGTGGCTCTCATCGGTGCCGTCGCCGAGCCGGATGAGCCACTCCGAGGCGTGGCGCAAATGATAGGCGCTCTCCTTCTCCGACTTGGCGGCAATCGCGGCCAGCGTCGTGTCGCGCGAATTCATCATCGCGCGCCAGTAGAGGTCGGCGAACGCGGAATAGAAGAACTGTCGCACCAGCGTCTGGGCAAAATCGCCGTTCGGCTGCTCGACCAGCAGCAGGTTGCGATACTGCCTGACGTCGCGCAGATAAGCGAGCTTGTCCTCGTCGTTGTCCTTGCTTTCGGCCTTGGCTGCGTAGCTGTAGAGCTCGCGCGCCTGACCGATGAGGTCGAGCGCGATGTTGGAGAGCGCCATGTCCTCTTCCAGCATCGGTGCGTGCCCGCACCATTCCGACAGCCGATGGCCGAGGATCAGCGCATCGTCGGCGCGGCGCAGCGCGTAGAGAACCAGCGGCGTTTCGGAGACCTCGATGTTGGCGATCGCCATCACATGTGCCCCACTTCTTCCGGCACTTCATAGAACGTCGGATGCCGGTAGATCTTCGATTCCGCCGGCTCGAACATCATGCCTTTTTCGGCGGGATCGCTCGCGGTGATCGCGGTGGACGGCACGACCCAGATCGAGAGGCCCTCGCCGCGGCGGGTGTAGACGTCGCGGGCGGCCTGCAGAGCCATCGTCGCGTCGCTCGCATGCAGCGATCCCACATGCTTGTGCGCGAGCCCGTTGCGGCTGCGAATGAAGACTTCCCACAGCGGCGTGTTCGGCGTGGCCATATTGATCTCCCTACTCGGCAGCTTGCGCAGTCTGGCGATGCGCACGTTTGGCGGCATAGCTAGCTGCGGCCTCGCGCACCCAGGCGCCGTCTTCGTGCGCCTTGCGGCGCGCAGCCATGCGATCGCGATTGCACGGACCGTTGCCGGCGAGGACCTGCTTGAACTCGGTCCAGTCGATCTCGCTGTAACGCCAGTGCCCGTCGGCATCCTGCGTCATGCCGGGATCGGGAATGGTGAGGCCGAGATATTGCGCCTGCGGCACGGTAGCATCGACGAACTTCTGGCGCAGCTCGTCGTTGGAGAAGCGCTTGATCTTCCACTTGGTCGAGGTGTCGCTATGCTGGCTCGTGCTATCTGGCGGGCCGAACATCATCAGCACCGGCCACCACCATCTATTCAGCGCATCCTGCGCCATTGCCTTCTGCTCGTCCGAGCCGCGGCACAGCGTCAGCATGATCTCGTAGCCCTGGCGCTGATGGAAGGATTCTTCCTTGCAGACGCGGATCATCGCGCGCGCATAGGGTCCATAGGAGCAGCGGCACAGCGGGATCTGGTTCATGATCGCGGCGCCGTCGACCAGCCAACCAATGGTGCCGATGTCGGCCCAGGTCAGCGTCGGATAGTTGAAGATCGAGGAATACTTGGCTTTGCCCGCGAGCATGGCGTCGACCAGCTCTTCGCGCGAGGTGCCGAGCGTCTCGGCCGCGGCGTAGAGATAGAGGCCGTGGCCGCACTCGTCCTGCACCTTGGCGAGGAGCGCGGCCTTGCGGCGCAGGGTCGGCGCGCGGGTGATCCAGTTGCCTTCGGGCAGCATGCCGACGATTTCGGAATGGGCGTGCTGGGAAATCTGGCGTGTGAGCGTCTTGCGATAGGCCGCCGGCATCCAGTCGTTCGGCTCGATGCGCTCCTCGGCATCGATGCGGGCCTGGAACTGCGCAGCTAGGCCTGCGTCCTCAAGACTGCGGTCGTTGGTCTCGGCCGTATTCAGCGCCTGGGTATACATGCGCATCCTCCCGATTTATTGGGAGGGAATATATAACAATAATTACGTCATGCAAGATATTTCTGTAACATAAAACTCAGGCCTCGAACCTCCTTTCCAGCAACTTCCGCGCTGGCGGCAATGGCCCCTTTTCGTTGGTTCCATGTCCATCAAGCCATTGTTCGGAGGGGGCAAGCAGCGCACGATAAATTTCGCCGCACAGGTCCCGTGCGGCCCTGCCCGGCCAGTTCGTCGGCAGCAGGCTTTCGGGCAGCAGCGGATCGCGCAGCACGACGCGGCGGTAGTGGTGGATCAAGAGGATGCGCGCGGTGAAGGCGTCGGCCTCGGACAGATCCGTGCCGCGGCCGATCGCGGCGCGCAGCGGCTCGAACGTCTTCATGAATTTCAGATAGGCATCCGCGGTGCGATCCAGCGGCCAACTTGCGCTGAGCAGTCGACGCCCGCTGTCATCCTCCGCCGAGACCTCGAGACGGATCGCGCCCGAAGCTTCATCCGGGACTGGCACCCCCGACGGCGCGACCCAGACGCCCGGCAGCGGACTGCCGAAGCCGGCATTGCGCAGCGCGTCGCGCGAGGCGTCGCGGTCCTCACCATTGCCGATCAGGAGCAGCTCGAAGCGTCCGGTCCAGTCGGATGGCGGCGGATCGTAGATGTGGCGCGTCGCGGCCTCGAACGTCTGGCGCCCCTTGTCGGCCAGCCGATAGAAGCTGTTGCGGCCAACCTTCTCGCGCGTCAGCCAGCCGTCGGCGGCGAGCCGCGACATCGCGGTGCGCACCACGCCGCTGTCGATGTCGAGCCCTTGAAAGAATTCCAGCAGCGTGCCGAGCCACACTGAGCTGCCGCGCGGCACGATGGCGTCGCCGAACACGGTGATGACGATGGAGCCGGTGCGCGAGGGTTCGCGCTTGAGCTGGTCGATGATGCGGGACAACGGATGCGCCATGCCCGAGGCATAGCGCGTTTGATACAGGCGCGACAATGGACCGGAGCGACGCCACTTCTCCTTCTCCCCGCTTGCGGGGAGAAGGTCGGGATGAGGGGGAGCCTCCGCGCATTCGGTGAGAGCGGGAGTCGCGGAGACTCCCCTCACCCGGATCGCATCTCCGATGCGATCCGACCTCTCCCCGCAAGCGGGGCGAGGTGAAGAAGCGCACTACCGATGCGGATCGGGATAGGCCAGGCTACGCCAGCCGCTACGATCGAACGGCCGCCACTGGCCTTCCTTCTGCGCGAGCCGGTCGGCCACCGCATAGACCACGGCGGGATGATGGCCCATGCCGCAATGGCTGCTCTCGACCTCGATGCTCTCTGTCTGGGCGCCCGTCTTTTCCATGCAGCCCTGCCAGGCGCAGACGCCGTCGGTGCGGCTGAAGATGGCGGTGGTCGGCACCGGCGGTGGCACCGCGAGCTCGCCGCCGAACCGCGGGTCGACCTCGTCCGACTTCCGACCGCTCGCCCATTCATAGACGCGCCAGGCATTGGTGGAGCGGGGATTGCCGGCGAAGGGGCTGCCGAGCGTGATCACCTGGCGCACGCGCTCGGGCATCATCTTGGCGAGCTGGCGTGCATAGAGGCCGCCGAGGCTCCAGCCGACCAGGCTGATCTTGCGGCCATGGGTGTCGCTGAGCTCCTCGACCAGATCTACCATGGCATGCTGCACGCCCTCGCGCAGACCATAGTTGCGGCCTTGGCGCCAACCGCTCACCGCATAACCCTTGCTGGTCAGAAACGTCCGCAACGCACGCGTGGATGCATCCGAGGCCACGAGGCCCGGCAGCACCAGCACCGGATGCCCATCGCCGCGCGGCGCAAGGCTCAGCAGCGGCAGCGCGCCGAGGAACGCGCCGAACTCGTGGATCGCGCGCCCTTCCAGAAACATCAGTGTTCTCGACGGCGGACGCAGCGTCTGGGCAGTAGCGGTCATCAATGTTTCCCCTGAGAAGACGCCGGGCGCGATGCCGGCAAATGGGCATGAATTCCAATACGCCGGCTTCTTGATCGTTCCGCAGCGCAGCATGAATCAGCTAGGCGGCCGGTTCCCGACATTCAAGCGGGAGAGTCGCGGGGCGACAATAGGCCCGCGCGTTAATGCTAACGTCCGTGACGCAAAAGTCACAGCAATCGGAGCAGGTATTCTACGGAGTAGAGCACCAGCCCGGCGAGCCCACCGATCAGCGAGCCGTTGAAGCGGATGTATTGCAGGTCGCGCCCGATGTTGATTTCGATCAGCGAAATCAACTGCGCCATGTCCCACGCCTTGACCTGGTCGGAGATGAAGATGGAGACGCCGCTTTTCTGGTCAGCGACGAAGCTGCGCAGCACCGTTACCAGCCCCTTGTTGATCTCGCCGCGCAGCTCGGCATCGCCCGCGAGCGCTTCTCCTGCGGCGACGAACATGCCGGCGAGATGATGCTGCAGCACCTGCGTTTCGCCGCTCGCGCTGCGCTCGATGAAAGAGCGCGTGTTGGCCCACACGGTGCGGGCGAGATCGGCAAGCTCGGGCCGCGCAAGCAGATCGCGCTTCAGCCCGTCGATCCGGTCGATATAGGCCTGATCGGTGCCGAGCCGGTCGACGAAGCTCAGCACCATGCGATCGAACTCGCCACGGAACGGATGTTTGGGATCGCTGCGCACTTCATTGAAGAAGGCGGTGGCGGACGCCACGATCTTGTTCACCAGAAACTTGTCCGCGCGATAGAGCCGCAGCAGGGTTGGCAATTCCGCGCGCACTTTCTCGCGGATCATCCCCATCGTCTCTTTCTGGTTCAGCGTCTCGTGCATCACGCGCAGGAGATCGTCGAACAGGATCTGGTGGCGCCCCTCCGCCACGAAGCCGCGCAACGTGCCGGCCGCGAGCGGGGCGAGGTCGATGGCCTGGAGCTGCGATGACATGCGGCGGATGATGAAGGTCATCAGGCCCGAGCTCTCCGTCGCCGAGACGGCTTCCGGCAACAGGCGGAGCGCGAAGCGCGCGAGATCGTCGCTGCGCTTGCGGTCGCGCAGCCAGTCGGCGACGAAGGAGCCGAAATCGATCTCCTTCAGCTTGGCCTCGACCGGACCGGCCTCGAGGAAATGCACCTGGATGAATTCGCCGAGCTTGTCGGCGATCCGGGCCTGGTTGCTCTGGATGATCGCGGTATGCGGGATCGGCAGGCCGAGCGGACGCTTGAACAGCGCGACCACGGCATACCAGTCGGCAAGCCCGCCGATGGTCGCGGCTTCCGCGAAGGCGGCGATGAAGCCGAACACGGGATGCACCGGCAGCAGCCATTTCGCGACGATGAAGAGCAGAAGCGTCGCGGCCAAGACCAGCATCGCCAGCGCTTTCACACGGCGCAGCTCGGCCGCGCGTTCGGCATCGCCGGGGGTGTCGAAGGAGAAGGTGGCGGGTGCATTCATGACGGATGGGAGATTACGTCATTCCGGGGCGATGCGAAGCATCGAACTATGGTGCGCTCTTGCGCACCTAAGAAGCTCGAGATTCTCTGGTGCGCAATTGCGCACCAGAGTTCGCCCTTCGGGCGCCCCGGAATGACGGTCAGTCACAATGACGGCAGCGCAGAAACAAAAGGCCCGCCGAAGCGGGCCTCAAATTTCAGTTTTCACTCAGGGCGCCGGATCAGGCGGTCTTGTTGTAGACCTTGGCAAAATTGTCCTGAGCGGACTTCGCACCGTTGGCGGCGAGCTGGCCGAAATAGTCGGCGGTCGCCTTGGCACGCGAGACGAACACTTCGCCGCGGGCGCGGAGCAGGCTCGACTGGATCTCGACGGCTTCGCTGACCGACTTGGCGGAAGCAAGCTTGTCGATGCCGGCGAAGAACGCCTGGGCGTCGTCATAGATCGCCTGCTGGATGTTGCGGCTGATCTTGCCGGCCTCAGCGACGGATTCGGTCACCGCGTTCTCGACGGCCGCGGTCATGCGCTCGGAGCCTGCGAAGGCCTCGGCAGCACGATCCTTGGCGGTGTTGGCGGTCTTCTTGACGAACTCGCGGGCGGCCTCGGGAACTTCCAGATTCTGGATGTTCTTGAAAGCGTCCTTGAAGCCCTCGAAAGCGGTGTTGGTTTCAGTGGTCATGGGGTTCTCTCCATCCTCATTGGTTTGAGCTATGGGCTCACCCCGTCCGCATTGGCCCGGGGCACGGCTTATATGGCATAGTTAATTGTGCGATGCAACATTCATATTGCGCTGCGATATCACGAAACTGTGAACATCCTTAACGGGCGGCAATCTGATGCCTCCCTGGCCAAGCGGGTTCCCTAGAGTGATCGGACCGCGGTGGCTGGATGGCGGTCCTAGTGCTGCACCGCGCCTGGCAGCCCGTAGGCCTCCATCTGGGCCTGGACCTGCGCGATGTTGTGGCCGAGCACAACGATGTCGTGGGTCTTGCCGTCGACGTCCCGGACATGGTCGCGCAGCAGCGCCTCGGCCTTGAAACCGAGGCTCTCGAACACGGCGATCGCGGCCTGCTGGTCGACCGTCATCTGGACCGAAAGTTTCTCCAGGCCCGCGCCGAGCGCGAGCGCGAAGGTCTCCTGCGACAGCGCCCGCCCTACCCCCTTCCCGCGAACGTCGAGCGAGACGACCATGCGGATCTCGCCGACATGGGGCGACCAGGAGTGCGGATCGCGCACCAGCGTGCCGCAGCCGACGACCTTGCCGTCCCTGACCGCAAGCAGGCTCGTGATCGCGCCACGCTCGATCTCCTTGACCCAGGCCGACAGCACCTTCGGCTCGCTGATATTGCGCGGCAAAAACAGCAAATCGTGGGTCGGCAGGCCTTTGCCGAAGGCGAGCACCGCGGCTTCATCCGCGGGCGACATCAGGCGAATCTCGATATCGCCGGCGTCGGACTTGACGTGGCGCGGATACGAACGCTGCTCGCTCATGTCGATCTCTTCCCTAGCCAGGAATCCAGTTTCGGCCATAGCCGCTTGACGGCGTTGGCTCCCGCGACGAGCGAGACGTGACCGCCCTTCAGCATCACCTCTTCCTTGTCCGCAGAACCAATCTTCGCGATCAGGTGCTTGGCGGCCTCATACGGCACGATGTGATCGTGCTCGGCCACCGCATGCAGGATCGGCACCTTGATATTGTCGAGCTTCGCAGGCCGGCCGCCGACCGACATGGTGTCGTTGAACAGCTTGTTGTCCCACATCAGGTCCTTGGTGATGGCGCGGAAATACTCGCCAGCCAGCGGCAGCGTGTCGGTCGCCCAGCGGTCGAACATGCGGTACGACTTGACGAATTCGTCGTTCCAGATGTTTTCCCAGAGCTGGATCTGGCTGACCGTGCGCGAGGCTGGACGCAACATCTCGAACGAGGACAGGATCATCTCCGGCGGCACGTTGCCGACACTGTCGACGAGATGGTCGACGTCGAAATAGCGACGGTCGGAGAAGTTCGAGAACAGCTTCATCTCTCGGAAGTCAATCGGCGTGGTGAAGCAGATCAAATTCTTCATCGGCCCGTCCTTGTGGATCGCGCCGTAGAGCAGCGACAGCACGCCGCCGAAGCAATAGCCGATGACCGAGACGTCCTGCTCACCGGAATCAGCTTGCACCCGGCGGACGCAGTCCGGGATGAAGTCGAGGACGTAGTCCTCCATCCGCAGGCTCTTCTCCTCCGGCCGTGGCGCACTCCAGTCGAGCATATAGACGTCGTAACCGCGCTTGAGCAGGAATTCGATAAAGCTCTGGCCGGGCACGAGGTCGAGGATGTAGCCGCGGTTGGTGGTCGCCATCACGATCAGCACCGGCACACGGTAGATCTCGTCCGACATCGGCCGATAGTGATAGAGGCTCATCGTGCCGCGCGAATGCAGCACATCCTTAGGCGTCGATCCAAGTGACGGACCCGAGGTCGAGAAATATTCGACGCCCTTGATGCTGCGCTGGATGGCGCGCTGCACCTCGGATTGGATGCGTTCCGGGATAGATGCGAAATCAAGTCCGGGAGCTGCATTCATGCCTGCTCTCCGCCCTCAGACGGCGGACGCTTGGTGCGTGGCGGCCGCAATGCGGAATCGGCCCCCTGAGACACGCCGGCACTTGCAGCCATCTGGCTCAGCAGCGACTTGATCTCACCGATCTGGCCTTCGATAGCTTGCAGCCTTTCGGCAAGGCCTGTGACCTGCTCCCGGCTCGGCAGGTTCATGGAGACCAGATACTTCTCCATGAGTTCGCCGAGCTGCTTCTGAGCACCTGCAGCAACTCCCCCCGCACGGTTCATCGCCTGCGAAAACTCGGGTGACGACATGGCCTGGTTGGCGAAGGAGTTGAACCCCTTCTCCATCTCACCGACCATCTTTTGCCACATGGCGACCGGGTCATTGGTCTTGTCGGTCATCGGCGTCCTCCAGATGTCGAGAGCTTCGATGCCCTTCTTTTTCCGCCATACCACACCGTTGCGCCGTGCCGGTCAACCGGCAAGCAGCGGCTCGGTGCCGCGTGCGGCTTTCATTGCAACGGGAAACCGTGCGATACAGCATCAGTCAAACGCTTGAGGGAACGCCTGTGACGACCCATCAGCCGCCCCAGACCGTCCGCGCCAACGGCATCGACATCTGCTACGAGATTTTTGGCAACGACAATGCCGAGCCGCTGCTGCTGATCATGGGATTAGGCGCCCAGATGATCCATTGGGACGATGCGTTCTGCGAGCAGCTTGCCGCACGCGGCTTTCGCGTGATCCGCTTCGACAATCGCGACATCGGCAAGTCGAGCCATCTGACGGGCGGCAAGCGGTTGACGCCACTCGAGCTACTGAAGCTGCGCTTCTTCAAGATTCCCGTCGCGGCAACCTACAGGCTGATCGACATGGCGAAAGACACGGTCGGGCTGATGGACGCGCTCGGCATCAAGTCGGCGCATCTTGTCGGTGCGTCCATGGGCGGAATGATCGCGCAGGAGGTGACGCTGTCGTTCCCGCAGCGCGTGCGCTCGCTGACCTCGATCATGTCGACGACAGGCAATCCGCGCGTGCCGCCGCCGACGCGCGAGGCCGCCGCAATGCTGATGGCGCCGCCGCCGCGCAGCAAGGAAGAGTTCATCGTCCGCTACGGCCAAACCTGGAAGGTGCTGCGCGCCGGACATTTTCCGGAGGAGGAAGCGCTCGATCCTGAACGCGCCGAGCGCGTGTTCGCGCGCGGGCTCAATCCAGCCGGCGTCGGCCGCCAGCTCCGCGCCGTGCTGGCGTCCGGCAGTCGCAAGGAAAGGCTGCACGCCGTGCAGGCGCCGACGCTGGTCATTCACGGCACCGTCGACCCGCTGGTGCGGCCCGAGGGCGGCAAGGACACGGCGGCGTCAATCCCGAACGCAAAACTGTTGATGATCGAAGGCATGGGCCACGCGCTGCCGATGCGGTTCTGGCCCGAGATCATTGGCGCCATCGACAAGCACGCGCATGGCGCGGCCGCGCAGGCGGCTTAACTCTTCTTCGCCATCCAGATTACGTGGCGCGCGCCGCCGCCTCTGCCGGTGGCGCGGACGGCGACTTCATTGACGTCGAAGCCCGCCCGCTTAAGGCGCTTGGTGAAGGCGTGATTGGGTCCCGACGACCAGACGGCGAGCACGCCACCCGGCCGCAGTGCTGTCTTCGCCGCTGCCAGCCCGCTTGCGCTGTAGAGCGCATCATTGCCTTTGCGGGTCAGCCCCTCGGGGCCGTTGTCGACGTCAAGCAGGATAGCGTCGAAGGCCGCGCTCTTGGCACGGATGACTTCACCGACATCGGTTTCCCGGATGCTGACCCTGGCATCATCGAGGCTATCGCCGAAGACCTCCGCCATCGGTCCTCGTGCCCAGGTGACCACCGCGGGCACGAGCTCGGAGACCACGATTTTCGCCTTGGCGCCAAGCACCGCCAGCGCTGCACGCAGCGTAAAGCCCATGCCCAATCCGCCGATCAGGACAACAGGCTTGGCGACCGTCTCGATCTGCTTCGCCGCGAGCGTTGCGAGCGCGGCCTCCGAGCCCGACAGGCGGTTGTTCATCAACTCGTTGGTGCCGAGCTTGATGGAAAACTCCTTGCCCCGCCGCATCAGGCGGAGCTCCTCGTCGGAGCCGGGGATCTTGGCGGTATCGATTTTTTCCCAGGGAATCATGAGGGACGTGTAGCACGATCGGGCGAACAATCACCCTCCCGCCCAGACGTCCAGCACATACCGGTTCTTCGTCCCCATCTCCTCGATCCAGCGCGCAGCTGCGGCCGCATCGCTGCCGCTGTTCTCGCGATGGATCGCGACCAGTGCCGCCTTCACGTCCGGCTCCATCTTGCCGCCGTCGCCGCAGACATAGATGATCGCGCCCTGCCCGATCAGCGGCCAGACCTTGTCCTTCTGCGCGGCGAGCAGGTGCTGCACATAGGTCTTCGGTCCGTCCGCGCGCGAGAACGCCGTGAAGAGTTCCGTGATGCCGCTCGCCGCCAGCGCCTTCAGCTCGTCCTCGTAGAGAAAATCCTGATCGGGATGGCGGCAGCCGAAAAACAGCATCGCGGGTCCGAGGGTGGCGCCCTTCGCCTTGCGCGCCGCCCGCTCCTGAAGGAAGCCGCGGAACGGCGCGAGGCCCGTGCCGGGGCCGATCATGATGATGGGCACCGAGGGATCGTCGGGAAGCCGGAAGCCGGCCTTGGTCTCGCGTACGGTGGCGTAGATCGCATCGCCCGCGCGACGGTTGGCGAGGTAGTTCGAGCAGATGCCCTTGTAGGTGCCGCGGCCGGAGGCGGCCGGGCCTTCGACCACGCCGACCGTGACGCTGCAGCGCGCCGGGTCGACCGACGGCGAGGACGAGATCGAGTAATAACGCGGCGCCAGCAGCGAAAGCATTTCCAGATAGACATGGAACGGCAATTCGCAGGCGGGATATTCGAGCAGCAGATCGAACACCGATTTGCGACTGGTTAGAATCTCGCTGCGGTAACGTTCGAGCGGCTCAGGCTCCTCGCCGACGAAGGCGAGCAGCTTCGGCTTGGTGACCGGGCACCGGGTGTGCTCGGCCATGATCTGGATCTGCTTGCGCGTCGCGACCTGCTGCAGCTCGACGAACTCGCTGAGCAGGCGGCCGACCGACACGGCATCCCCTACCGGCAATTGCGCACGGCGGCCCTCGGCGACCTGAAGCCTGATCTGGTCGGCGGGCAGAAAGCCGAAGCGGCGGGCGACCGAATCCACCAGCGTGGGATCGTTGCGTGGCACGACACTCAAATGATCGCCGACGCGGTAGGCGACGTTGGGCGGCAGCTGCACCTCGATGTGGCGCGTCGAACGCTCGGATGGATTGGATCCGCCCTTGTTCTGAAGCTCGTCGTTGGCGAGCACCTTCATCGCGACAGCACCGCCCTGGGCGACGATGGTGTTGACGGCTGTGACCGCCACCGGCTCGATCGCATAGAGCGGATCATCCTCGGCAGTGCGGGTGAAATTCCAGTCGATGCCGAACTCCTTCGTCGCGACCTGGGCCGCCGCCGGGAACCATTTCTGGAACTGGCCGTCGAGATCGCTGCGCGCATCGCCCTCGCCGCGCGGATAAACCGCGCGCGCACCATGCGACGACAATTGCTCGTCAATCAGGCGCGGCACCGATTGATAGGTCGCAGCCCAGTCGCTGTTGCCGCAGCCGAACACGGCGTAGCGCACGCCGGCGAAGGCATCTTTCGGCAGATCGCCGCCGAGCCATTTGACGAACTGCGTCGCGTTGTCAGGCGGCGCGCCGTTATAGGAGGCGCAGATGATCAGAACGCCGCCCTCCTGCGGCAGCTTGCCGACGTAATCGTCGAGCGGGCCGAGATGCACCGCAAAGCCGTTGATCTCGGCAAGGTCCGCCATGCGCGTCGCGAGCTCCTCGGCGGTGCCGAGATTGGAGCCGTAAAGCACCAGCATCGGCGTGTTATGGCCGGGCCGGGCCGTCGGCTGGCGCGGCGCCTTCGGCGCCGAGGACGTAGCCGCGATGGGCCCGCCATAGGCGCCACGCTCGCGATCGGCGCGCGGACGCACCTTAATCTTGAAGCCTTCCGGCTTCATCGTCAGGGTTTCCTTCAGATGCATCTGATAGCGCTGGTGGTCGATCAGCTTGAACCGCTGCAGGATCATGCCGAGCGCGAGCGCGGCCTCGTGCATGGCAAAGCCGCGGCCGATGCAGGCGCGCTGGCCGTTGCCGAACGGCTTCCAGGCATTGACCGGCCGCTTGGCCTCCGCCTCACGGCTGAAATTCTCGGGATCGAACGCATCCGGATTTGGCCCCCAGACGCTGGGATCGCGATGCAGCGCCGTCACAAGGATGGTGGTGAAGGTGCCCTTCCGGAGCTTGTACTTGCCGCCACCGAGTGTCTCGTCCTTGAGCGGCGAGATGCCATAGGCCGGCGCCGGCGGCCACAGCCGCAGCGCCTCTTTCAGGATCTGCGTGATGTAGGTGAGCTGCGTCACCTGCTGGTAGGTCGGCTTCGCGTTGACGTCGGGGCCGAAGACACGATCGACCTCGTCATAGGCCTTCTTGAGGATGTCCGGGTGCTTGAGCAGCGCATAGAGCGTGTAGGACAACAGGCCGCTGGTGGTCTCGTGGCCCGCGATCAGGAACGTGTTGATCTGGTAGCGGATGTTGACGTCGTCGAGCTGCTCGCCGGTCGAACGGTCGACGCCGGTCATCATCGCGGCGAGCATGTCCTTCTTGTCGTCGATCCCCTCCGCGCTCTTGCGCCGCTCGGCGATGATCTCGTCGACCATCTTGTTCATGAAGGCGACGTCTTCGGCGAGCGTCTTGCGCCGCTTCTGCATCCAGATCTGCTCGAACGGCAGGCCGCGTGTCATCATGATGGTTTCGAGCGAGCGCACCAGCGACTCGACGAAGGGATGGCAGTCGCGCCGGTAGAACGAATTGAAGCGATACTCGAAACCGCACAGGCCGATCGTATCCAGTGTCAGCGCCGTCATGTCGTGGACGACGTCGATCTCGTCGTCGGCGTTGAGCCGCTCCCACTTCTGGACGAGCTGCTCGGCGATATCGACCATGCTCGGGTGGTAGGACTGCATGGCGCGGTTGCCGAACGGCTGGAGCAGGATGTTGTGGGCCTTGCTCCAGTTCGGCTCGCGGGTGTCGGCCGTGAACAGGCCGTCGCCGCCAACCGCGCGCACGCGCCGCAGCGCGCCGCGCACCGTCTTGTCGAAACGCTTCTCGTCGGAGAGCTCATCGACGAGATCGTGGCCCGAGACGACCACAATCGGCGAGCCCATCATGTCGAGCCAAAAGATCGGACCGAGCTCCTTGGCGAGCCGCGTCAAATGCTGCACGGGGGCGGCCGAGTCCAGCGACAGCATGTTGCCGACCACCGGCTTGGTCGGCGGATGCGGAATCGGGTCCAGACGGTTCTTGGATGACATTGACGTGCGTTTCCCCCTCAGTAACCCTCGTCATTGCGAGGAGCCCTTGCGACGAAGCAATCCAGATTGCAGACACATTTCTGGATTGCTTCGCTTCGCTCGCAATGATGAGCTAGCCAAACCGCCTTCTACGCCATTCGATCAGCTTGGCGCTGACCTCTTCCGGCTTCTCCTGCTGCGTCCAATGGCCGCTGTCCTTCACCAGATACTTCTCGAGGTCGGGAATCAGCTTGTCCATGCCATCGGCGGAGGACGGCGGCAGCACCGCGTCGTTCTCGGCCATGATCATCAGCGACGGCACCCGCACCGTATGATCGAGCCCTTCGGCACGCGTCCAGTTGCGCGACATGTTGCGGTACCAATTGATGCCGCCGGTAAAGCCGGTCCGGGTGAAATTGTCGACGAATACCTTCTTCTCTTCCGGCGACAGGATGGGCGTGCGCGGATCGTGCTTCGCATCATAGGCGGCAATCATTTGCGGAAACGCCAGATTGACCCGCGGCGAAGCGCCGACGCCGGCAACCACCTCCTCTGCCGGCGCGTCGGGCGGGCGCGGCACCGGCTTGCGCATGAAAGCATCGAAGGTTTGCTCGACGCGACTGCCAAAGATCTTGTCGGGCTCACGCGCCGGATCCTGGAACTGCACGATGTACATCTTGTCGCCGAAGCGCGCGCGCAGGAGCTCGATCGGGTCGGCCCAGGCGCGGTTGGTATGAGGCGTGTTGATGCCGACCACCCCCGCAACCCGCTCAATGTGGCGCAACGGCATCTGCCAGACAATGAAGCCACCCCAGTCGTGACCGACGAAGATTGCCTTGTCGATATTCAAATGATCGAGGAGCCCGACGAGGTCGCCGGTCAGGTGCTCGATGTCGTAAGCCTCGACCGGCTCGGGCCGGTCGGTCGCGCCATAACCGCGTTGGTCGGGCGCGATCACGCGGATGCCGGCCTCGCTCAGCGCCTTGATCTGGTGACGCCAGGAGAAGGCGAGCTCGGGCCAGCCGTGGCACAGCACCATCGGCGGCATGTCGGTGTTCGGGCCAGCTTCGTAATAGCCCATGCGGATTCCGTTCGTCTGCACGAACTTGAGCGGTGGCATTTCAATCATCGAACCATTCCTACTCAGCGGCACCCTTGATGTCGGTCGCTGGCGGCGCGTAGGCCGCCTCCAGCGCGGCGAACTCCTCCGGCAGCATGTCGCACATCACCTGCACATGCGGAATGATGTTGGCGCCGACGATGAAGCCGAAATCGAGCTGGTCGCGATAGCTCTGCACGGTGATGTTGAGCGCCTGCCCGTGCGTCGAGATCGACACCGGGAAGATGTGCAATAGCTCCGCGCCGGTAGCATAGAGCGTCTGCCGCGGCCCCGGCACGTTGGACACCGTGATGTTCGCGGCCGGCGGCAGCACGTCCGACAGGTTGGAGCGGCTGTAGAGCAGCGCCAGGATCTGCACCATGATCGGCGCGCCGAGCATCGAGATGTTGGAGACCTGGGGCATCAGCGCGCGCAAGGGGTGCGACATCTCCTTGGACTTGGTCGATTGCGCGATGATGGCTTCGAGCCGCGCCTTGGGATCGTCGATGTTGGTCGCGATCGAGCAGATCATGCCGAACACCTGGTTATTGGCTTCGGTGTTACCCTCCTCGCGCAGCGAGATCGGCACCGCCGCGGTCAGCGATTTCGCCGGCAGCGTGCCGTACTCCTTCAGGTAACGCCGGACCACGCCGGAGGCGAGCGCCAGCACGACGTCGTTGAGCTTGCCGCCGGCCCGCTTGGCCAGCGCCTTCGCCCGCGACAGCGGGATCGAGACGCCGGCGAAGCTTCGCTCCGAGGAGATGGTCTTGTTGAGCATGGTCGGCGGCGACACCATACTGGCGAGACTCTCGCGCGACTTCGGATCGGCGACCTTGCCAAGCACCTCGGAGACGCTCTTGACCATGGTCGGGATATTGCCGGCAAAGCGCACCGCGCTCTCGATCTGGTACATCGCATTGTCGAACAGGATCGAGCCGATGTCGCTCTTGCCGGTGCGCGGCAATTGCAGATTCTGGGCGGCCTTGCCCGCGTCGAGTGGCTGGTTGAACAGCTGCTGATAGGAATCGAGCAGGTTGGCGGCGATGTCACGCGGCTCCTGTCCAGGCTTGGATCCCGCGGCCGGCGGATCGACCTTCCGCGGGATCGGCGAGATGTCGTAGATCATGTTGGTCAGGGCGGCACCAGCGCCGCCGTCGATCGCGGCATGGTGCATCTTCGAATAGAGCCCGACCTCGTTGTCCTTCATGCCCTCGAACACGTAGAACTCCCAGAGCGGGCGAGCCCGGTTCAGGAGCTTGGCGTGCATCCAGCCGACGATGCGCTCCAGCGTGGCGCGGTCACGCGGCTGTGGCAGGCTGGCACGGAAGATGTGGCGGTCGATGTCGAACTGATCGTCCTCGACCCAGGAGGGATGATCGATATCGAGCGGCGCCTTTTCCAGCCGCGCTTTGAGGATCGGCGCGATGTGCAGGCGCGATACGATCATCGCCTTGAAGTCTTCGAAGAAGTCGCCCTTGTAGTCGTCGGGCAGGCGAAAGATCGCCATGCTCCCGACATGCATCGGCATCTCCGGCGTTTCCAGATAGAGAAACGACGCGTCCAGCGACGACAGCTTCTTACCGTCAGCCATAGTTCCCTCCCGCAAGATTTGACGGGCGCCTTGGCCGGCGCTTCTCGTCAGGCCGATACTGCCTGTTCCGGCGGGGCATATGCAATGGCAAACGGCCCGGCCCGGTCAAATGGCGAGAATTCCCCTTCCGGTTGCGCCAGGCGGTCGGCCACGGCCCACAGCGCCGCAGGGTTCACCCCGAGCCCGATATGGCTCGCCAGATGCACCTCGATGTTCTCGGCACGGTCGGAGGGACGCAGCAAGCAGGTTCGCCAGTTCACGACACCGTCGGCCCGCGAATAGATCGACGTCGCCGGCACCGGAAGATCGCCGGCGATCGCCTCGCGCAATTCGGTGAAATCCTCGACCCGCTCGCCGGACAGCGCCTCGTAGAGCCGCGTGGCATTGGTCGCCCGCACGTCATTGGCAAAAGGGCTGCCGAGCGTGACGACATAACGGACCATGTCGGGCGCCTGGAGCGCGAGATCGCGAGCATAGACGCCGCCGAGGCTCCATCCGACCAGGCTGACCTTGCGTCCGCTCGCAGCATGGATTTCGGCCAGACGGGTGCGCAGCGACTGGCGCATCCGCCCCAGCCCGCCGAGATTGCGGCCCATCCGCCAGGCATGTGCCTCATAGCCGAGCTCGGCGAGATAGCGCCGGATCGGGGCCATCGAGAGGTCACTGGCCAGAAAGCCCGGCAGCGCCAGCACCGGATGACCGTCACCCCTGGGCGCGCGCATCAGGACTGGCGACAGCAGCAGGCTCGCATTGAATTCGAACAGGCCGCGCGCTTCTGCAAGCAGCAAGGCGAGGCCCGGCGGACGAAGCCCGCCCGGTGCCTGTCGCCCGTCCGGCCCGGACGGCATTATTTCTTCTTGTCGCTGCGCGTGCCGCCGAGGCCCGCCATCGTGACGAACATGTCCTGAAACCGCTCGGCGATCTTGGGATCGAAGGTGAACCAGCTCTGGATCAGCGATTCCGGCGAGACCTTCTCGATGTTGCTGAGCACCTGCTGCTGCAGCTTGTCCATCACCGCCGTCTGCATCGGCCCCACGTCAGGCAAACCGAAGAACTGGCGGGCCTCGAGGGGGGTGCAGTCGATTTCGATATTAACTTTCATATCCCCTCCGGATGAGATTCGAGCGGCCTGTCGGCAGTATCGCCGCGAGTTGTGGTGCGACGCAAGCGACCTGATGCAGGCGCGACATGCCCCGTCCCGCAATCGGCCGATATAGTCAACCAAAGTCGAAAGACGCGGTCCTCCATGCCAGGCGGCACGGTCAGCATTGCTGCACAGCGGTGCAACTTGGCGCGTTCCTTGCTGGAATGGCGCTTGCACCGGTCGAGAACTCTGGGCAACATGGATCAATCAGCCCTGCCGAACAATCAAAAATCATCGGCACGGTAGAGTGGAGAGGGTCAAGAATGTCAGTCGGTCGAAGTCTGTTTGCGGCGACGCTCGCCGGTACGCTTGCGTTGACGGTCGCGCCGGCGTCGAGCCAGACGCTGCGTTATGCCAACCAGGGTGACCTGAAATCCCTTGATCCCTATACGCTGAACGAAAGCACCACCCACGCCCATCTCGGCCACGTCTATCAAGGCCTCACCGCGCGCGACAAAGACCTCAAGATCATTCCGGCGCTTGCCGAAAGCTGGGAAACCCCGGAGCCGACCCGCTGGCGCTTCCATTTGCGCAAGGGCGTGAAATTCCACAACGGCGACCCCTTCACCGCCGACGACGTAGTCTTCTCGGCCGATCGCGTCCGCAAGAAGGGGTCCAACATGCAGACCCGCCTTGCGCCCGACGTCAAGGTGGTCAAGGTCGACGACTACACCGTCGATTTCGTGCTGCCTTCGCCCAATCCCATCCTGCATAACTCGTGGGATGTCTGGTACATCATGGACAAGAAATGGGCCGAGGAGAACAACGTCGTCGACCCGACGCCGGTGGCGGCGACCACGCCGAGCTATGCCTCTCTCCACGAGAACGGCACCGGTCCGTTCACCATCGAAAGCCATCAGCCCGGCGTGAAGACGGTTTTCAAGGCCAACCCCAATTACTGGGGCAAGGTCGAGGGTAACCTGAAGGAGATCGTCTTCACCCCGATCGCTTCGGACGCAACCCGTGTCGCTGCGCTGCTCTCAGGCGAAGTCGACGTCATCGAGCCGGTGCCGATCCAGGACATCTCCCGCGTCGATTCCAGCCCGAACGCCCAGGTGCTGAAGGGGCCGGAGCTGCGCACCATCTTCATCGGCTTCGATCAGATGCGCGATGAGCTGCTCTACTCCAACATCAAGGGCAAGAACCCGTTCAAGGACGTCCGCGTCCGCGAGGCCTTCTACAAGGCGATCGACATCGAGCTGATCAAGAAGCGCGTGATGCGCGAGCTGTCGACGCCGTCGGCGCTGATGATCGCTCCGGAGTTGTTCGCACTGTCCAAGGAGTTCACGCGGCCGAAATTCGACCCTGATGGAGCCAAGAAGCTCCTGACCGAAGCCGGCTATCCCGATGGCTTCGAGGTCACGATGGATTGTCCGAACGACCGTTACGTCAACGACGCCGCGATCTGCCAGGCCGTTGTCGGCATGCTGGCCCGCATCGGCGTCAAGATCAACCTGCTGGCGCAGCCGAAGGCGCAGTACTTCGCCAAGGTGTTGAAGCAGGGCGGCTATCAGACCTCGTTCTACCTCCTGGGCTGGACGCCGAGCACGATGGACTCCCACAACGTGCTCTACGACATCATGGGCTGCCGCGACGATGCGAAATCCTCACGCGGCGAGGCCAATCTCGGCGGCTACTGCAACAAGGAGTTCGACGCCATCACCGACAAGGTGCTGGTCGAAACCGATACTGCCAAGCGCAACCAGTTGATCAAGCAGGCCTACGAAATCGGCAACAAGGACTGGTCCTACATTCCGCTGCACCAGCAGGCGCTGGCCTGGGGCGTGTCGAAGAAGGTCAACCTGCCGCAGCGCGCCGACAATCTGGTCATGTTCCATTGGGCGACCAAGAAGGAATAGTGCCAGTTGAACACGAGGTCCCGGCGGCGTCATGCATCCGGGACCTTTCCTTTTCCGGCTGACAAAGACGTCGACCGCACGCACACCCAAGGATAGTGGAAGGCATGCTCGCTTTCACTCTTCGCCGCGCCGTTCAGGCCATCGGCGTCATGTTCGCCGTCGGCATCATCGCCTTCTCGATGTTCCGTTTCGCAGGCGACCCCGTCAACCAGATCGTCTCGATCGACACGTCGGCGGCCGAACGCGAAGCCGTGCGCAAGTCGCTCGGCCTGGACGATCCCGTGCCGGTGCAGTTCGTGCGTTATTTCGCCGACGCCGCGCAATTCAAGTTCGGCGTCTCCTACCAGTTCCGCCAGCCGGTCTCGACCCTGTTGATGGAACGTATGCCGGCCACGCTGGAACTTGCGATCTGCGCCACCGTGTTTGCAATGGTGTTCGGCATTCTGATGGGCGTCTATTCGGCGCTGAGGCGCGACACCGTGCTCGCCAAATTATTCCAGGCGGTTTCGCTGATCGGCATCTCATTGCCGACTTTCCTGATCGGCATTCTCCTGATCTATCTGTTCGCGGTGACATTGGGCTGGTTGCCCTCGTTCGGCCGCGGCGAGGTGGTCAAGCTCGGCTGGTGGAGCACGGGCCTGCTCACGCTGTCGGGATTGAAGGCATTGATCATGCCCTCGATCACGCTCGGCCTGTTCCAGATGACCCTGATCATGCGGCTGGTGCGCGCGGAGATGCTGGAAGTGCTGCGAACCGACTATATCCGTTTCGCCCGCGCCCGCGGGCTGACTACCCGCGCCATCCATTTCGGCCACGCGCTGAAGAACACGCTCATCCCCGTCATCACCGTCGCCGGCCTTCAGTTTGGCTCGGTTATTGCATTTTCGATCATCACCGAAACCGTGTTCCAATGGCCGGGCATGGGACTCCTGTTCGTGCAGGCCGTGCAAAACGTCGATATCCCGATCATGGCCGCCTACCTGCTGATGGTCTCGCTGATCTTCGTCACCATCAATCTGGTGGTCGACATTCTCTACACCGTGGTCGATCCGCGCCTGCGCGCGACCGTCGGCCGCGCTACATAAGGCCCCTGCATGTCCGACGCCGTCGCCTCCAATTCCGACAAGCAGAGCGCGCCGCCCGCGCATACCGGTCGCAGCTGGCTCAGCCGCGCCCTCGACAGCGACATCTTCTATTCATTCCGCCGCTCCAAGCTGACCATGGTGGCAGCGGCCATTACCGTGCTGCTTTTCCTGCTCGCGATCTTTGCATCCGCGCTCGCGGTGCAGAACCCGTTCGATCCTGCGCAGCTCCAGTTGATGAACTCGCGCATCTCGCCGCTCTGGACCGCCGACGGCCAAAGCCCGTTCCTGCTCGGCACCGACGAGCAGGGTCGCGACGTGTTCTCCGCCATTCTCTACGGGATGCGCATCTCGCTCGCCGTGGGCGTGGCCGGTGTGATCTTCGCCGGCGCGCTCGGCATCGCACTCGGCCTGATCGCCGGCTATTTCGGCGGCGCGGTCGATGGCGTGATCATGCGGATCGCCGACGTGCAACTGACCTTTCCCGCCATTCTGATCGCGCTGCTGGTCAATGGCATCGCGAAATCCATCCTCGGCAACCGCCTGGATGCCACCAGCATGCTGGTGGTGCTGGTGATCTCGATCGGCCTGAGTTTCTGGGTCGGGTATGCAAGGACGGTGCGCGGCTCCGTGATGGTCGAGAAGAACAAGGACTACGTGGCCGCCGCGCAGCTGATCGGCCTGCCCGCGCCAAAGATTATGCTGCGGCACGTGCTGCCGAACACGATGGGCCCGATCCTGGTGATCGCCACCATCAACCTCGCGCTGGCCATCATCACCGAGGCGACGCTGTCTTTCCTCGGCGTCGGCCTGCCCGACACCATGCCCTCGCTGGGCACGTTGATCCGCATCGGCAACAATTATCTGTTCGCGGGCGAATGGTGGATCGTCGCATTCCCCGGCCTCGCGCTGGCCGGGCTGATCCTGTCGATCAACCTGCTCGGCGACTGGCTGCGCGATGCGCTCAACCCGAAGCTCCGATGAGCAAAACCTCGACAAGAGCGCCTCACTCATGACCGAGCCCATCCTCTCCGTCCGCAACCTTCAGGTGGAGTTCGCCTCCCGCCGCGGCACGCTGCGCGCCATCGACGGCGTCTCCTTCGACATCGCCAAGGGCGAAGTGCTGGGCGTGGTCGGCGAATCCGGCGCCGGTAAATCCGTCACCGGCCTCGCCGTGATCGGCCTGATCGACCCGCCGGGCCGCATCGCCGGCGGCGAGATTCATCTCGCCGGCCTGCGCATCGACAATCTGCCGCCGGAGGAGATGCGCCGCATCCGCGGCAAACGGATCGGCATGATTTTCCAGGACCCCCTCACCTCGCTCAATCCGCTCTACCGGGTCGGCGACCAGATCATCGAGACGATCCGAACCCACCTGAACCTGTCCGAGACGGCCGCCCGCCGCCGCGCCATCGACCTGCTTGCCGAGGTCGGCATTCCCGCGCCGGAAAAGCGCATCGACGGCTACCCGCACGAATTCTCCGGCGGCATGCGCCAGCGCGTCGTGATCGCGCTCGCGATCTGCGCCGAGCCCGAGCTGATCATCGCGGACGAGCCGACCACCGCGCTCGACGTCTCCGTGCAGGCGCAGATCATCTCGCTGATCAAGCGGCTTGGCCGCGACCACGGCACCGCCGTGATGCTGGTGACGCACGATATGGGCGTGATCGCGGAGACCTCCGACCGCGTCGCCGTGATGTATGCCGGCCGTGTCGCCGAGATCGGTCCGGTGCAGGACGTCGTCAGAAATCCGCTGCATCCCTATGCCAAGGGCTTGATGGGCGCGATCCCGACGCTGGCCGGCGACGACAAGCGTCTCATGCAGATTCCTGGCTCGATGCCGCGGCTGTCGGCGATCCCGCGCGGCTGCTCGTTCAACCCGCGCTGCGCGTTCGCGTTCGATCGCTGTCGTGTCGATCGACCCGAGCCGCTGCCGCGCGGTGCGCAATCGGTCGCCTGCCATCTCTATGACAGCGTGCCGGCGGAGAGCGCGGCATGAGCGCTTCCTTCGTCCAGGCCACAAATCTGCGCCGGGTGTTCGACGTCTCGAAACCCTGGCTCAACCGCGTGCTCGAAGGCGGCCATCTCGAATATCTCAAGGCGGTCGATCACGTCACCTTCGACATCAGGAAGGGCGAGACCTTTGCGCTGGTCGGCGAGTCCGGCTCGGGCAAGACCACGGTGGCGCGGATGGTCGTCGGCCTGCTGCCGCCGAGCTCCGGCGATGTCTTGATCGACGGCGTCTCGATGACCGATCCGCGGCAGGCGCCGGCGCGCCGAAAGCTGCGCCGCCGCATCCAGATGATCTTCCAGGATCCCTATGCGAGCCTGAACCCGCGCTTCCGCGTCGATGCCATCATCTCTGAGCCGATCCGCGCCTTCGACCTGATCCAGGGTGAGCGCGACATCCAGGCGCGCGTCGGCGAGCTGCTCAGCCTGGTCGGCCTGCATCCCGACGATCGGTTGAAGTTTCCGCACGAATTCTCCGGCGGCCAGCGCCAGCGCATCGCGATCGCCCGGGCGCTCGCATCGGATGCCGAGTTCATCGTCTGCGACGAGCCGACTTCGGCGCTCGACGTCTCCGTACAGGCGCAGATCCTGAACCTGATGCGCGACCTGCAGGACAAGTTCGGTCTGACCTACATGTTCATCAGCCACAACCTCGCCGTGGTCCGCCACATGGCGAGCCGCGTCGGCGTGATGTATCTCGGCCGCATCGTCGAGATCGCGGAAGGACGCGAGCTGTTCGCCCGTCCGCGTATGCCCTACACCAGGATGCTGCTGGGTGCCGTGCCCGACCTCGCCATGAGCGGCCGCCAACGCATTCCGGTGAAGGGCGAGATCCCGAACCCGATCAATCCGCCGCCCGGCTGCGCCTTCAATCCGCGCTGCCCGCTGGCGTTCGATCTCTGCCGCAAGGAGACGCCGGAACTGATTGACGGCGTCGCCTGCCACGCCGTCAACACCGCGCCGGTCCCGGCGTGACGCGCGCGTGCCATGCTGGCAGCGCATTGGCGGCGCGGCATCGCCTGTGATCAATTGCGCGCGCCGCAAATGAGGTAATCCATGGCCAGCAATGTCAATCCCGATCCCTTCACGACCCGCCCCGAGATCGAGGGCACGTTCGGGGTCGTCGCCACAACCCACTGGATCGCGACCGCCGTCGGCATGGCCATCCTGGAAAAGGGCGGCAATGCCTTCGACGCCGGCGTTGCCACCGCCTTCACGCTGCAGGTGGTCGAGCCGCATCTCAACGGCCCCGGTGGCGACGTGCCTGTCATCGTGCACGACGTGAAGCGCGGCCGCACCGAGGTGATCTGCGGCCAGGGCCCGGCACCGGCACGCGCCACCATCGCGCATTACAAGAGCGAAGGCCTCGACATGGTGCCCGGCACCGGCCTGCTCGCGGCCTGCGTCCCCGGCACCTTCGAATCCTGGATGATGCTGCTGCGCGACTACGGTACGATGCGCGTGCGCGACGTGCTGGAGCCCGCAATCTCCTATGCGCGCGACGGCTACCCGCTGGTGGAGCGCGCCTGCGCCACGATCCAGACCGTCGAACAATTATTCCGCAAGCACTGGCCAACGTCGGCCGCCGTCTACCTGCCGAACGGCGAGGTGCCGAAGCCCGGCACGCTCTTTACCAACAAAACGCTGGCCGCGACCTACGCACGAATTCTCAGCGAAGCCGAGAGCGGCGGCGGTGGCCGTGATGCCGAAATCGAGCGCGCGCGCAAAGCCTGGTCGCAAGGCTTCGTCGCGGAAGCCATCGACAAATTCTGCCGGACGCAAGAGGTGATGGACGTCAGCGGTTCGCCGCATCGCGGCGTGCTCTCTGCCGACGACATGGCGCGCTGGCAACCGACGATCGAAGCGCCGCTCACCTACGACTATGGCCGCTATACCGTCTGCAAGGCCGGAGTCTGGAGCCAGGGTCCGGTGACGCTGCAACAGCTCGCGCTTCTGAAGGGCTTTGCCCTCGACGGGCTCGATCCCACCGGGCCGGAGTTCATCCATCTCCAGATCGAATGCGCAAAACTTGCCTTTGCCGATCGCGAAAAATTCTACGGCGACCCCAAGTTCAGCGAGATCCCGATCGCGACGCTGCTATCGGACGCCTATAACGACGAACGCCGCAAGCTGGTTACCGAGAAGGCTTCGCTCGATCTCCGGCCCGGCGCAATCGAGGGCTTTGGCGGCGTTGTCAAGCTGCGCCGCGCTGAAGGCCAACGCGAGGCCGTTGGCGCGCTCGGCGCCGGTGAACCAACCGTGGGGCGCTTCGGCGAGGTGCGCGGCGACACCGTGCATTTCGACATCATCGACAAAGCCGGCAACATGGTATCCTCGACGCCTTCAGGGGGCTGGCTGCAATCCTCGCCTGTCATTCCCGAGCTGGGTTTCTGCCTCGGCAGCCGCGCGCAGATGTTCGATTTGGAGGAGAACCAACCTGGTTCGCTCGCGCCGGGCAAGCGGCCGCGCACGACGCTGTCGCCGACCATGGCACTGCGCGACGGCGAGCCGTACCTCGCCTGGGGTTCGCCCGGCGGCGACCAGCAGGACCAGTGGATCACGCAGTTCTTCCTGCGCCATGTCCATTGCAATCTCAATCTCCAGGAGGCGATCGACGCGCCGGCTTGGCACTCCGAGCATTTCCCGATCTCGTTCTGGCCGCGTACAGCGCGCCCCGGCGTGCTCGTGGTCGAGAACCGCGTGCCCAAGGCGACGATCGAGAACCTTCGTGAGCGCGGACACATCGTGGAAGTTGGCCCCGACTGGTCCGAAGGCCGCCTCACCGCGGCCTCGCGCCTGGGCGTGCGGCGGCGCGCCGCCGCCAATCCGCGCGGCATGCAAGGTTACGCCGCGGGACGCTGAAGGCAGCACATGACCTGGTCGATCATCGCGCGAGACCCTGCTACCGGCCAGTTCGGCATCGCCGTTGCGACACGCTTCTTCGCCGTTGGGGCACGCGTGCCGTATATTGCCGCCGGCGTCGGCGCCATCGCGACGCAGGCCTTCGTCAATCCATATTACGGCATCGACGGCGTCAAGCTGCTGCGGGAAGGCCTCAACGCGCACGACGTGCTGGCCGCGCTGCTCGCGACCGACGATGGCCGCGAGAGCCGTCAGATCCACATCATGGATGCGAGCGGCGAGATCGCCGCCCATACCGGGCGCGACTGCGTCGACTGGTGCGGGCACATCGCAGGCAGCGGGTTCTCCATCGCCGGCAACATGCTGGCTGGCGCCGACGTGCTCGACGAGACCGCGAAGACCTATATCGCCAATGACAGCCTGTCCTTCCCGCGCCGCCTGCTCGCCGCGATGCGAGCGGGCGAAGCCGCCGGCGGCGACAAGCGCGGCAAGCAGTCCGCCGCGCTCTTGATCCATGGCGAGGAGGAATGGCCGGCACTGGATATTCGCGCCGACGACCATCCCGATCCGATCAGTGAGCTCGAACGGCTTGAGCAGGTCAGCCACGAGCTATGGGTTCATTTTCGCACATCCATGCCGACGCGGCAGAACCCGGCCGGCAATACCGATCGCAGCGTCATCGACGCCAGCATCCAAGCAGCGCGTGCAAGGCAATCATGAGCGCGAGCCCCCTCATCGAGATCAGGGACCTCCGCATCCGTTTCCACGGCGACGACGGCCGCATCACCCACGCGGTCGACAGTGTCGACCTCAGTGTCGCCAACGGCGCGACGCTCGGCCTCGTCGGCGAGTCCGGCTGCGGCAAGAGCGTGACGTCGCTGGCGATCATGGGCCTGTTGCCGAAGCAAAGTGCGGAGATATCGGGCGCGATCCGCTTCGACGGCCTCGACCTCCTGCGAACGCCGGACCAGACCCTGCGCAATCTGCGCGGCAACCGGCTCGCGATGATCTTCCAGGAGCCGATGACCTCGCTCAATCCGAGCTTCACCATCGGCGACCAGATCATCGAGACCATTTTGCGCCACCGCGGCGGCTCGCGGAAAAGCGCGCGCGAGCGGGCGATCGAGCTGCTGCGCCGCGTCCACATCCCCTCGCCCGAGCGGCGGATCGACGAATATCCGCACAAGCTCTCCGGCGGCATGCGCCAGCGCGTGATGATCGCGATGGCGCTGGCCTGCGATCCGCGCCTGCTGATCGCGGACGAGCCGACGACCGCGCTCGACGTCACCTTGCAGGCGCAAATCCTGGAGCTGATGCGGGAGTTGAAAGCGGCAAGCGGCGCCGCGATCATCCTGATCACGCACGATCTCGGCGTGGTCGCCGAGGTCTGCGACGAGGTCGCGGTGATGTATGCCGGCGAGATCGTCGAGCGCGCGCCGGTGGACGACTTGTTCTCGGCGCCGCAGCATCCCTACACCGTCGGCCTGCTCGGCTCGATCCCGCGGCTCGACCATCGCGCCGAACAGCTTGCGACGATCGAGGGCATGGTGCCGAACATGGCGCAGCCGCCCGCAGGCTGCCGCTTCGCCGCACGCTGCCCGTTCGTGCTGGACGCCTGCACCAAGGCACCGCCACCATTGATCGAAGTCAGCCCCGGCCACCTCTCGCGCTGCATCCGCGCGCCGCTCGAACGTCTGGTGTCGTGATGGCGCTGCTCGAGGTCACGGGCCTGGTCAAGCATTTCGTCGCCGAGCGCTCGCTGTTCGGCCGGGCGCTGGCGCATGTCAAGGCGGTCGATGGCGTCTCCTTCTCGCTCGAAGCCGGCAAGACGCTGGCGCTCGTCGGCGAATCCGGATGTGGCAAATCCACCGTCAGCCGCCTGGTGCTGCGGCTGATCGAGCCGGATGCGGGCACGATCCGGTTCGACGGCCGCGATCTCCTCTCGCTTGATCCCAATGCGCTGCGCGCCTTCCGCCGCGAAGCGCAGATCATCTTTCAGGACCCCTACGCCTCGCTCAATCCGCGCATGACCGTCGGGCAGATCCTCACCGAGCCGCTGGCGCTGCACGATCTCGTGCCGCCGGCAGAGCGGCGCGCGCGCGTCGCGGAAATCTTGCGGCTGGTCGGGCTGGAGCCGAGGCTGGCACGGCGCTATCCGCACGAATTCTCCGGCGGCCAGCGCCAGCGCATCGCCATCGCCCGTGCGCTCGCGGTCGAGCCGAAGCTGATCATCTGCGACGAGCCGGTCTCGGCGCTCGACGTCTCGATCCGCTCGCAGATCCTCAATCTGCTGCGCGAGCTACAGGACCGGCTCGGCCTCGCCTACATTTTCGTCTCGCACGACCTCGCCGTGGTCAAGCACATCGCCGACCACGTCGCGGTGATGAATCTCGGCCAGATCGTCGAGACGGCGGAGGCGGATGCGCTGTTCGCCTCACCCCGACATCCCTATAGCCGAGCGCTGCTGTCCGCGATCCCGCTGCCGCAGCCGAAGGCGAAGCGCGCGACCGTCCTGCTCGAGGGCGAGATCCCGAGCGCGCTCAATCCGCCCGCTGGCTGCCGCTTCCACACCCGCTGCCCGTTCGTGATCGAGCGCTGCCGCAACGAGGCGCCGGCGCTTCTAGCTGACGGCTCGGGCCACGCCACCGCCTGTCACCGCACGGCGGAGCTGCCGTCTGCCGACGCCATCCTGCCGGCAGCCGGCGGGTTTTCGCCGGCGCTTGCTAAATTGGTCGCGGCCTTCAGCCGAAAGACGGAAGGCGGGAGCCCTGCCGGGGTTGGTATACAAGGCGCCGCGCCCACAACGACGTAGCCGAAGCAATGGGGATTGTCCGATGAAGATGTTTCGCCTGGCCGCAACGGCCGCCGCTGTCCTGCTGTCGCTTGGAGCCGCGCAGGCCCAGACCACGCTGCGCATCGGCCTCGCCGAGGATCCTGATATCCTCGATCCCACGATGGCGCGCACCTATGTCGGCCGCATCGTGTTCTCCGCCTTCTGCGACAAGCTGTTCGACATCGACGAGAAGCTCAACATCGTGCCGCAGCTCGCCCTGTCGAGCGAGACCGCCGACGACGGCAAGGCGCTGGTCCTCAAGCTCCGGCCCGGCGTGAAATTCCACGACGGCGAGCCATTCGACGCCGAAGCCGCAAAGTTCTCGCTGGAGCGGCATCTGACGTTCCCCGGCTCGTTCCGCAAGCCCGAGCTCGCCTCGGTCGATCATATCGAAATCGTCGATCCCCTCACGGTCAAGCTGGTGCTGAAGTCGCCGTTCTCGCCGCTGCTGGCCCAGCTCACCGACCGCGCCGGGATGATGGTGTCGCCGAAGGCGGCGAAAGAGGCCGGCGACAAGTTCGGCCTGCGTCCGGTCTGCGCCGGCCCGTACAAATTCGTCGAGCGCGTACAGCAGGACCGCATCGTGTTCGAGAAATTCGCGGACTATTGGAACAAGGACAACGTCTTCATCGACAAGATCGTGTTCCAGCCGATCGTCGATGCCACGGTGCGGCTCGCCAACCTGAAATCCGGCGGCCTCGATTTGATCGAGCGCGTGCTCGCCACCGACCTGAAGGAAGTCCGCGCGGATTCACGGCTGAAGGTCGCGACCGCGATCGAGCTTGGCTATCAGGGCGTCACGCTCAACATCGGCAAGGACAAGGCCAAGGGGCCGCTCAGCCAGTCCGCCAAGGTGCGCCAGGCGCTCGACCTTGCGATCGACCGCGACGCCATCAACCAGGTCGTGTTCAACGGCGAGTTTCAGGTCGGCAATCAATGGGTCAACCCTGATCATCCCTACTATCAGAAATCCCTTCCGGTCCGTCCCCGCAACGTCGAGAAGGCCAAGGCGCTGCTGAAGGAGGCCGGCGTGACACCGCCGGTCAGCGTCGATTTCCTCGTGCCGAAGGGCGCGGAGACCGAGACGCCGGCGCAGGTGATCCAGTCGATGGCGGCCGAGGCCGGGTTCGACATGAAGATCCGCCTCACCGAATTCGCGACCGGGCTGAAGCAGGCGGAGTCCGGCGATTACCAGGCCTATATGCTGGCGTGGAGCGGGCGCGTCGATCCCGACGGCAACACCTTTGTATTCCTGCACAGCGGTGCGCCGCAGAATTACGGCGCGTGGAACAACCCGCAGGCCGACAAGGCGCTGGAGGACGCCCGATCGGTCACCGATCCCGCCAAGCGCAAGGCCAGCTATGAGACCCTGGCCAAGCTGGTCCAGGACGAGGAGCCGCTGCTGTACCTCTACCACCGCCGCATCATCATCGCGCACACGACCAAGCTCGAAGGCTACAAGCAGATGCCTGACGGCCTCGTGCGCGTGATCGGGCTCAAGCTGAAGTGACGCCGCCAGAATGCTGAACTTCCTCGCCCGCCGCCTCGCGCAGATCGTGCCGACGCTGTTCTTCGTCTCGGTGCTGATCTTCTCGCTGCAGCAATTGCTGCCGGGCGATCCCGCGCTGGTGATGGCGGGCGAAG
Organism: Bradyrhizobium sp. WSM2793; assembly: GCF_000379585.1. Classification (NCBI taxonomy): domain Bacteria; kingdom Pseudomonadati; phylum Pseudomonadota; class Alphaproteobacteria; order Hyphomicrobiales; family Nitrobacteraceae; genus Bradyrhizobium; species Bradyrhizobium sp. WSM2793. The sequence continues at coordinate 24,244 of NZ_KB902768.1, read as the reverse complement.
AGCGCGATCCGGCCGTGATCGAACAGATCCGCCGCCAGTACCGGCTCGATCAGCCGGTCCCGGTGCAGTACGCCTACTGGATCAAGGGCGTACTCTCAGGCGATTTCGGCGAGTCGCTACGCAACAAGATGCCGGTGCGCGAGCTGATCGCTCAGAAGCTGCCGGTGACGCTGCAGCTCGGCGGCATGGCGATCGTGATCGCGTTCCTGATCGGCATCCCCGCCGGCATCGTCGCAGCCGTGAAGAAGGGCTCGGCCTGGGATTACGGTGCGAACCTGTTTGCGCTGTGGGGCATCTCGACGCCGAACTTCTGGCTCGGGATCATGCTGATCTTCCTGTTCTCGATCGAGCTTGGCTGGCTGCCGGCTTCCGGCTACGTGCCGCTCACCGAGAACTGGCGCGCGAGCCTGGCGGTCACCATCATGCCGGCTTTCGTGCTCGGCAACGCGATTGCCGCGGTCCTGATGCGGCATACCCGCAGCGCCATGCTGCAGGTGCTGGAAAGCGACTACGTCCGCACCGCCCGCGCCAAGGGATTATTGGAGCGCTCGGTGATCCTGAAGCACGCGATGCGCAACGCGCTGACGCCCGTGATCACGCTCGGCGCGCTCGAGCTCGGCACGCTGTTATCAGGCGCCGTCCTGACCGAGCAGATCTTCTCCATTCCCGGCTTCGGCAAGCTGATCGTGGATGCCGTCTTCAACCGCGACTACGCCGTGGTGCAGGGCGTCGTGCTGGTGACGGCCACGATCTATATCACGCTGAATCTCGTTGCCGACATCGCCTATATCCTCGTCAATCCGCGGCTGCGGGGCTAGATCATGACCGACGCCGCGCTGCCGGGCCCTCTCACGCAAGCCGATCAGCTGGATAGCCCGGCCCGCCGCGCGCGTCGGCGGCTGTTCAAGCGCAAGGCGGCGGTGTTCGGGCTCGTCGTGCTCACGATGTTCATCGTGCTCGCCGTGCTGGCCCCGCTCATCGGGCCCTATGATCCCATCGCGACGAGCTGGAGCCTGGTGCGCAAGCCGCCCACCGCGGCGCATTGGTTCGGCACCGACGAGCTCGGCCGCGACATCTTCAGCCGGATCGTCTACGGCGCGCGCGCCTCGCTGCTTGCGGGCCTCATCTCGGTCGCGATCGCGCTCGGCATCGGCGTGCCGCTCGGCCTGCTCGCCGGCTATCGCGGCGGCTTCGTCGATGCGCTGATCAGCCGGATCACGGATGCGATGCTGGCCTGCCCGTTCCTGATCCTGGCGATCGCGCTGGCGGCGTTCCTCGGGCCGAGCCTCGGCAATGCCATGATCGCAATCGGCATCTCCGCAACGCCGATCTTCATCCGCCTGACCCGCGGCCAGGTGCTCGTCGTCAAGGCCGAGGACTATGTCGAGGCCGCGCGCGCGCTCGGCAACCCGCCGTGGCGGATCGCGCTGTCGCATATCCTGCCGAACATCCTGCCCGCGCTGCTGGTGCAGGCGACGCTCTCGATCGCCGCCGCCATCATCGCCGAAGCCGCGCTGTCGTTCCTCGGCCTCGGCCAGCAGCCGCCGGCGCCGTCCTGGGGCAGCATGCTCAACGCCGCGCAACGCTTCCTGACGCAGGCGCCGTGGATGGCGATCTGGCCGGGGCTTGCGATCTTCCTCGTAGTGCTGTCGCTGAACCTGCTCGGCGACGGCCTGCGCGACGCGCTCGATCCGCGGCAGCGCTGAGATCTTAAGAAAGAGACCTCGCCTGGCGCGCCGACGGCGGTAGCGTTCCCTCCCCCCTTGTGGGGGAGGGCTAGGGAGAGGGGTAGCCCAGGAAAAGGTGCCGGTTGATTGCGCGCGGAGGACGGCTGCGCCACGGACGGAATCCCCGTGTGGCACCCCCCCTCCCTGCCCCTCCCCAACAAGGGGGGAGGGAACGGAGAGAGCGTTGCCGTCAGAAACTCTAGATCACCACTTCCCGCAATACCCGACGGCAATCCATCTCGTATTCGAGATCGACCACGGGCGGGCGGGCGAAATGCCAGGTCAGGCCGGAGCGCAGCGCGCCACGGCGGACCAGTTCGTCGGCGAGTGCGTGGTGGAAGTCGTGCACGGAGTAGGCCTGCACCGCGGTGGTGTCGCTCCAGCCGAAGCCGAAGGCCGCCATGCGGTTTTCCATCTGCGACGTCGTCGTGAAGCGCACCTTCTCCCGCAGCCCCTCCGGGCTGAGGTCGCGATAGCGCACGGTGCGCTCGACATAGGTGCCGCCGCCCTCGCGCGCCTCGGCACCGCCCGATATCACGAAGGACGGCGCTTTCGAGCGGGTCGGACGCGTGAACGAGAACGCGTAGAACGACGGCTCCGACGGCGGATCGATCTCGGGACAGACATTGCTGCGCGCCACCGGATTGGTGGTGCCGTCGAAGATGCTCCATTCGGACAGCGTCTTCACATAGTGCAGGTTGAACGCGCGAAAGCCCTCTTCGCTGAAGGCTGCCGGTGAACGCAGCTCGCAGGCGCAGAATGCCGTCAGCGGCCGTCCTGCCTCCTGAATGAATCTTGCCGCCAGTGCAAACCCTTCCGCGAGCGGGACCAGACGGTCGAAGCGGACGCGTTCGATTTCATAGCCGTCGTCCGCGGCGGCCCCCGCCGAATACTGGAACACGGACGGAATGAAGCGGTAATTGCCGGCAGCGAACTCACGAACCATGGCGAACTCCTATTCCAGTTGCATGCGAATGCCCTTGGCGCCGTTGAGCAGGCGCTTCAGGTGAAAGCCGGCCAGGGAATCGTCGGCGTGCATGCCGATCAGCGCGGCAAAGGCCGGCATGGCCGCGGCATCACCGGCCTCCATCTTGGCGAAAGCCTCCGAATACAGCGCCGTTTCCGGCGCTTCGAACTTGCCCGGTGGGAGCGGCTCGAACGCGCGCAACGGCTCGCTGCGTCCGCGCAGCATCAGCTCCCCCACGGGGCGGCCTTGAAAATTCTCAGCCGCCTCGGCGACGCTGGCGCTGACGCAAATGCGGGTGCCCAGATGCTTGTTGGCGGCCTCCAGCCGCGCCGCGATGTTGATGGAGTCCCCATACGCGGTGTAATCGAAGAAGCGGTTGCCGCCGAAATTGCCGACCAGCGCGGGACCGGCGTGAATGCCGATGCGGGTGGCACCGAAGGTCACGCCCATGGCGCTCTGGCGCGCGCGAAAGTCCTGCGCCCAGGCATCGAGCTCATGGGCGCAGGCGACCGCACGCGTGGCATAATCCGGCTGATCGCCGGGCGCGTTGAAGAGCACCTGGATCGCATCGCCGATGATCTTTGCGACCGTGCCCTCATGGGCGAAGACGATTTCGGTCATGCCGCCGACATACTCGTTAAGCAACTTGCCCAACGTCTCGGGCGGTGCGCTCTCGACCAATGAGGTGAAGCCGGTAATATCGGTGAAGATGGTGGCGACATCGCGCCACTGCACTTCGATGCCCTCGCCGTCGCCGCTGGCGGCCAGACGCTTGGCAAGCTCGGGCGAGAAATGACGCGATAGCGCGGCATGGGCGCGCTCGGCTTCCATCTGGCGCCGCCGCACCTCGCGCAGCATCTCGATATGGCGGATGGTCTTCTCGATGGTGGCTTCCAGATCGGCGAAGTCGATCGGCTTGGTCAGGAAGTCGAACGCGCCGCGGTTCATTGCGGTGCGGATATTGCTCATGTCGCCATAGGCCGAGACAATGATGGTCGACTTCTTGTCCTCGGCCTCCTGGAGTTTCGCGAGCAGCGAGAGGCCATCCATCCTGGGCATGTTGATATCGGAGACCACCATGTCGACCTGCGGGTTCTGCTCGAGCGAGGCCAGCGCCTCGATACCGTCGCGGGCGAATATGATGGCGACCTGTCCGTCGCGGATCTGCCTGCGAAACTTTTGCAGGACCAGCGCTTCGAGATCCGGCTCGTCGTCGACGAAGAGGATGGTCGCGCTCATGCGGCTTGCTCGAGCCTCGTGTCGATCTCCTGTCGCAGCAAGGCAAAGTCGATCGGCTTGGTGAGAAGCCCGACGGCGCCGCGCTCGATCGCCTTTCGCCGCGTCTCGGCGTCGCCATATGCCGTGATCATGATGACGGGGACGTCCGGATGCGCGGCACGCACCTTCGGCAGCATGTCGAGCCCGCTCATGCCGGGCATGTTGATGTCGGACAGGATCAGGATCAGCGAAGGATCGCGAACCTCGGCGGCCCGCTTGAGCGCATCGGGCGCCGAGGAGGCGAACTCCATCTGGAAGCGGCCGGCGCGCAGCTCGCGCCGGAATTGCTGCCGGAACAGCGCCTCGACGTCGGGCTCGTCGTCGACGACCAGGATGTAAACGTTCACGACTTGCCTCCGGAAGTGCCGTCCGCCGCCATCGTGCGCGGCAGGGTGATGATGAACTCGGTGAATACACCTTGTGTGGTGTTCACGTCGATGGTGCCACCGTGCTGCTTCACGACGATGTCATGGCTCATGGAGAGGCCGAGCCCAGTGCCCTCGCCGGCCGGCTTGGTGGTGAAGAAGGGATTGAACATCTTCTCCTTCACCTCGGGCGGAATTCCCGTGCCATTGTCACGAATCCGGATCTCGACCCTGCCGCCGAGGTCTTTTGTTGCTGCGCTCAAACTCGGCTCGAAGGTCTCACCCGCGCTCTCCTTGCGCTTGGCCGTGGCATAGAAGCCGTTCGAGATCAGGTTGAGCAAGACGCGCGTGATCTCCTGCGGATAGATGTCGACCATACCGGCAGCGGGATCGAACGTGCGCTGGAGCGTAACGTTGAAGGACGGCCGTTCGGCGCGCGCGCCATGATAGGCGAGATTGAGGCTCTCCTCGACGATCGCATTGATGTCGACGGCCCGATGCTCGCCGGAACCCTCGCGCGAATGCAGCAGCATGTTCCTGACGATGGAATCGGCGCGCTTGCCGTGCTGCACCACCTTCTCGAGATTGCTCCTGAGCATGCGGGTCAGCTCGTCGACCTCCTCCCTGGACTTGCCGTCGAGCGCAGCCGATTGCAGCGCCTCGTTGAGCTCATCGATCAGCTCCGTCGAGAGAGCGGAGAAATTGTTGACGAAGTTGAGCGGGTTCTTGATCTCGTGGGCGATGCCGGCGGTGAGCTGGCCGAGCGAGGCAAGCTTCTCGGTCTGGATCAGGCGATCCTGGGCGGCGCGCAGCTCGCTCAGGGATTGGGACAGTGCCTCGGTGCGCTCACGCAACTCTCGAAGCAGCCGCGTGTTCTCGATGGCGATGACCGCTTGCCTGGTGAAGTTTTCGACCAGCGCGATCTGCTTGTCCGTGAAGAGCCGTACCTCCTTTCGAAAGATCGTAATCGCGCCGATCAATTGATCTTCCTTAAGCATGGGGACGACCATGAGCGTGCGGGCTCCGGCAACCTCCACCATCGGAATGACATTGGGAACGCGAGCCAGGTAAGCCGGGCTCTCCCTAAGATCGGGAACCTGCGAAGACTTGCGTGTCTTGACGACAGTTTCAAGCGTGGTGCCGGGATAAGGACGCATCGGTGTGCGTCGCCTGAAATCAGAGAACTCGGATGGAAGGTTGTAGTCCGCAGCCAGATTGAATTCTTCGCCGTCCCAAAAATTCATCGTTCCAAAGGATGCGCCGCACACGCGCGTGGCATTCTCCAGCATTTTGCGAAACACCGGCTCCAGCTCGCCCGGCGAGGAGCTGATCACTTCCAACACTTCGGACGTTGCGGTCTGCTGTTCCAGCGATTCCCGCAGTTCCGCAGTGCGCTGCTCGACCTTGTTTTCGAGGTCGGCATAGGATTCCTGCAAGCGCGCGCCCATGTCGTTGAACTGGTCGGCGAGCCCTTCGAGCTCGTCGCCCGTCCGGATCGAGATGCGCTGGGAGAAGTCGCCACCGCCGATCCGTTCCGCACCGCTGCGCAGGGCCTGGATCGGCCCGACCATGCGGCGCGCAAGGAATACCCCCGCAAGCACCGCGAAGATCGACGCCCCGAGCAGCACGATCGCAAGCCGCTGCAGCGAGGCGTAGAGCGACGCATAGGCCTCCTCGACCGGCAGCTCGACGAACATGGTCCAGTGCAACGGCTCGATTGGTGCCGATGCGGTCAGGACCTTCTGGCCCTGGATGTTGCGCGCTTCCTCGAGCGCGTCCGGCATGGTGCCGCCGGCCGCCTGCGCGGCGCGCACCTGTGCGAGGCCGGACATGTCGGTGTTGCGCAGCACGAGACTGATATCGGGGTGCGCGATCAGGCGCCCTTCCGGGCCGACGACATAGGCATGCCCGTGCTGGCCGACCTTGATCTGCGAGACCACGTCCCAGATCAGCTTGAGATTGACCTCGGCAATACTGACACCTGCATCCCTGCGCGCGCCGGCCAGCGCCAGCGTCATGTAGGGCTCAGACTCCCGGCGGAAATAGACCGGACCGTAATAGACCTTGTGCGCGACCGCCTCGGTGAACTTCGGATCATTGGACAGGTCGATCCCGCTCTCGATCGCATCCATCGCCAGCCGCGAGACCCGCAACCGTTCCTTGCCGGTCGAATCCACCTGGGCAAGCTCGGTGATCCCGGGCACCTGGCGCAGCAGCCGCAGCGCGTCGAACCGGCGCTGCTCGGTCGAGCCCGCCGACCACGGCAGTTGCGTCGTCCATCCGAGCTGGTTCTCGATTTCCTTGACGAATTGGCCGATCTTGGCTGCGGCCGCCTCGGCCTGCTCATGCTGGACCCGGATCAGCGAAGCCTTGTGCTCGCGATAATAGAAGAAGACCTCGAACAGGCCGTTGGCCAGCAGCGCGATGGCGACGACAGCCACGAACAGCGCGACATATTTGGTGAACAGCCGGGTCCTGATCCCCCGCCCCGCACCCGCGCCGGCAGCGACGCCATCCGAGGCCGCGCTCGGCAGCGTCCTGGCTTGCGGGGTGTCGGGATGGAGAGAAAGGCTCATCACCCGGAACCTAGCAAGAAGACGGGACCTTGTCTTTCGCAAGCGCGGGATAAGGCCCCATCCAGTGAGCCCGGCGCCCGGACGCAACAAAAAGGGCGACAGCGGACCCGCCGCTGCCGCCCTCGTTCGCTTGCTAGCTTGCGGCGTCAGGTCGGCCGCAGGGCCTTGGAGCCAAGGTCGAGCTCATTGACCTGCTTGTTCCGCTCGGAATCGGCGGCCGCGCGATGGTCGGTTGCCAGCACCACATAGACCGCGGGCAGCACGAACAGCGTGAACAGCGTGCCGATCGACATGCCGGCCACGACGACCAGGCCGATCGAGAAGCGGCTGGCCGCGCCCGCGCCGGTCGCAGTCAGGAGCGGGATCAGTCCGGTCACCATCGCGGCCGTCGTCATCAGGATCGGCCGCAGGCGGATGCGGGCCGACATTTCGATGGCCGAGCGGCGGTCGAGCCGCTCGTTGACCTGGAGCTCGTTGGCGAACTCCACCATCAGGATGCCGTGCTTGGTGATCAGGCCGACCAGGGTGAGCAGACCGACCTGGGTGTAGATGTTCATGGTCGCCACGCCGAAGAACAGCGGGATCAGCGCACCGACGATCGCCATCGGCACCGAGATCATGATCACCAACGGGTCACGCAAGCTCTCGAACTGCGCGGCCAGCACCAGGAAGATGATGATGAGCGCGAAGCCGAAGGTGATCGCAAGCTGATTGCCTTCCTGCACGTACTGCCTGGAGTCCGCGAGATAGTCGTGGCTGAAGCCTTGCGGCAGCTTCTTGGCCTCGCTTTCGAGGAAGTCGACCGCCGCACCGACGGTCACGCCGGGCATCGGCACGGCCGAGAACGTCGCCGAATTGAGCTGATTGTAGTGCGTCAGCGAGTTCGGATCGGTCTTGGTCTCGATCGACACCACCGTCGACAGCGGAAGCTGCTGGCCGGTGTTGGTCGTCACATAGAAGCCACCGAGCGATTCCGGCGACAGCCGCTTGGCGCGCGGAACCTGCGGGATCACCTGGTAGGACCGGCCCTCCAGATTGAAGCGATTGACGTAGTTGCCACCCAGCAGGACCGCGAGCGTGGCGCCGAGGTTCTGCATATTGACGCCGAGATCCTGCGCCTTGGTGCGGTCGATCGTGACCTTCACGTTCGGCTGGTTGTAGGCAAGATCGCTGTCGGAGACGATGAACATGCCGCTCTTGCGCGCAGCGTCCTTCAGCTTCTCCATCTGCTCATAGACCGTCTGGAACCCGGCGGTGGAATTGATCACCATCTGCACCGGAAGACCGCCCGGCCCGCCCGGCAGCGGCGGCAGGTTGAATGCGAAGGCCTGCACGCCCTCGATCTTGGAGAGCTCGGCCTGCACCAGCGGCTTCAACTGGATCGACGAGCGCTTGCGCTCCTCCCAGGGCTTGAGCAGCATGCCGGCGATGCCGCCCTGCGGGCCGTTGATGCCGTTCAGCACGAAACGCAGATCGGTCTCGGGGAATTTCGAAAATTCGTGGTCGAGCTTGTCGCCGTAGAAATCGACATAGTCGATGTTGGCGTATTTCGGCGCTTTGGTCACCGCGAACACGATGCCCTGGTCTTCCTCGGGCGCCAGCTCCTTCGACGTGTGCATGTAGAGGAAGCCGACGAGTCCGAGGATCGTCACCGCGAACAGGCCCGTGATCGCCTTGTAGTCGAGCGAGCGGTCGAGCCTGCGGCCATACCAGCGCGTCAACGCACCGAACACCTTGTTGACGGCCTTGGCGAAGCGGCCCTCTTCGGTGTTCTTGAGCAGCACCGAGCACATCATCGGCGACAATGTCAGCGCGATCACGCCCGACACGATCACCGAGCCCGCCAGCGTGAAGGCGAATTCGCGGAACAGCGATCCGGTGAGGCCGCCAAGGAAGCCGATCGGCGCGTACACCGCGGCGAGCGTGATGGTCATCGAGATGACCGGGCCGACGATTTCACGCGCGCCTTGCAGCGAGGCCTGGACCGGCGTCTTGCCCTCCTCCAGATGGCGATGGATGTTCTCCACCACGACGATGGCGTCGTCGACCACGAGGCCGATCGCCAGCACCATCGCGAGCAGCGTCAGAAGGTTGAAGCTGAATCCCAGCGCCAGCATCAGGGTGCAGACGCCGATCATCGACAAGGGAATCGTGACGACGGGAATGATGACCGACCGCAGCGACGCCAGGAACAGGAAGATCACCACGATCACGATGATCACGGCTTCGCCGAGCGTCTTCTCCACCTCGTCGATCGAAGACTGGATGAACTTGGTCGAGTCGTAGGCGACCTTCATCTTCATCGACGGCGGCAGATTGCGCTCGAGTTCGGGGAACAGCGCGCGCACGCCCTTGACCAGCGTCAGCGGGTTGCCCTGCGGGGTTGCCTGCACACCGATGAAGATCGCGTGCTCGCCGTTGAAGGCGACGCTTGCATCCGTGCTTTGGGCGGCAAGCTCGACGCTGCCGATGTCCTCCATCCGCACGAAGCCGCCGTCCTTGGCCTTGACGATCATCTTCTTGAACTGGTTGACGTCGGTCAGGCCCGTGTTCGTCGAGACGTTCGAGACGATGAGATAGCCCTTGGTCTGGCCCGCCGCGGACTGAAAGTTGTTGGCGGTGATCGCCGCAGCGACGTCAGCCGGCGACACGTTGCGGCCGGCCATCTTCTCGGGATCGAGCCACAGCCGCATCGCGAAGGTCTGGCCGCCGAGAATGTCGGCGGAAGCCACGCCGTCGACGGTCGACAGCACCGGCTGCACCACGCGCGTCAGATAATCCGAGATCGCCGAGCCCGAGAGCTCCTCGGACGAGAAGCCGAGATACATCACGGCCGTGGTCTGGCCCGTGGTCTTGGTGACGATCGGGTCGTTGGATTCCTTCGGGATCAGGTATTTGACCGAATTCGTCTTCGCCAGCACCTCGGTGAGAGCCTGGTTCGGATCGAAGTTCAGCTTGATGTAGACCTGGATCGTCGAGGTGCCGAGCACCGAGGACGAGGTGATGTAGTCGACGCCCTCGGCGGACGCGACCGCCTGCTCGATCGGCGTGGTGATGAAACCCTGGATCAGATCCGCGGACGCGCCCGGATAGACGGTCGTGATGTTGATGACCGTGTTCGACAGCTTGGGATATTGCCGGATCGGCAGCACCATCGCCGCGCGCAGGCCGATCAGCAGGATCAGCAGACTGACGACGACCGACAGAACCGGGCGTTTGATGAAAATATCGGTAAAGCGCATCGCGGCGATCTCGATTTATATGTCTCAAGAAAAGTGATCCGGCCGAGCCGGATCACTTGAATGCAGAGGGTCAGTAGCGCGGCGGCTGCGCCGGGATCTGCGGAGCCGGGTCGGTCGAAATCGACACCGCCGCGCCCGATTGCAGCTTGAGCTGGCCGACGGCAACGACCTTGTCGCCCGCCTTCACGCCCTTGATGATTTCGACGCGACCTTCGACCCGGTTGCCGGTCTGCACAAAGGTGCGCACCGCGGACAGGCTGGTCTTGCCGTCTTCTTCCTTCTTCTCGGTGATCACGAACACCGAGTCGCCGTACAGCGTGTAGTCGACCGCCGTCTCCGGAACGGTGATCACGGCCGGCTTGTCCGGCAGCACCACCGTGGTGGTCACGAACATGCCGGGCTTCAGGATCTTCTCCGGATTGGCGATCGTCGCCTGCACGCGGATGTTGCGGGTGTCGGTCGAGATTTGCGGTTCGATCGTGGTGATCTTGCCTTCGAAGATACGGCCCGGATAGGCATCGACCTTCAACTTGACAGTCTGGCCGACCTTGAGGCTGCCGGAATCCTTTTCCGTCACGGTGAAGTTGGCCCACAGCTCCGACAGATCGGTCAACGACACGATCGCCGTACCCGCCGTCAGATACTGACCGACCTCGACCTTGCGGACGCCGAGATCGCCGGAGAACGGTGCGCGCACCAGCTTCTGCGAGATCAGCGCCTCGGTCTTGGCGATGCCGGCCTGCGCCTGGTCGTAGGCGGCCTGCGCGGTATCGACGGTCGCCTGCGGACCGAACTGGCGCGCGGCCAGCTGCTTGGCACGATCAAGCGACAGCTGCGCGACGGTCGCCTGGGCCTTGTAATTGGCAAGGTCGCCCTGCTCCGGCGCGTCGAACAGCTGGACCAGCGGCGTGCCGGCTTCGACGCGCGTGCCCGGCGCGAACTTGATCTCGGTGACGCGGCCGTTGACGTCGGCACTGACGTCGACCTGGTGCACGGCGACGAGGCCGCCGACCGCGGTGAGCAGGTTCGGCACCACCTCGGACTTGGCCTCCGCCGCGCTGACCGCGGTCGGCGGCGGCTTGTTGTTGGCGAAGAACTGCTTGATCATCTGGCCGCGGAAATAATTGAACCAGACGAGGCCGCCGACCAGCACCGCCAGGAGCGTGCCGACGATGATGAACCAGAGCACCGGCCGGACCGGACGCTTGGGAGCCTTGTTGTCGATCGGTTCGCCCGAAATCTTGTGTTCGGTTACGATGTTCATGTCATGCACTCTCTGCAATCGCCGCCTTGCCGGCACCCGCGGCCTGATTGTGGCCCAGATGCGAAGCAATTGCGGCGTCGTTAAGTCCGATACCCCTCAGGAGAAACTCACACAGCTGCCGCTCGAGGTCTTCAGCCTTGCCGTAAGCGAGGCAAGGCGTGGCCGGCAGCCTGGTCAGCGCCGCAGTCATCACCGAGTGATGCGCAAACCAGAACAGGTTGAGTGGATTGCCGCTGCATGGCCGCGCGTCCCCGGCGGCAACGGCACGTTCGAGCGAGGAGACGAAGATCGCCCCGATCAGCGTCTCGATCTTGGCATACAGCAAACGGGCGAATTCGCCATCATCCAAATGGCTCGTGGCCATCAGTCGCAGGCGCTGAGCCTCTTCCTGATCGGGACCGTCAGCGATGTGCAGGAAATGCTCGACCATGCCGCGGATCACTTCGACCAGCGTGGCGGTCGAAGGCTCTCGCTCGAGAAGCTCGGTGAGCGCCGGGTCGGCCTCGCATTCGTCGCTGAGGATTTCGGCGTAGAGCGCCGCCTTGGACGGGAAATGCTTGAACAGCAACGCCTCGGAAATGGCAGCGGCGGCCGCCACGCTCTTGGTCGTGGTGCCGGTATAGCCATGTCGGGCAAAGCAGCGTTTCGCGGCTCCGAGGATCAATTGACGCCTCAGGTCGCTCGTCATACGCAATGAGCTCATGCTAGTGAGTAAGCACTCACCCACGCAAAAGTCAAGCACTATGTTGCATCGCAACCTGAGTGCGTCGTTAATTCAGTGGAAATTGGCCTCGCCTGCACGGCTTCCGTGCAGGACCTGGGCGCCGGTGGGAATGGACAGGCCCGCCCTAGATCGGCTGGAAGCCGAGGTCGCCGCGGATCCGGTTGAGGATGTAAGTCCCGTCCCGGCTTGGCAAAATCCGCTCCAGGCTGGCGCTGTCGATCTTCATATTGGCAAAGCGCGGCCCCCCAGAGACGTCGTGGACGGCTTTGGCAAAGGCCTCGACCTCGGCCATGGTCGTGACGGCCCGGCTATCCCCGATGCCGCAGGCCTTGGCGACGCCAACGAGATCGGCGGCAGCGGAGGTGTGGCTGGTCTGGCCGCCCGTTTCGCCATAGGCCTCGTTGTCGAGCACTGCGATCGAGAGGTTGGACGGCTTCTGCAGCCCGATGGTGGCCAGGCTGCCCATGCCCATCAGCATCTCGCCGTCGCCGGTGATGACCAATACCGGCAGTTTTGGCTGCGCCAGGGCGAGCCCCAGCCCGATCATCGCGGCGCCGCCCATGCCGCCCCAGAGGTAGAAATTGCGGGCGTGGTCGCCGGCCGCGCACATGTCGTTGGTGGAGGCCCCAAGGCCGCCGATCGCGACGACGTCCTTGCGGTCCGCGAGCAGCGTGGACACCACCTGGCGGCGATCGAGGAGATTAGCCTTGCTCATTTGGTGAAAACCTTGGCGCCGATCAGGCGCTGCGACAGAAGGACAGCAGTGGGGGTGAGCGCGTTGTAGGCTTGCGACGCAGCGGCTTCGAGCACAGCCGGCACCTCGGCCGCGCTGGAGGCCCGCAGCACCTGGACACCCGACAGCTCGAACACGCCCTGCGTGGTCGAGCCCATCGGCACCTGCCACGGATTGAACTCGCCCCACTCGCCGCGCATGGTCACCAGCGTCAGGAACGGGAAGCGCAGGATCGGGATCAGCGACAGCATGTTGATGCAATTGCCGACGCCGCTCGACTGCATCAGCAGGACGCCGCGCTGTCCGCCGGCCCAGGCGCCGGCAAGAAGCGCCACGCCCTCCTCTTCCGTCGTGAGCGGAATGCCGCGCATCGTGGACGATGCCAGCACGCGCTGGATCAACTTGGAATGGCCGGCATCCGGCACGTAAGGTACCTGCCTGACATCGAAGCGTTGCAAGGTCGCGAAAATATCGTCGGGCCAATTCGGCGCCGTGTCGGCAGCGTCAGCGCGTGCGTGCATTTTCCTGTCCGGTCGGCTAGCAAGGTGGGCAGACTGTAGACGCATGCATGCGCCGACCAGAACAACAAAAACGGCATAACGGCTTTAACCGGCGAGTATAACGGGATGAACGCAGATGCGAAGGCGCTGGCGGCAAGCTTCGACCTCGAGAAGCTGACGCCGGAATTCTACGACGACCCCTACCCGACCTATCGTGCACTGCGGGAGAACGAGCCGGTCAAGCGCCTGCGCAGCGGCACCGTGTTCCTGACCCGCTATGACGATCTCGTCACCACCTACAAGAACACCAAGTCGTTCAGCTCGGACAAGAAGCGCGAGTTCGCGCCGAAATACGGCGACACCCCGCTCTACGAGCATCACACCACCAGCCTCGTCTTCAACGATCCGCCGGCGCATACCCGCGTGCGTCGCCTGATCATGGGCGCGTTGTCGCCGCGGGCGATCGCCGGCATGGAGCCTGACATCGTCAAGCTGGTGGACGGTCTGCTCGATGCCATCGCGGCCAAAGGGGCTTGCGAGCTGATCGAGGATTTCGCCGCGTCCATCCCGATCGAGGTGATCGGCAATCTGCTCGACGTGCCTCATGAGGAACGCGGGCCACTGCGCGACTGGTCGCTGGCGATCCTTGGTGCGCTCGAACCCGTGGTGTCGCCCGAGGTCGCCGCGCGCGGCAACCAGGCGGTGACGGATTTTCTCAGCTATCTCCAGACGCTGGTGGCACGCCGGCGCGACAAGCCGGGCAATCCCGAGCGCGATGTGCTGACGCGCCTGATCCAGGGTGAGGAGAATGGCGAGCGGCTGACCGAGAAGGAGCTGCTGCACAATTGCATCTTCCTGCTCAATGCCGGGCACGAGACCACCACCAATTTGATCGGCAACGGCCTCGTCGCGCTGGATCGCAATCGCGACCAGAAGCAGCGGCTGATCGGCAATCCCGACATGATCAAGACCGCCGTCGAGGAGATGCTGCGCTATGAGAGCTCGAACCAGCTCGGCAACCGCATGACCACGGAAAAGATCGAACTCGGCGGCGTCATGCTCGATGCCGGCACGTCGGTGACGCTGTGTATTGGCGCCGCCAACCGCGATCCCGCACAGTTTCCGGACCCCGAGAGCTTCGACATCGCGCGCACGCCGAACCGGCATCTCGCCTTCGCCACCGGCGCGCATCAATGCGCCGGCATGGCGCTGGCGCGGCTGGAGGGCGCGATTGCGATCTCGCGCTTCCTGGCGCGCTTCCCGAACTATGCCGTCAGCGGCCAGCCGGTGCGGGGCGGACGGGTGCGGTTTCGCGGCTTTTTGAGCGTGCCCTGTACGATCGGCTGAGGGCTCGACACCAAAAACTGCGAAAACAACCCCATGCACAGTAGAGAACCCTCTGATACTTTTGGCAAATCAGATCGGGCTACGCCACCGGAAGGGATGAAGACTTCCAAGGCGGCAAGTTGATACCCAGATCAAGCTGAGGGCCGGCGGTGCAGTCGGTTGGCACCGCCGCGCGCAGCCATGGAGTGACGACAGATGAGCGCGTCGGTCATTGATTTCGTCGCAACGGAAGCACGCTTTGGGGCCCATAATTACGAGCCGATCGGGGTCGTCCTGTCCCGCGGCGAAGGTGTCTGGGTCTGGGATACCGAGGGCAACCGCTATCTCGATTGCCTCTCGGCCTATTCGGCGGTCAGCCAGGGCCACTGCCACCCCAAGATCCTGGCGGCGATGGTGGAACAGGCGCACAGGCTGACGCTCACTTCGCGCGCCTTCCACAACGACCAGCTCGCCCCCTTCTACGAAGAGATCGCGGCACTGACCGGCTCCCACAAGGTGCTGCCGATGAACAGCGGCGCCGAGGCGGTCGAAAGCGCGATCAAGTCGGTGCGCAAATGGGGCTATGAGGTGAAGGGCGTGCCGGACTGCCAGGCCGAGATCATCGTCTGCGCCAATAATTTCCACGGACGCACGCTGGGCATCGTCGGCTTTTCAACCGACCCCGACACTCGCACACATTTCGGCCCGTTCGCGCCGGGCTTCAAGATCATCCCGTTCGGCGACGCCACGGCGCTGGCGGAGGCAATCACACCAAACACGGTCGCCTTTCTGGTCGAGCCGATCCAGGGCGAAGCCGGTGTCATCCTTCCTCCAGCCGGTTATTTCGCTGAGGTGCGGGAGCTCTGCACCACCAACAACGTGATGCTGGTGCTCGACGAGATCCAGACCGGGCTCGGCCGCACCGGCAAGCTTCTCGCCGAACAGCACGAGGGAATCGAGGCGGACGTGACGCTGCTCGGCAAGGCCTTGTCCGGCGGCTTCTATCCGGTGTCGGCCGTGCTCTCGAACAACGACGTGCTCGGGACATTGAGGCCCGGCCAGCACGGTTCGACGTTCGGGGGCAATCCGCTTGCCTGCGCGGTGGCGCGCGCGGCGCTGCGCGTGCTGACCGAGGAAGGCATGATCGAGAACGCGGCCAGGCAGGGCGCGCGCTTTCTGGAAGGCTTGAAAGACATTCGCGCCAACACGATCCGCGAGGTGCGCGGACGCGGCTTGATGCTGGCGGTTGAGCTGCATCCCGAGGCCGGCCGCGCCCGCCGCTACTGCGAGGCGCTTCAGAGCAAGGGCATCTTGGCCAAGGATACCCACGAGCAGACGATCCGCATCGCTCCGCCGCTGGTAATCACAAGCGACCAGGTCGACTGGGCGTTAGAGCGGCTCGCCACCACTCTGACGCAGGATTTCTCTTGAGGCGGCCTGCGTCGGAAGATCGCAATGCCGGCCGCGGCCGGCAACGAACGATTCCGCCAGCTGCGCGTTGAACGTCGTGGGCGATTACGAGCTGGGAGCGACAATCATGCTTCCGCATGGCGCTTGCCTTACGGCTGCTTTCATTGGTGTCTCGATGCTGGCGACGAGCGTCGGCGCGCTCGCCCAAGGACCCGGCCAGGGACATGGAAGGGGCGGACCTGCCGGTCCGGCCGCAGCGCCGGCAGCACGGCCAGCAGCACCGCCGGCCATGGCCCGTCCGGCGGCGCCGCCAGCGATGGCACGTCCCGCCGCCCCGGCATTCCATCCACCGGCCATGCCGCAGCGACCGGCCATGGCGCCGCGCCCGGCGCCCCACATCGCCGCACCGCCGCCGCGTCCGGGCCCCCGTTTTGCAGCACCACCGCCGCGAGCCGCCCCGCACGTGGCAGCGCCGCGACCTGAAATCCACCGGGCGCCGGCAGCACCACAACGTCCGGCCATGGCCCCGCGGCCGACGCCGCATATCGCCGCCCCCTCGCGTCCAAGCGGGCCATCGGCTGTGACCGCGCGGCCGCCGCGACAGGAGGGGATGGAGCAGCGCGCGCAGCAGCATCAGCAGCAGATCCAGCAGCGACAGCAAATCGTGCAGCAGCGGCAGCGCGAGATGCTCACGCGTCAGAGTTCGGAACGGCAGAGCCGCATCGATCGGATGCAACAGCGCGTGCAGCAATTGCAGTCGCAGAAGCCGGAAGGCGTGCGGGCGCAACGTGCACAGGAGCGGACGCTGCAGACGCAGAACCGCCTGCTCCAGCGCGAACAGAGCATGCAGCAGCGCGATCAGGCGCGCCTGCAGCGGTTGGGCCCCGAGCCCGCCACAGTTGGGCGAGCCGCCACTGCCGTCGCCGCCGTGCAGGCGGCCGAGCGCGGGCGATTTGCCGAGCGCTTCCGCGAGCAGGCCCCTGCGCAAGCCCAGGCGGCGCTCACCACCCGCCAGAGCGGCTGGGCTCCCCGGCAGGCCTGGCGACACCGCCATCCCGCGGTGTTCGTGGCGTGGCTTGGGCCGGTGTTCTGGCCTTACGCTTATTCCGACATTTTCAACTACACGTTCTGGTCCTATGGCTACGAGCCCGGTTATTGGGCATATGCCTATGACGACTTCGTCGACACCGTGTTCTGGGGTGGTGACGGCCCCTATTCCGCCTATGCCAGCACCAACCCGTATGATTATCCGCAAGCCGGCGGCAGCAGTCGCGCCCGTCCGCGCGCGAGCGTGAGCCCGCAAACGCTACAGCAATTGTGCGGCACACCGGACAAGGGCGTCACCGCCTGGCCGCTTGCCGATATCGCGAAAGCGGTGCGGCCGACGCCGGAGCAACGCGCGCTGCTCGATGAATTGAAGACCGCGGCGGCCAACGCTGCCGGCGTGTTCAAGGACTCCTGCGCGGAGACCTATGCACTGACTCCCCCCGGCCGCCTGCGCGCGATGATGAACCGCATCAGCGCGACGCTGGAAGCCGTCAAGATCGTTCGACCGGCCCTGGAGAATTTCTACAACTCGCTCAGTGACGAGCAGAAGGCCAGCTTCAATGCGCTCGGCCCGAATGTCGGCGAGCGCTCGCCGCAGCAACAAGCCAACGTCGAGGGCTGCGGCGATCCGAAATCCAGCCTGACCCAGCTGCCGATCCAAAGGATCGAGGCTGTGCTCCACCCAGCCGGCAAGCAGAAGGAGGCGCTCGACCGCCTCAGTGAAGCGACAGCCAAAGGCGTTGAAGGCCTGCAAGCGGCTTGCCCGAACGATGTGCCGCTGACGCCGGTCGGACGGCTGGAGGCGATGCAGCACCGGCTCGAGGCGATGCTGACGGCCGCCAAGCTGGTAGAGCCTGCGCTGGACGAGTTCTATGCCACGCTGAGCAGCGAGCAGAAGGCGCGCTTCAACACGCTGCAACAGGTCGCGGGGCCGTGAGGACGGCATCGCGTTCTCTCGTTGCAATTTGCGTCGCGGTCGAACGAAGCGGGGTCACGTAATCGTCCTGCTTCAAAGCTCGACGAGACCATGTATGTCGCTGCCGCGCACTCTCTGTGAGGGTGCGGCGGCACGTAACGCAAGCGACAGCCTCGTTTCCGACCTCACGAGGACTGCCCAGCGTCATTCGTGTTTGATCGCGTTGCATTGCTGGAAGTGAGAAGACAACTCGAGATTAGCCAGATGATCCCAGTATTCCGCTTCTGCGAGCAGCTTCCATTTGTTCATGCTGTTGTACGCGGCCTGTTGGCGGCATAGTGAGCTCATCGCACGCAAACGCTGCACCTTATCCACTGCGAACCTCTCTTCACGCTTGCTTGTTTGCAAGCGCATTCTGTTGTCACAGCTTCGCAGATCGAATTGACAGGTGATAGTCCGGTGTTTGACGGTGAATCAATGATAGCGCAATCGTCCGACTTTTCGGCGAACGGCCGTGGCCGACAAATTCGATCGCAAAACCAGTTTGGCACGGCGCATTGAATTGCAGGTCGTCCTTGGCGGTCCTTCGCCGCGCCAAAGCACGCCAGTGCCTTCGGCAAAGCTCGCCAGCCATGTCACGCCGGACACGGCAATGGCCCCGACGGTTGCACGTCGGGGCCATTCAAGGTCAACAGGCATGGGTACATCCGCCGTCCCTGCTGATCGTTGATGCCACTGATTACCGCATCCGATCTGGCACAGACTGTGGCGAGGCTGCGGCATCGGCATGATGACATTCTGCCTGAAAGCTGATGGCAGTCCACCACATCTTTGGTGGTACTCCGACCAGCTCGCCGCCTCGCCAGCGGGTCGAACTTGCGCTGGACGAGTTCTATCGACGCCGAACAGCGGGCAAAAGGTCCGCTTCAACACGCTGCAACAGCTCGCCAGCCCGTAGGGGCCGAACTCGTGGTAACTTTACACCGCCGCCTTATGCCGCGCGATGCAGGTCCGCAGCACCTCCTCCATCGGCTTGCCCCACCAACCGTGGGAGAAGATCTCGATCTCGGAATAGCCTTCAAAGCCCCCCGCTTCGACCGCCGCCCGCACGGATTTGATGTCGATGACGCCGTCGCCCATCATGCCGCGGTCGTTGAGGATGTCCCTTGTCGGCACCAGCCAGTCGCAGACATGGAACGCGAGCAGGCGATCCTTGCCGGCGCGCGCGATCTGGCTCATCAGCTCCGGATCCCACCAGATGTGATAGACGTCGAGCGCGACGCCGAGCATGCCGCTGCGAGCAGGATCGAGCCGGTCGCAGATGTCGAGCGCCTGCTTCGTCGTGTTCACGCAGGCGCGGTCGGCCGCGTAAGCCGGATGCAAGGGCTCGATGGCCAGCGGCAGCTTGGCCTGCCTCGCGTAGTCGAGCATGTCGGCGAGAGCCTCCTCGACCTGCCCGCGTGCCGTCACGATGTCCTTCGAGGCCTCGCTGCCCGGCCGCGAATATTGCGGCAGGCCGCCGACGACCAGGACGATGCAGGGCGCGCCCAGCGCCTTGGCTTCGTCGACGCAGCGCCTGTTGTCGTCGCGCACTTCACTCCGGCGCGATGCGTCCGAGGTGAACATGCCGCCGCGGCAATAGCCTGAGAGCTCGAGGCCGGCATCGCGCACTGCGCGCGCGGCGCGGTCGAGGCCGACGGATGCCACCTGGTCGCGCCAGGGATCGATGGCGCGGATGCCTTGCTTTGCACAGGCATTGATGATCTCGACCAGGTCACCCTGCTTGCGGACGGTCGCCGTGTTCAGCGACAGCCAGCGATGGTCGGACGAAAAATCGCGCATCAGGATTCGATACCGTGGGTGGCGAGCACGGTCTTCATCCGCTGCGTCGCGAGTTCAGGGTTGGCAAGCAGGCCGGCCTTGTCGGCCAGACGGAACAGCTCGGCCAGATGCAACGTGGAGCGCGTGCTCTCCTGTCCCCCGACCATGGTGAAATGGTCCTGGTGGCCGTTGAGATACGCCATGAACACCACGCCGGTCTTGTAGAACCGCGTCGGCGCCTTGAAGATGTGGCGCGACAGCGGCACCGTCGGCCCCAGCACGTCGTGGAATCCGGCTTCGTCGCCGGCCGCCAGCCGCGACAGTGCGTAGGATGCCGCCGGCGCAATGGCGTCGAAGATGCCGAGCAGCGCATGCGAAAAGCCCTGCTCGTCGCCGGCGATCAGCTCCGCATAGTTGAAGTCATCGCCGGTGTACATCTTGATGCGCTTGTCGAGGCGCCGGCGCATGTCGATCTCGCGCTGCTTGTCGAGCAGCGAGACTTTTACGCCATCGACCTTGGCGGCGTTGCCGTTGATGATGGCCACGGCCGTGTCCATCGCCTTGTCGAGATCCCCGGTGCCCCAATAGCCCGCCAGCGCCGGATCGAACATGTCGCCGAGCCAGTGAATGATCACGGGCTCACGGACCTGCGACAGCACGCGGTCGTAGACCTTGGCGTAATCGTCAGCGGTGCGGCCGAGTTTCGCCAGCGCGCGCGATGCCATGAGGATGATGCGGCCACCGACCTTCTCCACCGCCGAGATCTGCTCCTCATAGGCGCAGATCACGTCGTCGAGGCTCCTGGCATCCTCGACCGCGAGATGGTCCGTGCCGGCGCCGGAGAACACCAGCGCGTTGCGGCGCTTGGCGGCGGCGACCGAGCGCGTGATCAGCTCCAGCGAGGTCGGCCAGTCCAACCCCATGCCGCGCTGCGCGGTGTCCATGGCCTCGGCAACACCAAGACCGAGGTCCCAGACGTGCTCGCGGAAGGCGATGGTCTTGTCCCAGTCGACGGCAGCCGACAGCCAGGGATCGTTGTCCGCGAAGGGATCGACGACCGTGTGCACGGCCGAGAAGGCTATGCGGTTCAGCGGTCCTTCGAGCTTTGCGGGAAACGTACGGGAGGCTGCGAGCCGGTAGGTCTCGATCGACCGGTCGGCCTTGGGCAGCTTGAGCGACAATGACGACATCGGCAGAACGGGCTTGTTCATGACTTCAGACCTCTCCCCGTCATTGCGAGGAGCGAAGCGACGAAGCAATCCAGACTGCCTCTGCAGAAAGACTCTGGAATGCTTCGCTTCGCTCGCAATGACGGCTTGGTAGATATCGGGACGCTATCCAATCGATCTCACGCCTTGATCGGCGCGACGTCGATCCAGCGCCGCTCCTTCCAGCTCTTGAGCGCGCATTCGGCGAGCTGCACGCCCTTGACGCCTTCCAACAGCGTGAACTTGTAGGGCGCATCCTCGTAGACGTGGCGAATGAACATCTCCCACTGCTCCTTGAAGCCGTTGTCGTAGCTGACGTTGTCGGGCAGCTTCTGCCAGTCGCCGTAGAAATCGTGCAGCCGCTTCTCGTCGGGATTCCACACCGGCCTCGGGGTGGCCTGCCGCGCCTGGATCATGCAGTCGCTGAGCCCCGCGACCGCCGAGCCATGGGTGCCGTCGACCTGGAAGGTGACGAGGTCGTCGCGATAGACGCGCGTCACCCAGGACATGTTGATGTGGGCGATGACACCGCCTTCGAGCTGGAAGGTCGCATAGGCGGAATCATCCGCGGTCGCCTTGTACTTCGTGCCCTGCTCGTCGAAACGCTCGGGGATGTCGGTGTTGCCGATGCAGCTCACGCTCTGGACATTGCCGAAGAGGTTGTCGAGCACGTAGCGCCAGTGGCAAACCATGTCCAGAATGATGCCGCCGCCGTCTTCGTCGCGATAGTTCCAGGACGGCCGCTGCGCTTCCTGCCAACCACCTTCAAACACCCAATAGCCGAACTCGCCGCGCACCGAGAGGATGCGGCCGAAGAAGCCGCTATCGCGCAGGAAGGCGATCTTCTTCAGGCCGGGCAGGAACAGCTTGTCCTGCACCGTGCCGTGCTTGACGCCCTTGGCATTGGCGAGCTTGACGACTTCGAGCGCCTCCTCAAAATTCGTCGCGATCGGCTTCTCGCAATAGACGTGCTTGCCGGCATTGATCGCCTGGGTCAGCAAACCCGGCCGAGCCTGCGTCGTCGCGGCATCGAAGAACATGGTGTCGTTCTTGTCGGCGAGCGCCGCATCGAGATCGGTGGTCCAGCGTGTGATGTTGTAGCGCTTGGCGAGCGCCTCGACCTTCTCGGCGCTGCGGCCGACCAGGATCGGATCTGGCATCACGCGGTCGCCGTTCTTCAGCCGTACACCGCCCTGCTCCCGGATCGCGACGATCGAGCGGATCAGATGCTGGTTGAGCCCCATGCGGCCGGTGACGCCGTTCATGATGAGGCCGAGGCGTTGGGTGGTCATGTCAAATGCTCCTGAAGTGATCTCGGCTGTTCGAGCGGGCGGAGTGCCGACCAGTCCGGATGAACCGACGTCGCAAAGCCCGTTGCGTGAAGCGATCCCGTCAGGAGATCGCCGTTGTGAATGGAGAGGCGGATGCCCTGCCCGGCATCGGCATAGAGATCGGGATGCGCGGCGGCGAACGCCTGCGCTTCGGCGAGAGGCGTGTCGCCAAAGCCGTCGACATAATGATGGCCGTTGCGTTCGGCGTGGGTGACGCCGAGGAAGGCGCCGAGCGCGAGGTCCTGCTGCACGGCGAGGCCGGCCTGGCAGGTCAGATCCTCGCCTGTGATGAAAAACGTTTCAGCGCCGGTAGTCCATTGCGCGGCGCGGACCGCGTTAAGGATCGATTTGTAGAGACCCTTGCAGGATTTCGAGGAGATGCCGCGATAGCCGAGCGGCCTCATCGCCAGAAACGTTCCGTAGGAATCATCGGCTTCGTCGATGATGAAGTCACGCGTGGCGAGCGACCCGAGAGCGGTCTGGAATGTAATATCGCGCGGCATTGGCTGCTCGATGTAAAGAAGCCGGGTCGAGATTCCGTGCAGGGCTGCGTCGCCATCAAGGCGATCGATCAATGCACGCAATGCAGCAAGGTCGGCGTATTGTTCGTTGGCGTCGAGGGAGACCTTGTAGTCACGATCCAGGTTTCCGAGTTCTTTGCCGATGCGCGCCAGCCGTGCCACATCTGCTTCCGGATCGCCCGACAATTTGAGCTTGAAATAGCGAGCGCCAGCGTTTTCGCGCACGTCCGCTACCCCACCTTCGCCCTCGATCTTGTCATCGAGGCCAACCGTGTGCCGTATAGCAACCCGCGGCAGAGGCGTTCGGCCCTTCAGAAACCCTGCGATCTCGGCGCCGGTCAGATCGAGTGACATCCGCCCGTCGATCCCCGCGATGTTGTCAGCCATTCCCTCGAAAAAGCTCGCACCGACCGCGCGCAGGAGCGCGTCGAGGATCGCCTTGTCGATTTCCGCCGGACCATAGCCCGCTGCAAGCGGCGGAATATCCTCTTCCGCACACGCTTTGACTTGGGCGGCAATACACGACGCATGCAATCCAAACGCTGGACGAAACCCGGTCTCCGCAAGATAAAGCCCGCGCGCAATCTCGAGCGACCGCCGCAAGCCATCCACCGTCTGCGCCGGGGACAGCTCCGGCCGCTTGTCGAACCATTTTGGCACGAGCAGCTCGGCACTGGCGCCGACCGCGCTCCCCCTGCCCTCCACCTCGATCTCGACTCGCACGAACAATTGTGGCGTCGCGTTGATCGTGATCGCACCGAAGCGGAATGGCCGCGCGAACTGCACGGGACGTTCGAAGAAGGCGATGTCTCGCAGCTTCAGGCGGGGTGACATGGTGCTAGTTGGTCCCGACGATTTCGCCACGGCGGCGGTGCACCTCTCCCGCTTGCGGGAGAGGTCGGCGCAACGCGCCGGGTGAGGGTTTTCTCCTCTTAGGGGTCCTCGCGAGCGGAGACACCGCCTCCCCGACCCTCCCCCGCAAGCGCAGGGGAATCGCATATGGGTTTTGTCTAGCTATTGCATTGGAAGGCAAGACGGATTCTGAAGACGACTCCCGGAAGACGGAGGGGGTCGGATGCAGAAGTTCAGAAAGGCCTTTCGGCGGTTGCCGGACCCGCGCGCGGACAATGCCCGGCATGATCTGCTGGAAGTACTGTTCATCGCGTTGGCGGCGACGTTGTGCGGGGCGGATTCGTGCTCGGACATGGCGGACTTCGGACAGTCGAAGGAGGAGTTGTTGCGGCTCTTCCTTCGCCTGGAACATGGCATCCCGAGCCACGATACGTTC